>NZ_CADDTS010000046.1 GCF_902753875.1 Acinetobacter bouvetii | reverse complement strand
TCGGATGCTTATATTTCAGAAATCACTCAACGTTTGAATCATCGCCCAAGAAAAAGACTCGGATTTAGAAGCCCGAGTCAGGTATTATTCCAAGAACATGGTGTTGCACTTCAAATGCTAATCTAAGGTTTTAAAAAGCGTAATTCTATAATTTTCCAGCTGTCTTCTTTGACCCATAATTCCTGAATTTGCTTGTGATCTTGCAAACCAATCAGCACCTTACAATGAGTCAAATCCTGATCATACTCAAATTCTTCAAACTCAATTTCAGGTTTTTGCGGTTTCCAGACGCCATTGTTAACCGCATGGGCAATCCGTTCATAGCGGGTAAAATTGCTTTCTACCCGACCTTCCTGTTCATAAACCACTTTGAATTGTTCATGCTCATATTGCGCCAAAACATCATAATTGCCAGTAAAAAAGGCATTGACCCAGATGTCTCGGATCTTTTCTAATTGATTATCCATCGCTCTAACCTCGTAATATTGCATGATGCTTTCTGCTGTACTCCAGCAAGATCATGACAGAGGAATAAGTCATTTTAATAAAACAATCGGGTTAAAAATTCGTCGTATTTAAATCAAAATAGCATAAAAAAAGCACCCCGAAGGATGCTTTTTACAATTTAACTCATCAACACATTAAGCATCAATATCTGCATTTAAGGCATTTTCTTCAATGAAAGCACGACGTGGTTCTACGTCATCGCCCATCAAACAAGAGAACATACGATCAGCCTCAATCGCATCATCAATGGTCACTTGCAGCATGTTGCGGTTTTCAGGATCCATCGTGGTTTCCCAAAGTTGTTCCGCATTCATCTCACCCAAACCTTTATAGCGCTGGATCATCATGCCGCGACGTGAGTCAGACAAAATGTGCTGCCAAACCTGATGGAAAGTCGACACATTAATCTTACGATCACCTTTCTGCAAATAAGCCCCTTCTTCAAGCAAGGTAAACCAGCTCTTAGAGTTTTGCAGTAAACGCTTATATTCACTTGAACCGAGTAAGCCGGCATCCAGCAAATAATGATGAGGCAAGTTATGTACATAAACCGTTACACGTGGCCAGTAATGAGCAACTTTTTCACCATTGGCATGTTCTTTTTCAAACACTTCAAGCGTGATTTCAGGACGTAAACTTGGCTGATGGGCTTCAATTGCAGCACGTAACTGCTCAGACCATTGTTTCACATAAGTTTCATCATGATTCTGATCAAGTTTAAATGCTTCCAGCCCCAATAAACCATCCAGCAAACTTGCCGGATAACGTACGGTTAAACGATGCAAACTCTTTTGCGAAGTTTGATAATCGGCAATCACTTTCGCCAAAGCATCACCACGAATGGCTGGGGCTTCGCTACTAATATGCAGTTCCAGTTCATCAATCGCATTGGAAATCAGGTAGGTTTCAAGTGCATCATTATCTTTAATGTATTGCTCTTGCTTGCCTTTTTTCAATTTATACAATGGTGGCTGTGCAATATAAATATAACCACGTTCCACCAGTTCAGGCATTTGACGGAAGAAGAAAGTCAACAGTAGCGTACGGATGTGCGAACCATCGACGTCGGCATCGGTCATAATGATAATTTTGTGATAACGCAATTTATCTGGATTGTATTCTTCACGGCCAATACCACAGCCTAGTGCGGTAATCAGCGTACCGACTTCTTGACTCGAGATCATCTTGTCAAAACGCGCACGTTCCACATTCAGGATTTTACCTTTTAGTGGCAGAATCGCTTGCATCTTACGGTTACGGCCCTGTTTTGCAGAACCGCCCGCAGAGTCACCTTCGACCAAGTACAGTTCAGACAATGCCGGATCTTTTTCCTGACAATCAGCCAGTTTCCCTGGCAAACCGGCAATATCCAGTGCACTCTTGCGACGTGTCATTTCACGCGCTTTACGTGCTGCATCACGGGCACGCGCTGCATCAATAATTTTGCCGGCAATCGATTTTGCGGCTTGTGGATTTTCCAACAAATATTCAGAGAATGACTTGTTCATCGCCTGCTCGACCGCAGGTTTCACTTCACTAGAAACCAGTTTTTCTTTGGTTTGTGAAGAGAATTTAGGATCAGGTACTTTAACCGAAACAATTGCGGTCAAACCTTCACGCGCATCATCACCCGATACCGCTACTTTCTCTTTTTTGAGCAAGTTTTCGCTTTCCATGTAGCTGTTTAAGCCACGGGTCAAAGCGGCACGGAAACCGGCTAAATGCGTACCACCATCTTTTTGTGGAATGTTGTTGGTAAAGCAGCGTACATTTTCCTGATAGGTATCATTCCACTGCAAGGCCACTTCAACCCCAATGCCATTGTCTGCCTGTACAGTAAAATGGAAGATGTCATTCAGATGGGTTTTGCCTTGGTTGATATATTTAACGAATTCAGACAATCCGCCTTCATAATCAAATACATATTCAGTATCGATACGTTCATCACGCAACACGATGCGCACGCCCGCATTCAAGAATGAAAGTTCACGTAAACGACGCGCTAAAATGTCAACATTGAAAATGGTTTGGCTAAAGGTTTCAGCACTTGGCCAAAAACGTACGGTCGTTCCGGTGGTATCGGTATTACCGACCACTTTAAGCGGATAAACCGGATCACCATGTTTGTATTCTTGTTGATGAATATGTCCCGCTCTATGGATGGTCAGTTCGAGTTTGCTCGACAAAGCATTCACTACGGATACACCCACACCGTGCAAACCGCCAGAGACTTTATAGCTGTTATCATCAAACTTACCGCCGGCATGCAGGATGGTTAAAATCACCTCTGCGGCAGAAACGCCTTCTTCCGGATGAATATCGGTTGGAATACCACGACCGTTATCGGATACGCTGACTGATTCATCTTCATGAATGGTCACCAGGATTTCATCACAATGACCTGCCAAGGCTTCATCAATGGCATTATCAACCACCTCGAACACCATGTGATGTAAACCTGAACCATCGTCAGTATCACCAATATACATACCTGGACGCTTACGCACAGCATCGAGGCCACGCAATACCTTGATACTAGAGGAATCATAAGCCTTTTCATTGGTTTGTTCTGTTTGAGAAGCAGCTTGATCTTCTGAACTCATGGTTTCTCCCTAGTGAAATATAGGTCTATCCAAAGATGGGTAAAATTTAAAAACTAGTGCACAACAATCTGAACCTGACCATGTTCAACCTGAAATAATTGATATGAAATGGACAAATCCTGTAAGTGTTTTTTGACTGATTCATGCTCTAAAGTAGTGATAAAAACCTGACTACCCAGTTGGCTTAATCGCTCAATTAATCGTCGCTGTGCAGTTAAATCTAATTCTGCTGTCAGATCATCTAATAATACCACAGTTTCCTTATTACAGGCATGCAGCATTGCAATCTGTGACAGTTTTAAGGCCATGATCAGCAGCTTTTTCTGACCCCGTGAAAGCACCACGTCAGCATCGCCCAGCGTTGTTTTTAAACGCAAATCTGCACGATGTGGACCATACTCGGTATAGCGCCGATCCAGGTCTTTTTGATGATATAGCGTTAAGTCATGCAACAAGCCTAGATCTGTATGAAAACCCGGACTATATTCCAGTTGCACCTCCAGATTGGGCAACAACTGCTTTAAATCCTGTTCAAAAAAGACTTTCCATTGCTCCACAATACTACTGCGCTGAAAATTCAGCATTTCACCATATTCAGCCAGCATTTTGTTCCACGGTTCTAAATCATTCAGACTCAAGTTGCGGCTGGATTTCAACAAGCTGTTGCGTTGTTTTAAAGCCCGCGAATAATATTGCCAAGCATGATAAAATTCCGGTTCCACGTGGAACATCAACCAGTCAATCAATTGCCGGCGTGGTTTGGCACCATAGTCGATAATGTCGGTACTTTGTGGATCAATATGCTGTAAGGGCAAAATTTTAGCCAATTGCCCCTGGGTCGCAATCAAATCACCATTGACTTTAATCAGCTGTTCACCAGACAACAACTTTTGCATGCCGATTTTTTCAGTGGCTGACTGGGCAAACACGATCGCGTCACCCGTATCCTGCTGAATATAATTTTTCGGAATATGGGTTCTAAAAGAACGTCCGGTCGCCAGCAAATGAATGGCTTCTAGAATTGAGGTTTTACCGGAACCATTTTGCCCATAAAAGACATTAAACGGCTGCAACTCATGGAGTGCAACCGCTTTTAAGTTTCGAACACGTTCTATATTTAAACGCGTAATATGCATGCTTGTTTCTGCTTCAATATCGGCAAATTAAACACGCATTGGCATCACGACATAAGTCTGATCTTGTTGAGCAGGATCATGCACCAATACCGATTGGTTGGCTTCCGTCATGGTCATCGACACATCATCGCCATCCAAAACACTGAGTACATCTAACAAGTACTGGGCATTAAATGACATTTCCATCGGGGCATCCGCATATTGAATCGCCAGGTCTTCAATTGCTTCATCTTGTTCCGGGTTGTTAGCACGCAGCTGTAAAGAGTCTGCGCCAAAATTCAGAAACACACCGCGTAATTTTTCATTACTCAAAATCGCCACACGTTGCAAAGATTGCTTGAATACATCATGCGCAATCAATACATTTTTATCGCCACCACGCGGAATCACACGGCGATAATCCGGGAATTTCCCATCAATCAGTTTGGTAGTGAAACGAACGGTGATATCACCCTGCTCTTTATCACGGCTAGGCGTGCTAATGGTGACATTCAGCAATTCACGACCAATTAATAAGGATAACTGCTCATCTTCAATGCTAAGTAGACGCTGCAATTCAGCCACTGCTTTACGTGGAACAATCGCCTGAATGGCTTGAGTGGCATTGGAGCTGGCTGCGGTTTCACACAGTGCCAAACGGTGACCATCGGTTGTTACTGCACGCAGCTGGTTCTGATCAATTTCAAGCAAAGTACCGGTTAAATAGAAACGCACATCTTGCACCGCCATAGCAAAAGCCGTTTTTTCAAACAGACGCTTTAGCTCACGTTGGGTTACAGTGACTTGTGTGCCTTGCGCATTTTCTGTGCTTAATAATGGATAATCTTCAGCAGGCAAAGTCCCCAGTACAAAACGGCTATTCCCCGATTTCAAAACACAGCGATCTTCAGTGATTTGCAGGTCAATCAAGGCTGCAGCAGGCAAAGATTTGCAAATATCCACCAACTTACGTGCAGGTACCGTCGTTTCACCTACTTGCAGGCAAGCTCCTTCAGCCAGTGTGGTGCTCGCGACCAATTCCACTTCCAAATCAGAACCAGTAATGGTTAATGATTCATGAGTCACTTGAATTTTAACGTTAGACAGAATGTTTAAAGTATGGCGACGTTCAACCGCTCCTACGACATGTGATAGAACATTAAGTAAGCTTTCTTTCGCGATTTTTAAACGCACGGTACATTCCTCTAACGACTGAAGATAAATAATAAATAACGGTGTTTTTAGCAGTGTACTATGCGGCAGAATATGCCGCATTGCAAGAATAGAATTTGATCAAATCAGATCAACTTTGCAACAGACGTTGCAAGTTTTTATAGTCTTCATTAAAGATTGGATCTTCTTCACGCAGGCTGATCACTTTTTCACAGGCATGCATCACGGTACTGTGGTCACGCCCACCAAAAGCCATACCAATTTCAGGAAAACTGTCCCCAGTGAGTTCACGAGCCAGCCCCATTGCCAACTGGCGTGGACGGGCATAAATCCGGGTCCGTTTCGGACCGACAATCTCTTTTAAAGGAATACGAAAATATTCACTGACCACACGCTGGATATTTTCCGTACTGATGGTTCGGGCACGAATCGCCAGCACATCTTTTAACGATTCTCGCACCACATCCAGGTCAATCGGAGAACCTTTAAAACGTGAAATCGCAACCACTTTATTCAGTGCACCTTCCAATTCACGGACATTGGCAACCACTTGTTGTGCAATAAACAGAGCACAATTACGCGGCAGGTCGACCCCACTGCTTTCGGCTTTTTTCAATAAAATTTCAATACGCGTTTCAATATCAGGTGGTTCCACGCCCACAGACAGGCCCCAAGAAAAACGGGAAACCAGACGTGCATCCAGTTCGGTCAATTCTTTGGGATAACGGTCCGAGGTTAAAATGATCTGCTTCGATTCATCTAGTAAGGCGTTGAAAGTATAAAAGAACTCCACCAGACTGGCTTCTTTGCCGGCCAGCAAATGAATATCATCTACCAAGAGTAAATCTAAAGAACGGCAGTTCTTTTTAAACTCTTCCACTTTGCCTTGCTGCAAAGAACTGACAAAATCCTGTACAAAACTTTCTGCCGTCATGTACATCACCCGGGCATTGGGCTTTGCCTGTAATAAGGCATTGCCAACGGCTTGCATTAAATGCGTTTTACCCAAACCGGTCGGTCCATATAAAAATAGCGGGTTATGCTGTGAAGCCCCCAATTGGGTTAACACTTTACGACAGGTTTCAGCAGCCATCTGGTTAGAACGACCTTCCACAAATAATGAAAAGGTAAATAAGGGATTAAGTAGACGTTTGCGGCTGTTTTTAGTCGTGGTTTCCTCTTTTTCTTTTTTAGGTTTAGACACTACTGCAGGTGTGGATTGTAATGCTGCTGTGGTCGTTGCAGGCTGTTCATTGGCAGACAGAATCGCGCCTGGACGCGAATCTACCAGAATCTCGACTTTACGTACCCGACCTTCTGACATTTGCTCAGCCAAAATCGTGATCAGTTCCAGATGGTGTTCCTGAATATAACGGGTCCAATACGGATTAGGTGCATAAAGTCTTAATGTATCATTCAGCTCTTCGGCAACCAGAGGGCGGATCCACATTGTAAAGACATTACCCGAAAGCTCTTGTCGCAAACGAGTCAGACAGTCTGTCCAAAGCATGTGAAACCCCTATTCAGTCCATTGTTAATCAAAAAAACATTATTCACCCGACAAAGCGGGTCGCCATTCTATCGAAGTTATCCACATCTGTCATGGCAAAATTAAGGAAATATCACTGAAAAAGACAAATTCCAAAATAAATTTAAATTTAAACAACGTGTGGATAAGTTTATCCGCAAGCTGTGGATAAAATATATCATAAAGTTATCCACAATTTAATAAAATTATAAAAACATAGATATCCACAATATAAATTCATGTTTAATAAAAATAAAAATGACTTTTCCCCATAAAAAATCCTCCCTAATAGTAATAAATTTAAATTTATAAATTTGAATTTATTTATAGAAGCGCTCTGCGATGGGGATAACTCTCCAATGTTTTAAATTTAAATTCAAATCAGCTCAAGCATCCATTTATCAACATTGTCTTGTGGATAATATTGTGAATATTTCTGTTTATAACTTATCTTATTTTATTATTCAATAGCTTATATTGTGTATAAAACTAAAACAAGGTTTGTATAAGTTAAAAAATCTTACAAAAGATAGATCGATTAAAAACAGACTTATTTTGAAAGAAAGTTTGTTTTTGATTGACAGCTCATTGAATGAACACTAAAATCGCGAACCTTCATAGAAAGATCATTTTTGGAGTTTCAATATGAAACGTACATTCCAACCATCAGAATTAAAGCGTAAGCGTGTTCATGGTTTCCGTGCTCGTATGGCTACTAAAGCTGGTCGTCAGGTATTAGCTCGCCGTCGTGCAAAAGGTCGTCATAGCTTAACTGTTTAATCTGTTAACGTTATTACGATTTTGGGTGTTATGACACTTTATGGCTTCAGCACAGATGTACGTATACGCTGTGCTGCCGATTATAAAAGTGTGTTTGATGGTGCGCTTTTTAAAGTGCATCAACCCCATTTCCTATTTCTAGCCAAAAATTCCGAACAGCCTAAAAGCCGTTTGGGTATTGTTGTTGCTAAGAAGAAAGTGCGTCGTGCACATGAAAGAAATCGAGTAAAACGTCTTGCGCGCGAAAGTTTTCGCCTGCATCAGCAGCAATTGGATTTATTAGATATAGTTGTCATGCCTAAAATGGGCATTGAAGCCGTACCTAATGCAGAATTGCAGCAGCAATTACAATTTGCTTGGCAGAAATTGCAACGCCTTGCCACAAAGCATAAAAAGATAGCTCCCTCCCCACAAAAGTAGAGATAGCCAATGGTACGTTTACTGCATTGGTTGATTCGATTCTATCAGATCGCGATTAGTCCTTTATTGGGACCCCGCTGTCGTTATATTCCAACATGTTCTCAGTATTCTTTGGAAGCAGTCCATTCCTATGGTGCTGTGCGTGGTGCGTGGTTAGCTACTAAACGTATTTGTCGTTGTCACCCTTGGGGTGGTTCGGGCTATGATCCTGTACCCCCAAAAGCAATTCGTTTTATTTCATTTCAGCAAATAGATTCTCAAACGCTTCACGTTGCTGTACCCTTTCGTGATCGTTTATTGAACCGAAATCACTTTAACTACTTGGGATAATAGATATGCAACAATGGGCCAGGTTTGCAATTCTAGGGGCCATGTTTGTCGTCGCATATTTGCTTATTTTGGCTTGGCAAAAAGATTATGGTCATGCCGAAACTAAACCGCAGCAAGAAGCTGCCGTTGTTTCGCATGAAGTATCTGCCGATTTGCCGAATGGTCAAACAGCTACTACAGCGTCTGACATGCCTCAAGCAAATATTGCAACTCAGCAAACTACAGCAGGGGCGACTGCACCTGTAAGTCAACAGCTTATTTCAGTACAAACTGACCTTTATCATCTTTGGATTAATCCTAAAGGTGGTGACATTGTTCGTATTGAGTTATTGAACCATGATAAAAACAAAGACAGTGATCAACCGTTTGTGATGCTTGAAAGCGATGCCAAACGTACTTATGTTGCTCAGTCTGGCTTGATTGGTTTAAATGGACCAGACAGTAACCGTAATGGTCGTCCTGTGTATGAGACTGAAAAATCAGCTTATACCTTGGCAGATGCCAAAGCCGTACAAGATAAAGATGGCAAAGCCATTAAAGTTTTATCTGTGCCAATGGTCTATAAAACTGCTGATGGTGTGGAAATCATCAAGACCTTCACCTTTAAACAAGGTGAATACCCCGTCGTAGTCAATCACAAAGTAGTGAACCGTAGTAGCCAGAACTGGCAGGGTCAAATGTTTGGTCAAATCAAACGTGATAACTCGGAAGATCCGGGTAAATCTGACCAAGGTATTTTCACTCTCGGTACCTTCCTGGGCGGCGCTTGGGGCACACCAGATGAGCACTATAACAAGCTGAAATTTGCCAACTTCAACGAAGAAAAATTGAATGTTGAAGCCAAAGGTGGCTGGGTTGCTGTGGTTCAGCATTACTTTGTGAGTGCCTGGATTCCGGGTGACCTGAAACTGACTCAAGGCAATGGTCAGCCTTATACTGCTAAACTGGAATCTCGCCAGTCTACCGATAATATGAATATTATTGGTTTTACTTCACCGACCATGAATGTTCCGGCAGGAACAACGGCTGAAGTAGATGCAACCTTCTATTCAGGTCCTAAAGTTCAATCTGAATTGAAAGATTTGGCGGTTGGTTTAAACCAGACTGTTGATTATGGCTGGTTATGGCCTATTGCCAAGTTATTGTTCCTTGGCCTGCAATTCTTCCATAACATTGTCGGCAACTGGGGCTGGTCAATTATCCTGTTGACTGTATTGGTAAAACTGATTCTTTGGCCATTGTCGTCTAAGAGCTACCGCTCAATGGCGAAAATGCGTGTGATTGCCCCTGAAATGCAACGCATGAAAGAAGAGTTTGGTGAAGACCGCATGCGTTTCTCTCAGGAAATGATGGCGCTGTATAAACGTGAACAAGTGAATCCACTTTCTGGTTGCTTGCCATTGTTATTGCAAATGCCGATTTTCTTAGCCTTGTACTGGGTATTGATGGAATCTGTAGAACTTCGTCATGCGCCGTGGTTAGGCTGGATTCAAGATTTATCTGCAATGGATCCATGGTTTATCCTGCCATTATTGATGGGTGCAACCATGTTTATTCAGCAGATGCTGAATCCGCAACCGGCTGATCCTATGCAGGCGAAAGTCTTCAAAATCATGCCGATCATTTTCACTGTATTCATGCTGTTCTTCCCTGCTGGTCTGGTTCTGTACTGGATCTGCAACAACAGTATTACGATCTTGCAGCAAAGCCTGATTAATAAAGGTGTGCAAAAAGACCGTGAAAAGCGCGATGCTGTTTAAGTAACAACTTATAGCGACGTGCTGAATAAATCCGCTTAAGATGGTAATCTTAGGCGGATTTTTCTTTGGCTGTGATTTGGGATTTTTTAGGTGAATGTTATGCAAAACCGAACAACGATTGCTGCAATTGCAACTCCGCCAGGGCGTGGTGGTGTGGGGGTGATTCGTCTGTCAGGTCCAAAATCCTATGCCATTGCTGAAGCTTTGACTCAAAAGACTTTACCCCAAGCTCGATTTGCCGGTTTTCGTCAATTTTATGATGCCGCTGGTGAAGTGATGGATGAAGGTTTGGCGATTTGCTTTCCCAACCCGAATTCCTTTACCGGTGAAGATGTGGTGGAGCTGCAAGGTCATGGCGGACCAGTGATTCAAAATGCCCTGCTCGGGCGTTTACTTGAATTGGGTGCAATTGCAGCCAAAGCCGGTGAGTTTTCCATGCGTGCCTTTGAAAATGGCAAACTGGATCTGGTTCAGGCTGAAGCGATTGCCGATTTAATTGATGCGACCTCTCAGGCGGCAGCACGTTCCGCAGTGCGCTCTTTGCAAGGGGCTTTCTCGACTCGTGTTAACACCGTATTAGAGAAACTGATTCACCTGCGTTTGCATGTGGAAGCCGCGATTGATTTCCCGGAAGAAGAAATCGACTTTTTAGCCGACGGCAAAATTTTAGCTTTGCTGGAAGAGGTCCAAAGCTCTGTCGCTGCTGTACAAACCTCGGCACGTCAAGGTCAGTTATTGCGTGAAGGTTTACAGGTGGTGATAGCCGGTAAGCCGAATGCAGGGAAATCATCCCTGTTAAATACTCTTGCGGGCAATGAACGCGCAATTGTGACCGATATTGCCGGCACAACGCGTGACGTGTTGCATGAAAAAATTACTTTAAATGGCCTGCCAATTACCCTGACCGATACTGCCGGCCTGCGTGAAACCGGGGATGTAGTGGAAAAAGAAGGGATTCGCCGTGCCATTAAAGAGATTGAGCAGGCTGATTTATTACTCTTGGTCTATGACTTGAGCCAAGGTGAAGATCCTTTGCAATTGGCACAAAACTATTTTGCTGAACACCTTGAGCCGCGTCGTTTAATGCTGATTGCCAATAAATGTGATTTAACTGGTGCTGCGGCTGAAATTGGTGATTATCAGGGATTTCGTCATATTACCGTGTCTGCTAAGCAGGAAACGGGCGTTCAATCGCTCATAGATGCGATTACAGCCCATGCAGGTTTTCAGCCAGAAGAAGATACCTTCATTGCCCGTACCCGTCATTTAGACGCAATGAAGCGTACTCAGCACTATTTGGCAGAAGCACGCGAGCAACTGGTGGTGTTTCACGCGGGTGAGTTGGTGGCGGAGTCTTTGCGTTTGGCGCAAAATGCTTTGGCCGAGATTACCGGGGAATTCAGTGCGGATGATCTGTTAGGGAAAATCTTTGGATCGTTCTGTATTGGAAAGTAATTTCAAATTTACCCTATGTTCTAATAAGTTTTAGTAAGTTCTAGTATGGATTAAATCGCACTAAGTATTAATAGCTTAGTGCTTTTTTTACGTCTTTTTATTGTTCCAGTATGTTTATTAAAGTCAACTAGTGCTACTGTTTTTTTAGTCACCTATTAGGTGCATAATGATTTGTATATATAAAATATGATTGAGTGACTAAAAATGCGAAGTAAAACGAATACATTTTTTTCAACGGATAGAGAGGTGCAAAATTTAAAAGCACAATTAAAGCGTTACACAGTTAAAGATAAATTGAATAATGGTCTATTCATTGAAGTGAAAGATTCAGGTATAAAATCTTGGCATTACAGATATACCCTCAATGGTAAGCAAGAACGCTTAGTTATAGGCCGCTATCCAGATCTGTCATTGAAAGAGGCAAGACAAATTCGAGATGAGTCTGCATCAATGGTGGCCAAGGGTATCTCACCTAAAAAAGAAAAAGATGCTAGAAAAGCTGGTAAAAGTAACTCCATACTGTTCAAAGAATATGGTGAAACATATTTAAATGAAGTAATCAAAAAGGACAGAAAAAATCCATACAATATGATTTTGTGCCTAAATAATGATATTTACCCCTTGATTGGTCATATCCCACTAAAAGATCTAACAGTTAATGACATTCGAAAGGTTATTTGGCGAAAAAAAGACCAAGGGTATGATTCTGCTGCAAATCAGGTGAGAGGTTTATTGAAGCGCATGTGTGATTATGCTGTGACTTTAGGCATGATCCAATTTAACCCAGTCTTATCAATACCTTCAAGACATGTGTGTAAACCTAAGCCTCGGGACCGTTATTTAAAAGAATCAGAAATTAAAATATTTTATAAGGCTGTTTTTTCTTCAAGAATATATAAGCCACGTAAATATGGTCTATTACTGTCGTTATTGACGTTGGTAAGAAAATCTGAATTGTTACAGGCTAAGTGGGAGGATATAGACTTTGAAAATAGAATTTGGCTAATTCCTGAAACTAAAGGTGATGGTAAATCAGGTCATTCTCGTGAAATGATAATCTATATGTCTGATCAAATTATATCCATTTTAAAGCAACTTAAAATTATAGCTGGTGATGAACCTTATGTGTTTGTGGGGCGGAAAAAGGGTACCCATATTAGCCATAACGCATTTAATACTGCTCAAAAAAGTGTATTGGCAGGAATAACTACCCTAGTACCTTTTACCATCCATGATCTTCGAAGAACAGCGAGTACCCATCTACATGAACAGGGGTATAGCAGTGATGTGATCGAAGCAAGTTTAAATCATACAATTAAGGGTGTTCGAGGGGTTTATAATAAAGCCTCTTATAAACAGCAACGTATTCAAATGTTGCAAAACTGGAGTGATCACATTTATAAAATTATTGGTGATATACCTTTAATTGATTTAACTTTATGATTTTTATATTAAAAAAAATGTATATACTTAATATTTAAAAAAATAGTTGATTTTGTTTTGAGTATGCCTCAGATTATCGACATCAAGCCAAGTGACTTGGCTTGATGAAAGTAGCAAGCTGTAAAAGCTACTGAATTTAATGGCAGATTTTTTGTCTTTAATGTTTGTACCTTATTTATCAATTCTGGTGACAGCAGATTGAATTTATTTTAAAGCTCCAAAGGCATATGTAACCTTATAAAATTGGTTGAAAATTAAAACTTGAAATTTGTCTGAATCTATCGCTAATCCAGAGATGATCCAGATGAATAATATTATTCTTAGTGAAAAAAATCGTTTAATCCGTCGTAAAGAAGTACAGGCCAAGACCGGTTTAGGTGCTTCATCAATTTATGCCCTGATGAAACAGGGTAAATTCCCCCACCCCATACATTTATCCATACGCAGGGTTGCTTGGATTGAATCCGAAGTAGATTTATGGATTGAAGAACGTATTGCTAAAAATCACGATTCAAAAATATGGGGGACTAAATAATGTCCTATCCAAATCATAAAAATCGAAAATATAAATTTAGACTGAACAAAGATCTGCTCCCAAGAGTACCTGAGTATTTATCTGAGCATGGTTTTGAACATGACAGATCGAAAACTTGGTCGATGATACTTTGCCCTTTTCATGATGATACGAATCCGAGTTTGAGTATCAATTTGAATATCGGTTGTTTCAATTGTTTTGCATGTGGAACCAAAGGTGGTGACTTAATTGCATTTCATATGAAATTTAAAAAAATCAGTTTTATCGATGCATGTAAAGATTTAGGCGCTTGGGAAGAATGCAAATGAAAAATACACAATTAATGCATGAGCAGGCTGAAGTTTTTGCACAATCAATTGTTGAAAAACAAAACGGTTTTAAATTTGAATCCGTCTTCCAATATACTGATGAAAATGGCGATGTGATTTACTGGAAGTTAAGGGCTAAAAATCCAGACAATGGACAGAAATTTATACGTTCATTTTCATTGAAAGGCAGTGACTTTATATTGAAAGAACCTGACTTTCATGAGGTCTTCCCACAAGGTAATGGTAGCAAACCATTATATGCGTTATATCGGATCTCAGCCTCAAAAGATCAGCCGATATATGTTGTAGAAGGTGAACAAAAAGCAGATTATTTAAATAAACTTGGTCTATATGCAACCACCACTGGTGGTTGCCAAAGTGTCAGCAAAACAGATTTGAGTCCTTTATTTGGTCGCTCAATTATTGTATGGCCTGATAATGATGAACCAGGATTAAAATTTTTGGATGCTTTGAATGAAGCTGTTCATGAAAAAAATACGTTGGTTTCTGTAATTAAATTGGATGAACTCAATTTAGAAAGCAAAGATGATGTCGTCGATTGGGTAGAGAAACGGGCGGCTATTGGACAGGAAACGTCAATCAAGGATGTTCAAAATCTTATAATAGTTCCATACAATTCGACTGGATTTAAACAAGTTGAAAAAAATAATGAAGCTGAGCTGCATAAGAAAAGTGAGGTTCTAGCCGCCCCTATGCCTCATAAGAATGGTCAGTTTGAGATTACCTCAGATGGTGTACATTATCTAAGAATGCGCGATGGTGAATTGGAATGCTTTTGGTTATCTACACCTGTTTTAATTTTAGCTAAAACACGAGATCAGACCTCAAATGATTGGGGACGATTGCTTAAATGGGTAGATGATGCAAATGTAGAGCACACATGGGCTTTACCTATGGAAACTCTGCAAACTGATGGTGCAGATATGCGTAAAGCACTTGCTCATATGGGAGTAACCCTTTCTACTTCCAGATCCGCTCGAGAATTATTTCAAACGTATATAGCCAACTACCCAGTTGATACATTCGCAAAATGTGTAAACAAAGTTGGATGGCATGATCATCAGTACATTTTGCCCAATAATGTTATTGGTGAAAATAGCAGTGGTGAGTTCATCGTTTATCAATCCACTTACAACGTAATTGATAAATATGTACAAAAAGGTACCTTGAATGATTGGCAGAATAATGTCGCTAAGTATTCTGAAAACCATGATTTTTTAGTTTTGGCTCTGTCTAGTGCTTTTACAGGTCAGTTGCTTGAACCTCTGGGTCGTCATGGAGCCGGCATACATTTCAAAGGTAAATCATCTAAAGGTAAAAGTACCGCCGTTTTTATTGCCTGTTCTGTATGGGGGAATCCTGAGTCGTATTATCATACATGGCGTAATACAAGTAATGCATTAGAACAAACAGCGTTTACGCATAATGATGGCTTACTGGTATTGGATGAAATCGGCGAAATTCCGAACCCTAAAGATCTGGGTAATATTATTTACATGCTAATTAATGGCTCAGGTAAAGGCCGGATGACAAAAAGCCTGACTGTACGCGAGACAGCTCGGTGGAGGCTTGTATTTCTTTCCAGTGGTGAAAAAACATTGTCTGAGTTGATGAACGAAGCTGGTCAACAAGCCAAATTGGGGCAGGAAATTCGATTAATTAACATCGATATAGATCAGTCTGAGCATGGTATTTTTGATCAAATTGATTTTTCAGAAAATGCAGCTCAACAAGCATTGTTACTTAATAGTAATATCAAAAAATATTATGGAGTAGCAGGGGCTGCTTGGTTGCAATATTTGACTTCAGATAAAGTTAAAGTAACAGAAATAGCAAATCGCTTACTTGATGAATATGCTCAGGTGTTAATTGGACAGCATAAACAAGGGCATATCATTCGTGTAGCAAACTATTTTGCTTTGGTTGCTGTTAGTGGTGAGATGGCAACAATTGCAGGTATAACGGGATGGAAGTCAGGTACAGCCATTAGATCAGTTCAAAAGGTTTTTAATCATTGGATTGGTAACTTTGAACAAGTTGGTGATTATGAAGATGAAGAAATTTTGAACCAGGTACGTACTTTTTTCACGCTTCATGGTAGTAGTCGTTTTGAGTTGATTAACACTGAATTTAGTGAGCAGACTAAAGTATTTAATAGAATGGGATTCGTTAAAGTTGAAGCTGATGAACGACAATTTTATGTTTATCCAGAAATTTTTAAACAAGAAATATGTAAGTCACTCAATTCAAAAGTTGTTGCAAAAGTCTTGAAAAAATATGGATGGATTGACTGTGACGGTAAACTAATGACAAAAGTGAAAAGGTTGCCAGAATCAGAAAAGGTTACCCGTTTATATGTTTTTAATGCCAATGTTATGATGAACTTTGATATTGAAGCTAAAAGTGAAATAAAACAAAGTAACAGCAGTAACTTTAGTAACATGTTTGAAAATTAAAGCTTTATTTGGTAACAAATAATATGAGCTAAATGTAACAGGTAACATAATGTTACCTGTTACATTTCTGTATCAAGTAGTGTAACTTTTAAAATTTCTAAAAATCATGCAGTTAACAGTGTTACACCGTTACAAATTATTTGCATTCATGTACTCAATACTTTCTTGTACTACTGGCCAATTAATCAATAAGCCTGTCCCTAAACGAAATGGTGTACCTTCATCAATTAATCCTAAATATTTTAGAAAAGGTATTTCTGCTTGAAAGGCATTTCTTGGGTTTCCTGGTGACCGAATAGAGGATGTTAAAATGAGAGAAAGATCATCTTTCATTTTTTCATATAAATATGCTTTAAATCCTACATTATCAAATTTGATAGTGCCATTTTTTCTATTCATACTCGCAAAATACATAGCTTCTTCGCTAAATACTTCTTCAGAAAGTTGATATACATAATGTAAAAATGCTGAAAAATTGCCATACACCAACGCAGCTCCCCGTAGAATTTGAATCGCAGTATTTGAATAAACAGAGGATTCTTTGTCTGCTTCATCTACAAATTTATAGCCTACTTTTGTTAAATTACCCTCACTATCAATTAAATTTAGATGGTATAGGCCTGAATCAATTACTTCACGATAACTGTGAGCCTGATTACGCACAGTTCTTACATATTCTTCCCAAGCTTCGTCTTCGGTAATAGACCCTTTATTTAATTTTTCAACGATTTTTTCTTTAAGTGAATCTCTTCTGCCGCTTAAAAAATTGGCAAATTCACTTTTATTTTGTTTAATTAGACTAGCTTTGGCGTTTACAGCATAAAGACCTGTATGTGGATCTTTGGTAAATATAGGTCTTAAATTTTTATGAAAATAATAATTAAACCAAACATGTAACCAAGTTCGATCCAAAATAGAATCGTCTTTTGTGTAACTTAAAAATTTAATAGGATCTGCTGTAGGCATGATTCTATTTACAGCCGCGATTAATTCAGGTAGAAGTTGAAAATTTCTATTCTTAGGGTACGAAGTAACAAACTTGACTTCTTTACAATATTTATAAAAAACATCGGGATAGCTCATACCTTCTCTGACATGAGCCCATAATGTTGAAGACTTAGGTCTAGAACCAACAGAGGCACCAGTTACTAAAGGTGACAATGATAATTGTGGCTGTCGATAACAAGTAATTTGATTTTCAAAAGGATTAAGCTTTGTTAAATCTGGTTCTTTATAACCATATACTCCTACAGGCATGGTATTAGCTGTAAGATCTAGTACATCTTTAATGTGGTTTGCTGGTGAACTGTGGGAAGTATATTTTTCAGGTATCACAATAATAGAGGCGTGATACCCTTTGTGTAGATAAGCTAATGATTGTCCTAAAGCTGTCAGTGTACCGTGTAAGCCTTCATTTGTACGCTTAAACTCCACGGCGATATGAAGATCATCTGTAACGGAAGAATGATAAGAACTGATGACTCCATCGGCTAAAGGCCATAGTCTTCCCCCTTCTCTACCAGAACCAATTGTCCAACCAGTTGGGTAGCCACTATTGGCAAAATAAGAGGGTTGATTATGCCTGATAATATTTGCTATCTCTGCACATGCCCATGTTGCATGCAAGTCATGACTCATCTCCTACTTTCCCCTTATTGTATTCTTCAATGTATTCATTGATCTTTTTAAAAAATGGTTCTGCCATTTTTGGTGGTACTGCATTACCAGCTTGAATACATTGTTGCTGTCTTGTACCAAAAAATTCAAGAGTATCTGGAAAAGTTTGTATACGTGCAGCTTCTCGTGGGGTTAAAGTTCTATTAAGCGTAGGATGAATTGGAAAGGCGTTATGACCTGGTACCATTGTAGTAGAGGGTTTATTTCGGTCTAATCGCTTATAAACATGACTGTAGTTTGCTACTTTTCCTGTCTTTGAGTCTTTTCGAGTCGCATTTTGAAGATGCTCTGGTAATGTATTTAAATCGAGCTTACCACCCTCAGGTACATAACCCATTCGTTCAGCAACAAGTGGTTTATGAGCTAATGCAATATGATTCGGAATATCTTTTTCGTTTAAATCAGCAATATCTAAAATTGCTTCTCCAACCGTAGTATATGGCAATAGATTGGGATCTTTATCTGAATGTGTTTTTTTGGGGGCTTCAAAATTGATACCCAATCTATTGCCAATCATAAACATACGATGACGTTTCTGGGGGACGCCATAATCAGCTGCACAAACAACTTCACACCAAATATCGTTATAGCCTAATTTTTGGAAAGTTTTGATCACTTCTTGAACGAACAATCCATTATCTAAGGACATAAACCCTTTTACATTTTCCATAAAGAAAAATTTTGGTTGCGTTTCTTCAACAATACGAATGTATTCATATACTAAGTGGTTACGTGGATCTTGTTTAGGATCATAACCTTGTGTATTAACAAAACGTCTTTTACCAAACATTGAAAAACCTTGGCAAGGAGGTCCACCTACAACAAGATCAACTTCTTTATCTCCAACATATTGTTTAATTTCATCAATTTTTAGATCTTTAATATCTTTATGTATTAATGGGATATCTTTAAAGTTATGACGGTGGGTTATTGCACAAGCATCATCTATTTCATTTGCAAATAAGATATTACAACCAAGATTTTTCTTTGCAATTAGCAGTCCACCAGCACCTGAAAACAGATCAATACTATTCACTTACTTTGCCTTTAATAATTCATTTTTGATAAATGCAGCCAAAACTTCTGAAAATTTGGGTGGTACAGCGTTCCCAACTTGATGACCTTGTTGGCGTCTATTGCCTGCAAAAATCATCTTGTCTGGGAAAGTTTGTATACGAGCTGCTTCGCGAATCGTTAAACTACGATGCAAGATTGGATGAATTGGAAACGCATCATTGCCAGGAACCATAGTTAAGCTAGGTTTATCACGGTGTAAGCGTTTATAAGTATTACCAAAATTTTTGCGATATAATTCTTCTGAAAGCTTATCTTCAGGTAATCGTCCACCCTCAGGGATTAGCTTATAACGTTCAATATTTTTTTCAGTGTGCTTTAATGCTACATGATTAAAATCTGGATTTTCCGGTAAATCTGCTAAATCATGGATAACATTCCAACAGTTATTCCATTTTTGGGTAATAAGATTTGCGGTTTCTGAATGTGTTGGTTCTGGAAATTTTACGGGTAACCCTAAGGCATTACCTAAAATAATGACACGTTGTCTTATTTGAGGAACCCCGTAATCAGCCATATTTATTAGTTTGTAATCTACGTTGTAACCAGCATCTCTTAATAATGATAAAACGTTTTGCAAATAAGCACCTTTGTCCATTGTAAGGATGCCTTTTACATTTTCCATGACAATAAATTTAGGCTTTAGGTCACTAATTAATTTGGCATAGGTGATTACTAGTTCATTACGAGGGTCATGTGCAGCTCGTTTTTCAGGATCAGATGAAGAGCGTTTACCAATGGTTGAGAATCCTTGGCATGGTGGACCTCCAGCCATTACATCTAGATCACCATCAATGAAAGATGCTATTTCTTCAGAAGATATTAAAGCAATGTCTCTATTGATAAAGGGTATATGTGGAAAATTTAACTTGTGTGTTTTTTCGACTTGTAAGTTATTATCAATACAAAGTTTTGTCGTGAAGCCTTGTCGCTCAAATCCAATGTGCAGACCACCCGCACCGCAAAATAGATCAACCACATTAAACTGGTCAGACATTAAACTTAACTCCAAATCAAAACTGCCGTATTATATGCTATCAGCTATGTGATGCCTAAATTTATATAACTACCAACCAAACGACAAGATGTGTCGCGAGTGTAACCTAGTCAATATTGATTTATAGTTTAGTGTAAAACTGACGCTAAAAGGCACTGATAAGTCACCAGTATATTTTCTAAATCATAACTATTTGTTTTATTTGTTTTTTATTTTAAAAATTACATTCTGTATTGGGAAATAATGCAATCGAAAAGTAAATCCGATCTATAAATAAAGCCCTCACTTGAGGGCTTTTCTATGAGCTTAATCTGCTTGCATCCTGCGCTGATAAAATAACAGGCTAAGACACAGCAGCCCCACCGAAATGCAGAAGCCAAAAATACCGGCGCTGAAACCAAAATGGTCTGATAAATAGCCCACCCCAATGATCGGTACAATGGTGCCTAAATAACCGATAAATAGATAGGTCGACATCACCGCAGCGCGATTGTCTGTGTTGGTCATGCCATGAATCATGCCGAAAGCGCCCAGCAATCCCAGCCCATGTCCGATCCAGGCGGCCACCACACTCACAAAGAACAGCGCGCTCCAATGCATCTGTATACAGGTACTCAGCAGAATGTAGCCGAAAATCAAAGAACTCAAGCCCATATTTACCACTGTGCGAGGATTCATTTTTTTGGCTGAAAACTGTGTGATTGCAGAGATGAACAGGATACTGGCAATGGTGCTCCCACTCACTAATGGACCATGCCAGGGAATAATGTCTTTCACAAAAGAGGGTGCCAGAGAAGCAAATAAACTGAACGAGGCAAAGGCACTAAATGCGGTAAAGCCGGCAATATAAAACAGCCCCTGATATTTTTTTAAGGGCAATTGCAAATGGGGAGCCATGGAAAATGGCTGCTTTTGTACAGGCCGAGCTTTAACGCTCACTAGGCCCACCAAGCATAGGATGGCCCCTAGAATGACCGGTAAATAGGGCGTGACCAGCGGATAAGGGGCAAACTGGGCAATCAGGCCACCAATAAAGGGGCCCAGACCAAAGCCAATCACGGTAATAATCGAGCTGAACTGGGGAGCACTTTGCTTATGGCTGTCCGGAATGGTGTAAATCAGGCCAAGCATGGCGGATGTGCTGATCAGACCGGAAGCAATCCCAATCAGAAAACGGGCAAAAGACAGGGTCAGCGCATTGGGTGAAATGGCCGATAAAGCCAAGCCGATAATCACAAACAGCATACCGGTTTGCAGTGTTCTTAAAAATCCGAAACTGTTGCTGGCACGTCCTAGAAACAGCAGCGTGGCGAGACAGCCAAACATGTAGGCCACAAAAATATAGGTAATCTGGCTCGGCAGCAAATGCCAAAGTTGCTGATAGATGGGATATAGGGGACTGGCGAGCGCAGTTCCAATCGTTCCCATGATCAGTGCCAGGCTGACCATCATAAATGGTCGCCATGATTGAGAATTGGTCATTGATAGAGTCACAGAACGATATGCAGTTTAAAAATAAAATTGCATATGTTGAGAATAATGTATTTAGGGATAGGAAAAAGCTTAATCGCTATCGGGCTGCAGGGTCAATTGATAAGATGTAAAAATTTAAGCATAACGTTTTAATAATTTTAAAAATTCAGCCAGTTCCTGTTCATTGGTTTCACTGTGTTCGCCAATCACATGATGGCGCAAATGCGCTTCAATCAATTCATTCATTAAACCATTCACCGCCCCTTTAATTGCGGCAGTCTGTTGTAAAATATCAATACATGAGCTGTCCGGATGCTGCAAAGCTTGTTCAATGGCCGCCATTTGTCCTTGTAAGCGTTTAACCCGATTTAAAATTTTCTTATCCTGATGTAAATGACTCAACACTCTGCTCCAAAAAATAAATATACTATAGGGGAGTATATTAAAAACCTAGATCATGCAAAAAATCACCTTAACCCGAACCCACAGTCATCAGTTTGATGAAGGTAATCCACTTGCACAAAAACGCATTTTATTGGCGACCATTCTAACGGCACTGATGATGTTATTAGAAGTGATTGGGGGATGGATTTACAATTCAATGGCTTTGCTGGCTGATGGCTGGCACATGAGTTCACATATGCTGGCATTGGGACTGGCCTATTTTGCTTATCGGTCTGCCCGTCATTATGCGCATGATAAGCGTTTCAGTTTCGGAACCTGGAAAATTGAAATTTTAGCTGGCTATAGCAGCGCGATTTTATTGATGGTTGTCGCGCTATTTATGGCCTTTCAATCGGTCGAACGGTTGCTGAATCCGGTTGCGATTCATTTCAATGAGGCCATTCCCATCGCAATTTTAGGTTTGATCATCAATTTGATCTGCGCCTGGTTGCTGCATGATGATCACCATCACCATCACCATCACCATCACCATCACCATCACCATCACGAAGAAGATGAGCATCATCATGGACATACGCATCATGATTTAAACCAGAAAGCGGCTTTTATGCATGTCGTGGCAGATGCGGTGACTTCAGTTTTTGCGATTATGGCGCTGTTTGCAGCCAAATATCTGGGCTGGAATTTTCTGGATGCCGTATTGGGGATTTTGGGTTCGATTCTGGTGGCAAAATGGGCACTCGGACTGATCAAAGAGACCGGAAAAACCTTGCTGGATGCAGAAATGGATCATCCAGTGGTGGATGAAATTCGTGAGGTGATGGCGGAATTTCCTATGGCTGAAATTACCGATCTGCATGTCTGGAAAGTGGGTAAAGGCAAATTTTCCTGTATTTTGGCTTTAGTCACAGATTCTAGTCTGAATGCAGATCAGGTGCGTGAAGCCTTATCTATTCATGAAGAAATTGTGCATATTTCTGTAGAAATAAATCCGCGATAAATTTGTAGATGTGTTCCACGTGAAACCTTAGTGGGTAAGTCTGTGTAATTTGAGTAAGGCAAGCTAAAATTTTAAGATTATTTGGCTGATTTTTGAGTAGAATCAGCGGGAAAGATTTTAAATCAATGAGCAGAACAGATGATTAAAAAAACATTGGCAATTGCCTTGGTGAGTTTCTTTTCAACTTTAACTTTGGCAAATGTTGATACGGTGAAAACCAACCTGGCTAAGCAACATCCCAAATTAAATATTGAAAATATTCAAACTACGGAGATGAAAGGTATCTATAGCGGTTCCATGGATGGTCAAGTGGTGTATTTGGGAGAAGATGCCGAGTATATTTTGGTGGGATCGATGTTCCGTTTAGCCGATCAGAAAAACCTGACCAAAGATTTAATGTTGAAACAGAACAGCATCGACTGGAAAAAATTACCGCTGCAGGATGCGGTGAAAACTGTACGAGGTAATGGTAAACGCCAGCTCGCCATCTTTTCTGACCCAAATTGTCCGTATTGTAAACAACTTGAAACTGAATTAAGCAAGTTAAATGATGTCACCATTTACACTTTTATTTATCCCATTAAAACCCAGTCTGTGGCAGTATCCAAGCAAGTATTCTGTGAAAAAGATCCAGCTTTGGCGTGGTCAAACCTGATTGGAAAAGGTATTCAACCGGGTGCAAAAGCAAGCTGTGCTAACCCAGTTGAACGTAATTTAAGTTTAGGTAAATCATTAGGATTAAGCGGTACACCTGCAGTTATTTTCTCCAATGGTTTTAAAGTGATGGGGGCTCGCCCTGCTCAAGAAATTGAACTTATGTGGAAAGAACTAGGTTTATAAAATACGATACCAAGCTAACAAAAAGCACCTTATAGGGCACTGCTGTCCCACAAATATCACAATAGGAACCTCAATTGAGGTTCTTCTTGTTTTAGCCATTTTTTATCAGGCAGAAAGAGTGACCTTAAGAGCTTCCTTTCGAATAAATTTAGTTGAATAATTCT
>NZ_CADDTS010000045.1 GCF_902753875.1 Acinetobacter bouvetii | reverse complement strand
TTGATGAAATACGGTATTCTGATGTGACAAAACCTGAGTCCTTATAGTTAAAGTGTTTGGTCGCACTTATATTTTAACTACTTTAGACTCAGGTTTTTTATTTAAAGCAAACTATGGGACAGCAGTGCCTTATAGGGTGCTTTTTTTCTTTCAATTATGAAATGGTCAGAAGCTTAAGCCCCCGATTTTTTGGTGACGAGATTATAAAGAAATAGAATAATGATCGCCCCAATGACTGAAGCAATAAAGCCTGCAGCAGAGTTTTCACCATAGAGTCCGAGTAAACGGCCACCATAGGTTGCCAATAAAGAACCTGCGATACCGAGTAAAGCCGTAATCAAGAAGCCTGCTTTGTCATCGCCTGGATGAATTGCCCGAGCAACTAAACCCGCAATAAAACCGACTACGATCGCAACTATAAGTGACCACATGAGCCTTCTCCTTTTGTTATCGTTTATTTATCTACTTTCAATGTTTTCATTTTTATAATTAATCATTTATTACAAATGAAACAGGTGAATCTTGCTAATAACTGTTGTTTTTTTGTTCATAAGTCAATTTAAAATATAAAAAAAGTGGCCTTCGGCCACTTTAAGTATCTGTTGTATGTCTTATAGACCAATTTCACCAATAAATGGAATATGGCGATATTTTTGATCATAGTCCAGACCATAACCGACAATAAATTTATCTTCGACTTCGAAACCCAAAAATTTAACGTCAAGTTCAATTTCACGGCGTGATGGTTTGCTGATGAGCGTACAAAGCTCAATTGAGTTGGGACCACGCGTGCTCAAGATTTCCAGAACTTTGCTGAGAGTGTTACCCGAGTCAATAATATCTTCCACAATCAGTACATCTTTACCGCGAATTTCGCCGTCCAGATCTTTGAGAATTTTGACATCACGGGTTGAAACTGTACCGCCACCGTAACTTGATACTGTCATAAAATCGAGTTCATGCGGTTTAGTAATAGCACGACATAAATCCGCCATAAAAATGACTGAACCACGAAGTAAACCAATCAGAACAAGTTCTTTGTCACTATTGGCATAGTGAGCATCAATTTTTGCACCAAGCTCTTTGACTTTAGCTTGAATTTCTTCAGCTGAGATCATTACGCTCATATGAACGGTCATGGGTAGATACCTAAAAGCAAATCAAAAAATAAAAAAGGTGTTGACCAGCAACACCTCTAAAGATGAACTAATTTTAATACATCTGTTGAATAGATGCATCTTTTTTAGGCCTGAAAATGTAATCAGGCCTTGTTCGGTGCCGTATCGCGCTTCAGTGAAAAGGCACACAGCAGCGCTATGCCAGCAAGCAGAATGATCTTTTTACTGGACTTTTTTCCCGCTTCATTTTTTGACATAGGCCACTGCTCCATAGATATAAGTGGCATGGATGTTACGGTCATCACCCATGGTCATCAGGGCAAATAAAGCATCTTCAAGGCCTTTAGCACGCTCCTGACGTAGCGTTTGCAGTGCAGTGGCTTTTAAATCCAGTACGATAAAATCGGCTTCCTTGCCCACGTTGAAGTTGCCCAGTTGATGATCCAGATTTAAGGCCTTGGCGCCGCCCAAGGTAGCATGATACAGGGACTCAAAAGCAGAAAGTTTATCGCCCTGTAGCTGTTGCACTTTGTAGGCTTCATTCAGGGTTTGCAATTGGCTAAACGACGTTCCTGCGCCAATGTCGGTACCTAATCCGACTTTGACCTGTTTTTCCCAGGTCTTTTTCAAGGGAAACAAGCCACTGCCCAAGAACAGGTTCGAGGTTGGGCAAAAAGCAATGGCTGAGTCGGTTGCATGCATGCAGTCCCATTCGGCATCCTCCAGATGCACGCAGTGGGCAAATACCGAACGCTCTCCGGTGAGGCCATAATGGTGGTAAACATCCAGATAACCTTGTTGTTCCGGAAACAGCGCTTTGACCCAGGCAATTTCATTTTTGTTTTCACTTAAATGCGTATGCACATAGACATCGGGATATTCAGCTTTTAACTCCCTTGCCCGAGCGAGTTGCTCGGGTGTAGAGGTTGGGGCAAAGCGCGGGGTAATGGCATACAGGTTACGACCTTTGCCATGCCATTTTTCAATCAGTGCCTTAGAGTCCTGATAAGATGTTTCTGGTGTGTCACACAGGTCTTCTGGTGCATGACGGTCCATCATCACTTTGCCGGCAATCAAACGCATTTGATGCTGCTCTGCAGCTTCAAATAAGGCATCGACCGATTCGGCATGCACGGTACAGAACACCAAAGCTGTGGTGGTGCCGTTTTTTAAGAGTTCCTGCACAAAAAACTGTGCAATTTTGTCGGCATAGGCTTTGTCTTTAAACTGCAATTCGGTTGGGAAGGTATAGGTGTCTAACCATTCCAGCAGCTGTTCGCCATAGGCGCCAACCATCTCGGTTTGCGGGAAATGAATATGGGTATCGATAAATCCGGGTACAATCAGCTTGTCGGGATAATGATCCACCTGCACATCAGCCGGAAGATGGTGCTGGCCGGTTTGCCAATCGCCAAACCAGCGAATTTTGCCATTTTCAGTAATGAGTAAGCCATCTTCTACATATCGCACTTGGTCGTGAATTTCACGCGCTTGGGCAACCGTATTTTGAATATCTAGGAAGCGACCGCGAACAGCCGTCGTTGCAACTACAGAAGACATTGAAAACCTGCGATTTTGAATTTTTTCGGTTGATTGTAGCTTAATTTGTTGGACAATGGCGTAGCAGTAATTTGGTTAGGCTGTTCTAAATTCAAGAACACTTTAATTAATCACTTATTATTTTTGGCAATGAGAGATGAATCTCTGGATCAGTAGTGTGAAGCTGTATCTGAATATTCTCCAAATTTGCTGAGCATAGCACCAATGCAAAATATTCCCTTAGTTATGCAAGATAGTTATAGCGATTCACTAAGATATTCTATTCAGCAGCACGATAGCATCATGCGAATTTTGCAACAGCTCTATCTCGTCGATTCAACTGCTTATATAGCCGCTGGCGTGATTCGCAATATGCTGTGGTCAGAATTGCATGAGCAAAATTATGAGCTTGCCGGGACTGAGGTGGATGTCATTTTTTATCATGCAGAGGATGATGGCTCGTATGCCCATGTTATTCAACAGCACATGCAGCAGCATTTCCCACAGATAAAATGGGATGTGACCAATCAGGCTTTGGTACATCAATGGTATCGCACTGAGAATGGTGAACGTATTGCACCGTTGCAATCTATCGCCCACGCCCTATCTTTATGGCCCGAAACTGCAACTGCGATCGCAGTAAAACTGACGGCGTCGCAACAGATTGAAATAGTTGCTCCCTTTGGCTTAAAGGATTTATTTGAACTCAACTTACGTTGGAATCCATGTTTGGTCAGTCATGCAGTATTTATGCAGCGTGTGGTATCTAAACAGTTTTTTACACGTTGGCCAAAGCTGAACTTAATTGACAAAGACACTATTGCATCGGCATGACATGGTTTTGTCGACGTATAAAAAAGCCTTCCACCCTGAAGATGAAAGGCCAGATTCTAATGATGTAAGGTGTTAAAGCTGTTGTTGCTTCTTGTTATATCGAATGGATAACCATGCGGTAATGGTCAACACAATCACAATAAAGCCAAGTGACATCCAGATTGGCATGTGGAACACATCCAGCATTAACATTTTAAAACCGATAAACAGCAGGATAATCCCGAGCCCATAAGGTAAATAATGCATTTTAGACGCTGCACCTGCCAGCAAGAAGAACATGGCACGTAAGCCTAAAATCGCCATCAGGTTGGCGGTTAAGACAATAAACGGATCAGACGTTACAGCGAAAATAGCCGGAATGGAATCTACGGCAAAAATAACATCCGAACCTTCAACCAGAATCAGTACTAAAAATAACGGGGTTGCCCATAGTAAGCCATTTTGACGCACGAAGAAGTTATGCCCGTCCAGATGCGGTGTAATACGCATGTGTTTACGTAACCATTTAAGTAAGGCAATGTCTTCAATATCCGGATTATCTTCATGCCCTTTCAGGAATTTAAAGCCGGTGTAGACCAGGAAGGCTCCGAAGATATATAAAATCCAGGAAAATTCTTGTACGAACCAGGCTCCAATAAAGATAAAGATGGTTCGTAACACGATGGCACCGAGTACGCCATACAGCAGCACTTTACGCTGTAATGCAGGAGGAATGGCAAAAGCGGCAAAAATCATCAACCAGACAAAAACGTTATCAATTGCCAGCGATTTCTCTAACAGATAACCGGCAAAGTATTCCATGGTTTTTTGATTGGCGAGCGCCACACCTGCCGTTTGCTGCAAATACAGCCATAAACCGCCTGCAAACAGGATGGATACACTGACCCAGGCAATACTCCAATAGGCAGCTGACCTGACTTTCACAGGCTGGTCTTCTTTATGCTTAAAACCAATAAAGTCGATGATGAGCATGACTGCCACCATCGCAAAAAAGGCCAGATACAATCCCGGGGTGCCGATGGATTCCATAATAAACTCCACAGCTGACACCTGGCCATAAAAAAACCTTGACCAGTTGCCAGATGATTTAAACATCTATGTCAACATGATCAAGGTCTTGCCTACATCTGAATACCGATATTTTGTAACTTCAGATGCTCAGATACCGACTTTTTGCAAAGTGTAATGACGATATTCTGACACCCCGGTATTTTCAACTTCAAAATACCGGGGCTTGGAGGAGGCTACTCCCCTTGTTCAACTTAATTTTGTTTTGGATCAGATCCAAATGTGCTTGAAGAATCGCATATTTATCAGAATTGTGCAAATTTTATCTGGCGGATTTACATTTTAATGAAATCTTTACGTTGCACTAAAACCAAGGCCAATACCGTCCCGACTATGGCAATCAGACCACCTAGCAGGCCAATCTGGCTTAAGCCATAACTTGTCGTGACGAATCCACCAAATAAGGCCCCACCCCCAATACCAACATTATACAGACCTGAATAAATCGCCATGGCGGCATCGGTTGCGTCCGAGGCCAGATTCAGGGTTTTGGCTTGCAGTGCCAAGCTAAAACAAATAATGCTCATGCCCCAAAATAAACTGAGTGTACTTAGGCCAATAAAACCTTGTGACAGCGGTAACAACAGCAACATAGAGATAGCCAGTAATGCACAACTGAAAGGAATGGCCAGTTTGGGATATTTATTGCCAAATTTGCCAAACAGGTAAGAACCAATAAACCCTGCCCCGCCGTAGATCAGTAACAAGGTGGTGGTTTGGCTAGAACTGAAATGGGCAATATCCAGCGCAAAGGGTTCGATATAACTATAAGCGGTAAATTGCGCAGTAATGATGATAATGGTCAATGCAAAGACCATGACCAGACTGGGGCGTTTAAACAAGATACCTAGACTCTGGATAGAACCGGAATTGACACTCGGGAGTTTAGGCAAGGTTTTTGCCAAGGTTATACAGACCAGAGCTGCACCTAGTGCAATTAAGGCAAAGGTATTGCGCCAACCATAGGCTTCGCCAATCATGCGGCCAAAAGGAATGCCTAAAACCATGGCCAATGCGGTACCGGTCGCCAGTAAACCGAGGGCCTGAAATTCTTTGCCTTTAGGTGCCACCCGGACTGCTAATGAGGCGGTAATCGACCAAAACAAAGCATGAGCAAAAGCAATCCCAATCCGGCTGAGCAAAAGTACATTGAAGTTCCAGGCGAAATAAGATAAGCCATGACTGACAATAAACAGCACAAATAAGGCAATCAGTAAAAAACGCCGTTCGATATTACGAGTTAAAAGCATGATTGGTAATGAAATGGGCGCAACCACCCAGGCATACAGGGTGATCATAATCCCGACATCGGTTGCAGACATGTTAAAACTAAGGCCAATATCACTTAACAGAGCGACTGGAATAAATTCGGTGGTATTAAAAATAAATGCTGCAAAAGCTAAGGTGATGACAGAAATCCACTGTTGGGTGGATGTTTTTTTGGGTTGGAGAGTGGATGACATGGTCAAATTATTTAGGATATGTAGGCCTATTTTAGGCAAGCTAGTGAATGATGTTAAGTGCGATTAATAAATATACATAGAACTTTTGGGAAAAATATGTTGAGTTATAGATTGAAAATTAAGTGAAATAAGGCAATAAACTATGATCGTTCAACACGAAGAACATGGTAGTAAAGGTGCATTTTTTATTGAAGAAAATTCGCAGCGTTTGGCTGAAATGACGTACTCTTGGGCTGGTGATAATCAATTTATTATTGACCATACAGATGTGCATGAAACCTTAAGAGGACAAGGTGTAGGACGTCATTTATTAGATGCAGCTGTAAATATGGCAAGACAAAAACGGGTTAAAATTATTCCACTCTGCCCATTCGCAAAATCTGTTTTTGATAAAGATTTATCTATTGCCGATGTTTTACGTTAAGGTTTATTCTGAATAAAAACGAAATAAGCCACAGAAATTGTAATCGCTAAAATTTCTATGGCTCTTGTGCTGTTAAAATATATGACATATATACTTTTACTCAGGAAAAAAATTATTTAAACGGGTTTTTATCTTTCTCTTTATACATAGAGAAAATTAACCACATAGCCAGAATGATTAAGAAGATAATTAAATAAAGATAGTAATCCATTAACGCCCTCAATGTGTTAAATGATTCGCTTAAATTTAATCATTTTGAGAAATGAGAGATATCCCTTAAATTAGGTATTTTTTAATTAAAAATTGAAAAATTAATGATTTATATATCAATATTGGTCATTTATCAGGCTTAAGAGAAAATTGAATATGCAATTTCAACATCAAGACAATGGACAAAAAGGCGAATTTTTTTCTGCGGATCACTCAGGTAAGCGTATTGCTGAAATCAGTTATGTTTGGCGTAATGAAAATATCATAGTGGCAGATCATACCTGGGTGGATGACTCTTTACGTGGGCAAGGTGCAGCACGTAAATTACTAGATGTTTTAGTAGAATTTGCACGTGAAAAACAATTAAAGATTATTCCCACCTGTTCTTATGTTGAAGTCATGTTTAGACGGGATCAAAGTCTGGCAGATGTTGCTGCGTAAAAATAAAAAAGCTCAACAAATGTTGGGCTTTTCTCATTCGAGCCTATTAGGCAATGTCGATAATGACTTTCATTGCATTTTCGTCTGAGGCATGTTTAAACACTTGATATGCCTTTTCAAACGCATCAAATTTAAAATGATGCTAAGCCAGTTTTTCTAAAGGTAATTTGCCGGAACAGCAGGTTTTAAGCAGCATGCCTGTGGTATTGGTATTGACCAAGCCAGTGGTGATAGTCAGGTTTTTAATCCACAACTTATTGATTTCAAAATTGACCGACTTGCCATGTACCCCAACATTGGCCAGATGCCCACCCTCTTTAACCACTTTTTGGCAAATATTCCAGGTCGGTTCTGCACCTACGGCTTCAATGGCACAATCAACACCACGACCTTCGGTAATCTCTAGGATACGTGAGATGGCATCTTCCTTGCCGGAGTTAATGGTATGCGTTGCACCCACCTCCTTGGCCAGTGCAAGGCGGTTATTATCCATATCGACAGCAATAATCATGGAAGGTGAATAGAATTGTGAAGTCAGTACGCAGCCCATCCCGATGGGTCCTGTACCGATAATCGCGATACTATCGCCGGGTTTAACATTGCCATATCGCACCCCAATTTCATGTGAAGTGGGCAGTACATCGGATAAAAACACCGCAACATCTTCGTTTAAGCCTTCTGGTAAGAGATATAAAGATGTATCGGCAAATGGGGTGCGAACATATTCCGTATGGGTGCCATCAATCATGTAACCCATAATCCAGCCTCCTCCATTTTGGCAGTGGGAATACAGTTGTTTTTGACAGTTTTCACAGATACCGCAGTGGCTAATACAGGAGATAATCACCCGATCGCCTTTCTTGAATTTTTTCACTGCGGAACCGACTTCTTCAACAATACCAATACCTTCATGTCCTAAAATACGGCCATTAAATTGCCCAGTTGTGGTCTTGGCATGTTCCTGTATTTCTGGGTTTTTACCTTTCCAAATACCTAAATCGGTACCGCAAATGGTGGTTTTGGTCATCCGGATCAGGGCATCATCGGGATTAATAATTTGGGGAATTGGGCGTTCTTCAAATCGGATATCATTTTCGCCGTAGTAGACCATCGCTTTCATTGTTGTCATCAGCGTATTCCTTTTTTATTTTCTATCCTTCTATTGGCTGGATTTCCTCTTTCAGTGATTTAAAACGTGGCATTTAAATAGAGGAAAACTGGATGATGGGAGGATAGAAGTTAATCATTGGCTCTGCTGTATTTCTAGGATGTTAAAGCAGGGAGCATAAATACACAGAGCTTGTCTTTCTAAGCTAGCAACAGTAAGTGATGAAGTCATTACCTGGACAGGTTTGCTTACAGAATGGTTCTGTTTGAACATTATTATAGCTTGAAACTTCAGAAAAGAGATTTTAAAAAAATTAAAAATTGATTAATATCAATGATATTAATAACTTTACCTATATTCTAAAATATGCAAACTCGAGTATTTAAAGATTTAGATTTTCCAAAAGCAAAACTATTAGAATCGATTCAGGAATTCTGTGATAGGAATGACTATTCCTATTGTCAACATCAAGATTCCACAGATGTGAAACAAATCTTTTTAGTTACCTGTCGTGGGATGAAAGATGCTAGATTAGAAGTTTTTAATAAAAATGATGGTACAACGAGCTTTAATTATAGAACTGGTCAAAATCAAGATGTTAGCTTTAAATTAGCAGATCATTTGTCCACTAAAGTCCCTGCTGAAAAAGGAACAAGTACTGTTGTATTGGTTGGATATACAGTAGATGATATCGAATCTGCAATTCAATTAATGACAGAGAAGAAGCATGAGAGTGGAGAAAGTTTTTTTTCTTACTCTAAACAAGTGTCAGATACACAAACTAGATTTGAAATAGTTAATAAATTTTATAAAGATAAATTGCATGTTACAGTATTTATAACGAAAACTGTAAACATACAAGGTCGTAGATTGTCATGTTATGAAGAATTTGCTTTTCAAATGACTGATTTGTTGAATACAGCTGATTTAGCCAAAGTAATTAGTAAAACTGACGAAACTAGTATTCAACTCTTAGAACCACAAATGCTTATAAAACAATTAGAAAAATCATTAGATCCAATTTATAAACATTTACCTAATTCAATTCAGAAACTTCTGTTAAGTAGCATTACATTAAAATCTATAAGAGTATCATTACCTGATTATAGTTGTTTAGTGTATCCTGATTTGCGTTGTATAGAAGGGGCAATAAAAAATATTCTATATTGTTTTGATGATATTGAATATAAAGAACTAGGTGATTTATTTGAGTACAAAAAATGTACAGGTCATGTATTAAAACAAGATATAGTAGAAATCATTAATAAAGAGGCTCTTGTTAAAGAATTAAACAAAGCTTATTCATTCTATTGTAATCATCGTCATTCGCTTTTTCATATGGCAGAAATTGTTGATGCATCAAGATTGGTTTCTAATTTAGATAAAGCAATCGATCTGACAGATGATATTTACAATTTATTAAAAGGTGTATATAAAGCGCATCATGGATATTCTGATTAAAGAGTTAAATGATGAAAAGCTTGTAATTATTACGGCTATTTTGGATTTTAACCCTATAAAAAAATTGAAATTAATTTCTGCTGAACTTGAGGAAAGAAAGTTTCAGGGAACTGTAACTTTTGATTTGTTAGTATTAAATGGAATTGAAGATAATCGATTTATTTCTATGTATTTTGATGGAAAAAAATTTGATAAATCTACTATTTGTATCCAATCTCATATCAAAACAAATTTAGAGATAGAACAGAATTCATTTTTTAAAAACAATATAGATTTGTTAGCACATAGTGTTCTGTCTTCTAAAGAAATTTCTTATTTTGCATAAAAGAAGCCCGCTTTGCGGGCTTCTTCATATTTTAATCTTAAGCTTTTAACGCACCAATCAATTTCTGATGCAAGCCACCAAAACCGCCATTTGACATAATCACTACTGCATCGCCCTCTCCTGCTTCTGCAGTGACGGTCTTAATAATGTCATCCAGTGAACGTGCCACAATCGCTTTGTTCGGTGCAGCATCAATCACTGGCTGTAAGTCCCAGTCCAAACCTTCAGGTTGATACCAGATCACTTCATCAGCCAAACGTGCAGAATGAGCCAAACCATCTTTATGGCTACCCATACGCATGGTGTTTGAGCGCGGTTCAATAATCGCCCAAAGTTTACGTTCACCTAAGCGTTTACGAGCGCCGTCCAAGGTCGTTTCAATGGCTGTTGGATGATGGGCAAAGTCATCATACACTTCAATGCCTTTGACGGTATCCAGCAATTCCATACGGCGTTTAACACCGCCAAAATTAGATAAAGCTTCACATGCAGTTTCAATCGAAACGCCCACATGTTCAGCTGCTGCAATGGTCGCCAAGGCATTGGCCACACTGTGCTGTCCGGTCATGTTCCATTTAACGATGCCTTTGACTACTCCATGTTGCAACACCTTGAAATGTGAACCATCGTTCGATAGTTGTTCTGCATAGACTTCTGCAGTGTCATTCGCTTGCAAAGACGTACGAACTACAGGTGTCCAGCAGCCCATCTCTAATACTTCATCAATATTTGTTTCAGTGATTGGCGCAATAATGCGGCCTTCACTTGGAATGGTACGTACCAGATGATGGAACTGTTTTTGAATTGCAGCCAAATCATCAAAGATGTCGGCATGGTCAAATTCAAGATTATTTAAAATTGCAGTTTTAGGATGGTAATGCACGAACTTGGAACGTTTGTCGAAGAAGGCTGAATCATATTCATCCGCTTCTACGCAGAAATATTTGCCACCACCTAAACGGGCACTTTCACTAAAACCGAGTGGTACGCCACCAATCAAAAAGCCCGGATTTAAACCGGCTTGATCCAGCACCCAAGCCAGCATGGTTGTGGTTGTGGTTTTACCATGCGTACCCGCTACACCCAGCACATGCTTGCCTTGTAATACATGGTCGGCCAAAAATTGCGGACCTGAAATATATGGTAAGCCTTCATTCAGCATATATTCCACAGCATCAATGCCACGTTTCATGGCATTGCCGACAATGACTAAGTCGGGATGGGGCTGCAAATGACTGCGGTCATAGCCCTGCATTAAAGTAATGCCTGCATTTTCCAGTTGAGTGGACATGGGTGGATAGACATTCGCATCTGAACCCGTCACTTTATGTCCCAAATCACGTGCTAATAATGCGAGCGAGCCCATAAAGGTGCCACAAATACCCAAAATATGCAGATGCATGCGTTTTAACTCCACGGCTTTTAGACACATCACCTTATTGTTGGTGGTGTTGTCATTATCGATTCAATTTGAAAGCAACCATATCAAGGGTTTTGCGGAAAAGATAGTCTTTCTTGTATCTATTCCTGGCATTGCCTCCGGTGCGGGATGAGGTGGCTGTATCCAGATTTCTGGACACTAAAATCGCTGATGAAATCACATGCTTTTTTATGCGAAAAACGTAAAATATGGGCAGTTAGCCCAGATCAATTGACTATGTACTTTCCCCTGCTGCTGTTAATCATTTCCAACTGTTTTATGACGCTGGCCTGGTACGGTCATCTTAAATTTTTACATGCAGCCCCGCTTTGGCAGGCAATTTTATTTGGTTGGTTGATTGCCCTGCTGGAATACAGTTTTATGATTCCCGCCACCCGGCTGCTCGCACAACAAGGCTGGGCCGTAGGACAAATGAAAATTACTCAGGAAGTGGTGACTTTACTGGTGTTTGTGCCTTTTATGATTTTTCTGTTTAAACAACCATTTAAGCTGGATTATCTGTGGGCAGGTCTCTGTTTGGTGGGATGTATTTATTTTGTGTTTCGTAGTCAATAAATTCATCACTCCCCTATTTTGATCGGTTTAATCTAAAAAATATTGAAAATATCCTCCGGCGAGAGCCGTTAAATTTTGGTGAGATGAAAAATCAGTCTATAATAGCGAGCTTGTGATTCATTTAAAACTTGGCTCTTGTCGAGATTTATCCTTCCTTACATTCGTTTATGGAATATTTGCAATGAATGCGGCTGCTGCACAAGACACTCAACCTCTCGTTGGAATTATCATGGGTTCCCAATCTGACTGGGCAACTCTGGAAAACACTGCCAATATGCTGAAACAGCTTGGCGTCCCATTTGAAGCGGAAGTCGTTTCTGCGCACCGTACCCCAGACCGTTTATTCGAATATGCGGAAACAGCACGTGAGCGTGGCATTCAGGTGATTATTGCCGGTGCTGGTGGTGCAGCACATTTACCCGGGATGTGTGCAGCGAAGACTGATTTACCAGTTTTAGGTGTACCTGTGAAATCTTCAATTCTTAACGGTGTAGATTCATTGCTGTCCATCGTACAAATGCCGGCAGGTATTGCTGTGGGTACTTTGGCGATTGGTCCTGCGGGCGCAACCAATGCTGCAATTATGGCAGCACAAATTTTGGGTCTGACACGTCCTGACATTGCAAAAAATGTTGCTGAATTCCGCGCTGCGCAAACTGAAAAAGTGGCAAGCAAAAATATTCCTGGTCAAAACTAAAGCCAAGCTTAAAACGGGACACACGTTATGGATAAAACCATCGGTATTTTTGGTGGTGGTCAACTCGGCCGTATGATGGCACAAGCTGCTCTGCCGCTGAATATTCAATGCACCTTCTTTGAAGCCAATACAGATTGCCCTTCCGCAGCGCTGGGTCAGGTGATCTCAAGCAAAGCTGAAAATGGCTTACAAGATTTTATCAATAGTGCAGATGTATTTAGCCTAGAGTTTGAAAATACACCGCTAGCAGATGTTGATGTTTTAACCAAGCAAAAGCAACTCCATCCACCGCGTGAGGCTTTGGCTATTGCACAACATCGTTTGTCTGAAAAGGCATTGTTTGATGAGTTACAGATTCCGGTTGCACCATACAAAGCAGTGACTTCATTGGAAGGCTTACAAGCAGCAGTTGCTGAACTCGGCCTGCCAATTGTGCTGAAAACTTCACGTGGTGGTTACGATGGTAAAGGTCAATTTGTACTACGCAGTGCAGATCAAATCGAGCAAGCGTGGGCGGAACTTGGCCCTGCGGGTGAATTGATTGCAGAAAGTTTTGTCACTTTCTCACGTGAAGTTTCAATTATTGCTGTACGTGGTCAAAATGGTGAAGTGAAAACCTGGCCATTGGCGGAAAACCATCACCACAACGGTATTTTGTCGCATTCTATTGTTCCTGCTCCAAACAGTGAAGATTTACAGCCTGTGGCGCAGGACTACATCACTCGCCTGCTGAATCATTTGAATTATGTGGGTGTGTTGACGCTTGAGCTGTTCGTTACCGACAAAGGCCTATATGCCAATGAGATGGCACCACGAGTGCATAACTCGGGTCACTGGTCTATTGAAGGTGCGATCTGTTCACAGTTTGAAAACCATATTCGTGCGGTGGCGGGCTTGCCATTAGGTTCCACTGAAGTGGTTCGTCCAACGGTGATGATCAACATTATTGGACAACATCCAAAATCTGAAGATGTCTTGGCGCTCAATGGTGCACATTTACACCTTTACAATAAGACTGAACGCGAAGGTCGTAAAATTGGTCACATCACTTTGATGCCGAATGACAGTGCTGAACTGATCACTTTATGCCGTCAATTGGCGAAAATTTTGCCTAATCCACTGGCATTGAGCGAAGATATGACCATTTAAACCTAAGTTTGAATGATAAAAAAGCGGTCATGCCTATGACCGCTTTTTTTATGCCTGCAGTTCGGGCATGATTGCGCCTCTTTTCCGGAAACACGCCGTTTATCGGAACAAAATAAAAAATATTGTCTGTAATTTGTGCAATGCTTTATAAATATAATGTTTAAAAAAAAGACAATTGAAAAAATTTTGTCGCTCGGTTTTAGACTGATTAATATTGCAGAATTTTTTAAATTCAAAAGATCAAAAATAAATTCAAAAAATGAATTTAAATTTAAAACTGAGGTTTTGAATTTAAAAATATGAATTCAAAAAAAGTGGTGCGAAGAATGAATTCAAACTTTTGAATTTAAATTTATAGATATAAAAAAGTGTAAAAACAGCCAAAACACACTTATCCACAGGCTATTTGAATTTAAAAAACCACTTTAAATTTAAAAGAATGAATTTAAATTCATAAAACGGGTGTTTTTTGAATTTAAAAGTTCTGGAAATATGTATTGTGGATAGCTTTTTTAAATTCAAAAATAAAATATGAATTTAAAATGAAGAAGAATGAATTTAAATTTACGATTTGATTCAAAAACTCGGTGCTGATGGTGGTATGGTAAAACCATAATTTAAATTCAAATGCCATCAGGAATACTATGCGTCGCTTCGCTTTAGTTTTAGGTTCGGTTTTCCTTGCAATGACTCAGACCCACGCTGAACTGATTATTAATGGTCAAGCTGTGAGCGTGACTTCTTCTTCAGTCAACACCGTGGGAACTTCGCAAAATAATTTTCAGCAATGTATTGCAAACTTACGTTCTCAAGCGCTGGGCGCAGGTGTGAGTGAGGCCACTTATGACCGCTATACGCAAAATTTAAGCCCTGATTATTCCGTGATTCAGAAACTGAATTATCAACCTGAATTTTCTACTCCCATCTGGGACTATTTATCTGGTCTGGTGGATGAAGAGCGGGTGCAACTAGGTCGACAAAAACTCGCTCAGCACCGTGAAGTACTGAATCGGGTGGCGGCGGCTTATGGTGTTCCGGCTGAAACTGTTGTGGCTGTATGGGGTGTAGAAAGTAACTTTGGTGATGTTTCAGGAAGTTATCCTTTATTACAGGCTTTGGGAACTTTAAGTTGTGAAGGGCGTCGGCAAAGTTTTTTCCGTGGTGAATTTTTTAGTAGCATGCGAATTTTGCAGCGTGGTGATTTAAGCGAACAGCAAATGAAAGGCTCATGGGCTGGGGCATTTGGTCATACTCAATTTATGCCTTCGACTTATGAAGAGCTGGCTGTTGATTTTGATGGCGATGGGCGACGTGATCTGGTGTCCAGTACCGCCGATGCCTTGGCGTCCACGGCAAATTTCCTGAAAAAACGCGGTTGGCAAACCGGCCAGCCTTGGGGTTTTGAAGTCAAAATCCCGGAAGGTATGTTGATTAATGGTGAAAGCCGTCGTAATAAAAAGGCATTAAGCAATTGGGTCAGTCAGGGTGTGATTCGGGCCGATGGCACGCCTTTAATTCAGGGGAATTTAAGCGAGTCATCTGCTGCGGGTCTCATGGCACCTGCAGGTGAAAATGGGCCGTTATTTCTCGTCTTTAAAAACTTTGATGCTATATATAGTTATAACGCTGCTGAAAGTTATGCCTTGGCGATTGCTCATTTGTCCGATCGGCTACAGGGTGCAAGCGGTTTTAGTAAAGCCTGGCCAACCGATGATGCGGGAACATCGCGTGCGGAACGTCGTGAAATCCAGCAATTTTTGCTGAATAAAGGTTATGACATTGGTGCGGCTGATGGGTTAATTGGCGATAAAACCCGTCAAGCTATTCGTCAGGAACAGATTCGTTTGGGCTTGAGTCCGACAGGGCGTGCAGGACAACAAATTTTGAATGTATTTCGACAAGAAAATGCAAAAAAGATGATGAAATAAACTGCTGAAAGCTGAAAATAGAGTCATAAAAAGGTCTGCTGAGTGCAGACCTTTTTATATACAGAGCTTATTTATATTTAAACGGCAGTAATGGTACCTAAAATACGATAACCAGCTGCACCGGTGACCGCCGGCAAATTTCCACTCTGCTGATGGATAAAGCGCATCGCCAGCCAGGCAAAAGCAGTGGCTTCCACCCAAGTAGGGGCTAAACCGAGGGCAGAAGTGGTTTGTACCGACCAGTTGTGTTTACGCAAACGCCAACGTAACTGCTCCAGTAAATGCGAGTTATAGGCACCACCGCCACAAACATACACTTCACCAGTATCCATATCTGAGCGGTAAATGGCTTTTTTAATCGCGCGTGTGGTTAGTTTGAGTAACGTGGCTTGCACATTTTCAGGCACATCTTCTAGCTCGTCATATTCAAGATCATTCCGCCAATCGGCAATTTGTTCATCCAGCCATTCCAGGTTGAAATCTTCACGCCCCGTGCTTTTGGGTGGTTCTTTGGAAAAATATTCGTGTGCTTGTAAGCGATCGAGCAAGCTGCGAATTGGCTGGCCATAAGCGGCCCAATTGCCATTTTCATCATAAGCCTGACCGGTATAACGATGACACCAGGCATCCATTAAAATATTGGCAGGCCCGGTATCAAAACCATACACGCCTTCCGGGTTGCCGGCCGGTAACATACTGACATTGGCAATTCCGCCCAGATTTAAAATCACCCGATGAATGCTGTCATGCTGGAACAGGGCTTGATGAAATGCCGGAACCAAAGGTGCGCCTTGACCACCTGCGGCCATGTCACGACGTCGAAAATCTGCAATCACCGGAATTTGGGTCATTTCAGTAATAATGTTGGGATCGCCAATTTGTAAGGTAAAACCATGTTCAGGACGGTGACGGATGGTTTGTCCATGTGAACCAATCGCTTTAATTTGACTGCGATCCAGATGGTTTTTTTCAATCAGCTCATTAATGCCGCGACCAATCATTTGTGCCAGCGCTACATCGGCTTTGCCCATGCGATCAATTTCGTTGTCCCCGGGTAAAGTGAGTGCCATCAGTTCGTCACGGAGGTCCAAATCAAAGGGTAAGGTCAGGGTGGCATGAAGCTGCAATGGATCAAATGAAGCAGCAACGATGTCAACGCCATCCATGCTGGTGCCGGTCATTACCCCAATATAGATCGCTGTCATGATGATAGTTAAGCCTGCATTCTGCTGAAAAAGTGTTAGTATATCGCACAAATTGTATAACTGATGTATTGGGTTTTGTGATGTCAAATTTCCTGCCGGCTGAAGAACAACTTGCCCTCATCCAACGAGGCACTCATGAGATTATTTCTGAAGAGGATCTGTTAAAGAAACTTAAAGAAAATCGTCCCTTAAAAATTAAAGCGGGCTTTGACCCAACAGCACCTGATTTGCATTTAGGTCACACTGTATTAATTAATAAACTCAAAGTATTCCAGGACTTGGGTCATGAAGTTTATTTCTTGATTGGTGATTACACTGCCATGATTGGTGATCCGACCGGTAAAAGTGCGACTCGTCCACCGTTGTCGCGTGAACAAGTGTTGGAAAATGCGAAAACCTATCAAGAACAAGTCTTTAAAATTCTTGATCCTGCAAAAACTAAAGTTGTTTTCAACTCTGAATGGTTTGCACAAAAAACTGCGGCTGATCTGATTCAATTGGCTTCACAGCAAACTGTGGCGCGTATGTTGGAGCGTGATGACTTCACTAAGCGTTATAACAACCATCAACCGATTGCGATTCACGAATTTTTATATCCGTTGGTACAAGGTTATGACTCGGTTGCGCTACATGCTGACGTTGAGTTGGGCGGTACCGATCAAACCTTTAACCTGTTGATGGGACGTACCTTGCAAGGTCGTTATGATCAGGAATCACAGGTGTGTATTACTGTGCCAATTCTTGAAGGTTTAGACGGTGTCAATAAAATGTCTAAATCTTTGGGTAACTACATTGCAGTATTTGATACACCGGGTGCGATGTACCAAAAAGTGCTTTCAATGCCGGATTCATTGATCGAACGCTATTTTGAGCTATTAAGCTTTAAGTCCATTGACGAAATTGCAGGCTTGTTAAAAGAAGTCGCTGAAGGCCGTAACCCGCAAGAAGTGAAGAAAATTCTTGCACTCGAATTGGTTGAGCGTTTCCACGGTGCGGAAGCGGCTGCTACTGCACATAAAGGTGCCGGTAACCTGATTACTGAAGGTGAATTACCGGAAGGTACGCCTGAAATCACAATTTCTCGCGCTCAATATAATGGTGAAATTGCCATTGCCTCTATTTTGCGTGAAGCAGGGCTTACTAAAAATTCAGCTCAAGCTAAAGATGCTTTAGGTCGTGGTGCTGTAAAAGTGGATTGGGAGCCTGTTGATGCGTCTTTCTCTGTAAAAGAGAACGTGACTTTAATTATTCAGGCCAGCAAAAAAGCAATTGCCAAAGTTACATTTGTAGACTAGCTATACGCTAAACTATTGAAATAAAAGCAGGCTTTGGTCTGCTTTTATTTTTTTACCGTATATTAATATTTCAAATAAGCAAATTCAAAAAAAACCTTATAAAAACAATACTTAAATTTTGCCAAATCTATTGCATTATTTTTTTATTATGTATAAGATTTATCCATCTAGACATCGTGTAGAAAGCATATCTAGAGGGTACTGTTGTAAAAGCTCCACAATTTTCAGTCTCTTCCCCAAGAGACTTTTTTTAATTTTCGCTAGATAACTATAATAATGACACTATGGATCTGAAGATGATCTAACTCCAAGGAAGAGGTTTTGGGAGAGATCTCTTTCTTTTTTTCTGTCTAAAATTACCTAAAGTTTAATTTGATCACTATTTTTTAGATTTTCATCAGTTGAAAAATGTCGATGATCGGCAAGAGTTTTCTTTAGTTTTCCTATTTGCCAAGTAAAAAAAGAAAAAGACTTTTGTTTATAAATAAAAATGACCGTGTATATCTACAATATGATTTTCAAGAAAAAGAGAAGTATGAATAATGAAAAGATAAGCGAAGAGGGAAAATATGTATTATCAAACTCAAAATAATGACGATGAAAAAATTGATGCTGTGCTTCGCTACTTATTCCAATATGAAAAACCCGAATTAAAACAGGCACAATATGTAGCCATAGTGGCTATTTTTGAAAAAATAGATATTGCTGCGATGTATTTCTTATTTTCTTTAATCTGTGAGCGATTGCCGCAGCGTGCAAAAATGTTATTTTCCGGTGAAGACTATAGAGGTAAAAAGCAGGTGATTTTAGAAGTCATGCAAAATTTGGCTTATTCAGTGGAAAGTTAACTTGGAAAAGCATCTGTAGTTCAGATTGAAATAAAAAAACACTAACTGAAAATAGATTTTTATTTATTTGGAAGATTGAAAGGCTTTAAAGATAAGACTTTTGAAAAAGGTTTTTGAATAAAAACCGTATTTTTATTGCTGAAATGTCTAAAAAATAGCTCAAAAAACACTTTTTTAGTGGTTTTTGTAGAAAAAACAGACATGCGTGACAAATAAATCATTTTAGGGCTTGCAAGAGTTCTGAAACTGTATAGAATACGCAGCATCCCAACGCGATACAGCAAACGAGCTTAGCTGAACAGGTTAAGTTGTTAGATGTTTATTGCGTTATATTTTCTACTGACGAGGTAGAAAATAGATCATTAAGAGATTATGAAGAACAACTTGTGTGGATTTTTACTGGTTGATTAATCGAAATTATTTTCATTGATTGAAGGTAGAAATTACTCGAAGTTTATTTGAGCAAATTTTTGTCAGTAATTGATGAGCCAAGATTGGTGCACTATATGCACTATTGATTTTAAACTGAAGAGTTTGATCATGGCTCAGATTGAACGCTGGC
>NZ_CADDTS010000044.1 GCF_902753875.1 Acinetobacter bouvetii | reverse complement strand
AAGTGCTTAGATCCTAGAGATTATCACATGGCAAGCGTATACTACGCACCACTTGATAATCTCTGTGATTTATCACAGTAACGTAGTCTGACGAAGATACGTTAAATCATTAACAGAATATATTTGAGTTGAAATAATTTGTTCATACTCGTTTTAAACAACCTAACAAGCAATTGTGAAAGTTGGATGAAATGAGTTACTAGCGATTAACTGAATCAAGCGTTTTGGTATATGAATCTAATTGAAGCTGTACGGTAGTTAAATCTACGAAACTCTAACTGTGGCGATTAAGTTCGCAACGCAACATTTTCACTTGTAGGAAATGGGCGACTGTTTGGGGTTGTATAGTCAAGTAATTAAGTGCATGTGGTGGATGCCTTGGCAGTCAGAGGCGATGAAAGACGTAATAGCCTGCGATAAGCTCCGGGGAGGCGGCAAATATCCTGTGATCCGGAGATTTCTGAATGGGGGAACCCACTTACCATAAGGTAGGTATCATAAACTGAATACATAGGTTTATGAGGCGAACGAGGGGAAGTGAAACATCTCAGTACCCTTAGGAAAAGAAATCAATTGAGATTCCCTCAGTAGCGGCGAGCGAACGGGGAAAAGCCCATTAAGTCATATCAGTTTTAGTGGAATGCTCTGGGAAGTGCAACCATAGTAGGTGATAGTCCTGTACACGAAAGGGCTGATATGATGATGTCGAGTAGGGCGAGGCACGTGAAACCTTGTCTGAATATGGGGGGACCATCCTCCAAGGCTAAATACTCCTGACTGACCGATAGTGAACCAGTACCGTGAGGGAAAGGCGAAAAGAACCCCTGTGAGGGGAGTGAAATAGATCCTGAAACCGCATGCATACAAGCAGTGGGAGCCACTTCGTGTGGTGACTGCGTACCTTTTGTATAATGGGTCAGCGACTTACATTCAGTAGCGAGGTTAACCGTATAGGGGAGCCGTAGAGAAATCGAGTCTTAATAGGGCGTATAGTTGCTGGGTGTAGACCCGAAACCGGGTGATCTATCCATGAGCAGGTTGAAGGTTGGGTAACACTAACTGGAGGACCGAACCCACTGTCGTTGAAAAGCCAGGGGATGACTTGTGGATAGGGGTGAAAGGCTAATCAAACTCGGTGATAGCTGGTTCTCCCCGAAAGCTATTTAGGTAGCGCCTCGGACGAATACCATTGGGGGTAGAGCACTGTTTCGGCTAGGGGGTCATCCCGACTTACCAAACCGATGCAAACTCCGAATACCAATGAGTACTATCCGGGAGACAGACTGCGGGTGCTAACGTCCGTAGTCAAGAGGAAAACAATCCAGACCGCCAGCTAAGGCCCCAAAATTGTAGTTAAGTGGGAAACGATGTGGGAAGGCACAGACAGCTAGGAGGTTGGCTTAGAAGCAGCCACCCTTTAAAGAAAGCGTAATAGCTCACTAGTCGAGTCGGCCTGCGCGGAAGATGTAACGGGGCTAAAACTACATGCCGAAGCTGCGGATGTATACATTGTATACGTGGTAGGGGAGCGTTCTGTAAGCCGATGAAGGTGTGTTGAGAAGCATGCTGGAGGTATCAGAAGTGCGAATGCTGACGTGAGTAACGATAATGCGAGTGAAAAACTTGCACGCTGAAAGACCAAGGGTTCCAGTCCAACGTTAATCGGGGCTGGGTGAGTCGACCCCTAAGGCGAGGCCGAGAGGCGTAGTCGATGGGAAATTGGTTAATATTCCAATACTTCAGTGTAATGCGATGAGAGGACGGAGAAGGTTAAGTCAGCCTGGCGTTGGTTGTCCAGGTGGAAGACAGTAGGCATGCATCTTAGGCAAATCCGGGGTGCTCTATGCTGAGAGTCGATAGCAAGCTGTACTTGTACAGTGAAGTGGCTGATACCCTGCTTCCAGGAAAAGTCTCTAAGCTTCAGTTACACTGGAATCGTACCCGAAACCGACACAGGTGGTCAGGTCGAGTAGACCAAAGCGCTTGAGAGAACTCTGCTGAAGGAACTAGGCAAAATGGTACCGTAACTTCGGGAGAAGGTACGCTGTTGACGGTGATGGAACTTGCTTCCTGAGCGGTTGACAGCCTCAGAAACCAGGCCGCTGCAACTGTTTATTAAAAACATAGCACTCTGCAAACACGAAAGTGGACGTATAGGGTGTGATGCCTGCCCGGTGCTGGAAGGTTAATTGATGGGGTTAGCGTAAGCGAAGCTCTTGATCGAAGCCCCAGTAAACGGCGGCCGTAACTATAACGGTCCTAAGGTAGCGAAATTCCTTGTCGGGTAAGTTCCGACCTGCACGAATGGCATAATGATGGCGGCGCTGTCTCCAGCAGAGGCTCAGTGAAATCGAAATCGCCGTGAAGATGCGGTGTACCCGCGGCTAGACGGAAAGACCCCGTGAACCTTTACTGCAGCTTGACATTGAACTTTGATCTTACTTGTGTAGGATAGGTGGGAGGCTTTGAAGTAGTGACGCCAGTTGCTATGGAGCCATCCTTGAAATACCACCCTGGTAATATTGAGGTTCTAACTCTGTCCCGTTATCCGGGACGAGGACCATGTCTGGTGGGTAGTTTGACTGGGGCGGTCTCCTCCTAAAGAGTAACGGAGGAGTACGAAGGTGCGCTCAGCGTGGTCGGAAATCACGCGTAGAGTATAAAGGCAAAAGCGCGCTTAACTGCGAGACCCACAAGTCGAGCAGGTACGAAAGTAGGTCTTAGTGATCCGGTGGTTCTGTATGGAAGGGCCATCGCTCAACGGATAAAAGGTACTCTGGGGATAACAGGCTGATACCGCCCAAGAGTTCATATCGACGGCGGTGTTTGGCACCTCGATGTCGGCTCATCTCATCCTGGGGCTGAAGCAGGTCCCAAGGGTATGGCTGTTCGCCATTTAAAGAGGTACGCGAGCTGGGTTTAGAACGTCGTGAGACAGTTCGGTCCCTATCTACCGTGGGCGTTGGAAATTTGAGAGGATCTGCTCCTAGTACGAGAGGACCAGAGTGGACGAACCTCTGGTGTACCGGTTGTGACGCCAGTCGCATCGCCGGGTAGCTATGTTCGGAAGGGATAACCGCTGAAAGCATCTAAGCGGGAAGCCTACCTCAAGATAAGATTTCCCTAGGACTTTATGTCCTCTAAAGAGCCGTTCGAGACTAGGACGTTGATAGGTTGGATGTGGAAGTGCAGTGATGCATGAAGCTGACCAATACTAATTACTCGTGAGGCTTGACTATACAACACCCAAACAGTTGTTGTATTAAAGCTCAATTGATTCACAAATAATCAAAGCAACTTGATTTAGTTCAAAAGCTAGATAGAATGAACAACACAATTTAACTCAAGTACTTCTGTTAATAACTCATTTGACGAAAGTTCGGCATCCAAGTAAGACCAAACGAGTAAGCATAAACAGTTGTGCTGGCGACCATAGCAAGAGTGAACCACCTGATCCCTTCCCGAACTCAGAAGTGAAACCTCTTAGCGCTGATGGTAGTGTGGGATTACCCATGTGAGAGTAAGTCATCGCCAGCTCATTATTCGAAATCCCCCTCCGCTTATGC
>NZ_CADDTS010000043.1 GCF_902753875.1 Acinetobacter bouvetii | reverse complement strand
GAGTGAACCACCTGATCCCTTCCCGAACTCAGAAGTGAAACCTCTTAGCGCTGATGGTAGTGTGGGATTACCCATGTGAGAGTAAGTCATCGCCAGCTCATTATTCGAAATCCCCCTCCGCTTATGCTGAGGGGGATTTTTTCTTTGCGCGGGGATTAGTTTGGTAAAAAATAGAGAAACATGTTGATGGAATCGAGCTGATAGGTTTTATTGTCCGCTCAACGTAAAGAGAGTATAAAAAAGTGTGAGCCTATTTTATTAGGCAGTTTCGAAGTTAATAATTTACTCACTGGCCAATAAAAGAAGCTCAGCCGGTCATGATTAATTCATGAATCAATATTAAATCAACAAGGTAGATATGAGATGAAAAAAATCATTGCTTGTGTCGCCATTGGTCTAATGTCTTGGGTTGGCGTTGTTGCAGCCGATCAGACCAATATACCATCCCATGTTATGCTAACCCCTTCTGCGATGAAGTGGGGTGCACCACCACCTGTCTTTCCAAAAGGTGCTTCATTTACGGTTCTTTCTGGAGATCCGAGTAAAGCAGGCATTTTTGTTATACGACTCAAGATGCCTGCAGGTTATAAAATCATGCCACACTGGCATCCAACGGATGAGCATGTGACCGTGATCTCAGGTACATTTTCACTGGGTATGGGTGAAAAATTTAATCAGTCGATGATGAAAAAGCTGCCAGTAGGCGGTTATGCACGCCTTCCAGCAGAAATGCGACATTATGCGATGGCAGTGACGCCAGTGACAGTTCAGGTTGAAGCAATGGGTCCATTTGCACTGACTTATGTTAATCCTGCGGATGATCCAAGCAAACATGCTGCTAACAAGTAACTGTTTATTGATTGCTTAATCAGCGTAGTGTCAGTTTGAATTTGTCGCTACGCTGTCATTCTTATTTTTCAGTTGTATAAAAACTCTAATTTTCTCCTCATACATCTATGCTGCATAAATAATGGAGTGGCATAAATTTTTGTCAGCATGAAATCGATCATAGCTCGGTTTTATAGGTGGCATTATGAATGTTGAAAATCTGAAGCGACTATTGATGTGGCATGGCATGATGTTGTTTTTTAGGATTCCTCACGGGTCTTGCTGAAATGTATTTGAGCAATCTAGGAATGGGGCTGGCAGTGCATTTTGAAGGTCTGATGAATGGTACATTCCTTCTGGTGTTAGGCGCGATATGGGGGAGGTGCATCTATTTTCACCGGTATTGGCTCCGGGTTTCAAAGCTGCTGCATGGCAGGAAGGCTTGGTTCAGTTCTGATTTATATCAGTAGCTATGACCATCATTGCAGCAATTGTGCTGTACTTTATCCGGCCACTTAAATCAGATGAAATTGCAGTAAAAAAATAGGGCATTGAATTCTAAAAATCACGCGCTGCATTGACTACTAATTTGATAATTACACTTCTTTAGGGAGGATTTTTGGCTTTTAGCATGAATAAATACGAAAGATTGAACATGAAAAAGCCCCGACATCCTGTCGAGGCTTTTTCGTATTTGTTAAAGGTATCACTCCTGTTCTACCTCAGCATCCTGCTGTATTGTGCTTTTATTCTTTTTATTTTTAAGAAACATCCTGTTTCTGTATGAATTAAATATAGTTCGAAGCTGTACAGATGAATAGCTGTTGTTTTCCGCAGTTGATGTAAGTAAATGCGTACATGATTGCTTTAAAAATGTGCTTCTACACCTAAGTAAGGACCTTTAAATTTGAGTTTGCTTTCGTTATTTGAGCCTTCTTCAAGCTGAATATCTAAAATACGATAACCTGCTTTAGCCCCTACATCGACAAGTGGAGTATCGACAAAATTATATTTCAATTCAGCCTGAGCATCGCGAACTTGTTCATCATCCAGTTTGGCAAAACTGGCTTCTGCATTGGCACTGAGTCCAGTAAAAGGTAATTTTACCCCGGCTTGTGCATACAGCATCGGTAGTGTGCTGCTCACATTCAGAGTGTTGGTATAGTTTTGACGAATGTCACCTTCCAGGCGTTTGGCGCCCAAGCCGACATCCACAGAAACAATATTATCCAGGATTTCGTAATACAAAATGAAATCAGTGTAATCCAGATCAAGCTGATGGCTTTTTACCCCAGCAAAGCTCTGATCACTTTCAGCCTGCAAGTTGATATGTTTAATTTTGGCATTCGGTAAAAAGGGTACCGGATGTTCAACTGCAATTGAGTATGACATGCTGTGATCATCATCCAGTTCGGTTGATGGAAGTGCTGAAGCAGGCTTGCTTAAGTCAGCACTATAGTGCCAGTAATCCACACTGCCTTTCACGGCAATAAGGTCGGCTTGGGCAGCGCTGAATGCCCCAAGTCCAAGAGCTAAGCAAAGAATTTTGAATGATTGCATGAGAATCCTGATGTGATCTGATCTGTTATTTTTGAAAAATCATTTTGATAGTGAAATATGGCTCGGCTGAAAGGCCATTTATGAAAAATCAATAAGCCTTTATGAGTTAGGGCTCAACTCAGCGCATGATATAGGGAATCCAGGTAAATTGCATTGCTGTTAGTGCTAAAAAACTTATTTAAATAACTTTTAGTTTTTATTATGACTAAATTTATTTCCAAAAGTTTTCTTATGGCGGTTTATGATTGAAGAAAAATTAGCTGATTAAATGAACATTCGAACTCTATATATTATAAAACTGGAATGTTTGGTCAAGAAATTACAGAAAATATTTTTAAAAATGCGTATTGTTAAATTCATACAAAGGATGAGTATTTATCAAAATTTTTAACCAGAATTTGATGGCTGCTGATCTGTTTGCAAATTAGAACATAACACCCAAAAGGTGTAGAGCTAACTTCAAACATAACAAGATTAATATTTGAATGGTGCTTTATCGTTTGCGTATAAACATATAAACAGCAACGTTTAAAGATGCCTAAGGTTTAGGTGTTGTATGACAGATTCTCGTGAAAACTGGACCTCACGATCGGGCTTTATTATTGCCGCGGTTGGATCGGCGGTCGGTTTAGGTAATATTTGGCGCTTTCCCTATGTTGCCTATGAAAATGGGGGTGGGGCGTTTTTAATTCCTTATCTTATTGCTTTAATTACTGCAGGTTTACCGCTGTTATTTTTAGATTATGCAGTGGGGCATAGAAGTAATAGTTCACCTCCTAAAGCTTACCGCAAACTATTCCGTGGTGGTGAAACGCTCGGATGGTGGCAAGTGTGCGTGTGTATCATCATTGGTTTGTACTATGCCAGTGTTTTGACCTGGGCGGGAAGCTATGTCTATTTCTCGATTGGTCAAATGTGGGGCAGTGATCCAGAAGGGTTCTTCTTTAAGACCTATTTGCAGACCAGTGAAGCTGCAAGTTTTGACCCGCGTTTTGTCAGCCATATTTTCTGGCCATTGGCCGGGATTTGGGCACTCACCTTGATAATTTTATATGGTGGCGTGAAAAAAGGTGTTGAGCTTTCCAATAAAATTTTCATGCCCTTATTATTTGTTTTATTTACCCTTTTAGTGATTCAAGCGCTTCGCTTACCGGGTGCGGTAGAGGGTTTAAATGCCTTCTTTACCCCGAACTGGGCAGCCATGATGGACTATAAAGTGTGGCTGGCGGCTTATGGTCATACCTTCTTCTCGCTGTCAGTGGGCTTCGGGATTATGGTGACTTATGCATCTTATTTAAAGCCAAAGACCAATTTAACTGGTTCAGGTTTGATTGTCGGTTTTGCCAATGCTTCGACTGAAATTTTAGCCGGTATTGGTATTTTTGCTGCACTGGGTTTCATGGCCTATACCTCTAATAGCAATGTACATGATGTGGTCAGTGGCGGCATTGGACTCGCGTTTATTGCCTTCCCTAAAATTATTTCTAGCCTTGGGGCAGGTGCAGATCTCTTTGGGATCTTGTTCTTTACTTCATTATTTGTAGCCGGTATTTCATCCATGGTGAGTATTCTGGAAGTGCCTATTGCTGCGATGATGGACAAGCTGAAATGGAGCCGTAAGAAGGCTGTGACCATTGTCGGTGGTGGCAGTGCAATAGTGTCTATTGTGCTATTTTCCAGCGTGAACTCGATTAAACTGGTGGATATCATTGATCATTTCATCAATAACATCGGCATTATTGGTGGTGCATTATTATCCATTATCAGTATTGCCTGGTTCAAACGTTCGGCACTGGCTGAGATCCGAAATCACGTTAATGCCATTTCCACAGTGCAACTGGGTAAAGGCTGGGACTTTACCCTCACCGTCATTACCTCATTGATTTTACTCGTTACTTTAATCATGACCATTTTTAACTTGTTATTAAAAGGTTATGGTGATTATAGTGTGAGTATGCAGTGGTTATTTGGTTGGGGCTGCGTGATTTTCTGTGCTGTTGTGGCTGTGGTTTTAGCCAAAATGAAAGATCGCTAGGAGAGTACAGATGAATACTTCTGCAATCGTGATGATGATTATTTCCATGGTGTTCTTATGGGGCGGACTGGTTTTGTCCATTCTGCATTTGATGAAACACCCTGAAGAACTGGATGAAGTTCTGGAAGAAGTCAAAGATCAACATACCCTGTAAAGCTGTTGTTGAATCCATAAAAAAGCAGGCTTTAAAGCCTGCTTTTTATTTGCATCAATTAAGCTGTTTTCTGGATACGGCAATAGTAGAATCCATCGCCTCGCCCCGTTTGTGGTAACAATTGTCGACCGTGAATTTGTTCAATGCCCCAATCGGCTTCGATTTTGATTTCTTTAGCATCTGCATGATTGGCAAAGAAATCGACCATTTGCTGTTCATTTTCTGCTTTTAAAATCGAGCAGGTGATGTAAAGCAAGGTACCGCCAACTTTCAGTTGTGACCACATATTTTCCAAAATTTGCTTTTGCAACTGCACGGTTTTGGCAATATCGCCAGACTGACGCAGTAAACGAATATCAGGATGACGACGCATCACCCCAATTGCTGAACAGGGTGCATCTAAAACAATACAATCCGCCAGTTCCGGTGCTGTCCATTTCACTGCATCTGCGGTGATAATTTCAACATGTTTGCCATCTAGCACCAAGCGTTCCAGGTTTTCAGCAACGCGTTTGAGGCGTTTTTCATCTTGGTCGAGAGCAATCAGTTTTTTCGGCTGATATTTCTCTAAAATATGTGCAGTTTTGCCGCCAGGTGCTGCACAGGCATCAATCACGAATTTGCCATCAAGATTTGGCAACAAGGTTGCGCAAAGCTGAGCATGTTCATCTTGGACGGAAAAACCGCCTGCTTCAAAGCCCGGTAGACTTGGAATATGCAGGCTTTCATCCATGATAATACCGACATTAGAAATTTCGCAACGATGTGCATCGATGCCTTCATCTTCCAGAATGTCCAGATATTCATCACGGCTAACTTGGCGAGTATTGACCCGTAAAGTCAGTGGAGCAACCTGTTTCAGCTCATAGCTGAGCTCAGCAAATTGATCGCCCCAATCTTTCTTTAAACGCTTCGCCAACCAGCTTGGCAAGTTCGAGGCATTTTCTAATACATCATAGAATTGTTCAGACTCACGTGTAGCACGACGCAAAATGGCATTCACCACGCCACTTAAACTTTCCATACCCAATTGTTTGCTGGCTTCTACGGTTTCAGAAATCGCGGCATGTGCTGCCACACGAGTACAAAGCAATTGGTATAAACCTAAATACAAACAGGTTTCTACCACTTCATTGTCTAAAGGTTTAGCCAGCAAAGGCAAAGTCACTTGCTTGAGTGCATGCCATTGGCGTAAGCATCCTAATACCAGTTCATGATAAAGCGCGCGGTCTTTATCTGAAACGATATTCATATGCTGCGCTAGAACCGAAGCCAATGATTGACCATTTTGGACAGCCAATAACGTTTTAACAACCTGAGCACGTAAGTTTAAAGTCTTACCAGAGGCTTGGGGAGATTGTCTCATTATAAAATTTGTCCAATATTCAGTTTTTGGGTTTGTAAAATTTGTACGGCAGTCAGCGCTTTGCCACCTGGCCATTGTAAAGCAGTTAGTGTGATGACACTGTTATTTGCACAGGCAACATGTACGCCATGTTTATCAATCGCAATGATTTCACCCGGTTGAGCATTTCCTGCTGTGACATTGGATAACTGGGAATTCCATACCCGAAGGTTGTTTTGCGCATCGAGGACAATAAACGCGACAGGCCAAGGGTTAAAAGCACGAATATTACGGTCAATCTGAACGGCATCAATTGACCAGTCAATTTGTGCTTCAGCTTTAGACAGTTTGTGCGCATACACAGTTAAAGCTTCATCCTGCACTTCGCGTGTTGCAAGATAATGTTGCAAGCTTGCTTCAGATTCTAAAACTTTGACAGTGGCTTCAGCACCTTGTACTGCAAGCTTATCATGCAGTGTTGCAGAAGTGTCCTGTGCTTTAATTGGACAGATGGTTTTATACATCATGTCGCCGGTATCTAAACCTGCGGCCATTTTCATAATGGTCACGCCTGTTTCGGTATCACCTGTGGCTATGGCACGTTGAATTGGCGCTGCACCGCGCCAGCGTGGCAACAATGAACCGTGAATATTCAGGCAACCATATTTAGGTGTATCTAATACTACTTGCGGCAAAATCAGACCATAAGCCGCCACTACCATTACGTCGGCATTTAAGGCTGCCAGTTCATGCTGCGCAGCCAGACCTTCTTCAGTTGAGGATTTGAAATGCAGCGGTTGATACACGGGAATGCCATGCTCTAAAGCCAGTTGTTTGACTGCTGAAGCAGTCAGTTTTTGTCCACGGCCTGCTTTGCGGTCAGGTTGAGTATATACGGCCACGATTTCATGGTTGGTTTTAAGGAGAGCAGCTAATGCAGTGGCTGCAAATTCTGGTGTACCCGCAAAGATGATTTTCAATTGGTAAAGCCCGTTCGGTTCATTTCTATCGGCATTATACCAAAGGTTGAAATACGAAATTGGACCATTCGTAGAATCATAGGAAAAACAAAAAATACAAGGATAATTTTAGGAAGAATTTTAAAAATTTTTATCCCACAAATACGCAGTAATCCCATCTTTGAAATAAATTATATTTATATAAAATTTAAAAATTATTCATGAAAGTTTTGTATTGTCACCACGGTGATGGCGGTATAGTAGATTTCAGTTAAAAGATTTTTGTCGTCAAATCAGCAAATTCAATTGATCGACCCATCTGCCCATCACCAATATGAAAAGGCCATCTTTAAAAACAATGGCTTGGTGTATGATAGGGTTAAAATTTGACTGATTTAACATCATTGTCAGTATGATTTAGCCAGAATGACTCGCGTAGATTCATTTCAAGCTCAAACTTTGTTGGAAATATAAAATGCCTGACTATCGCTCAAAAACATCGACACACGGAAGAAATATGGCTGGCGCACGCGGTTTATGGCGTGCGACAGGGATGAAAGATGAAGACTTTGGTAAACCAATTATTGCCGTAGTGAACTCTTTCACCCAATTTGTACCGGGTCACGTTCATCTTAAAGACCTTGGTCAACTTGTGGCGCGTCAAATTGAGCAAGCAGGCGGTGTTGCCAAAGAATTCAATACCATTGCGGTTGATGACGGTATTGCGATGGGTCATGACGGCATGCTGTATTCATTGCCTTCACGCGACTTGATTGCTGACTCAGTTGAATACATGGTGAGCGCGCACTGTGCAGATGCCATGGTATGTATCTCTAACTGTGATAAAATCACCCCAGGAATGCTGATGGCGGCTATGCGCTTAAACATTCCAGTGGTATTCGTGTCTGGCGGTCCAATGGAAGCGGGTAAAGTGAAAATCCGTGGCAACGACAAAGCCATCGACTTAATTGATGCGATGATTGTTGCGGCAGATGATAACTACACTGATGAAGAAGTAGCTGAATACGAACGTTCTGCCTGCCCAACCTGTGGTTCATGTTCAGGTATGTTTACTGCTAACTCAATGAACTGCTTAACTGAAGCATTGGGTCTGTCACTGCCGGGCAACGGTTCAACCTTGGCAACGCATGCCAACCGTAAAAAATTATTTGAACGCGCAGGCTCTTTAATTGTTGAATTGGCTAAACGTCACTACGAACAAGATGATTACAGCGTATTACCGCGTGCAATGGTAACCAAAGCATCGTATGAAAATGCCATGACTTTGGACATCGCCATGGGTGGTTCAACCAATACAGTTCTTCATTTATTGGCTGCTGCAAACGAAGCGGGTGTTGATTTCACCATGGATGATATCGACCGTTTATCTCGTAAAGTGCCAGTGCTGTGTAAAGTGGCGCCTGCGAAAAACGACGTGCATATGGAAGATGTACACCGTGCTGGCGGTATTATGTCCATTTTGGGTGAATTGGATCGTGCAGGCTTACTGGATACCTCAGTGGGTACAGTGCATGAAAAAACACTGAAAGATTCATTAGACAAATGGGACATCATCCGTACTGAAAATGAAGATGTGTATCAATTCTTCCGTTCAGCACCAGGCGGCGTACCAACGCAAACTGCATTCTCACAAGATCGTTATTACCAACGTCTAGATGGTGACCGTGAAAATGGCGTGATCCGTAATGCTGAACATGCCTTCTCTAAAGACGGTGGTTTGGCTGTGCTTTACGGTAACATCGCGCTGGATGGTTGTATTGTCAAAACTGCAGGTGTTGATGATTCAATCTTGAAATTCAACGGTACTGCACGTGTGTTTGAAAGCCAAGATTCAGCAGTAGAGTCTATTTTGGGTAATGAAATCAAAGCGGGTGATGTGGTTGTGATTCGCTACGAAGGTCCACGTGGTGGTCCGGGTATGCAAGAAATGTTGTATCCAACCAGCTACTTGAAATCGAAAGGTTTAGGTAAAGAATGTGCGCTATTAACTGATGGTCGTTTCTCGGGCGGTTCGTCAGGCCTATCTATTGGTCACGTTTCACCTGAAGCAGCGGAAGGCGGTGCAATTGGTTTGGTAGAAGATGGCGATTTAATCGAAATCGATATTCCAAACCGTACCATCAACCTTGCTGTTGATGAAGCAACCATGGCTGCTCGCCGTGAAGCGCAAGAAGCGAAAGGCTGGCATCCTGTGGAAGAACGTCCACGTAAAATTTCGAAAGCCCTGAAAGCGTATGCGATGCATACGACAAGTGCTGCGAAAGGTGCAGTACGCGAAATCTAAGCTTTATATTTTAGAAAATTTAAAAGCACTCTTGATGGGGTGCTTTTTTATTTTAAGTTGTGGAATCAGCACGGCAAGTATTGAAGCTATTGATTTAATTGCTGGATATAACCTTCGGTTCGACCTACTTTTGTTTCGGCAAAAGTAGGCAAAACCATTTCCATCTGCAAAACTCGTCAAATACCAACATTTTTTAACTTAATCACAGAAACAATAAATATTAATGTTAGTCCTGCCTCAAACAGTTGCAGATGGTCTTGTCGTATAGCGAATAGCGTAAATGGTTTTTGCTTCAGCTAGCTTATGTGCGTAACAGGGCAAATAATGGATGTTCCCTCTCCTTTTTTAAAGGAGAGGGCTAGGGAGAGGATTTAGATGAAAAATTACCCCATACTATTGCGAAGCATGTTCATCGTCCCATCAGTAGAAAATGCTTTCAATATTCATGTTATTCGCGATTTAGTGATCATCTGTGACTTTTGAAAGAGGTTTACTATATTGCGTTGTCTTATTTCTATACAATAAAATTAAAACAAATCGCCAAAAGCTGACGCCTAAAATCAGCCATCGCTAAGGAAGACAATAATGAGTAAAGAAAACATCCGCGAGCATTCCGCTCCCGTCTATGAAGGCATTGAAAATGCGCCGGCACGTTCCATGATGCGTGCCACAGGTTTTAAAGATGCAGACTTTACCCGTCCTTTTATTGGCATCGCTTCGACTTGGGCCAATGTCACGCCGTGTAATATGCATATTGATGGCTTGGCGCGTGAAGTGGAAAAAGGCGTAAATGCTGCAAATGGCAAGGGGATTATCTTCAATACCATTACCATTTCTGACGGAATCTCGAATGGTACGGAAGGGATGAAATACTCATTGGTCTCCCGCGAAATTATTGCCGACTCCATTGAAGCCGTGGTTGGTTGTCAGGCCTATGATGGCGTGATTGCGATTGGCGGCTGTGACAAAAACATGCCGGGCTGCATCATGGGACTGGCCCGATTAAACCGCCCGGGACTATTCATTTATGGTGGAACGATTAAACCGGGTGCCGGTCATACCGACATGATTTCGGTGTTTGAAGCAGTGGGGCAGCATGCCAAAGGCGAAATTAATGAAATTCAAGTGAAACAGATTGAAGAAGTGGCCTTGCCAGGTCCGGGTTCTTGTGGCGGCATGTATACGGCTAATTCCATGGCTTCTGCGATTGAAGCTTTGGGCATGAGCCTGCCGGGTTCATCGGCGCAGGAAGCAGTGTCTGAAGAGAAAAAAATTGACTGTATGCGTGCCGGTGAGGCGGTCATGAACCTGCTGCGTCTGGACATCAAACCACGCGACATTATGACCAAAGCCGCTTTTGAAAATTCCATTAAAGTGCTGATTGCACTCGGTGGTTCAACCAATGGCGTACTGCATTTGCTGGCGATGGCCCATACCGCAGGTGTGGAACTGACTCTGGATGATTTCGTACGCATTGGTAAAGACATTCCGGTGGTGGCGGATGTACGTCCATCCGGTAAATACCTGATGTCGGAACTGATTGCGATTGGTGGTATTCAGCCGCTGATGAAACGTATGCTCAATGCGGGCATGCTGGATGGTTCTTGCCTGACTGTAACCGGTAAAACCTTGGCGGAAAATCTGGCCGATGTTGAAGATTATCCGGAAGGGCAGCAGATTATCTTGCCCTTTGATGCGCCGATCAAAAAAGATTCTCACCTTGTCGTTCTGAAAGGCAACTTGTCGCCAACCGGGGCGGTGGCAAAAATTACCGGCAAAGAAGGCCTGTATTTTGAAGGTCCGGCACGCGTGTTTGAAGGTGAAATTGGCGCCATGCGCGGCATTCTGGATGGCGAAGTGCAGGAAGGCGAAGTAGTGGTGATTCGTGGTGAAGGGCCGAAAGGCGGACCGGGGATGCCAGAAATGTTGAAACCGACGTCTGCCATTATTGGTAAAGGTTTAGGCAAATCCGTGGCCTTACTGACCGATGGGCGTTTTTCCGGTGGTAGTCATGGCTTTGTGATTGGTCATGTAACTCCAGAAGCTTATGAAGGCGGTCCGATTGGTCTGGTTAAAAATGGCGATAAAATTTCCATTAATGCGGAAACCCGGGAAATGACCCTGCATATTTCCGATGAAGAAATGGCCGCCCGTCAAGCTGCCTGGGTGAAACCACAGCCCAATTACCGCTACGGGGCTTTGGCGAAGTTTGCCAAATTGACCACGGGGGCTGAAAAAGGGGCAGTTACCGATCTAAATTTAGATGTATAATTGATCATTCCCTAACAAATTGTTATAAACCCTTGTAGCACTTACAAGGGTTTATTTTTTCGAGGCTTATCTCATGTCACTGTTACGCCGTTGGTTTGATCCACTTCGATCGAGTTGGTTTTACCAAAAGCCGACTCGTCAGGTGGAATTATCTACGGAGCAGGGTTTAAATATCCACTTACGTTTAGATGATGTTTATAGCTACCTGGCTGTACAGCAGTTACCTGAACTTGAAGAAATTTTAAGTGATGAGATCAAACCTTTAAAGGTGATTATTTCCAGCCGAACGGCCGAACCTCCCAATCATATGTCTGCCCTTGAATGGCAAAATTACTGCCTGAATGATGCCAAAATCCTGTCTAAGCAGCATCGTTTCAGTTTCCATGAAACCCCCGAACAACCGCCCATTGAAGCCATAAAACAAGCCGAAACCATCCTGCGCAACACGCCCTTACGTGGTCAGGATTTTCTGTATTTACTGGAAGATGTCTTCCACATGTTGTGGCAAAAACAGTATGGAAAATTACGCACCTTGCATGCCATGGCCAGCCGACATCATAGCGCGCAAGACTTTCCAGAACGTATTTTTAATGATGATGAAGTTCTGGCGAGTTATTTTGAATTTGGGGAACGCAAATATCATGCGGTAGATGACCTGCTACGTCTGACCCGCCGTTTGAAACAGCAAAAATTATTGACTGGCAATCCGATCTTCCTGATCAATCATATTGAATGGCGGGAACACCTGATCAGTGATGCTGAAGAACTCAATGAAATTCAGGCGCTGGATCCGGAACTGGATTTGTATATTGCGTTGGAAGATCCGATTTCCTGGCTGTTATTGGCCTATATTAAAGAAGAACTGGCCAATTATTATAATATTCAATTGAATGTGTATCCGCTGTCTTACCATGGTCGTGATCTATTTGACTGGAGTCTGGCGACCCGTTTGTCCAAACGTACTGAAGTCAAATTTACTCCATTTTGCCGTCCGACCCAGCAAGCAACGTTCAAGATGGCGCAATTGTTTTATAGCGTGCCTGAAGAGCAACGTGTTGAAGCCATGTATCGCATTTTGCAGGCCGTCTGGACCAAGGGTAAAGATCTTTCTTTTCAGAGCCATTTTGATCAGATCGAGCATGATTTAGAAGTTAATCAACTAAGTAGTGAAGATATCACGGCTAAATTGAAAGAAAATGACATACTCTGTGAAATGAAATCTCAACCCGATTTTCCCGTGCTGGAACTGCGTATTGATGGTCAGAGCTATGTATTTAACAGCTTGTACCGCGTTTGGATGATTGAAAGTATTTTCAGTAATGTGTTAGAAGAGAAGTATAAAAGTGAAAACACAGCTGACAGTGAATCAAAGCCGCATGAACAAAGAGAAAGTTGAATCTTTAGAACAAGCCCGTAAGCATATTGATACGATTGATGAAGCGTTGATTGAATTGATTGCGGCGCGCCAATTTTACGTGGATCAGGCTGTGCGTTTTAAACGTACGGCACAGGATGTGCAGTCGCCTGAACGTACAGAAGACGTGATTAAAAAAGTGCGTGCTGCTGCGGAAGCTCAAGGAGTCGATCCAAATTTGGCTGAGCATCTTTACCGTGAAATGATCCAGCATTTTATCCGCCGTGAATTGAAAGAAATTCGCCCCTGATCAGATTCGTTATCATAGCTAATCAAAAAGACACCTGAACAGGTGTCTGAAATTGCCAGTTAATCAATCCATTACACCATGCGGTAATAGGTGTAGCTGACCTGATCATCTTTATAAACCGCATGGCTTTTTTGTCTGAAGTCAGATACCCACTGTTGACCGGTATAGGCCGCAATATGCCCATAAACGTGTTTTTGCGTTCTTTTGATAATATAAATATCACCTTCATGTGGTTGATCAAATGAAGGTTGAATCTGCTTATAACCAATCGTCTTCAGGGTATGCCCCCAATCTGAAGCTGCCACAGGATGGTTGATAATCTTGGCACCAGCCGACTGTAATGCAATGCGGATGCTTCGAGCACATTTGGCCGTACTGGTGGCGGATGAAATATTGACTAATTTTTGCGTGAATTTACGGATATCAAGATAAGCATTACTGGTATTTTTTTGTGGTTTTTTAACGCCTGCACCTGCTTGATTCGCTTGAAATTTTCTGGAAATCACTGCAGTGTTCTGGTCTGCAGCTTGAATCATATTGCTATGATGTACATCATAAATCATTGTTCAATCTCTACCTTATCTTCAATTGCTTTTAGAAAAAAATAGACAGCATTTTTCAGAACTGAAATACCAATATTTTTTCCTTAAATTTTAAAAATGCTATGTTATTACATAGCATGAGCTTGATGTGGAGCGCGTACTTTAAACAGTTTGTGCTTAAAAATCCACCTATCTGAGGTTTCCATAAAGCGGATACGACAGCCTAGAAACCCAAAAATTGAAGAAGCAATGGCGAAAATGTGACAATGGATAATTTATAAAACAAATAGTTAAGTAAAACTTATTAATATCAGAAAAATTGATCAAATTTTTATGTAAACAAGTAATCGATTGCTTAATTATTAATCAAATCTAAAGGTTTTATCGGTATTCATAGAAAAATTAACTCTATTAAAAATCCATCACAAGAGCCTCAATTTTTGATTGAGGCTTGCTCCTGAAAACAGTGATTTTTAAATCACTGTAAGTTGCCTATGATCAGCTCAGGATTTAACAGGGGCGGAATATGATTGGCTTTGTCATAGGGGTATTTACCATTGCTGGTATGATTAAAGGCACCATTGGACTGGGGTTGCCTGCTGTTTCAATGGGCTTATTGACGATTTTTATCAGCCCCTTTCAAGCGGCAACCTTGCTGATCGTACCATCTATGGTGACCAATTTTTGGCAACTGTTTGCAGAAGGGCAGGTGCTAAAACTGGTTCGCCGTTTCTGGCCCTTATTGCTTGGCATTATTGTGGGTTCGATCTGGAGCATTTTTCCGACCTTGGGACATGGGGAATTTCAAAGTGAAGCGCTGCTCGGTGGCATGCTGGCCCTGTATGGTTTGTACGGCTTGTTCGCTAAAAATATGCCCAATCTGGCGCCACATGAAAAATGGTTATCTCCCATTATCGGCTATCTGGGCGGTGCACTGACCGTGGCCACAGGGGTTGTGGTTATTCCTGTAGTCCCTTATTTGCAGTCGCTGCACTTAAAACGCGATGATCTGGTCCAGTCACTCGGTTTGGCTTTTACCACTTCAACCATTTGTCTGGCGGTTTTTCTGCATCAAAACCCCGTCGAAAATATCCCGATGGACTATAAAATGTCGTTAATCGCCTTGTTCCCGGCATTATTGGGGATGTGGCTGGGCACCAAAATTCGTTATCGCATTCCTGAACAAAAATTTCGTAAAGTATTCTTTTGTGGTCTGGTCATTTTTGGAGGCTATATGGTGCTCCATCAGTTTGGCGTGATTTAAACTGTGCTGCTGAAAAAGCTTAAAGGGCTGAAAAATAATACTAAATAGACAGTTTAGATTTCTCGGAAAGCAAGAACTGGCTGAAATGCTGATAAGACACCGGCAAGGCATCAAAGTTTTTCGCTGCCAAGAGTAGTTTGCGATTGGCCCAGTCACCCGTCAGTTCAATCTGCTGAAATGAATACACGTTTTTTAAACGATGCGCAGCACGTTTCGGCATAATCGCAATGCCGACCCCATTGGCCACCACTTGGGCAATCGCGGCAAAATTGGGTAAACGTAAACGGTACTGAATGGCACAGCCCAGTAATTTGGCCTGGGCTTCAATGGACTGTTGCAGGGAATGATATTGCATCAAACCCACAAAGGGATAATGTAAGACATCCACCAGTTGCAGTGCAGCCTGATGGGTGAGTTCATGATTCATTGGACACACCAGTACTAAGGGGTCCTCTGAAAATTCGAGGGTTTGCAGATTTTTGGAATCAAAAAAACTCGAAATTAAGCCCAGTTGCGCCGTGCCTTGTTCTAGCGCCTGAATAATATCATTGGTTTCCGCTTCTTTTAATTCAATCTGGATATGTGGATTTTCCACCAGATATTGCGGCAGCAGGAGGGGCAGATATTCACTTTGAGCTGAGGAATTACACCACAAGGTCATGTGTGAATTGACACCTTCAGCATAAGTCGCCATCAGTTGTTGCAGCTGTTGGCTTTGCTGAATCAGTAACTGAGCTTGAGCGGCAAAAGTCTGTCCGGCAATGGTTAGTTTGACGCCTGATGCATGCCGGGTAAATAAATGCACAGCAAACTGCTGCTCGATTTTTTTAATCCGTTCGCTGGCCGCTTGTAGGGAAATCGCAGAACGCTCGGCACCTTTGGTCAAACTGCCAGTATCCACAATATCCAAGAACAGCTGTAGATCAAAAAAGTCGAGACGCATGTACAGTGGGCCAGCTTACTGAAATTGCATTCATCATACTAAAATTTTCTTTATCTCCGTGATAAAAAAAGCAGCCTTGCGGCTGCTTTCATATTTTTAAATTATTATTCTGATTTATCGCCTAAGCTAAAGAACCAGTTCAGAATTAAAGCTGCAAAGGTTGCAGTCCCAATACCGCCTAAGTTGAAGTTACCAAATTGCAGGGCAAAGTCACCAGTCCCTAAAATAATGGTCACAGCAGCCACCATCAGGTTCTTGTTTTTAGAGAAATCAACCTTGTTTTCAATCCAGATTTTTGCACCGGCAATGGTAATCAAACCAAAAACTACAATAGAGGCACCCGTTAAAATCGCAGTTGGAATGGTATGAATGATCGCACCGAATTTTGGAGATAGACCCAAGAACACGGCAAACACACCGGCAAACACAAAGATGATGGTGGAATAGACACGTGTCACCGCCATCACGCCAATATTTTCTCCATAAGTCGTCATACCAGGGCCACCCACACCGCCCGATAAAGTTGTGGCCAAACCATCAGCGACAAAGGCCTTACCAATATGCGGATCCAGATTTTCACCGGTCATGGCACCCACCGCTTTAATATGTCCCAGGTTTTCCGCCACTAAAATCAAGGCAATTGGTGCGATAATCAGGATGGCATTGGCATCAAAGACAGGGGAATGGAAGGTCGGAATACCAAACCAGTCGGCTTGTTGAATCGGGGTGAAATTGATTGGAGTGCCGTAGCCCATGACATTGGAAACAATGTAATAAGTCAGGTAAGCCAGCAATAAACCCACCAATAACAGCAGACGTTGCAATAAACCTTTGGTGAATACTGCAATCGAACCCATGCACAGCACAGTCACCAGTGACATCCACATATTAAAGTTATTACCTGCCACACCTTTTACTGTTACCGGTGCCAGATTCAAACCAATAATCATCACCACGGCACCTGTCACCACAGGCGGCATGAGTTTTTCAATCCAGCGCGTACCGGTTGCCATCACGATAAAACCAAAAATGGCATACAGCACACCGCAGGCCATAATCCCGCCAGCGGCCAAGGCTAAATTGGCATTTAATGCTCCAGTACCGGAAGCAGCATAACCGGTTGCGGCAATGACTACGCCAATAAAGGCAAAACTGGAACCTAAATAACTGGGAACACGACCGCCAGTCATGAAGAAAAACAGGATGGTACAAATCCCTGACATTAAAATGGCCAGATTAGGATCAAAACCCATCAAAAAGGGCGCAAGTACGGTCGCACCAAACATGGCAAAGGCATGTTGTATCCCCAATACAACACTCTGTGCAGGTGGCAGGTATTCATTGGTACCTACAGGACGTGCATCGATACTGCCTTCGTACGGGCGCCATTTGGGAAACCAATTGGACATTTTTTGAGCACTCTAAAAATAAATTGTGCACATCATACGCTTCTTTTTTGGAAGATTTAATCATTGCAACAAAATTTTGTTCAAACTAATGCTATGACTTTTCAAAAGTTTTTACCACATGGTAAAAGTTTTTATATTTAAAAATAATGTGAAATCAACAGTTAATCGGCATGAATATCTGTTGAAGGATTCATAAATATTTCTTATTTTATTTATAAAAAATATCATCAATCTTTTGACCGTGTGGTTAAAAAAAAAGCACATTATAAAAATGTGCTTTTTTGAAGGAAAATCAGAACTTAACCGGTATTACGCAGTCCGGCTGCAATCCCGGCAATACTCACCATTAGGGCATGATCGACTGGCGTATGTTCAGCCTGACGTTCGACCAAATAGCGGCGGCGGCGTTTCATCAGTTCTGCCTGTAATAAATGCAGCGGCAACAAATACGGTTTACGCACCCGCATAGACTGATCCAGCACTTCATTGCTACTGAGCAGTTTGGATTCACCTTTTAAGGCTAACAGGGTTTGTACCGCATCTTTCAAGCGTTGACGCAGCTGTTCACCCAACACTTTTAAATCGGGATCATCGGTCAAATGCGATTCATAATACAAGGCGACATGACTGTCTGCCTTGGATAACACCATTTCCAGCATATCAATCAGGGTCTGGAAATACGGCCATTGTTGTAGCATTTCATCCAACGTTTCTTTGTAGCCTTGGTCAATCACCTGATTAATCGCAGCGCCGGTACCCAGCCATGCTGGAAGCATCAAACGGATTTGGGTCCAGGCAAATACCCAGGGAATGGCACGTAAAGACTCGATGCCACCGCTGACTTTACGTTTTGCTGGTCGTGAACCAAGAGGCAGCATCTGCAATTCAAGTTCTGGTGTAACAGTACGCAGGTATTTCACAAAATGCGGGTTTTCACGCACGGTTTGACGATAGACCTGTACCGATAAATCAGTCATTTTGTGCATCAACTCACGCCATTCATCCTTAGGTACGGGTGGTGGCAGTAAGGTCGCCTCTAAAGTGGCAGCGGTATAAATCTCCAGATTTTGCAGCGCAATGCCTTCCAGACCAAACTTGAAGCGGATCATTTCCCCCTGTTCGGTCACACGGATGGCACCGGAAATCGAACCTGGTGGTTGTGAAAACAGCGCTTGCTGGGTCGGTGCGCCACCCCGGCTGATTGAACCGCCGCGGCCATGGAACAGGGTGAGTTGCACGGCATGTTTTTTTGCCACTGCAGTCAGTTCTTCCTGCGCGCGATATTGCGCCCAGTTGGCCGACATGAATCCGGCATCTTTGGCCGAATCTGAATAGCCAATCATCACTTCATGTTTGCCCTGAATATGCTGTTTGTACCAATGCATATTGAACAGGGTATTCATGGTGCTGGCTGCGCCATCCAGATCTTTCAGCGTTTCAAATAAAGGCACTACACGGAGCGGGTGCTTGATGCCGGCTTCTTTTTGCAGCAGTAACACCGCGAGCACATCGCTCGGATATTCTGCCATGGAAATAATATACGCACCCAGACTTTCTTCCGGCTGTTCTGCCAGCGTCCGCATGGTTGCAAAGACTTCCTGCACATCCGGATGTTCGATCAGGCTTTGTTTGGGTTCATTCAAATGCTTTGGCAACAATGGACGTTTGCTTTGCAATTCCTGCAACAAGAAATTTTGACGTGCCTGTTCGGTCCAGGTTTCAAAATTGCCCAGACCCAAATATTCGGTAATGGCCGAAATGGCCTGACGATGGCGTCCGGATTCCTGACGGATATCCAGTTTCAGCAGTTCAATGCCAAAACAGTTCACGCGATGGATAAAGTCCAGCAGTTTGCCATTGGCAATTTCAGGCAAGTTGCAGGCAATCAGTGAACGGTAGCACAGCAATAACGGTTGCAATAATTCATCTTTGCTTTTGATGACCCGGCTATCGTCAGCATCTGCACCGCGCAATTTTTCCGCCAGCCAGTGACGGGTGGCTTTTAAACGCTCACGGGTATCACGCAGATATTCACGATAAGGTTCCGGATGGCTCTGCCCCAGTGCCTGTATCAATTCATAGCTTGCGTTCTGAATAGACAGCTCCCAGCGCAGGTCTTCAATATCGCGCAAGTATAAATCCGCCGCTTTCCAGCGCGATAACCACAGGACTTCCTGAGTAATGTTATGTTTGACATTGGGGTTGCCGTCACGGTCACCGCCCATCCATGAAGCAAAACGCACGGGTGCTACATTCAGTGGCAAGGCTTGTCCGCAGTGTTCCTGTACCATGCCATCCAGTTCACGCATGAATTTAGGTACGGCATTCCACAGCGTTTGTTCAATAGTGGTGAAGCCCCATTTCGCTTCATCGACGGGGGTTGGACGGTGCTGACGAATTTCGTCGGTTTGCCAGGCAGAGCAGATCAGCTGTTTGAGTTCTTCGAGTACCGCTTTACGTTCACGTAGGGTTAGTTTTTGTTGGTCGGCCTTGAACAGGCAATCATTAATGCCATCATATTTTTGAATCAGGGTACGGCGGCTGACTTCGGTGGGATGAGCAGTGAGCACTAGCTCAATGTTCAGTTCGCAAATTTGCTTGAATAAGGTGTCTGCCGAAATTTCATGATCCTTGAATTTCTGGAACAGATGATCGAGTGGATTTGGGGAAGGGGCATGCTCATCAAACTCGCTTTGACGGCGACTACGCACCACATTGTATTGTTCTGCAATATTGGCAAAATTTAAAAAGTGAGTGAAGGCACGGGTCAGCGGAAGAATTTCATCATCTTTCAGGCTTAAAAAAAGTTGTTCCAGCTGTTTTTCGGCTTCCACTTGGCCATCACGTGCGCCTTTGGATAGCGCACGAATTTGTTCAATCTGATTAAACAAATCTTGTCCTGCATGCTCCTTTAGGGTTTCTCCCAATAAATTCCCAAGTAAACGTACATCCTCACGCAGTGGAGCATCAATTTGTTGAATCATTTTTTTCATTCTCCTAGGCTTCTGTTTTGAATATACCCCGATTAGATGACATTCCAAGTAGGGGCATACAAAAGTATGTAATCTGTTGCTGCTAAAACTAGCAATTCATGTGCCGTTGAAGAAGCCACGAAAATAAAAGAAAAAATTTGAGGTCACTATTATCTTATTATCGTTGTGAACTACTCGTTTAGAATGACTAAATTTCGTATTTCACGCCTCGTATCGCCTAAAAAATACTCGTAGTCGCAAACATAGATGAAGTGTCAACAGACCCTAGTTACTCTAAAATTAAAATCATCTTCTTTAGGTTAGACGCTTTCACTGCCGCAAATTTTTAATAAGATTGAAAGGGGTTTGTGTAGGCGAAATCAAACTATGTGACAATAGCGATACTTAAGCCTTTTTTTGATATTTCAGCATAAATAATTCAATGCTGCTGGTAATAATCTGCTGCCTTTCCTCAGCAGTCGGCACAGTCCGAATCCCCAGCAGGACTTCATGATGACGCATGCCAAATAACAGGGAAACAATCAGTAAGGTCAGGGTTTTTACATTTTCAGTCTGGATAAAACCCAGTTCAATCGCCTGTTGAAAGAAGTTTTCCCACAGGGCTTGCATGCGCAGATGCGAAGCATTGTAAAACTCTAGTGCCAGCGGGTTTTGTTCATTGGCCAGTTCCAGCTTGATGGCTTCAGGCAAATTGGTGATATTCAAAGACAGTTCACAGGCATACGTAAAGGCTTTATGAAAATCACTGTCTGCATGTAAATGCAGGGGGCGGGCATTGATCAATTCTTCACAGGTGGCAGCAATGGCACAGACAAAGAGATTGGCTTTATCCTGAAAATGATTATACACCGTCAGTTTGGTAACACCGGCTTCCTGGGCAATCTGATTCATGCTGGAACCATGATAGCCAGATTTCAAAAACAAGCTTTTTGCCGCATTTAAAATCCGCTGACGTTTTTCCAGGTCTTTGGGGCGCCCCACATTTATTTGCACAATTTTTTCCAAAAAAATGAAAAAGGTCATTGATTTGACCCGATAGTTCTAATTAATGTACCGATAAGTATATTAATTAAAAAACGATCAATTTAAGATACTCCTTATTTTGCCCTAAAAAACATTTTTAAATAAGAGCGAACTTCATGAGCACAATCAAGATTGCCGTGGCCAGCATGATTATCGTTTGCAGTGTGACCTTAAGTGGATGCAGCACGGATGCAACTGAAACAGAACAAGTCCCGTTTGTGATGGTGACGCAGCCCAACAGTAGCCATAATGAACAGAAAAGTTATGCCGGTGATGTACAGGCTCGCCAGCAAACCGCTTTGGCATTTCGAGTGGGCGGACAAATCACCGAGCGTTATGTCGATGTCGGCGATCAGGTCAAAGTGGGTCAGGTACTGGCAAAACTGGATGTCAAAGATGCTCAGCTGCAACTGAATGCGGCCAAAGCGCAATTGGAAAGTGCGCAATCTGCAGCACAGATTGCTGAAGATGAATTGAAACGCTTTAAGCAGTTGCTGCCGATCAATGCCGTGAGTCGCTCGCAATATGACGCGGTAGAGAACCAATATAAATCGGCGATGTCGTCCTTAAAACAGGCGCAGTCTAATTATGCAGTCAGCAGTAACCAGACCGGTTATAACCAGCTGATGGCCAATAAAAATGGCGTGATAACCGAGCGCAATATTGAAGTGGGGCAGGTGGTTGCGGCAGGTCAGGTAGCCTATCAAATGGCGATTGCCGGTGATCGTGAAGTGGTGATTGGCGTGCCTGAACAGGCCATTTCAGAGATTAAAGTCGGGCAAGCCGCTTGGGTCACCTTATGGTCTCAACCGGAAGATAAATTTGCCGGCTATGTGCGAGAGATTTCTCCGGCAGCTGATCAGTCTCGAACTTTTAGTGTCAAAGTCGCTTTGCGTGAGGGTAATGCCGCCATTCAGCTGGGGCAAAGTGCACGGGTGTTTTTTAGTCACATTGAACACAATGTACTTAGCGTGCCTTTGTCCAGCGTTTCGGCCAATGACCAGCAGGCCTATGTCTGGGTGGTGAAACCGGATCAGACTATTCATAAAGTTGCGGTGACTTTAGGTGCCTATGGTCGTGACAGCGTACCGGTTTTATCCGGTTTAAAGGCGGATGATTATGTGGTGATTGGCGGCGTACACTTACTGCGTGAGAAACAGAAAATCCAGCCGATTGACCGTGAAAATCGTGCCGTACATATTCAGGCAGGGACTACATCATGAAGCAAGACATAAAGTCTGAATCTCGTTATAACCTGTCTGAATGGGCACTGAAAAATAAAGGCTTGATCCTTTATTTTATGCTGTTACTGGGCATTGTCGGAATGGTGTCCTATTCCAAGCTGGCACAAAGTGAAGACCCGCCCTTTACTTTTAAGGTCATGGTGATCCAAACCTATTGGCCGGGTGCAACTGCACAAGAAGTTTCCTTGCAGGTCACTGATCGTATTGAAAAAGAATTGATGAGTACCGGTAACTACGAGCGCATTATGGCCTATTCACGACCGGGTGAGTCCATGGTGACCTTTGTGGCTAAAGATTCGTTGCGTTCCAGTCAAATTCCAGATGTCTGGTATCAGGTGCGTAAGAAAATCGGAGACATCAAACAGCAATTGCCCAATGGTGTACAAGGCCCTTTCTTTAATGATGAATTTGGCGATACTTTCGGTAATATTTATGTGCTAACCGGTAAGGATTATGACTACGCGGTATTGAAGGAATATGCCGACCGTTTGCAGTTGCAGCTGCAACGGGTCAGGGACGTTGCGAAAGTCAATCTGGTGGGCTTACAGGACCAGAAAATCTGGATTGAACTGTCCAATACCAAAGCAGCACAACTCGGTATTCCAGTCACGGCCATTCAGCAAGCGCTACAACAGCAAAATAGCGTGGCCAGTGCCGGTTTCTTTGAAACAGGGACGGACCGCATTCAGATGCGGGTCAGTGGACAGCTCAACAGTGTCGATGAACTGAAGCAAATGCCATTATTGGTGGCGGGGAAAACCATTCAACTGGGCGATGTCGCCGAGGTCTATCGCGGTTTTAGTGAACCGGCTCAACCGCGGATGCGTTTTATGGGAGAAAACGGTATTGGCATTGCCGTTTCGATGCGTAAAGGCGGAGATATTCTGGCTTTAGGCAAAAACCTGGAAACAGAATTTTCCCGTTTGCAAAAGTCTTTGCCTTTAGGCATGCAGCTGCAAAAAGTGTCTGATCAGCCGGTTGCGGTAAAACGCAGTGTCAATGAATTTATGAAAGTGCTGGCAGAAGCGGTGATTATCGTCCTGTTGGTGAGTTTCTTCTCTCTTGGTTTCCGTACCGGTTTGGTGGTGGCATTCTCCATTCCCTTGGTGCTGGCCATGACTTTTGCCGGTATGAACCTGTTTGATGTCGGTCTGCATAAAATTTCACTGGGTGCCTTGATTCTGGCACTGGGTTTATTGGTCGATGATGCCATTATTGCCATCGAGATGATGGCGGTGAAAATGGAGCAGGGCTATAGCCGGATAGAAGCGGCAGGTTTTGCCTGGAAAACTACTGCTTTTCCAATGCTGACCGGAACTTTAATTACAGCTGCCGGTTTCTTACCGATTGCCACTGCGGCTTCAAGCACCGGTGAATATACCCGTTCCATTTTCCAGGTGGTGACTATTGCCTTGATCGTCTCCTGGTTTGCCGCCGTACTGTTTGTTCCTTATCTGGGCGATAAACTGCTACCTGATTTTAATAAGGATCTGATCCAAAAAGCACCGTGGTATCAGCGTCTATGGGCCCGTTTGCGCAAGCAGCCAGAACCACAGCCAGTCGTGCATCATGCCGGTGAGCATCATGATCCTTATCAAAGCGGGTTCTACCAAAAATTTAGAGCCTTGGTGAATAAATGTATTACCTATCGTAAAACCGTGATTGCGACCACAGTGGGTATTTTTGTACTGTCGGTATTGATGTTTAAACTGGTGCCGCAGCAGTTCTTCCCGCCGTCCAACCGCGCTGAAATTCTGGTGGATTTGAAACTCGAAGAAGGGGCATCGTTGACCTCAACCGAACACGCAGTGAAGAAAGTCGAGAAATTCCTGTCGACCCAAAAAGGGATCGACAACTATGTGGCCTATGTCGGCACAGGTTCAACCCGTTTCTATTTACCGCTAGATCAGCAACTGCCACAGGCCAGTTTTGCCCAGTTTGTAGTTTTAGCTTCATCACTGGATGACCGTGATGAAATCCGTAAATCTCTGGATGAACAAATTCGTAAATTGCTGCCGGATGTGCGTACTCGGGTTTCACTGCTGGAAAATGGTCCGCCAGTCGGTTATCCACTGCAATATCGTGTGTCTGGTGAAGATCTGCACTTGGTCCGTCAATGGGCACACAAGGTGGCTGCTGTGATTGCGGAGGATCCGAATAACACCAATGTGCATCTGGACTGGGGTGAGCCAAGCAAGGTGATTCATTTAAATATCGATCAGGATCGTGCCCGTCAAATGGGGGTATCTAGCCTAGATTTGGCCAATTTCTTAAACAGTTCGATTAGCGGTGCAACTATCAATCAATATCGTGAAAAGCGTGAACTGATTGAAATTCGCTTGCGTGGTGATCAAAACGAACGGGTCAATGTCGAGTCTTTATCCAGTCTGGCGGTACCGACAGCCAGTGGAAGTTCTGTCCCTCTGGCGCAAATTGCGAAAATTGAATATGGCTTTGAAGATGGTTTGATCTGGCATCGTAACCGTTTACCGACTATTACAGTACGTGCCGATATACGAACCAAGTTGCAGCCCGCGACCGTGGTGGGGGAACTCGCCGACAAAATGGATCAATTGCGTGCTGAATTGCCAAGCGGATATCTGGTTGAAGTCGGAGGTACGGTGGAAGAGTCAACTCGAGGACAAAGCTCGGTGAATGCCGGAATGCCATTCTTTCTGGCTGTGGTGATGACCCTGTTGATGATCCAGCTGAAAAGTATGTCACGTGCATTTATCGTCTTTTTGACCGCACCTTTGGGCATTATTGGCGTGGTGTTATTCCTGTTATTGTTCAACAAACCGTTTGGTTTTGTCGCGATGTTGGGCACCATCGCACTTTCCGGCATGATCATGCGAAATTCTTTAATTTTAATTGATCAGATTGAGCAGGATATTCAGGCGGGACACGATCCATGGACAGCAATTCTGGATGCAACGGTTCGCCGTTGCCGTCCTATTGTGCTGACAGCACTGGCTGCGGTACTTGCGATGATTCCTTTATCACGCAGTATTTTCTTCGGTCCGATGGCCGTGGCCATTATGGGGGGATTGATTGTGGCTACCTTGCTCACGCTGTTCTTTTTACCAGCATTGTATGCACAATGGTTTAAAGTGAAAAAAAATAGTCAGAGTGTGTAAATTTTGTCAATAATCAGGTGCGAAATATTGAAAAGTTCAATATAGTAGCACCTGGTATTTGTATACATTTTTATAAAGCAATTTACTGCATATTAAAAAATAAATCGTGTGGTAAATGGGGTTAAAAAGCACATGACGCAAGACAACTTAATTCGACTTCGCCGTTCTATTGCGATTTCCTATGTCTTCATGTTCTTTGCTTTATTTACTGTGATCGGTGGCATATTTGCTTACTGGTTTGCGCGTAGAGTCACACAAGTTGAAGATGTTGAAGTCTGGCTTCAGGCCCAAGCGCTTTGGGTGATGCGTAATATTACGATTTATTTAATTTTGGTTTGCTTTGCTGCACTTTGGTTTATACCGCTGATTTTCTTTTATTGGGATAGCGCACTTTGGGTGACAGGCTGTACGGTCGCCGGTGTGGTGTTTAGCTTGATCGCCTTTCTATTTTTATTAAATGCCTGGCTCAAAGGGATTTCCCGTTTCTTTAAAAATAAAGCCGTTTTCTAATCTGGATAAATTTTTTCCGGTATTGCCCTTGTAAAATTGGTTTTGACCCCCAATTTCACTCCACAGTTAAGTATTAAACAAAATTCCGTGAGGAGCATCGCCAGACATGGCTAAACGTGATTATTATGAGGTTTTGGGTGTCGCTAAAACCGCTAGTGATGATGAAATTAAAAAAGCCTACCGTAAGTTGGCGATGAAATATCATCCAGACCGTAACCCGGATAACCCTGAAGCTGAAGAAAAATTTAAAGAAGCTGCAGAAGCGTATGAAATTTTATCTGACAGCGAAAAGCGCAGCATGTATGACCGTATGGGCCACAATGCGTTTGAGGGTGGCATGGGCGGCGGTGGCTTCGGTGGCGGTTTCAGCGCAGAAGACATTTTTAGTCAGTTTGGTGATATCTTTGGTGGTGCATTTGGCGGTGGTGGCCGTGGCCAGCAACGTGCACGTCGTGGATCAGACCTGCGCTATGTGATGGAACTCACCCTTGAAGAAGCTGTGAAGGGCGTTAAAAAAACTATTACCTTTACTGCTCCTGCACCTTGTGATGCCTGTGATGGTAAAGGCTCTAAAAATCCGAATGATGTGGAAACCTGTAAAACCTGTCATGGTGCTGGCCAAGTGCGTATGCAGCAAGGTTTCTTCTCTGTCCAGCAAACGTGTAGTACCTGTCGTGGACAAGGCAAGATCATCAAGAACCCATGTACCAAATGTCATGGTTCAGGTGTTTCTGACCGTCAACAAACCCTTGAAGTTACCATTCCCGCCGGTGTGGACAATGGCGACCGTGTACGTTTAAGTGGTAAAGGCGAAGCCATTCGTGACGGCCAGTCAGGTGATCTATACGTGGAAGTGGTGGTGCGTGAGCACGAAATCTTCCAGCGTGATGGTGCAGACCTGTATATGGATGTGCCTGTTAGCATTGCCGATGCCGCTTTGGGTAAAGAAATTCAGATTCCAACACTGGATGGCCGTGTCAGTTTAAAAATCCCTGAGGGAACTCAGACCGGCAAACTGTTCCGTTTGCGCGGTAAAGGGGTGAAACCGGTACGTACCAGCATGCAGGGCGATTTGCTTTGCCGTGTCGTGGTCGAAACACCGGTCAACCTGACTGCACGTCAACGTGAGTTGTTGAAAGAATTGCAAGAAACGATGGAAGGTGATGACAACAAATCATCGCCGAAGAAAAAATCGTTCTTTGGTCTGTTTGATTAATTTCGAGCAGTAATCAAAAAAGGGTGATCGTAATATCACCCTTTTTTATCTGCGCTGAATGCATTATTGGGCGATGGGTTGATCAATCGCATCAACATCGACCATTTGTGCTGCGGGTTCCGTGGTCGGTTTTTGCTGCGTTGCTGGCTGATTATTTTCAGTTTGAGCAGGTGTAGAACTATGGGTACGAATATCTATTTTTACCTGAGATAAGCTTTCTAAAGTATCTCCTGCCTGAATTGCAGGCTCTGCCCACGCAGCAGTAGTCACCATTGTTACCATTAAAACAGCGAACGCAATTTTTTTCGAATGCATCTTGATCTCCTTATAATTCATCTTTTTATCATTCGTGATCGCTAGTCTGCGTAGTAATGTTTACAGTGAGATGAAAATCTGCAACTAAAGCATTTATTATTTTAGATTAAAGTTTGCATCGTGGATGGTGCGGACGTGTGACAGGCCTGCCGCATGTATGCTGGGTGAATATTCAGATAAGTAGGTAAAGTTGATAAATTTTGGATGAAATATTTGAGCTTGCAACTTAGTCTTGCTACAGAGTTTTGATATAGTAAGAACAATTTAGAATCAGCATTAGGAATATGTTATGTCAGCAGCTCCACGCATTGGTGTATTAGGTGCAGGCGGTCGTATGGGACGCATCCTTATTCAAGCCGTGAAAGAAGCGGGTTATCAGCTTGCAGCAGCAGTTGAACGCCCTGAAAGCAGCTTGATTGGTGCAGATGCCGGAGAGATCGCGGGTATAGGGGCTGTAGGGGTCAAGGTTGTTGGCAGCTTGCAAGAAGTCTTAAAAGATTGCGATGTGGTGATTGATTTTACTGCACCGGTTGCTACTGCACAGCATTTAAAATTATGCCGTGAAGCTGGTGTGGCCATCGTGATTGGTACCACTGGTATGAATGACGAACAAAAAGCCTATCTTGAAGACACTGCAACTGAAACACCGGTTGTGTATGCAGCCAACTATTCTGTCGGTGTCAACGTTTCGATCAAACTGTTGGAACTTGCTTCTAAAGTGTTTGGTGATACAGTCGATATTGAAGTGATTGAAGCGCATCACCGTCATAAAGTCGATGCTCCATCTGGTACTGCACTGATGATGGGTGAGGCAATTGCGGGCGCTTTGGGTCGTGATCTGAAAGAAGATGCCGTGTATTGCCGTGAAGGGCATACCGGTCCGCGTGAGCGCAAAAGCATTGGTTTTCAGACCATTCGTGGTGGAGACATTGTCGGTGAGCACACAGCAATGTTCATTGCAGATGGCGAACGCGTTGAAATTACTCATAAAGCGACCAATCGTATGAACTTTGCTTCAGGTGCTGTACGTGCTGCTGCTTGGGTGGTGGGACGTGAAGCGCGTAAATATGATATGAAAGATGTACTTGGTTTTAACGAGATTGAAGTATAAAAATCTGTCAAAATCATTTATAACAAAACAACAAAATTAAAATAAGAAGATCAATGGAATGAAAAAAGTGATATTGATGGCGTGTACTGTAGCGATGTTGGCTACAGTACAGGCTAAACCTGTCGATAATGCCAAGCTCAGTATTAATAAAAATAATATTAAAGTCTGGACCTATCAAAATAGTCAAAACCCGGTGTTTTTATACAAAGCGGAAACCACCTACGATATTCCTTTAGAAAAAGCAGTTGGCCTGATTTTAGATGTCGATCATGCGGTGAAATGGGTGCCGTATATGGGCAGTGTCAAGGTACTGTCGCGAGATGACAAAAAAGGCGAATTTTTACTGTATATGGTGCTGGATTTTCCTTTTCCACTGAAAGATCGTGATTTGGTGGTGCAAGGAAAAATGGTGAAAGATGCTCAAGGGATCATCAGTATTAAAAATAAAGCCGTGGATAAAGGCTATGCTAGAAACCCCAATTTTGTGCGCTTAACTCATTATGAAGGCGACTGGACGTTCCAGAAACTGGCCAATAATAAAGTCAAAGTCTCGACCTATGGTTATGCCAATCCTGAAGGCTCTATTCCTTTAACCTTTGTAAATATGTTTGTGCAGCAGCAGCCTTACCAAATGCTGCAAAAGATGAAAGTGGAATTAAATAAACCGACGGCTATTCCTGTTTTGCCCGAAGTATTACGTTAATCCGCAGCATCCAAAGTCCGCATCAGGTGGACTTTGGATTTCATTATTTTATGAACACTGTGCGGCGTTCATTTCCTTCTGGGCTACAAGCTTCATCTGAACTAAAACCAGCACCAAGGCCAGCGCGCTTAATCCTGCTCCCGCAAAGGACACTGCCGTATAGTTGAGTCCCATATTCAGTACACTCGCTCCGGCAATGGCACCCAAGGCATTACCCAGATTAAATGCGCCAATATTTACGGAAGAGGCTAAGCCAGGCGCTTCGTGGGCCACTGACATTACCCGCATTTGCAGTGGTGGAACTACAGCAAAAGCCGCCGCACCCCAAATGATTAAAGCCAATCCCGCACCAATCGCAGTGGTCGCTAACACAGGAAATAGCAGCATCATCAGCATGAGCAGCACTAAAAAGCTGATCAGGGTTTTATCTAGAGACAAATCGGCAAATTTACCGCCCAGATGATTGCCAATGGAAAATCCGACTCCAATCAAGACCAGCATCAGGGTAATCAGCTCGGGAGATGCCTGAGTAAAGCTGTTTAGGCTTGGTGCAATATAGGTATATAAGGCAAACATGGCACCCGCACTCATCACGGTGGTCAGCAAGGCCAAGATCACAGGCAGACGGGTTAAAACGCCCAGTTCCTGTCTGACATTGGGTTTCATGCTGCTTTGCCCTTCGGGTAGCGCTTTCCATAAAGAGAAGATGGTGATGAGACCGAGCAGGGATATCCCCAGAAACGCCATGCGCCATCCAATATGTTGACCCACCCAGGTAGCAAGCGGTACCCCACCAATATTGGCAATGGTCAGCCCCATAAACATCATTGTGACCGCACTGGCCTGTTTGTCTTTCGGCACTACACTGGCTGCCACCACCGATCCAATACCAAAGAAAGCGCCGTGATTTAAACTGGTGATGATACGTGCACCTATCAAGCCTAAATAGCTCGGGGCTAGCGTGGCCAGAAGATTGCCCAGCGTAAAGATCATCATCAGTAAAATTAAAGATTTACGTTTGGAATAGTGACTCAGCCATAGCGTCATCAGCGGCGCACCCAGCATCACCCCCAAGGCATAGGCACTAATCAAGATCCCGGCACGGGGAATGGAAACGCTCAGGTCCTGTGCAATCTCCGGCAGAAAACCCATCGGTGAAAATTCGGTGGTGCCAATCGCAAAGGCGCCAATTGCCAGCGCCAGTAAAGGAAAATTTATTTTCATCGCTTAATCTTCATCCCAAAGTGGGGCCAATGCTTCCGGATTTACCTCACGGCCATTACGTTCCAAATGCCTGATGGCCGCCATTTCCTCTTGAGTGAGCTGAATGTCCTGAGCTGCAAAATTAGCCATCATGTGCTCGCGTTGGGTAGAAGATGGAATCACGGCAAAACCTTGCTGTAAGGCCCACGCCAAGGCAATTTGGGCACTCGATGCCTGATGCTGGGCCGCAATTTCCTGCAGCACAGGATCGTTCAGCACTTTGCCATAAGCCAAGGTCATATAAGAGGTCACATCAATATTTTGTGACTGTAAAAATTCTATCAGACGATGATTTTGCAGATAGGGACTCAGTTCAATTTGATTGGTTGCAATATGCTCGCGCCCAATACATTCAATGGCTTGCTGAGTGAGTTCAATATTGAAGTTGGAAATCCCAATATGTTCAGTTAAGCCTTGCTGTTTAGCCTGTAAAAGTGCCTGCATGACTTCAGCAATAGATACTCCCAGTTTCGGTGCCGGCCAATGAATCAAGGTCAGATTGACCGCATCGGTCCGCAGTTTCTGCAAACTGTCTTTTAAACTCGAAATCAGCTTTTCCGGAGCATAATGTTCAGTCCAGATTTTGGTGGTGATAAACAGATCATTCCGCTGAACGGGACTTTCAGCAATCGCTTGACCCACATCTGCTTCATTGGCATAAATCTGCGCGGTATCGACTGCACGGTAACCGACCTCAAGTGCAGTCGTGACTGAATCAATGAGAGTTTGGCCGGACAGACGAAAGGTGCCCATCCCAAATTTTGGAACAATCATAATGCAATCTGTAAGTTTTGAAGATAAGTGCAATTTTGAAGCTTTTATTGTTGCTAAAAAATACGTTAATTTGCAAAATATTATTGACTAAAAATCAAAAAATGAGTGGCAGATGAAATCAACCATTGAGGAACTCCATGCTTTTGTCAGCATTGTCGATAGTGGCTCTATTGTCATGGCCGCAGAGCGTCTGGGGCAGACCACTTCGGGGGTGAGTCGTGCCTTGCAACGACTGGAAAACAAGCTGCATGTGACCCTGCTGGAACGGACCACGCGTAAACTTAAACTGACCCAGGAAGGGCAACTGTTTCTTGAAAAAGCCCGTAAAATTTTAAATGATTTGTCTGAAGCGGAAGATGCCTTGCTGAAATCGGATAGTGATACTGCCGGTCTGATTCGGGTGGATTCAGCCACACCATTTGTTTTGCATGTGATCGTGCCGCTGATTCAGGAGTTTATCCAGCACTATCCGCATATCGAAATTGAACTGAACAACCATGATCAGGTGATTGATTTACTGGAACATAAAACCGATGTTGCCATCCGCTTTGGTGAACTGCACGATTCCAGCCTGCATGCCCGATTACTGTGTCGCAGCCGTTTATATGTGGTGGCGAATCCTGCTTATTTGCAACAACATGGCACACCGCAATCTCCGGCCGATCTATCTAGCCATACTTTACTGGGCTTTAGCCAGCCGACACATTTAAATACCTGGCCGATTCAGGTCAATAGCGAACAGGTGAGGGTTCAGCCTAAAATCAAGGCCTCAAATGGAGAAACCGTTCGACAGCTGACTTTGGAGGGTATCGGGATCAGCTGTTTATCTCAATTTTTGATTCAGGAGGATGTGCGTTCTGGTCGTCTGGTGGCCTTATTTGAAGACTCTATTCAGCTACAGTATCAACAAATTCATGCGGTCTATTATCGCCAAGAGCATCTGCCGAAACGGGTGCATCTGTTTATCGAGTTTCTGGCGCAGAAGCTAGCAAGTTATTTATAAGGGATTGAATGGATGTAATGTCCGAGTCATCTGCCAAGCCATCCAGTCTTGGCAGATGAGATTCACATTTTAATTAAAATCCAGAAGCAATTAAAAATCAGCTTTTAATACAATGCGATAACGGGCTTGGCCTGAATGCAAATGTTCAATGGCCTCATTGAGCTGTGACATCGGGAAGACTTCAATTTGTGGCGCGATATTTTTACGTGCTGCAAATTTTAATAACTGACGCAGGGCAGCAGGAGAACCTGTGGGAGAGCCCGTCACCGATTTTGCCCCGCCAATCAGCATTCCGGCAGGAATTTGCATCGGTTCAAGTGCCAGACCCAGCATATGGACAGTGCCGTTAGGCGCCAGTGTATTTAAATAGGCAGGCCAGTCCAGAGTCACATTCACGGTACTGAGTAACAAATCGAATTTACTGCGCTGGGCCTTCAGTGCAGTTCCATCACGGCTATTAACCACATGATCTGCACCCATGGCTTTCAGTTCATCGGTTTTGTCTAAATTGGAGGTAAAGGCGGTGATTTCACAGCCCCAGGCTTTGAGCAGTTTAATCGCCATATGACCCAAACCGCCAATGCCAATCACACCCACATGGTGAATTGCTTGAATCTGATGTTTGAGAATCGGGTCAAATACGGTAATACCGCCACAAAGTAGTGGACCAGCGCTTTCAGGATCCAGATCTTCGGGCAGGGGAATCACCCATTGCCAGCCGGCACGGACTTTGTCGGCAAAACCACCGGCATGACCAACAATCGTCGCTTTTTTCTCACCGCTACACATGACTTGCTGACCAGATACACAGGGATCGCAATACTGGCAACTTTCAGCTGTCCAGCCAATCCCGACCCGTTGCCCAACTTGCAAACCTTTGGCTTCTGAACCCAGTTGAGTGATAGTACCGATAATTTCATGCCCAGCCACCACCGGATAAACTGAAGATCTCCAGTCATTATTGATCACTGAAATATCTGAATGGCATAAACCGCAGTATTCGACTTTGACTTCAACTTGATGGGGCAGTAGTTCACCTGCATCAAACTGATAGGCTTCAAGTGCTGCACCGGCTTGCATGGCTGCATAGGCCTGAATGATGTTATCGCTCATGGTAAAATCCTTTTATAATCCAATCGATGAATCAAGATGTTTTAAAATGGCAATGGTTTTCGTGGTCATTGACCATGCCGACGGCTTGCATAAATGCATAACAGGTGGTCGGTCCCACAAATTTAAAACCTTTCTTTTTTAAGGCTTTGGAAAGTGCAATGCTGATGTCAGTTTGGGCAGGTGCTTGGCGGTAATCCGCAACATCATTGTTAAGTGGCTGCTGCTGAACAAAATGCCATAACCAGTTACTGACAGTCAGCTGTTGGGGTTTTAATTCCTGGATTAAATGTTGCCAGGCAATCGCATTATCCCGAATCGCTGTCAGCTTGCCGATATGCCGGATCAGACCTGCATCTTTAAGTTTCTCTTGCAGATCCGCATCACTGAATTGGGCAATCTTGGCAATTGGATATTGGAAAAAATGTTGCCGATAGCTGTCCCGTTTTCTTAGCACGGTAATCCAGGATAAACCGGCTTGCTGACCTTCCAGACACAGCATTTCAAATAAATGCGCTTCATCATGACTGGGAACTCCCCACTCATGGTCATGATAAGCAATATAAAGAGCATCATTTGAGCACCAACCACAGCGTTGAATCGACATATTTGATGCTCCATGGATGGTTTAGAGTTTAAATTCGGTCCATTGATCTTGCTGGTTATCCCAGTAATACAATTCTGCTTGCGGTAAATCACTGAACTGAATCCACATGTCTTTGCCGGTTTTTTCTGCAAAACCGGTACTGATCAAAAGCGCGTCTTCGGTAATTTCCATCACCCAGCCCTGGTAGGTTTGTCCCGCCAAAACAATTTTCTGTTGATTGCCTGATTCAGCAAATTCGACCAAACGGTTGATCAACGCTTCTGACATGAATAGTTCCTAAAAAATTAACGTAAATACGGATAGGGATTGACCACGCCACGACCTTTACCGTCAAGATAAATGCCGTAATGCAAATGGGGAGCGGTATGCCGCGCATTGCCGGTATTGCCGACATAACCAATCAGATCACCCTTTTTGACATAATCTCCAACGCTTAAACCGCGTTTATGCTCATCAAGATGTGCATAGTAATGCCAAGAGCCACCCGGTCCCATAATCCACACCACTTTACCACCCAAATTGTTATTGCGTAAGTCGGCAATTAAGCCTTCGGTTGCACTAAACACTTTTGTTCCACGTGGAGCCATGATGTCAATGCCTTCATGGGTACGACCACTGCTGCGGGATGCTCCCCAAGTATCCTTTAACTGTTTGGCTTTTACATGCTGTACCGGAATAGGCAAGGATGATTTCAGCTGCATACTTTTCAGTTTTTTGACTTGCTCGGCTGGCAGTGGGGTAGTTGAAGGCTTTTGGGGGCTAGAAGTACAGGCAGCAATCCATAAAATGCTAAAACCCAACAATAAGGTCGAAATCAAACGTCGCACTGTGCATCCTTTTTCATTCTAATTAATGTGAAAATTCTTCGAAGTACAGTGCCTGACTATGTCATAGATTCACGGCAGAGATCAATTTTTTCATGGCCGTAGGAATACCCATACTCGTTACTGTTTCTGGGCTGAGCCAACTGCCGCTCAGTTCAATAGCCAGATGTTCTTGCTGATCCGCTTCGACTTCAAAGCAGACGGCTTCCAGTTGCCAGGTAAAATGGGTAAAACTATGCGTGATTTCAGCACGTTGAAGGACTTTTTTGAGTCCTAAAGATTGGCAGAGTGCCGTAAACTCGGTTGGATCTTCAATAATCGGCAAGCACCATAAACCGCCCCATAAGCCGCTATTCGGGCGCTGTTGCCATAACCATTGCTGCTCGGACTGAATCAGCAGAACCTGTGCCGATTTTACTGGAACAGGCTTTTTGGCTTTTTTAAATGGCAGTTCAGTTTCCAGCCCTTGTTGATGGGCTTTGCAATGTGCTTGCATCGGGCAATATAAACATAACGGTTTTTTCGGTGTACAGATGGTTGCCCCCAGATCCATAATCGCCTGAGTGTAGTCATGATTGCGCTCTGTGGGGCAAAGCTGTTCAGCCAGTTGCCACATGGCACGTTCATGCACAGGTTTGGATAGATCATCCTCAATGGCAAAAAAACGCGCCAATACCCGTTTGACATTGCCATCCATAATGACACCATACTGACGCAGACCCAGCGACATCAATGCTCCCGCAGTGGAAGGACCAATCCCGGGCAGTTCCATCCATGCTTCACGTGTAGCGGGAAAATGCGCTTGACGGGCCACGATGCCTGCTGCTTTATGCAAGTTGCGTGCACGTGCATAGTAACCCAGTCCAGCCCAATAGGGAGCGACATCATCCCAACTGGCGTGGCCTAAATCTTTTACAGTCGGAAAGCGCTGAATAAAACGCTCGAAATATTGCAGCACTGTTTTGACCTGGGTCTGCTGTAACATGATTTCAGAGACCCAGACCTTGTAAGGATCATCTGCCACTTGCCAAGGCAAATCATGACGACCATGCACGTCAAACCAGGAAAGAAGGGCGGTGGCAAAAGAAAACTGTGACATGTGAACCGGGTATGAGGGATAGATGAATAGTATAACGAAAATTGGCGTGACACTGTGCTTGTCACCCGACATAAAAAATGATGCCGAAGCATCATTTTTTTATTTTGGATGAGCGTTTAAAACGATATTTTATTTACTGCTCATGCCCCAGCGTTCATCCAGTTGCAAGGCTTGACCTTCATAGCGCGGAATAATATGAATGTGCAAATGTTCCGAAGCTTCACCAAAGACCGTACCATCATTGAATCCAATATGAAAACCCGCAGGATGGTGGCGTAATTGCAGCTCGTTACGGGCCAGCTCGAGTAAGGACATCAAACTTTTACGCTCATTTTCGGTAATATCAAAAAAAGAGCTGACATGACGTAGAGGAACGATGACGGAATGACCTTTCGATAAAGCATGTGGTTCAGGCAAAATCACACCGAAATCATTTTTATCAATGATGTCATATTCATCAAAGTTGCAATAGGCACAATTTTTTTCAGTCATTATCGAATCCTCTTTTTAAAATACCCAGATCACTGGATGGGTAAAGATAGCGAAACTATCTTTACCTGCATTATTATTCACCAAGTCGATTTTTTAATAATTCGTACATGGCAGATAAGCCTTGTTGTTCTGCAGCAGCATTATAGCCCAGATCAACACCATTGGCTTTGGCGCGCTCATCGGCAAGCGGGTTGCTAAAGCCATGTTTTGCACCTTCAAAAACAATTACTTGATGCTCAACTTGGGCAGCATGCATTTCCTCTTTAAAGCGTGCCACATCGTCCAGGCTGACCATGCTGTCAAGTTCACCATGCAACACTAAAATTTCTGCCTTGACCTGTCCGGGTTGTGCAGGGGCTTTGGGAGTCAAGTTGGCATGGAAAGTCACCACAGCTTGTAGATTTGCACCAGAACGTGCCAGATCAAGCACCACTTTGCCACCATAACAGAAGCCTATTGCTGCCAGTTTATCTGCATTTACTTCTTCTTGCGCAGCTAATGTGCTTAAACCTGCAGACGCACGAGTCACAATTGTTTCAGGATCTTCAAAGGTTTGCATCATCCATGCACTGGCTTGAGGCACGGCAGTGGTGACTTTTTTATCACCATACATATCAATGGCTAAGGCCGCATAACCATGTTCAGCCAGTTCTCGTGCACGCTGCTCAGTATATTCATTTCGTCCCCACCATTCGGGTGAAACGATCACCCCCGCGACTGGTTTTGCTGATTCAGGTGCTGCAAAGTATCCAATTAAATGTGTTCCATCTGCTGCAGTGTACTGAATTTCGCGAGTTTTAATGGTGAAAGCCATGAATTCAATCCTTGTAATGAGTATGTAAAAGTTTTGATTAAATTAATTTCTTAATTGATTGTACAAGATTGGGAGAATTTTGATGGCATACAATTATCAATAAATTGAAACATGCTTTTAATGATGGCTGATCTTAACTAAATATTTAATACATATGATTTTAGTGGTATTGAAGCTTTAAAAAAGTGAAAAATAGTGAGATGGAATTGAAATAATGGCTGGAGAATGTCAGCTTGGAATTAAACACAGATTGAAGCATTTTTAAAGTATAGTGAGTAGGACTCAGGTCATAGAATCACGCTACTCGCTATTTTCAAAACTCATTTATTATTTAGAGGGTTGAGGTGAAACTTCAAGCAATTCAACGTCAAAAATTAAAGTGCTATTGGGTTCGATGACATCACCGGAACCAATTTGGCCATAGCCCAGTTGTGCTGGAATGAAGAAACGGTATTTTGCTCCTTCTTTCATCAGTTGCAAGCCTTCAGTCCAGCCTTGAATCACTTGGCTGACCTGAAATTCAGCAGGCTGATTTCGGGCAATCGAACTATCAAATACAGTACCATCTATGAGTCGGCCTTCATAATTGACTTTAACTGTAGAATTGGCCTTAGGTGATTTCCCCGTGCCTGGTTTCAAAATTTGATATTGCAAGCCAGATTTGGTGACTTGAATACCTTCTTTTTTTGCATTGGCTGCTAGAAATTCCGCGCCAATTTTGGCATTGGCTTCGGCTTTTTGTTTGAGTTCAATCAGTTGTTTGGCTTCACTCTGCTTTTTATGCAGGGTCAGGACACGTGCCATTTCTTCATCAGTTAATGCTGATTTGCCGCCTTCACTGGCTGTTTTCAAACCCAGCATGAAAGCATCCAGATCTAAATCTTTAATTGATTCAGCATTGCTGCGCCCCATTAAATAACCAAAGCTGTAACCAACCTGTTCTTTTTGACTACTGGTATTGGTCACGGTTTTTGTAAAACCTGTTGTGCTAAAGATACATAAACAAAGTAATGTTATAGATGTTTTCATTCTGATATCTCAAGATAAATAAGGAGAGCAAGCGCTCTCCTCTGAGTTTGTTATTTTACTTTGATCAGTTCCACATCAAAAATTAGGGTGCTATTAGCAGGAATCATGCCTGGAACGCCTTGTTCGCCATAGCCCAATTGCGATGGGATATACAGCGTTGCTTTACCACCTTCTTTCATTAACTGAAGACCTTCAGTCCAACCCGGAATAACTTGATTTAATGGAAACTCAATCGGTTGACCACGTTCAATGGAACTGTCAAACACTTTACCATCAACCAGCTGGCCTTTGTAATGTACAGTGACTACAGAATTGGCAGTAGGTTGTTTACCTGTACCTTCTTTGGTGATTTTGTACTGTAAACCGGAAGCTGTGGTTTTTACACCAGGTTTTTTGGCATTTTCAGTCAAGAATGAATCGCTAGCAGTTTGCACTTGCTGAGCTTGCTGAACTTGCTTTTGCTGCATTTCCTTCTGGAATTGCTGGTAAGCCTGTTGTAACTCTTGTTCAGTATAAGCGGGTTTGTTACGAGCATGGCCTTCGCGTACACCTGTAACAAAACTGTTAATATCAAGTTCAGGTGGTGTTTGATGTGCAACTTCATAGCCAAGTGCATAACTGATTTTTTCCACAGCAGAGGCATTTTTTGATGCTTTTGATGTCACAGTAGCAGGGTTTTGAGTTGCATAATAAACAGGTACAAGAGCAGCACCGCCTAAAATAATAGCGACAGCGATGGGTAAGGCTTTACTCATAGGTTTTCCCAAATTCATTTTATATTAAAAAAGTTGCATTAATTTTAGCAGACTTTTCTATCCAACACCTTTTGTGTATGTCGTATTGGTAGAAATCCAATATATTCTTATCAACACCAATATTCTATAACAGTCTGAATATATAAAACATTTCTCATACAATAAAATATTTATTTTATTTAGAAAATGAAATGTTCAGTTTTAAAAACTGTAGACTGAGCGTTTCATGGCGGCAGTTAAATAACACCAAAAACAAAAGCCAGCGCTGGGCGCTGGCTTTTGAGTATAAGTTTAATCAGTAGATCTCAACTCATTTTACTTAATCATGATCTTTGGATGCTTTATAGCCATAAGCATAGTTGTAGCCATAACCATAACCCGCGCTACCACGCTGGATATCATTTAAAATGAAGCCATTCACCTTGACATCAACTTGTTCGAATCGGTTAATGGTCAATTCGAGTTCTTTCATTTGTGATTTAGCATAACGTGCAATGACCAGATTCACGCCAGCATATTGTGAAATGATAATACCATCTGTCACAGCTAATACTGGTGGGGTATCAATAATAATATGGTCATATAGCGGTGAAATTTTATCTAGAAGTTCAACAAATTTTGCAGAACTGAGTAGCTCGGATGGATTTGCCGGACTTTTACCCCGTGTAATCACATCTAATTGAGGCACTTCTGTGGATTTGACAATACTTTCGAGTGCTTGTAGGCCATTTAAATATTCAGCCAGACCTGATTGATTATCCTGATTAAAGTATTTATGCAAATAACCACGACGCATATCACCATCAATAATTAGCACCCGTTTATTGCTTTGTGCCAAAATTGTTGCCAGGTTGGTCGAAATAAATGATTTACCCACTTCAGGAGCAGGGCCAGAAATCATGATGATATTGTTTTTGGCTTTACTTAATGCAAAATGAATTGCAGTACGCATGCTGCGTAAACTTTCAATGGCAATATCATCACCATTTTTAATGGCTAAAATAGGAATATGCTTTTTCTTCTTCAGCAGTTTAATACGGCTTTCCTGAATCGGTGAACGAGGAACTGTTGCATAAACCGGCAGATCCAATTCATTTTCAATCTGCTCGGAATCTTTAATTCCTGAGCGCATCATGTTACGTAGTAATGCTAACAGGGTACCGAGGAAGCCACCGACAAAAATAGATAAAATCAGAACAATCAGTTTCTTCGGTTTAATCGGTTCAATTGGCAATACTGCGGTATCGACAACTCGGACATTACCAATTTCACCCGCTTTGGCAATACGGAGTTGTTGGTACGAGTTAAGTAAAGCAGTATACAGTTGTTGCTTAACCTCAACTTCACGATAGAGCTGTAAGTAACGGCGTTGTAAATCAGGTAATTGTTTGAGGGTGTTATTCAACTCAGCAATTTTTGTGTTAATTGCTCCCAGTTGTGCGCTCATTTGCTGCATCACCGGATGTTCATTGGTGTATTTGGCTGCGGCTTCTGCCAGTTTTTGTTCCAATTCAGCTTTCGATGTTTCAAGTTGAATGCTTTGGGTCAAATACAGTTCTGATTCTTTGGTGACATCAACGGTATTATATTGTTGACGGAATTTGTTGAATTCTCGTTCAGCAACGTCCAGTTGTTGTTTTAATTCTGGTAATTGTTCTTCAAGGAATTTCAGCGTTTGGGCAGTTTCGGCAGAACGACGCTCAATGTTCTGATGGCTATATGCGACCAAAATAGCGTTAAGGACTTGGGTAATATGTTCTTTATCTTGACCTTGATAATTTAAACCTAAAATACCGGTCAGTTTGCCTTTTTCAGCTACAGAATAATTGTCCGTAATTGATAGCATAGCCGCTGGTAACGACATTTTTTGAATTTGATAGCTGTCTTTTAGTTGGTCACGGGTATAAATGGCGACTTTCCAGATTCCAGATGCAGTAGAAAGCTGACTTTCTTGGTTAATTGGTGCAGTCAAAACAACTTGACGTGTTTTTGCATCTGTTAAGCTAAATTTATTGGCTTCAAAATTCAGCAATAGCTCTTTGTCGAGGTAGTCGACAGGAACATCAAATTTTCGTACATCAAAAGATTGAGTATCGTCTTTAAAAAGGACTGATTTGTGTTGGTATTGAGTTTGATATTCATGTGGATTTAACAAGCGATCAAAAAAGCTATTTTCTGTGCCAGAAATGCTTAAATCCAGATTCAAGTTTTTGATGACAGAGCCTAGGACTAAACGGGACTTTAGCAGTTCAATTTCAGTCTGAGCAGGTTGTTTCTGCTCAATCATGTCTGACAAATCACCCAATAATGCAGCAGAAGCACCTTTGCTTTCTTCCACTTGTACTAAAGCATCTACTGAATAGGTGTCAGGTGTTGTTCTAAGATAAAGTAATGCACACACCAAACTTAAAATGATACAGAGTGCAATGAGTTTCCACTGAGCAATCAGGGAAAAGAAGAGTTCTTTTAAATCAATGGTGTCTTCAGTATTGGTATTTTGGCTCATAATCTTGCTATCAAAAAGTTAAATATGTTGTGTCCAGTCGCTAATACAATCTTGGATTAACTGACAGGTTTCATCAAAGATCAACTGATCATGCTGGAAAGGGTCGGGAACATTTTTACCCTGCCAATGCCCCAAGCGGAAAGTTTTGCCCTTTGCAAAGGGCCAGGTTTGCTCGATATGCTTTTGCTGGTTTTGACTCATGACCAAAACCAAGTCCGCCTTTTTGATCTGGCTTGCATTCAGTTTTTTGGCAACATGTGCACTCATATCAATACCCAAACGCTGCATGCAAAGATGAGCCTTTTGATCCGCTGCATGACCGGTTAAACCGGAAATACCAGCTGATTCAATATGAAGATTCGGGTATTGCTGTTTTAGGAAATATTCTGCCATAGGGCTACGGCAGATATTACCCACGCAAACGACAAGAATACTTTGAATATTCATATTAGTTGCCTAAATTGTTGGCGGTATTCACTAGGCTAGAGAATGGAACCATTTGGTTAACAATACGTTGCCAGCGTGCCAAGCCTGAAGCATCAATATATACAATATCATTGCTGTGCATTTTGAACTTATTGGCTAAACCGAAATCAGCAATACTGGTGAGATCCAATTGATATACTTCTGTAGAAGTATCAACGGCATTGCTACGCACTACATAAATTTTGCTGCGACTTGCAGAGTTTGGATTTAAACCCAAACTTTCCCCCAATACATCACTTAAACTCATGCCTTGATCACGCATTGGAATAGACTGGTTTTTGCCAGATTCACCCATCACATAAATTTTTTGATTTTCACGTGAATTGACATACAAAGTGTCATTCGGCTGAATCAGCAAGTTATGTAGCGACAGTCCGGCTTTTTCCAGCTCGATACTATTGAGTTTATAGGTACGACCTTGTCTGACCAGGGTAATGGAGGTGTTATCTCCTTGTTGAGCATTTACCCCGCCTGCCATACCTAATGCAGTATAGACACTGACAGGTTGATCACTCAGCGCAAATTGACCGCCTTTCATCACATTACCTTGTACTGAATAACGTTGTCCCTGATAAGACAGGACGCGAGCAATGACATCCGGCGTTTTTAAATAACGAGAAAGTTGGCTACGCAATTCCTGATTAACTTGTGTTAATGATTTTCCTGCAGCTTTGTATCGGCCAATCATAGGAAATTGAATATAACCACCTTGGTCAATTTGATAACCATTGGCCTGAATACCTTGTTCGTTATTAATGTTATTTGTAGGCGGAGTAATTTCAGGATAGGCCCATAGATAAATAGAAAGAATATCTCCAGGACTTAATTTGTAATTTTTATGTGAGCTATTAAATAAATGTGCGTAATCCTGACGAATATTGATTTCGGCTGGTTGTACTGCAAATAAGGATTCCTGGGTGAGTTTGACTACATTGACCTGAGTGCCCAAATCAGTTTGATAAACCCCTTCGCTTGGTAAGTCATAAGTTTGAAGACCTGATGTAATGGCACAACCAGTCATTCCTAAACTAAGTACAAACATAATGCTATAACGGTAGTAACTCACTCGAAATCCTGTTTATAAAAATAATTTGAAATTAAAATAGAGGCACAATTAGCCGGAAATATATAATTTTAACACGATTATTTTATATTATTAATCTCTTGTTACATAGCATAATATGTTATTGAATCGTAAGATGTTTAATATATCAAGGAAATCAAGGTCTTCTTGTGGTTAAATAGAAGAATTATGAGAAATTTAAAATTACTGTAACTGCGCATATTCTCAAGTATCATTTTAAGATCGAGCTAAATTGCCCCTTTGAATGGTCAGGCATATAAAGACAATATTTTACAATTAAAATCACTGAAATTTCTGCTATATTATAATGCTATTTACAACGTCACGATGAGTCAAAATTCATCGATCGCATAGGCTTCTATATGTTACAACTCTCTGAACTGAAAATAGCAATTATTGGGCTAGGTTATGTAGGTTTACCCTTAGCTGTAGAGTTTGGAAAACAAGTCCCTGTTGTTGGTTTTGATATCCATCAAAAACGCATTGATGAATTAAAAAGCGGTCAAGATCATACCTTAGAGGTATCACCTGAAGAATTAAAACAAGCGAACCAATTAGCTTATACTGCAAATCTAGAAGACTTAAAAGACTGTAACTTCTTTATTGTTACCGTACCAACGCCAATTGACCAATATAAACAACCGGATTTAACCCCGTTGGTGAAAGCCTCGAACAGTATTGGTAAGGTGTTGAAAAAAGGCGATATCGTCGTTTATGAATCTACGGTTTATCCGGGAGCAACAGAAGAAGTCTGTATTCCTGAACTGGAAAAAGTCTCAAACTTGAAATTCAATCAAGACTTCTATGCTGGTTATAGTCCAGAGCGCATTAACCCGGGTGATAAACTGCACCGCGTGACCAATATTCTCAAAATCACTTCAGGCTCAACCCCTGAAGTGGCTGACTTTGTCGATCAAGTCTATAACCTGATTATTCAGGCAGGCACACATAAAGCGGCCAGCATTAAAGTGGCGGAAGCCGCTAAAGTGATTGAAAATACCCAGCGTGATGTCAATATTGCCCTGATTAATGAACTTGCCTTAATTTTCAACAAGATGGGTATTGATACTGAAGCCGTACTTCAGGCGGCAGGAACCAAATGGAACTTCCTGCCTTTCCGTCCAGGTCTGGTCGGCGGTCATTGTATCGGTGTCGATCCTTACTATTTGACTCATAAAGCACAAGCGATTGGTTATAACCCGGAAATTATTTTAGCTGGTCGCCGTCTGAATGATGGCATGGGCGCTTATGTGGTGACTCAGCTGGTGAAAGGAATGCTGAAAAAACGCATTCAGGTTGAAGATGCCAAAGTGCTGATTTTAGGCCTAAGTTTTAAAGAAAACTGTCCTGATATCCGTAACACCCGCATCATCGATATCGTCAATGAACTGAAAGAATATCACGTGAATGTGGATGTTTATGATCCATGGGTGAGTGCCGAAGAAGCTGAACATGAATATGGTATTCGTCCGGTGTCGACTTTAACAGACAACAGTTATGACGCAGTCATTCTGGCAGTTGCACATGAGCAGTTTAAAGCGATGGGCGTAGAGAAAATTCGTACCTTGGGTAAAGCACAACATGTTTTATATGATTTAAAATATGTGCTTGCGCAGTCTGAATCTGATCTTCGTTTGTAATTTAAAAAGTGTTAGGAAGCATAGCCATGAGTCAATATCACCTCGTTTGTGAACAGTTAAAACAAGCACCGAAAACGTGGTTGGTCACGGGCGTAGCCGGTTTTATTGGCTCTAATCTGTTAGAAACGCTGTTGAAACTCGATCAGACCGTGGTTGGTCTGGATAATTTTGCCACAGGTCATCAACATAATTTGGATGCCGTGCAACAGGCAGTATCATCTGAGCAATGGGCGAAATTCACTTTCCATGAAGGCGATATTCGTAAACTGGAAGATTGCCAAAAAGCCTGTATCGGTGTGGATTATGTGCTGCATGAAGCAGCGCTGGGCTCTGTGCCTCGTTCAATTGCTGACCCGATTACCACCAATGACACCAACATCAGCGGTTTCCTGAATATGTTGACGGCTGCACGCGATGCCAAAGTGTCCAGCTTTACCTATGCCGCCAGCAGTTCCACTTATGGTGACCATCCGGCATTGCCTAAAGTAGAAGAAAATATTGGCAATCCTTTGTCGCCTTATGCGGTGACCAAGTATGTCAATGAGCTGTATGCCGATGTCTTTGCCCGTTGTTATGCCTTTAAAGCCATTGGCCTACGCTACTTTAATGTCTTTGGGCAGCGTCAAGATCCTGAAGGGGCATATGCTGCAGTGATCCCGAAATGGACCGCAGCCATGATTGCAGGCGATGATGTCTTTATTAATGGTGATGGTGAAACCAGCCGCGATTTCTGCTTTATTGAAAATACTGTGCAAGCCAACATTTTGGCAGCGACCACGCAAGACGATGAAGCAAAAAATCAGGTCTATAACGTTGCCGTGGGTGACCGTACCACCTTGAATGATTTGTACCGTGCCATTCAAAATGCACTTGCGGAAAATGACGTGAACTATGTGAAAGATGCGGTCTATCGTGACTTCCGTGCCGGAGATGTGCGACATTCACAAGCCAGTATTGCCAAAATTGAAAACGCCTTGGGTTATGCACCTGAATTTCGAATTGATGCCGGTATTCAGCTGGCTATGCGTTGGTACGTTAAAAATCTGACATGATTGCGCGTATTTTTGCCAAATATCAATCTATTGGCTTAATCACGTCGAGTTTATTAGTAGGTGCGATAATTACATTTATCGCACTTCCTTTTTTAACGCGTCTCTATTCGGTTCAAGATTTTGGTGAATACGGCATTGCCTTGGCCGTTGTCAGTGTTTTATCCACCATTGCCAATTTACGTCTCGATCAAGCCTTATTGGTCGCGGAAGAGCAGGACAAGAAAAGTCTGATCTTTGAAGGAACCATGTTCTCTGCAGGTATTGTCGCGGTCAGTGCCATCATTTTAAGTTTTATTTTTGATGCTGCTGTGGTCGCTGCAATTTGCAGTGGCGTGTTGGCCAATACTTTGATTCAAAGTGTCTATAACTACAAGTTTGCTGCACATGCCGAATATTTTTGTGCCGCATTAAATATTTTCCGTAGCCTGATTGTGGTGGTGGTACAGCTGGGCTTGCCCTTCTTGATGAGTATTAGTCTGGTCAACAGTTATAACGTCAGCTCGGTGCTGATGCTGCTGTTTGTATTGCTGTATATTGTGAAAAATCAGCTCTATCAGGTCAGCTGGCAAGCGTTTAAGCATTATAAAGATTTTATTTATTCCAATACCCCGCATGCCTTGCTGAACAGTTTTTCGCATAACTTGCCATATTATGTGGTGTCGCATTTTGTCGGTGTTCAGGCGATGGGCTTCTACGCCATTGTGGAACGGACATTGCGGGTGCCGATCAATTTAATGTCGCAAACCATTCGCCAGTTCTTTATCCGCAAATTTAAAAATGTCGAACAGAGTCAGGAAGCCCTGAAAAGCAGTATGCTGCTCAGTGTGCTGTCTTTGCCCCTATTTGCCGTGTTCTTTGTGTTGCCGGAATCCTTGTATCTCTGGGTATTTGGCAAAGAGTGGGTAGGCATCTCGACCTATTTCCAGATTTTGGCCTTGGGCTATTGGGCGATTTTCTGTAATCCGCCCAGTTCGGCCTTTTTGATTGCGCAGCGCCATAGCCACATTCTGTTTAGATTGCAGGTGATTGAGTTATTGATTAAATTTATTTTATTTTTCGGCTTATATGTATTGCTGGAAAATAAAATCTATATGCTACTGGCCGTCCCGGTTGCGCTGATTTTCTATAACTTTGCCATTTTATTTTCTGTGTGGAGTAGCAAAAAGTGATGTTTTTTAAAGTTTTAAAACTCATGAACTGGTTCACCGCGCAATGCCGTAAAGCCCTATATAATCAGGCTTTTAGCACGAATTTTAAATACTTTGGTAAAGGTAGTACGCTTGAAATTGCCGGGCAGGTGAAGATTGGAAAAAACGTCTATATTGGCGATCACGTCAGCCTGATTGTGGAAGCGGGCGCATCGCTTACTATTGCCGATAACAGTTTTATTGGTGAAAGTTGTTATATCAAATGTTTTGGCGGTGACATTGCCATTGGTCGTGAAGTCAGTATCAATTCCAAGTCGTTTATCAATGGCTGTGGTGGGGTCAGTATTGGCGATAACACCCGTATTGGCACGCAAAGTATCATCATTGCCAGTAACCATAAATTTGATGACCCGGATACCTTGGTGAAAGATCAGATTTCCAAGCAGGGGGTCAGCCTGGGTGAAAATATCTGGCTGGGTGCCCGGGTAACGGTACTGGATGGCGTGCATATTCCGGATAACAGTGTAATCGGTGCCTGTAGTTTGGTTTCCAAGACACTGAATGAATCTGGGGTGTATGTAGGTGTGCCTGCCCGAAAAATCAAATAAGCCTGTCAGTGCAATCATATGCCTCATACCAATTTAGGCGTAAAATACTGCACTTGTCTTCTGTTTTTGTTTCGCTGCTATAAAAGGTCATGCGCATGGCATTGATAAAATCCGTTTTCAATACGCTATTGGACTTGGTCTATTTTATGGCCAAAGGCAGTGTGGCTTTTGCGCGGAAAAAAGGCGTCAACGTGGGCGAACATTGTCGCATCTATATTAAAAGCTGGGGTTCAGAACCGTTTCTGATTTCCATTGGCGATCATGTCACGGTAACTTCCGGGGTGAAATTTATCACCCATGATGGCAGTACCTGTCTGGTCAAAGATCAGAATGGCAAACGCTATCAACGCTTTGTGCCGATTCAGGTCGGTTCGCATGTGTTCATTGGGGTCAATAGCATTATTATGCCGGGTGTCCACATTGGTTCCAATGTAGTGATTGGTGCGGGGTCGGTAGTGACCAAAGATATTCCGGACAACAGTGTGGCGATTGGTGTACCGGCCAAGGTGGTTTCAAGCTTTGTGGACTATGCCGCCAAGATTCAAGCCAGCTGTGCCAGTGATTCTGAACTTGCTGGCATCCCCGATTATCAGCAACGTGTGCAACGTGCGATGGATCTGCAAGCCTCCAAAAACGCTCATTAATCTCTCCCATTTTCAGGTACTGTTATGCTCAATAAAATCATGTTTTTTTTGCCGACCTTAGGGGGCGGCGGAGCAGAACGTACCGTGATTCAATTGGCCAATAATCTGGTCCAGCAAGGGCGAGCAGTAGATGTGGTGGTCTGTGATATTACCGGGATAAAAGGCACTTTACTGCCCGAAGTAGACCCACAGATTCAATTGATCGACTTAAGCTGTGGCCGTGTTGCCAATGCCATTTTCCCACTGAAAAAACGCTTGCAAGCGGTGGACTATGATGTGCTGGTGGCGACCCAAACCCATACGAATATCATTGCAGCATTGGCCAAGCGTTTAGCCAAAAGTCAGGCCCGATTGATTTTACGCGAGGTTTCAACCCCTTCGAAAAATATGAAATTACAGGGCATGGCAAAATGGCTGCTCAAAACACTGGTCAACATGAGCTATCCATCTGCCAGTCAGGTGGTCTGTGTATCCCAAGGCGTAATGGAAGATTTTCGTGAATATTATGCTTATCGCAAAGACAATTTAGTCACCATTTATAATCCGGTCATCGATGATGCCTATTTTGAGAAACTGCAAGTGCCGGTGGAGCATCGTTTCTTTCAGCCTGAAAATAAAGTGATTCTGGCGGTGGGACGTTTAACCGAAGCCAAAAATTTTGGCTTTCTGATTCGTGCTTTTCATGCCTTACATCAACAACATCCGGAAACCCGATTGATTATTTTGGGTGAAGGTGAATTAAGAGCGGAGTTTGAATCTCTTATTCAAGAACTGGGTCTAAGTGAAGTGGTGGATTTGCCGGGCTTTGATCCTAATCCCTATGCTTATTTTAAATATGCGGAGCTGTTTGTCTTAAGTTCTAACTGGGAAGGCTTGCCAGGCGTACTGATTCAAGCTTTAGCCTCAAAAATTAAAGTGGTGAGTACCAATTGCCCGAGTGGTCCCATGGAAATTTTAGACCATGCGAAATTTGGCTTATTGGTGCAATGTAATGACCAAGCCGGTATGACCGCGGCGATGCAACAGGCGATTTTCGGGGATTATGTTCATTATGATGAAACTGAATTGACTGCACATTGCCTGCAATTCCATAAACATACGGTGCAACAGCGTTATTTGGAGCTGATGGAGAGCTCTGCATGAATCAGCAAAAACAGACTATTGTGCATGTGATTACCAACTTTGCCGGCGTGGGTGGGGCAGAGATGATGCTGGCACGTCTGATTCAGCAGACTCAGGACCAGTATGCGCATGTGATTATTGCGCTGATGAAAACGTCGGATGTTTATGCAGAAACTTTAGTGCAATGTCAGTCCTATTATGCATTGGGTTGGAATGGTCTGAATACGTTGGGGACGATCGCCAAACTGCGGCATTTACTCAAATCCATCGCGCCAAAAACGGTGCAATGCTGGATGTACCATGCCAATGTCTTGACCAGTTTAAGCTGTATTGGGCTAAGCTCAAAACCGAAGATTTTTTGGGGTATTCATCATTCGCTGGCCTCTCCCAAAGAAGAGTCGCTGAGTACCAAAATCGCCTTGGTAATGAGTAAAGTCTTGGCACAGCAGCCGAGCGGCGTGATTTATTGTGCGCATTCATCCTTGCAGCAACATCAAAGCTTTGGCTTGAACAATAACAATGCCCAGGTGATTGCCAATGGCGTGTTTTTGGACATGTTTCAGCCCAATCCTGAATTACATGAACCTTGCGTGATTGGTTTTGCTGGACGTTATCACACAGCAAAAGGTTATCCCTATCTGTTTGCTACCATGGCCCAACTGAAAGATCAGCCGATTATTTTTAAAATTGCCGGTAGCGGCGCAAGTCTGAATCATCCGGAAGTGAAAGCCTTGTTTGAGCAATATCAACTGGATGAAAGCAAAGTCCATCTGCTCGATCAGATTTCCGATATGCCGGCATTTTATCAGTCCATAGATGCCTTTTTGATGACCTCGATTACCGAAGGTTTTCCCAATGTTCTGGTCGAAGCAATGGCATCCGGTTTGCCTTGTATCAGTACCGATGTTGGGGATGCCAAATATATTGTTGATGAGCTGGGCAGCATTGTGCCACCGCGTGATCCTGAGGTCTTGGCGAAGGCGATTCTCGATTATGTGAAGCTTAGCCAGACTGAAAAATTACAACTCAAACAAGCCACGCGTGCTCGGGTAGAACAGAATTTTAGTATTGCCAGCGTGAGTCAGCAATATATGCAGATGTGGAGCAAAAACGCATGAGATTTTTAATGATTTGTAGTTATTTGCCTTCAGCTTTGAACTTTCGGGGAAAATTATTAGAAGCGATTCATGCCAAAGGCTATGAAATTCATGTGTTTGCACCGGACTTAACGGATTTTCCTGATGAATTAAACCGGTTGCAACAACTCGGTTATCAGGTGCATGCGATTCCCATGCAACGCGCTGGCACCAATCCACTGGCCGACCTGAAGTTGCTGAAAACCCTATATCAAATGATTCGTCAGATTCGGCCGGATGTGGTGTTGTCCTATACCATTAAACCGGTGATTTATGGCACCTTGGCGGCATGGCTGGCGCGAGTGCCGCGGCGTTTTGCCCTGATTACCGGTCTGGGCTATGCTTTCCAAAATGTGGAATCAGGCCAACGCAGTCTGTTCCAAAAACTGGTGCATGGCTTATATGCACAAGCTTTAAAATATGCCGATAAAGTGTTTTTCCAAAATCCGGATGATTTAAAGCTCTTTCAAGACATGCAGTTGCTTGACGTGAATAAGCCGACTGTGGTGGTGAATGGTTCAGGGGTGAATGTACAGGATTTTGCAGTGCTGCCGTTACCAAAAAATGCGCAAGGTCAGGTGAAAGCATCCTTCCTGTTGATTGCCCGTTTGCTGGGAGATAAAGGCGTACGTGAATATGCCGAAGCGGCACGCATCATCAAAGCCCAATATCCTGAAGTGGAATTTCATCTGGTCGGCTGGATTGATGACAATCCCTCTGCCATTGCCCAAGCGGAACTGGACACGTGGGTGGCTGATCAAACCCTCAAGTTTTGGGGTAAACTGAGTGATGTACGTCCCGCCATTGCGGCAAGTTCAGTCTATGTGCTGCCATCCTATCGTGAAGGAACGCCACGTACCGTTTTAGAGGCCATGGCGATGGGTCGTGCCATTATTACCACAGATGCTCCGGGCTGCCGTGAAACGGTAACTCATGGCGTAAACGGTTATCTGGTGGCGGTTAAATCTGTCGATGATCTGGTCAGCAGCATGCAGTATTTTATTGAAGATCCCAAACTGATGGCGTATATGGGGCAGCGTTCACGTGAAATAGCACTCAATAAATATGATGTGCATCAAGTGAATAAACATATGATGACGGAAATGGAGCTGATCTGATGCTGAAACGTGCTTTAGATATTGTGGTTGCTTCAACTGCCTTGTTGATGCTGTCTCCGTTATATCTGTTTGTAGCTTATAAGGTACGTAAGAATTTAGGCTCACCGGTGCTGTTTCGTCAGGTACGTCCGGGTTTGAATGGCAAACCGTTTGAAATGATCAAGTTTCGCAGCATGAAAGATGCCGTGGATGAAAACGGAAATCCATTACCTGACAGTGAGCGTCTCACTCCATTTGGTCAAATGCTGCGTTCAAGTAGTCTGGATGAAATGCCAGAACTGTGGAATGTGATTAAAGGTGAGATGAGCATTGTCGGACCACGTCCGCTATTGATGGAATATTTACCCTTATATAATCGCGAGCAAGCCAAACGCCATAATGTCCGTCCGGGCATTACTGGCTATGCGCAAGTGAATGGCCGTAATGCGATTTCTTGGGAAAAAAAGTTTGAACTCGACACCTGGTATGTGGAGCATCAATCTGTGTGGCTAGACTTTAAAATTATGCTGAAAACCGTGCAAAAAGTGCTCGCCAAGGATGATATCAGCGCCGAAGGCGAGGCAACCATGACTAAATTTACCGGCACACCGGACCATAAAAATGACTAAACTCTATGCCGTATATGGCGCCTCGGGCTGCGGCCGGAGTCTGATGCCTGTGGCGCGTCAGCAATTGGTCCGTGCACAGGACGCTTCTGAAATTGTGTTTATTGATGATTCACTGGCAGAAATTACTCGGGTCAATGGTCATCGTGCCATGAATTATACGACTTTCTTAGATGAAACCGCGGATGAGAAAGCTGTACAAATTGCGATAGCCAATAGCCGTGTACGTGAAAAAATTGCCAATCGTCTGGAAGCTGATGGCATTCAGCTCTGGTCGATTATGGCGGATAATGTGGTGCTGATGGATCAGATCGAGCTTGCAGCAGGTGCCGCCTTAAGTCCCTTTGTCAGCATTACCTCGAATATCAAGATTGGCAAATGCTTCCATGCCAATTTATACAGTTATGTGGAGCATGATTGTGTGATTGGGGATTTTGTTACCTTTGCCCCGGGGGTAAAATGTAACGGCAATATTCATATTGAAGATCATGCCTACATTGGTGCTGGTGCCATGATTAAGCAGGGCACGCCTGATCAACCCTTGGTGATTGGGCGTGGTGCGGTTGTCGGTATGGGCGCCGTGGTGACTAAAAGTGTCCCTACAGGTGTGACCGTGGTGGGGAATCCGGCTCGTATAGTCGAATCCAAATAGAATTTAAAGCTAGGAAAAGTCCATGTTAAACAGTGCATTTGAGCCGTGGCCAAGTTTCACGCAAGCAGAGGCAGATGCGGTCTCAAAAGTTCTTTTATCCAATAAAGTGAATTATTGGACCGGTCAGGAATGTCGTGAATTTGAAAAAGAATTTGCACAATTTGCCGGAACGAATTATGCCGTTGCTGTCGCGAACGGTACTGTAGCACTAGATTTGGCTTTAAAAGCACTCGATATTGGCGCCGGTGATGATGTGATTGTCACCTCGCGGACCTTTCTGGCATCGGCCAGTTCGATTGTCACTGCAGGGGCCAACCCGGTCTTTGCCGATGTTGAGCTGGATTCTCAGAATATCTCGCGCCGTACCATTGAAGCAGTGATCACCCGGAATACCAAGGCGATTATTTGTGTGCATTTGGCTGGCTGGATGTGTGATATGGACCCGATCATGCAATTGGCCGAAGAAAAAGGCCTGTATGTGATTGAAGACTGTGCTCAGGCGCATGGTGCAATGTATAAAGGTAAATCCGCCGGTTCGATCGGTCATGTCGGTGCCTGGTCATTCTGCCAAGATAAAATCATGACCACAGGCGGTGAGGGTGGCATGGTCACCACCAATGACGAAAGCCTCTGGAAAAAAATGTGGTCCTATAAAGATCATGGTAAAAACTTTGACAGCGTGTATAACAAACAACATCCACCGGGATTCCGCTGGTTGCACGACTCGTTTGGCACCAATTGGCGCATGATGGAAATGCAGGCCGTCATTGGACGTATTCAGCTGAAAAAAATGCCTGAATGGACGGCAAAACGCAATGCCAATATGACACGCATCCAAGCCGTGTTTGAAAATAATCCATATTTCACTGTCGCGAAACCATCATCTGATTATGTACATGCAGGTTATAAATGCTATGTGCAAGTCAATACGGCTGCTTTACCTGAGGGTTGGTCTCGTGACCGGATTATGAATGAAATTAGTGCTTTAGGTGTGACGTGTTTTAGCGGTTCATGTTCAGAAGTGTATTTAGAAAAAGCCTTTGATGACACACCGTGGCGTCCTGAAACGCGCTTGCACAATGCCCAGCAATTGGGTGAAAGCAGTCTGATGTTCCTGGTACATCCAACCTTGTCTGAGCAAAGCATCCAGAAAACGCTGGATGCCATTCACAGTGTAATTGCAAAAATTTAACCCAGGATTGGCGTATAATAGAGCGCCAATCTCCTCTTCCTTCAATAGACTTCATTGAGCCCTGTGTGAAAGACATTATCCGATATTTAGCATCTTTGCCGCGTCGTCAAAAACAAATCGTGTTGGTGGCGATGGATATCTGTGTGTTGCCTTTGATCATGTGGCTGGTTTATGCCATCCGTTTGGCAAAACCGAGCGTTGCAGTGATGCCCGGACTGGATTTTTGGTATGTCTATGTTGGGGTGTTCGGCATCCTGATTTTTACCTTATTGGGTATTTATAGCGCCATTGTGCGTTCATTTAATGAAGATTATTTACTGCGTTTATCTATTGCGACCTTTATCCAGATTGTCGCTTTATATGCCATCAAAAAACTCAATCTGGCATTTATTCCCATGAGTATTCCACTCATGTACGGCTTTGTGCTGTTTTCATGGATGTGGTGGAGCCGGGCAGTGATTCGTTATGCAACGCTGCGCACTTTTGCCAAAAAACAAAACCGCAAACGCGTGGCAATTTATGGCGCCGGGCTTGCAGGTCAACAGATTGCCGCTGCCTTGCACCGCTCGGATGATTATCTGCCCATTTGTTTTATTGATGATAAGGCATCCCTACAAGGTCAGTCCTTGAGTGGTTTAAAAATTTATGCACCTAAAAAAGCCTTGGTTAAATTAGGTAAATTTCATATTGAAGAAATTTTATTGGCCATGCCCTCGGTTGGCAGAGCGCGTAAAAAAGAGCTGATTGAGTCTTTTGAGCAGGCCCAGGTCAAAATTATGGAGTTGCCGGGGGTCACCCAACTGGTGGACGGTAAAGTGAAAGTCTCCGATATCCGTGAAGTAGATATTGTGGATTTGCTGGGTCGTGATCCTGTACCCCCTAAACCGGAACTTTTAGAAAAAAACATTAAAAATAAAGTGGTGATGGTGACCGGGGCAGGGGGCTCGATAGGCTCTGAGTTATGTCGTCAGATTGTCAAACATCAGCCGAAGCTTGTGGTGCTGTATGAAATGTCGGAATTTGCCCTGTATTCGATTGATCGTGAACTGCAAGATTCCAATATTCAGGTGATTCCGGTTTTGGGTTCGGTGACCAATCAGGTGAAACTGGAACGGATATTGCATCAATACGCAGTACAAACTGTTTACCATGCGGCAGCGTATAAGCATGTGCCTTTGGTGGAGGCCAATCCTTATGAAGGCATTTATAACACTTCGATTGGTACTGCCCGCAGTGTCGATGCAGCGGTGAATCAGGGGGTGGAAATTTTTATCCTGATTTCAACGGATAAAGCGGTGCGTCCAACCAATGTGATGGGTGCATCCAAACGCATGGCGGAACTGTATTGTCAGGGTTTGGCTGCAACAAAACCGCAAACACAAATCAGTATAGTACGTTTTGGCAATGTTTTAGGCTCTTCTGGTTCCGTGGTCCCGCTGTTTAAAAAGCAGATTGCCCAAGGTGGGCCGGTGACAGTAACTGATCCGGAGGTAACACGGTACTTTATGACTATTCCTGAAGCTGCACAGCTGGTGATTCAGGCTGGTGCAATGGGTACTGGTGGAGACGTATTTTTGCTGGATATGGGCGAGCCAGTGAAAATTGTCGATTTAGCCAAGCAAATGATTCGTTTAAGTGGGTTTAAACCTATAGATGATAAAGGGTTTGGAGATATTAAAATTCAATTTACCGGATTGCGTCCTGGGGAAAAACTGTATGAGGAATTGTTGATAGATCAAGAGGATACTGAAACAACATCGCATGAGCGGATTTTAAAATCTTATGAAAAATATTATGAATTGAGTGAGATTTCATTAATTTTTGATCAAATGCAACAAGGTTATGTGCATGAAATAGATATAGATAGTGTATTGTTAATTTTTGAAAATTATGTTGATGGATATAAAAATAACAATAAAATACTGTCAAATTAATGTGATTTAGGTGGGATAAATGTATATTATATCCCCATACAATGATCATACCTGATTTTATATATTAGAGATTGAATTAATTTAATCTCTTTTAAAGATAAATAATTTGAGTTTTATATTAAATGATTCACTAGTTTTGTATTTTTTGCATGTTCTCTAGTTATCTTCAAGATACAGGATGAAACATCATAATCATGCGTAAATTGAAAGTGAGTCCTAAATTTATTAATAAATGGTGAGTATTGATGTTTAAGATAACCGTTGTTGGCACGGGTTATGTGGGGCTTTCAAATGCCATGTTATTTAGTCAGAAGCATCAAGTTATCGCCTTAGATATAGATGCATCGCGTGTTAATCTATTACATAAAAAGAAGTCACCAATACAAGATGAATTAATTGAACAGTATTTGGTTAATCAAACAAATTTTTCTGCGACTTTAGAGCAAGATTTGGCTTATGGTGATGCGGATTATATTATTGTTGCGACACCTACAAATTATGATGAAACGACAAATTATTTTGATACCAGTTCAATTGAACAAGTATTGTCAGATTTAAACAAAATTAAAAGCACAGCGATTATCATTATAAAATCAACCATACCTGTAGGTTTTACTGAAAAAATGCAGGATCAATTCCCTGCTTTAAAAATAGTATTTTCTCCAGAGTTTTTACGTGAAGGAAAAGCCTTATTTGATAATTTATATCCTTCCCGTATTGTTGTTGGTGATAAATCTGAAATTGGAAACAAAATTGGCAATCTGTTTAAAAATGCATGCTTAAAGGAAGATGTAGATGTTCTTTTAATGGATGCGACAGAAGCGGAAGCGGTAAAACTTTTTTCAAATACTTATTTAGCCATGCGGGTAGCCTATTTTAATGAACTTGATAGCTATTGTGCGATTCGCGGTTTAAATGCCAAGGATATTATTCAGGCGGTGGGTTTAGACCCCCGTATTGGGACGCACTATAATAATCCTTCATTTGGTTATGGGGGATATTGTCTGCCTAAAGATACCAAACAGTTATTGGCAAACTATCAGGATATTCCTCAGAATTTAATTTCCGCCATTATCCAGTCTAATACGACTCGCAAGGATTTTGTTGCAGAGCAAATTCTAGCTAAACAGCCTAAAACAGTAGGTATTTACCGTTTAGTGATGAAGGCAGGTAGCGATAACTTTAGGCAGTCGGCAATTCAGGGGGTCATGAAGCGCTTAAAGGCCAAAGGTATCGAGATTGTGATTTATGAGCCTGTATTAAATGAAGAAACTTTTTTTAATTCAAGTGTCATCCACGATCTGGAGAAATTTAAAGAAGTGTCAGACGTGATTGTTGCTAACCGGATTGTAGCTGATCTTAATGATGTACTAGATAAAGTTTTTACTCGCGATTTGTTTGGTTCGGATTAATACGGATGTCAGCAAATATAGATCTTAAAGATATCAAGAAGAAAGCAATAAAAGGAGGGGTATTAACTATATCTTCCCGTCTGCTTACTATTGTTATTCAAATTTCATCAATTATTGTTTTATCACGTCTACTTAGTCCTACAGATTTTGGTCTAATTGCAATGGTGACAGCCATTACTGCATTTATGGGTATTTTCCGTGACATGGGTTTATCAACGGCAGTTATTCAAAAGAAAGATTTAGAATATAAGCAAATTAACACTTTATTTTGGTTAAATACAGGTATAGGTGTATTTTTAACTTTACTCACGATTGCCTTATCACCATTTATTGCTAGTTTTTATAATCATCCTGAATTACAACCTGTAGTGATGTTGCTCGCAATCACTTTTGTAATAGCAAGTATTGGTGCACAACATGCTGCATTACTGCAACGTGAGTTAAATTTAAAACCAAAAGTCATTGCTGATATTGTTGGTGCAGCAATAACATTATTAACCTCAATTGGGATGGCATATTTAGGTTATGGTTTTTGGTCTCTCGCATGGGGAACAGTTATCGGGGCAATTGCGACAACATGTCTATATTTTAGAGGTTCCTCATTTACACCGAGTAAGCCAAAAATAGTTGAAGGTACTAGAGATCTTATTAATTTTGGTCTGAACGTTACTTTATTTGAAATATTAAATTATTTTCATAGAAATTTAGACAATATTTTAATTGGACGAGTATGGGGGCCTTTGATTTTAGGTTTGTATAGTCGTGCTTATCAGCTCATGATGTTGCCTATATCGAGTTTAAGGGAACCTATAAATGCTATTGCACTACCAGTATTAAGTCGTTTGCAGGATGACCCTGATAGTTACAAGGCCTATTATAAAAATATAGCAACATTATTGGCTTTTTTGTCAATGCCATTAATGGCTTTTCTTGTTGTTAATGCTGAAAATATTATATATCTTGCATTAGGTAAGGGATGGAGTGGGGTAGTTCCAATATTTGTTCTGCTAGGTATTAGTGGATTTATACAAGCTGTTGCAAGTTTGAGAGGTCTAGTTTTATTAAGTTTAGGTTTATCTAAAAAATATGTGATATGGGGTATAGTTAATACCTTATGTGTTAGTGTTGCCTTTATATTGGGGGTTAAATGGGGGGCGGAAGGGATAGCTATATCTTATGCAATTGTAAACTATGCTATTTTATATCCTTCATTATGGTATTTCTTTAAAGGAACTCCTTTAAGTCCAATTGATTTTTTTATTCCTATACTTGTTCCCGTAGTATCATCTATTATGGCTGCTTTATTGTCATTTAATATTATGCTTAACTTTATTGTAAATTCTATACTTCTACATACTATTATTTCTGCTTTTGTATTTTTTATAATATTAATTTTGGTGATTATTATGTTACCTGGCGGGTTAAAGACAATTCTAGGTTTTAAGAAATTAGCTAAGGTGATTAAGACATGAGTTTAAATACTATTAAGAAATATGTTAAAAAAAATCTGAAAAAAATTGATGGTTTTTTAGTTGATATCTCAGTTAAAAGTTTCTTATTATCAAACTTATATTATTTGTTGCGCTTTAAATTTAGCTGGGAACATCGAGCAGTCCTTGCTGGTAAAAAAAGATATAATGAATCTTTAAAGAATCCTTCTACTAATACTAGTTTGCTTAGAAGAAATGTACATCGACTGGAAAAAGGTCTATTGATGCAGCCACGTAGAGTTCCGTTTGGCTTGGATTATATAGAAGATACGGTATACGCTTATGAAAGAGCAGTTCAATCCGATTCAGAAATAAGAGAGTTAACCTGGGCACGGGATGTAATTAGTGAATATATGTTAATTACTCCTATGCATCCTAAAATAGAACCTTTAAGAAATATTGTTAAAAATACAAATAAAAAATTAAATATTTTTTCTAAAGAAGAAAAGAGTATTCCATATAAACGTTCTTTAATAAATGCACCTGATATTAGCTATGATCAGATGTTAAATCTAGTTAAATATAGACGTTCTGTAAGATGGTTTTTGCCTAAAAAAGTGGATAGATCCATTATAGAGAAAGCAGTTTGTATTGCTTCTTATTCACCTACTGCATGTAATAGACAGCCTTACGAATTTCGTATTTTTGATGATCAAGCATTAGTTTCTGAATTGATTAAGTTGCCTATGGGTAGTGGTGGTTTTGGGCATCAAGTTACTAATTTAGCAGTAGTTGTTGGAAAATTGCGGAACTATTTTGATGAGCGTGATCGTCATTTAATTTATATAGATGGATCTTTGGCTATTATGTCTTTTATCTATGCTCTAGAAGTTCAAGGGATAAGTTCATGTTGCCTAAATTGGCCTGAAGTACCGGAACTTGAAAAAAAAATGTCTGATTTTTTGAAATTAGAAGCTGATGAGCGACCTATTATGCTAATTGCATTTGGTTATGCAGACATGGAGGGTATGGTTGCAAATTCAATGAAGAAACCTATTGAATTACTAGTAAAGTATAATTTTGATGGACATATGAAATGATTAAAAATACTACTCCAATTATTGAAATTCATGGTACAGGTATTCACAATCGTGGTGCTGAGTTAATGGCAATTGCAATTTCTGAGAAAATTTGGTCGCTATACCCAAATGCTAAAATTGTTGTTCCTTCAACTTTTGGATTCCCTAGTGATATTAGTCGTTATGGTTTTTTTACTAGTTCTACTTTAGAGTTGTTGGCAAAGAGAGCAGTATTTTCACTAACTATAGCAGGTTTAACTGGAAAAATTATTAAATCAAAAAAGGTGGATGTTGTTTTAGATGCTTCTGGCTTTGCATTTTCTGATCAATGGGGAGAATATTTTCCTAAGCATCTTTTTCAAAAAATGATTGCAAAACATAGGGTTCATCAAAGTCTTATTTTAATGCCTCAGGCTTTAGGTAAATTTGAAAAAAAAGATGTTAGCGATTGGACCAAAAAATTATTTTCTAGAGCAGATATTGTATTTGCTCGAGATGAGCAATCTTACAAATATAGTGAGCCTTTAATAGATTTATCGAACAAACTTAAATTAAGCCCAGATTTTACAATTGCGGTTAAGCCATTGGAGAACTCTAGCATTCAGTTACCAGAAAAATTTGTAGCTATTGTACCTAATTTACGTATGTTAGATAAGTCAGATGATCCTGAGGCTTATTTAAATTTTTTAAAGAAATCAATTGAGCTTATTTTAAAAAATGGATTAGTTCCTTTATTTCTAATTCATGATGCAAAAGAAGACCTTAAAGTTGTTGCTACATTAGGAGAAAATTATAGCAATATTGAGGCCATTCAGCATCAAGACCCACGAGTGTTGAAATGGATCTTGGGGCAGGCTCAGTTTGTTATTGGTTCTAGATTCCATGCATTAGTAAGTACCATGTCACAAGGAGTTCCGTGTATTGGTGCGGGTTGGTCGCATAAGTATCCAGAGTTATTTGCAGATTTCTCTAATAGAGATGGATTAATTGATAACTTGGCGGATTTAACAAGTTTGGAAAAGCAGATCACTATTTTTTCAAATCAGGTAACTTATGTAGAACGTTCTAAACAAATTCAATCTGCAGCTAATGAACTAAAAAATAAAGTAGATCAAATGTGGAAATTGATTATTGAAAACATTAATCAACACTTAGAGAAAAAAGTAAATTAGTTTGCTGCTTATAAATCTTGTTTAATAAACTATATACTTCGAGTTGAAAATGAAGCTATTAATTACTGGTGGTGCGGGTTTTATTGGTTCTGCTGTAGTACGCCATATTATTCAAAATACAGATAATCACGTATTAAATTTAGATAAATTAACTTATGCAGGTAATTTAGAGTCTTTAGCAGCAATAGAAGATAGTGAACGCTATACATTTTCACAAACAGATATTTGTGATCGTGCTGCAGTAGATCAATTGCTGCAAAAATTCCAACCTGATGCGGTAATGCATCTAGCTGCCGAGTCACATGTAGATCGTTCAATCTCAGGCCCAGCAGATTTTATTGAAACGAATATTATTGGTACTTACCAGCTTTTAGAAGCAACTCGGCAATATTGGAACACCTTGTCTGAAGGTAAAAAGCAAGCATTCCGTTTTCATCATATTTCAACTGATGAAGTGTATGGTGACCTAGAGGGAACAGAGGATTTATTCCTTGAAACAACCCCTTATGCACCAAGTTCGCCTTATTCAGCAAGTAAAGCCAGTTCAGATCATTTAGTGCGTGCTTGGTATCGTACATATGGTTTACCGGTGGTTATAACCAACTGTTCGAATAACTATGGTCCTTATCATTTTCCTGAAAAATTAATTCCACTGATTATCCAGAATGCTTTAGTGGGTAAAGCTTTACCTGTATATGGTAATGGTCATCAAATTCGTGATTGGTTATTTGTTGAAGATCATGCACGAGCTTTATATAAAGTTGTTACTGAAGCAACTGTTGGTGAAACTTACAATATTGGTGGACATAATGAGCAAAAAAATATTGATGTCGTGAAAACGATTTGTGCACTGTTAGAGGAATTGGCACCGAATAAACCTGAAGGTGTTGAGCACTATCAAGACCTGATTACCTATGTGACTGATCGTCCAGGACATGATTTACGTTATGCCATTGATGCCAGTAAAATTCAAAAAGATTTAGGTTGGGTGCCTCAAGAGAGTTTTGCTACGGGTTTACGTAAAACAGTTGAATGGTATTTGAGTAACCAAAAATGGGTTGCACGTATTCAAAGTGGTGAATATCAAAATTGGATCAAACAGCAATATCAAACTGAAAAGGCTTGATAGACGTAATGAAAATTTTGATCTTAGGAAAAAACGGGCAGGTTGGCTGGGAATTACAGCGTGCTTTACAGCCTTTGGGTGAAGTTACTGCTCTGGATCGTTCAAATAACGAACAATGGCTTTGTGGTGATATTTCAAATTTTGATGCAATTCAGCATGTATTAAATGAAATCAGGCCCGATGTTGTGGTAAATGCTACAGCTTATACTGCAGTAGATAAGGCTGAATCTGATAGAGAACAAGCAGATTTAATTAATCATCAAGCAGTTGCTCATTTGGCAGGCTTATGTCATCAGCAAGATGTGTTATTCATTCATTACTCGACTGATTATGTTTTTGATGGCACGGGTACAACATCTTGGGTCGAAGAGGCACCTATACAACCAGTGAATTATTATGGTCAGACCAAGCGTGATGGTGAAATTGCCTTAGAGATGAGCCAAGTACGTTTTATAAATTTTCGAACCTGTTGGGTCTATGCCACACATGGTCATAACTTTATTAAAACCATGTTAAAGCTGGCACAAAGTAAGGAAGAGCTAAGTATTATCCATGACCAAGTGGGTGTGCCTACTGGAGCTGCTCTAATTGCAGACGTAACTGCGCAAGCAATACGTTACTATTTTTTACAAAGTGTAGAGCAACAGCAGCAGTTACATGGTCATTATCATTTAGCGCCATCTGGTGAAACCACATGGTATGACTATGCAAATTATATTTTTGAACAAGCGCGTAAAAGTGGCATGACTTTGGCTGTACAAAAGTTAAATCCAATTGAAACGACAGTTTATCCAACACCAGCACAACGCCCTTTAAATTCACGACTAAATACACAAAAGTTACAACAGACATTTAAGCTTCATCTACCGCATTGGCAGCAGGGTGTGGCTCAAGTTATTGATGAGATTTTATAACATGACAACTTCAACAAAACGTAAAGGTATTATTTTAGCCGGTGGGTCGGGGACACGTTTATACCCGATTACAATGGGCACATCCAAACAACTGTTGCCAATTTATGATAAGCCAATGATTTATTATCCTTTATCTGTATTAATGTTGGCTGGTATTCGTGAGATTTTAATTATTTCTACCCCTGAAGATTTACCAAACTTTGAAAAGTTATTAGGCACAGGTGAAGAGCTTGGTATTCAGTTGTCATATAAAGTTCAGCCATCACCGGATGGTTTGGCTCAAGCTTTTATCTTGGGTGAAGAGTTTATTGGCGAAGATAATGTTTGTCTGATTCTGGGCGATAATATTTTTTATGGCCAGCATTTTAGTGAACAGCTAAAGCGTGCCACTCATCAAGCTTCAGGTGCAACCGTGTTTGGCTATTATGTGAATGATCCTGAACGTTTTGGCGTAGTCGATTTTGATGCAAACGGTAAAGCTTTAAGTATTGAAGAAAAACCCGCTCAACCAAAATCGAATTATGCGGTAACAGGTTTATATTTCTATGACAATGAAGTTGTAGAAATAGCCAAAAATATTAAGCCTTCACATCGTGGTGAGTTGGAAATTACTGATGTGAATAATATTTATCTGGAAAAAAATGCATTAAATGTTGAAGTATTGGGACGTGGATTTGCGTGGTTGGACACAGGTACACATGACTCGTTACTCGAGGCAAGTCAATTTGTGCAAACCATTGAAAACCGCCAAGGGCTAAAAGTTGCAAGTCTGGAAGAAATTTCATTTAACAATGGTTGGATTAATGCTGACCAACTAAAAGCTCGTGGAGAGTTCTTTAAGAAGACCGGTTATGGGCAATACTTATTAAAACTTCATCAAGAACATAGCTGCAAAGCATAACCATTTATAAAGAGCCTTTTTATAAGGCTCTTATATCATTTAAGCAGGTCATAAAAAATGAATGTAATTGAAACCAAAATTAAAGATTTACTAATTTTTGAACCACGTGTTTTTGGGGATGATCGTGGCTGGTTTATGGAGAGTTTTAACCAGCAAGTATTTGAAAAAGCATTATCTAATCGTGGTTTGGAAGTACCAAATTTTGTTCAAGATAATCATTCCTTTTCTAAAAAAGGTGTATTACGCGGTTTACATTATCAATTAAATCCACATGCACAAGGCAAGTTAGTGCGTGTCGTGCAAGGTAATGCATGGGATGTTGCTGTTGATATTCGTAAAGGTTCAGAGACCTTTGGGCAATGGGTGGGTGTAGAACTCAGTGGGGAAAATCATAAGCAATTCTGGATTCCAGCAGGTTTTGCTCATGGGTTTATTGCACTTGAAGATAATACGCAGTTCTTATACAAGACCACAGATTGCTATTCTAAAGAATGTGAACGTTCAATTTTGTGGAATGATCCTGAGATTGGTGTTGAATGGCCGATTGAATCAAAATTAGATTTATTGCTTACAGAAAAAGATGCAATTGCAAACTTGTTAAAAGACGCAGATCTTTTTTAATAATATTTATTCAAAGAATTTAGGATTGATTGAATGAGTTTAGTAAAAACTACAGAATCATTAGATTTAACGGTAGTTATCCCCTTCTATAATCGCTCAAATTATGCCAAACGATTATTGGATTCTGTGATTCAGCAGTCCTTAACTCCTAAATTTATTTTCTTTGTTGACAATGGCTCCAAAATTGAAGAATTAGAACGACTACATGAAATTATTAATTCTGTAGATCATAAAGACATCAATATTCAGTGCTTAAAAACCGAGAAGTTTGGGAATGCTAATTATGCTCGTAACTTAGGCCTGGAACAGGCAAATACGCAATATGTGGCATTTTTGGATTCCGATGATTGGTGGGAGCCTTGTCATCTTGAAAATTCTTTAAAGATTTTAAATAAAAGTAGTAAGGCTGGTATTTATGGTGGTGCTATTATTCATTATGGGAATTCGAAAGTGGTAAATTCTTCCGGTGACATAGCTTTAGTTGATACTCCATACCATATTCTTTTTTCAAATGCAGGCTGGTCTGCTCAAACATCAAGTTATATTGTTAATAAAAATAAATTAAAAAACTTGAAATGGGATGAAAGTTTAAAAAGACATCAAGATTATGATTTCTTTTTGGCATTGCAATATTTAACAGAAGGCTGGGTTTTTAATCCTATTCCAACAAGTCATTTGGAAAGAGATGATGCAGTTTCAGGAAGAAATTTTGATATAAAATCAATGATTGGTTTTTTAGAGAAATGGAAACAAAAATTTCCTGAAACTTGCTTAAAAAAATATTTAGTTGATCAAATGGATTTATGCATTATTGCTAATATTGATAAAAAATATTATGAATATTATGAAAATATTTATTTGAATTTAGTCGATAGTGATTATGTTTTTCATGTGGAGTATATATACAGAAATCTAAGACAAAAAATAATATTTTTTTTAAAAAAACATGGTTTATTTTCTTTGTTTAAAATAATTTTGAGAAAGCATAAATGAGAAGTGTAGCTACAATTAGAATTAGTACTCTAAGATGGTTGTTGCCTATCATATTTTTGTATGTTTTGGCAGGAAGTCTTCAATACATTGGAATTTTATCTGCAACTTTGTGTAATTTCATAGTATTATTTCTTTTTTTACATGTATTTCAGTTTTATTCCAGTTGGAAAGCTCTCAGATTGGAATGGCCACTATTATTTTTTATAATATTGATTTTTCTGCTACATGATTATTATGGCTCTCCTTTATCATATACTTTGACATATTTTTATTACTTAATGTGTACTGTAATTGTAGCGGTAAGTGGTCGATTATATGCAGAAAGATTTTTTAAAAATTATTCTAATAAAACTAGCGAAATTTTTTTTAAAATATCAAAATGGTTTTTATTTTTGCAAGTAGTTATGACGATAATACAATCTACATTTACGCAAAGCTATATTGACTTTTCTAGAGCATCTATCGGGTATGAGGATGCTATATTTGGTACATTATTTTTGCAATCAGATGCAGCTCTTGCAACAGTATGTGAGCTAATGATATTAGCAGTTTATATATTGCCTTCAAACTTTAGAGATAAATTTATTATTACTATAATGGGTATTATTGTAATATTTTTAGGAAATTCAAAAGCTGCACAATTTGTGGTTTTAGGATTGTTAGCTATTATTTGGCTTAATTTCTTCTTTCAGAAGACTAGATTATATAAATATGGTTTTGGTTTCTTAATTGGTATTTTGGTGATATTTTTGGGACTTGTATCATATACTAGCTTGTCTAGTTATATTTTTGATTTTATTCAACAAGCCCAATATGATTATGATAGAAAAGATGAATGGGTTACGGCCCCTCGTTTTGCGCCTATAGGTGAGATATTTCAATCAGGTATCAGTTGGTTAGGTCAAGGACCTTTAACTTATTATAACCCTATTGATAAAACTTGGTTATATAACTCTGGTTTTAGTACTATTTATGTACTTTATTTTGATTATGGTTTATTAGGTTTTATTTTATATTTTTCTTATCAATCATTTTTGATAATGAAAATTGGATTAAATTTTGTCATTAAGTTATTTATGTTTATTGTCCTATTGACTTATACAAATTTCAATTTCGCATTAACAGATATTAGTTTTATATTTATTTTTAATTTTGTTTTATTCTTAATTTATAAGATAAAAACATCTACGAATGTAAAAGGAAAGATTGTATGTTGACGTCATCTAATATTGATTTAGATAGAAGAAATAAAAATGAAAGTTCTATTTTAGATATATCTGTTGTTGCAGCTAATTATAATAATGCCCCATTCCTTGAGGATTTTTTTGAGGCTTGGAAGAATAGTTCAACATTACCTATGGAACTTATTTTTATTGATGATGGTTCCAAAGATAATTCATTAGAAATTGCTTATAAGTACGAGAAAGAAATTCCGACTCTAATTATCTTACCTTTGGGGCAAAATCAAGGTTTTGGAAATGCCTTAAATGCTGGAATTAAAAAAGCTTCTTGTAAATATATTTTGCGTATAGACCCAGATGATATTGTTTTGCCTGAACGCTTAGTAAAACAATATGAAATTTTAGAGAGTGGAAAAGCAGATGTTGTTGGTTCTGATGCAATAATTTTTCAGTCGAAGACAGGTAAAGATATTGGTTTAACAAATTTTCCTCAAGATCATGAAACGATCAGTAAAGTTGTTCACAGGGGTGAGCATGGTGTATTACACCCTACAGTGATGGCAAAAACTGAGCTATTTAAAAATAATCCATATATTCAAGCAAATGTCCCAGCAGAGGATTATGATATTTTCGCTCGTATGCTGAATTCGGGAGCAAAATTTTACAACATTAAAGAACCTTTATTACGCTACCGTATTCATCAAAGAAGTGCATCTAATGTATTACCTTTTAGTACAATTGAAAAAACGTACCGCATTCGGGATGAAATATTTTCAACCAAAACAAATAAAGCTTTTGTGATTTGGTATTTTCTTCATATTAAATGTTATAGAAAATACTTATTCTCTGATAATAAATTTAAAGGTTTATTTTATTTAGGTTTGGCATCTTTTCTACGTCCTGATAAAGTATTAAAGAAATTATTATCCTTGTAAATTTTTGAAGATAAATTAATGAAATTACGTATTTTAGGTATTCGTGGTGTACCAGCAGCACATGGTGGTTTTGAAACATTCGCCGAATATTTATGTTTATATTTGGTCGAAAAAGGCTGGAAACCTGTAGTTTATTGTCAGGAAGATGGTGATGGAGAAATGTGGACTGATGAATGGGAAGGTGTAGAGCGTATACATATTCCCGTAAAACAGTCTGGTCCATTAGGGACTATTATTTTTGACTGGAAAACTAATCTACACGCAGCCAAGTCGCAAGAGCCGTGTTTAATTTTAGGATATAACACAGCAATCTTTACAGTGTTATTACGTCTAAAAGGTATTATCTCTATTATTAATATGGATGGTATTGAATGGTCTCGTGCGAAATGGGGGCCAATTGCTAAATTATGGTTCTGGTTCAATGATTGGGCTGGATGCTGGTTAGGAAACCATTTGGTTGCAGACCATCCTGAAATAAAAAATCATTTATCAACCCGTGCAAATCCTAAAAAGATTACCATGATTCCATATGGTGCGGAGGACGTGGTCGATATTTCACCGGAGCCACTCGCGAAGTGGTCATTGGAACCGAATCGATATTTAACTGTTATCGCTCGCCCAGAGCCTGAAAACTCTTTGCTAGAAATTGTTGAAGGTTTTTCGAAAGAACAAAGGGGAATTAAATTAGTAGTTCTTGGTAATTATGATTCAACAAATCCTTTTCATAAAAAAGTGTTAGATGCGGCAAGTAATGAAGTGCTTTTTGTAGGTGCTATTTATGATAAGTCAATTGTACAGGCGTTGCGTTACTATAGTTTAGCTTATGTTCATGGACATCAAGTTGGGGGAACAAATCCATCATTGGTCGAGGCTTTAGGTGCAGGAAATGCAATTATTGCTCATGATAACCGGTTTAATAAATGGGTTGCTGGTCAGGGTGCTGTGTATTTCTCAGATGCCACAACATTCTCGGCAGAATTAGATATGCTATTGCATGATTCTACTAAGTTAGAAACAATGAAAAATGAAGCGAAAGCCCGTTTTCTAAAAGATTTTACATGGATTAATGTTTTGAAACAGTACGAAGACTTAATTATTCAGCAAGGTGGATATATTAAATAAGAGAGTAGCGTAGAATTTTTTTAATCTTGTTTTAGGTACCTAAAATGAATTAGCTTGTTTTCTATTAATAGGCAGAATTAGAATAAATAAAGCAGGGTTAAATCAGCTTTATTTATTCTAATATTTTAAAATTACATAATAAAGTTATTAGGCTCGGCCATACAAATCTTCAAATCGTACAATATCATCCTCACCTAAGTAAGAACCAGATTGTACTTCTATGAGCTCTAAAGGCACTTTGCCTGGGTTTTCCAAGGCATGAATTTCACCCAGTGGAATATAGACTGACTCATTTTCAGTGAGTAAAAATGACTCTTTGCCCTTATGGATTTTTGCGGTCCCGCTGACCACAATCCAGTGTTCAGCGCGATGATGATGCATCTGCAAAGACAATTTTTGACCTGGATTGACCACAATGCATTTCACTAGATAACGATCACCGCTGTCAATTGAGTCATAGCTGCCCCAAGGACGATACACTTTTCGATGCTGTTCTACTTCTGAGCGTTGGGTACTTTTGAGCTTTTCAACAACTTTCTTAATATCTTGAACTTTATTTTTGTTGGCAACTAAAACAGCATCTGAAGTTTCAATGACAATGACATCATCTAAACCAAGTACGCTAACTAAGCGATGTTGAGCATGTACAAGGGTATTGTTAGAACTTTCAATAATGGTATCACCACGAAGAACATTACCATTACTGTCTTTATCACTCACTTCCCAAACACTTTTCCATGCACCCACATCGCTCCAGTTTGCATTCAATGGTACAACCACAACTTTGTCCGTTTTTTCCATCACGGCATAGTCAATCGAATCTTCAGGTGATTGCTCAAAATGGTTTTTGTCCAGACGAACGAAATCCAGGTCATTTTTACTATGCTCAACAGAAGCTCTGGCATTTTTAGCAATCGCTGGATTGTATTTTTCAAGTTCCTGTAAATATACAGATGCCTTAAACATGAACATGCCACTGTTCCAAAGGTAAGAACCCTCGGCAACATATTTTTGGGCAGTGTCTAAATCGGGTTTTTCTACAAATTTTTCAACTATATAAGGTTGAGTTGTCGCAGCAGTCTGAATCGTTTCAGCGGCTTTAATATAGCCATAACCTGTTTCCGGTGCAGTAGGAACTACACCAAAAGTGACCAGTTGACCAGCTTCTGCAGCAGCCAATCCAATTGCAATGGATTTGTTAAACTCCTCTTGTTGCTGGATCACATGATCGGCAGCGAGGATAAGTAAAACAGGGTCTTCCCCATAAGAAAGTGCCAATTCAGCCGCAGCTGCAATCGCGGGCGCTGTATTTTTAGCTATTGGTTCTAATAAAATTTTTGCATTGACATTTTGTTGCCGAAGTTGCTCTGCAACAATAAAACGATGTGATTCAGTGGTGACAATAATCGGGTTTTGGAAATTGATTAATGATTGATTTAAATTAGAAATACGTTCAAGTGTTTGTTGGAATAATGTTTTTTCCCCAGTAATAGGTAAAAATTGTTTTGGATAACTCGAACGGGAAAGAGGCCAAAGACGAGTACCGGAACCACCAGATAAAATTACAGGTATCATTAGGATCTGTTGACACTTACTGTTCATAATTAACCCTATAAAGGTAGCCATAAAAATATACAGGCTAAAGCAACAGAACTTTGATAATTTCTTTTGAGCTTGTCATATCGAGTAGCTATTCCTCTAAATTGCTTTAATCTACAAAACATATTTTCAACTAAATGCCTGATTTTATATAAATACCAGTCCATATGGTCATTGTTCGATTGGCTATTCGTTTTCTTTGGTATATTCGCTTTAGTCCCTGTTTTCCTGATCTGTTCACGCAGTGGTTCTGAATCATAGCCTTTATCTGCGCATACCACTTTTGTCTCTTTTAAATCTAATGTTGATATTAAATCAGGTGCAACTTTAACATCATGTGTGGTTCCATCGGTAATCATGAAATCAATAGGATTGCCATGTGCATCAACAATCAAATGTATTTTTGAGGAGTTTCCTCCTACACTTTTAGAAATAGATTGATTCGCTATGCCGGCAGAATGTTGATGAGCACGTACATGAGAGCCATCAATAAAAATCCACTCCATATCGGGGCATGAGGCTAGTAATTTGAATAATCTAAGTAACTTACCGCTGCTTGACCAACGATTAAAACGTTTGAAAATAGAGTTTGAATGACCAAAACAAGAAGGAATATCTCGCCACGGACAGCCTGTTCTAATTCTATAGAGAATAGCTTCAATAAAATTGCGTAAATTTGAGTTGTGGTGAATGGATAAATTACGCAGAATAACTTTCAACTTTTGCCAGTGTTGATCTGTCAGCATGGTACGAGGCATAGCGAATAGTAAAATTGGGTTTGGCGATTTGATTTTACTACTTCGCTATTTTTTTAAGCTAAAAGTGTCAACACACCCTATTAATCTCTGAGTTTTTGTAGGTCTAATCCTATAACCACTATAAATTTATTTCAAATATTCAAGTAAAAAAATATAAATTAAAATTATGATTTTTTTGTATTTAGAAACATATATTTAATAATGTATATGCATAATCATTATTTTTAATTAAGAAAAAAGATCAATATCATGTAATAATTCAGTAAAATACAATATCATAGTTAGAACTATTGAGTGATAACACTCAAATAGAGCTAGCGATATATTTTTAATTCATTGCCCGACCCTTTGGACAATACTTTATACATAATAAATTTACTTTATAGGTCTAAGATGGCATCAAGATTAAACGCGTCTTACGTCTCAATTTTACAACGATTTTGTGATGTAATTGCTATTTATGGCGCATTGTATGTTGTTTTTAATTTAAATTCGCTTGAAATTACCCATAAGGCAATGCTTATATTTTTAAGCATGGTCAGTTTTTTTCAATTGATAGGCGGTTTAACAGACTTTTATAGATCATGGCGTGGTGTAAGTCTTTTTAACGAATTGATTGCATGTGCCAAAAATATTTTTCTAAGTTCTTTACTGTTATTACCTTTAGTCTGGTTTTATTCTGATATTGATATTGCACTTCTCATGCAATATTTTTGTGCTGTATTATTTTTAATGGGGGCTATGAGAATAGCGATCAGACTGGTTTATGCGCTGTTCTTTAAAATATTTAAAAAATCTAGAAATGTAGTCATTCTTGGGGATTCAGATAAAGCACTTAAACTCTTTCAGGATTTAAAAAAATCTGAGTGGATTGGATTTAATCCTTTAGGTATTTACTCCTTTAAACAGGATTTTGATACAGCTGAATTTAATGGAACTATAGAAGATGCCGTTACATTAATTCAATCTCAAGATATCAATCAGGTTTATCTGGTGACCAATCAAAACAATATAGAACAAGTAGATAGCTTACTAAAAATTTTGTCGGACACGACATGCTCAACTGTGATTATTCCTGAATTATTTAGTTATGACTTCTTATATTCACGTGTTGAAGATATTAATGGTACACCGATTATCCCTATTATCGATACGCGGATTAAAGGGATTAATATTTTCTTAAAACGGGTAGAAGATATTTGTGTGGCATCTGCAATTTTAATTCTGATCTCTCCAATTTTATTATGCATTGCAATTGCGATTAAGCTGACATCTAAAGGCCCTGTTTTCTTTAAACAAATCCGTTATGGCTTAAATGGTAAGCCGATACTGGTTTATAAGTTCAGAAGCATGTCAGTTATGGAAAATGGCGCTGAAGTAAAACAGGCGGTCAAGAATGATCCAAGGGTAACGCCAGTGGGTAGTTTTCTGAGAAAAACCTCACTAGATGAACTTCCTCAGTTTATTAATGTCATTATTGGCAATATGTCGGTTGTAGGGCCGCGTCCACATGCTGCAGCACATAATGAAGAGTATAGAAAACTGATTACCGGCTATATGCTGCGCCATAAAGTAAAACCTGGTATTACAGGATTGGCTCAAATACGCGGTTGGCGTGGTGAAACAGATACTTTGGATAAAATGGAAAAACGGGTGGAATGTGATTTGGAATACATCCGTACATGGAGTCTACTACTAGATCTTAAAATTATATTTTTAACAATATTTAAAGGTTTTATTAATAAAGCTGCATATTGATATCAACTAAAATTCTACGGTTTAGTTGATTTATTAAAATCTGGCTTTAGGCTGTAATGAAGATAATGGTAAATTTAAACTTAGAAGCGTGATGAGATGATCAAAAAAGCAATTCTTCCGGTCGCAGGTTTGGGTACTCGTTTTTTACCTGCAAGTAAATCTATTCCTAAAGAAATGGTCACGGTCATCGACCGTCCTGCAATTGAATATGTGGTACGCGAGGCGGTAGCTGCAGGGATCGAACAGATTATTTTGGTGACTCATTCCTCTAAGGCATCTATTGAAAATTATTTTGATCGTAACTTTGAGCTTGAAACGACATTAGAAAACAAAAAGAAATTTGATCTCTTAAAAGAAATTACAGAAATCCTTCCTCCCCATGTCAGTATTATTAGTGTGCGTCAGCCACAACCCTTAGGTTTGGGGCATGCTGTATTGTGTGCTAAAGACGTCATTGGTGATGATGATTTTGCGGTTTTGCTGCCAGACGTATTGGTAAAAGACAATTCTGCAATGAATGACTTAAGCTTAATGATTCAGAGATTTGATCAGTCATCAGCATCACAGATTATGGTTGAAGCTGTGCCAGAGCATCTGGTCGATCAATATGGCATTGTCGATGTGGCAGCTTCGCCTGCAGAAGGTGAAAGCATTGTGATGCAGGGTATTGTCGAAAAGCCTAGCGTTGCAACAGCACCATCGAACCTTTCAGTGGTAGGGCGTTATGTACTGCCTGCCAAAATTATGCAGCTTTTGGAACAGACACCTAAAGGTGCGGGTAATGAAATTCAGTTAACTGATGCAATTGCTCAGCTGCAACAAACCGATAGCGTAGAAGCCTATCGTATGAAAGGCCAAACTTTCGATTGTGGTAGTAAACTGGGTTATCTTAAAGCCGTTCTACACTATGGTGTAAGCCATCCGGTATTGGGTGCAGACTTTAAAGAGATGATCCGAGAGCTAGCACTATAAGCGAAGAGAACCCGCATGAAAATCGCAATATTTGGAACCACACTTTATGCTGCAGTCATGGCAGCATTACTTTCAGAATATGGGCATGAGGTCTATATCTGTCATGAGTCTAATCATACAGCTGTTTTTGACATTAAAGAACAGGATGTATTGGATGCACTAGACAAGCAGCTTAAAAGTGGCTTTCTCAAGTATTGCGATTTTGAACATCTCAGTTTGGAGATGGATGTTTATATCTTTAGTTTTAATGTTGTACAAGAACCTTTAGCACGAGATGTTCTGCATAAGTTGAAACAACGGACCATTATTCATCCTAAACTGATGATTAACGCATCTACCTTTGGCTTAAACGGGACACAAATTTTTAAAGATTTCCTTCCTCAAGATGACTGGGTCTATTTTCCAGATACCATTCAGGAGGGACATGCATTAGGAAGTCTGAGTCGTGCGAGTCGTCTTATTATTGGCTGTGAAAGTACCCGGGTGCAGCAGCAGATACAGGAAATGCTGAGACCCTTATTCCCGCGTTCACAACAATATCTCTTTATGCCGGTGCGGGATGCTGAATTCACCAAACTCAGTATTTCCGGCATGCTGGCAACGCGCATCAGTTATATGAATGACCTGGCTGTGGTTGCAGAAAAAATTGGCGTTGATATTGCTTATGTACGTGAAGGTATGGCTGCCGATACGCGCATTGGCGGTTCTTATCTTTATCCGGGTGCCGGTTTTGGCGGAGAAAATTTTTCTCAAGATATTTTGACCTTAACCAATGCAGTGTCAAATACAGGGGTTAAAAGTCAGCTTTTGGCTCAGGTTTGGGATATTAACGAACAGCAAAAAGAATTTCTATTTCGGAAACTGTGGAATTATTTCCATGGCAATTTGGCAGGTAAAACGGTTGCTATTTGGGGTGCTGCGTTTAAAGAAAACAGTTCAAGTACACATTATTCGCCTATTCATACCATGCTTGAAGCATTATGGGCGCAGGGTGTGACGGTAAAACTGCATGATCCGCAGGCATTAGAAGAAATAGAAGAAATATATGGGCAACGGGATGATTTGATCCTGTGTTCAGATCAGTATCAAGCGGTTGATCAGGCACATGCATTATGTCTGTTAACAGCATGGAAACAATATAGATCGCTTGATTACGCACAACTAAAACAACGTATGCAGCATCCACTAATTTTGGATGGACGCAATATTTATGATCCTGAGTATGTAAAAGCACAGGGTTTTGCTTATATGGGGGTAGGTCGATAATGATGAATTTACATCTTTTTCCCAAAAAAGATTTAACATCAACCATGTCACACTTAACAGATTTAAGTGCAAGCATTGGGCAAAAGCATCTGAATGATTTTTTTGCAGAAAATGAGCAACGTTTTGAACATTTTTCAGTTCAGTTTGATGATCTTATTTTTGATTATAGTAAGCATCGTGTCGACCAGTCGGTGATGAGCGGTCTTTTAGACCTAGCCAAAGCACGTGACTTGGCGACCTGGATCAAGCGTTTATTTTCAGAAGAAGAAATTAACTATACCGAGCAGCGTGCTGCGATGCATTGGGCCTTACGCTTACCCCCAAAAGATGAAATTCATCCTAAACTGGCTGATCAGGTGCATGAGCAGCTGGAGCGTATGTATGCCTTGGTGGAAAAAATTCATGCAGGACAGTATCGGGGCGCTACCGGTGAAGTGATTCAGGATGTGGTCAATATTGGCGTAGGCGGCTCAGATCTGGGACCAATGATGGTCAGTCATGCTCTATCTGATTTTAAAGTGAAAACCGCTAAACCATTGAAGGTGCATTTTGTATCGACAATGGACGGAAGCCAGCTTTCGGATATTTTGCATCAGCTGCGCCCTGAAACGACGCTGTTTATTATCTCTTCTAAATCCTTCGGCACGATTGATACCTTATATAATGCGCAAACCGCACGTCAGTGGTTAGAAAAGCAATTGGGGCAATCAGAAACTGTAAATTGTCATCATTTTGTTGGGGTTTCGACCAAGCCTGAAAAAATGACCGAGTGGGGAATCTGTCCGGACAAGCAATTCCGGCTTTGGGACTGGGTGGGTGGTCGCTATTCACTCTGGTCCTGTATTGGCTTACCCATCGCATTGAATATTGGTGTAGAGGGTTTTAAAAAGCTATTAGCGGGTGCTTATGCGGTCGATGAGCATTTTAAAAATGCAGCATTCCATCAAAATATCCCTGTATTGATGGCTGTGCTAGGTTTATGGAATTTAAATTATCTTGATATCCAGACCCATGCGGTGCTGCCTTATGATGGTCGATTGAAGTATTTTTCTGCTTATTTGCAACAGTTAGAAATGGAATCGAATGGTAAGTCGATACAACGTACGGGCAAAAAAGTGGAAACCAATACCTGTCCAATTGTATGGGGTGAAGTTGGACCGAATGCGCAGCATGCCTTTTATCAATTGCTGCATCAGGGTACGCATGCTGTGAGTTGTGACTTTATTGCACCGGTACAGCGTTATACTTCGAATCAATTTACCTATGTTGAAAGTGCAGATGCCTTAATTGATCAGCATCATTTGGCATTGTCGAACTGTTTGGCGCAGTCACGTCTTTTGGCATTTGGTAATCAGGCACTGGATACCGAAGAAGTTAAAACCTTGCAAGAATACAAGCAGTATGAAGGCAATCAGCCAAGTACCACCATTTTAGTGAAAGAATTAAATCCATATACACTCGGTATGTTGGTCGCATTGTATGAACATAAAGTTTTTGTTCAATCGGTGTTATGGAACATCAATGCCTTTGACCAATGGGGTGTTGAAAAGGGTAAAGAAATAGCCAATCAGGTTTTGCCAATTTTAAATGGAACTGCCAAAGAGTATTCAGACTTTGACAGTTCAACACGTGGTCTTTTAGATATTTTGCTTGGGAAATAATATGGCAAACATTTTGGTGACAGGCGGAGCCGGCTATATCGGCTCGCATACCTGTGTAGAACTATTAAATGCAGGACATCAAGTGGTAGTTCTCGATAACCTATGTAACAGCTCAGAAATATCATTGCAACGTGTACAAGAACTGACAGGAAAAAGCTTAACTTTTGTAGAAGGGGATATCCGTGATGCACAAGTTCTGGATCAGCTCTTTCAGCAATATTCAATTGATGCAGTCATTCATTTTGCTGGTTTGAAAGCGGTCGGTGAAAGTCAGAAAATTCCTCTGACTTATTTTGATCATAATATTGCCGGTTCAATCAGTTTGGTCAAAGCCATGGAGCGGGCAGAAGTCTTTAATCTGGTGTTTAGCTCTTCAGCAACAGTATATGATGAAGCGAATGTCTCTCCACTGAATGAAGAGATGCCAACAGGCATGCCAAGCAATAATTATGGTTATACCAAGCTGATTGTTGAACAATTATTGCAAAAACTGTCAAATGCAGATCAGCGTTGGTCCATTGCCTTGCTGCGTTATTTCAACCCGGTCGGGGCGCATAAAAGTGGTCGAATGGGTGAAGACCCGCAAGGGATTCCCAATAATCTCATGCCTTACGTGACGCAAGTGGCGGTCGGTCGTCGTGAAAAACTTTCCATTTTTGGTCATGATTATGACACGGTGGATGGCACCGGTGTACGTGACTATATTCATGTGGTCGATTTAGCCAATGCACACCTGTGTGCCTTGAATAATCGCTTAAATGCAACAGGTTGTCGCGTCTGGAATATTGGTACCGGACAGGGTTCATCTGTGCTGCAAGTGAAAAATGGTTTTGAAAAAGTTAGTGGAGTCGCTATTCCGTTTGAATTTTCACCACGACGTGAGGGAGATGTAGCAACGACTTTTGCTGATAATGCGCGTGCTGTGGCTGAACTTGGCTGGAAGCCTCAATATACGTTGGAAGATATGCTGGCAGATAGCTGGAACTGGCAGAAACAGAATCCTAATGGTTATAGATCTTAAATTTTAAGACACTTAGATTCTCAAATGAAGTGCAACAGAGATTAAATTATTGGAAGGAAGCAAGATGAGCTAGCATTTTGCTTCCGACCGACCAAAGTCAAAGTTGCATCATGAACTATACTCATCTCACTCTAGAAGA
>NZ_CADDTS010000042.1 GCF_902753875.1 Acinetobacter bouvetii | reverse complement strand
TCGGATGCTTATATTTCAGAAATCACTCAACGTTTGAATCATCGCCCAAGAAAAAGACTCGGATTTAGAAGCCCGAGTCAGGTATTATTCCAAGAACATGGTGTTGCACTTCAAATGCTAATCTAAGACATTAAAAAAGGAGCTTATGCTCCTTTTTTTTAATTGAGGTTTAGGCTTCAATCAATTGTGTTAATTCATCAACATAGTATTGAATAGGCTGAGGATTTTTACCTGACTGACTTTCAATATTCAAACGCAGTAAAGGCTCAGTATTTGATGAACGTACGTTTAAACGCCAAGCGCCAAAATCAAGACTGACACCGTCAGTTTTATCAATCTCAGGATTTTGTGCTGCATAGTGATCAAAGATCTTTTGGATAGTGGATTGGCTATCTTTCACTTTGAAGTTGATTTCACCTGAACATGGGAATTTTTCAATCATATCTTCAACCAAAGAAGATAAAGATTTCCCTGTTTCCGATAAGACAGAAACAGCCAATAACCAAGGAATCATACCGCTATCACAATAGGAAAAATCACGGAAGTAATGATGTGCACTCATTTCTCCGCCATAAACCGCATTATGTTCACGCATGACATCTTTAATAAATGCATGCCCTGATTTAGATTGAACGGTGGTACCTTGGTATTGTTCTACAATATCTAAAGTATTCCAGACCAAGCGTGGGTCATGCACAATCTTTTCACCAGATTGTTTCAGTAAAAAGGCTTGAGCAAGCAGACCGACAATATAGTAGCCTTCAATAAACTGGCCTTTTTCATCAAACAGGAAGCAGCGGTCAAAGTCACCATCCCAAGCGATCCCCATATCAGCGCCATGCTGGATTACAGCCTGACGTGTACTGTCACGGTTTTCAACCAAGAGTGGATTGGGAATACCATTTGGAAAGTTACCGTCTGCTTCATGATGGATTTTAATGAACTCAAGTGGAACATTCAGTGCTTTAAACTTTTCTTCAATGGCATCGATAACGTGTCCTGCAGCACCATTACCCGCATTGACCACGAGCTTCATTGGGCTAATCTTCGCAGGATCAATATAAGTCATCAAGTGCTCGATAAATTCAGGCAGGATGTTATATTTTTGAGTGGTACCTTTAGTGGCAACCTCTGTAAATTGATTACTTTCTGCCAAGGCCTGAATCTCTTTTAGACCTGTATCTGCACTGATTGGGCGGGCATTTTCACGAACCAGTTTCATGCCGTTATAATCCATGGGATTATGGCTGGCAGTGATCTCAATACCACCTTGTACATCTAAATGGAAGGCGCCGAAATAGACTTCTTCCGTGCCGGTCATGCCTAAGTCTAGTACATTGACACCGGCATCATTCAAACCGCGAATGGTTGCTTGTTTGAGTCCTTCACTGCTGAGGCGAATATCACAACCAACCACAATGGTTTTCGGTTGATAGATTTGACCATAAGCACGACCCACTTTATATGCAATCTCTTCATTGAGTTCTGTGCCAAGTTTGCCGCGTATATCGTAGGCTTTGAAACACGTCAGTGATGTCATTTTCTTATCCCCTTCTTTCTCTAAAGAAAAGGCCGGTTTTAACCAGCCTTTCATACATTTCAATCTTTACTCAACAGTAACCGACTTCGCCAGATTACGAGGCTGATCCACATCTGTACCGCGCAGGACCGCAACATGATATGAAAGCAGCTGTACAGGAATACTGTACACAATTGGAGCCAGTGTTGGGCTGATAGTTGGTACATGAACCACATGTTGACGGTCTTTGCCTTTAATGCCGCTGTTTTCATCGGCAAAGACAAACAGTTCACCACCACGGGCCTGAACTTCTTCCATGTTGGATTTGAGCTTGTCGAGCATGTCATCTTTGGGTGCAAGAATCACTACAGGCATGTCATTGTCTACCAGTGCCAAGGGACCATGTTTCAGTTCACCCGCTGCGTAACCTTCAGCATGAATGTAGGAAATTTCTTTCAGCTTCAAGGCGCCTTCCAGGGCGATCGGGAATTCAGTGCCACGACCCAAGAACAGGCAGTGCTGCTTTTCGACAAACAGCTCAGATAGACGCAGAATATCTTTATCTTGCTGTAAGGTATCTAAAATCACTTTTGGAGTGTGCCATAAATCCGTGATGATCGCTGACAGCTGTTCATCCGAGATAGTTTGTTTGACTTGTCCAATTTTAAGTACAAGTAACATTAAGGCTGCAAGCTGAGTGGTAAAAGCTTTGGTTGAAGCTACCCCAATTTCAGGACCAGCAAGTGTCAGCAGGCTATGATTGGTCTCACGGACCATGGAAGATGTAGCCACATTACATACTGTCATGGTGGTAATGTTTAAATTCTTCGTCAGTGCACGTTTTTGTGTATCTCGCAGAGCCGCCAGAGTATCAGCTGTTTCACCTGATTGGGAAATACAGATATACAGCGTATTATTGACAATCACTGGGGTACGATAGCGAAATTCACTGGCAATTTCTACCTGGCAGGGCAGGTCAATCAGTTGTTCAAACCAGTATTTGGCAATCATGCCGGCATGGTAGCTGGTTCCACAGGCAATAATTTGCACTTGTTGAATCGTTTCAAAATCTGCAACAGCATTTTTCAGGAAATCTTCGCGTAAATTATTTCCATTCAATGCCTGGGAAATGGTCTGCTGAATTGCTTCAGGCTGCTCATAAATTTCTTTGAGCATGTAGTGTTTGTATTCACCTTTAGAGGCATTGCTCACCGTTGCATCTAATTCTTTTACCGGGCGCTCGACCAGCTGTCCATTAGCAAAAACTTCAATGCTATTGCGGGTTAAGCGGGCAATATCACCTTCTTCCAGATAGATAAAACGGTTGGTAATGGGTAATAGTGCCAGTTGATCCGAGCTGATAAAGTTTTCGCCAATGCCTACACCAATGACTAAAGGTGAGCCTTCACGTACGGTAATCAATTCATCCGGATGATCTGTATGGACAATACCCAGCGCATAAGCCCCTTTGAGCTGTGGAACCACCTGTTGTACGGCAGTTAAAAGGCTAGAAGTGGATTTCAAGGCATCATTGACCAAATGAGCAACCACTTCAGTATCGGTCTGTGAAGTAAACACATACCCCAATGCTTCAAGGTCATCTTTCAGTTCTTGATAGTTTTCGATAATCCCGTTATGCACTACAGCCACGGTTCCTGAAATATGCGGATGGGCATTGTTTTCAGTCGGTTTACCATGGGTTGCCCAGCGAGTATGCGCTATACCTAGTGAGCCTTGAATATCTGCTTCACTTACAGCCTGTTCTAAATTGATGACCTTACCTACGCGACGTTCGCGCAAGACTTGGCCACCGTTAATTAATGCAACACCGGCCGAATCATAGCCACGATATTCCAGACGTTTTAAGCCTTCAATTAAAATATTGCTAATATTACGTTCAGCAACGCCACCGACAATTCCGCACATCGTTATAATCCTCTTATTTTTTCAATTTTTGGGGGCGTTGATAGTTTTCTTTCGCTACTTGTTTTGAGCGTTCAAAGGCTAAACTATTTTCTGCAACATCACGGGTAATCACAGAACCGGCACCGACAGTCGCACCGTTGCCAATATTGACCGGAGCAACCAGCGAGCTGTTCGAACCAATAAAAGCGGAATTGCCAATAATGGTTTTAAATTTATTCGCGCCATCATAGTTACAGGTAATAGTGCCGGCACCAATATTTGAACCTGCACCCACTTCAGCATCACCTAAATAAGTAAAGTGATTGGCTTTAGAGCCTAGACCAATGCTGGAGTTTTTCACTTCCACGAAGTTACCGATATGCACCTCGGCAGCCAGTTTCGCACCCGGACGTAAACGGGCAAATGGGCCAATTTGGGTATCTTCACCAACAACAGCCTGATCGAAGATGCTGTAAGGTTGAACTTTGGTACCGGCTGCAATTTTGGTGTTTTTAATTACGCAACCTGCGCCAATTTCAACATTGTTACCCAGTTCGCAATCACCTTCGATGATCACGTTGATGTCGATGCACACGTCTTGGCCAACTGTAAGATTACCACGCAGGTCAAAACGGCTTGGATCAATAATGTGCACGCCTTGCTGCATCAGCAGTTTGGCTTGATAAGCTTGAAATTCACGCTCTAAAGCAGCCAGTTGAATGCGGTCATTCACGCCTTCAACTTCAAAGGCACGTTCTGGTTCAACAGATGCAACTTCCAAGCCATCTGCGATCGCCATAGCAACAATATCTGTCAGGTAATATTCACCTTGCGCATTGTTGTTGCTGAGTTTAGGCAACCATTCATGTAATTTGGCATTGCTGACGCAATAGATGCCGGTGTTGATTTCCTTGATTTGACGTTGTTCGTCGCTGGCATCTTTATGCTCAACAATGGCCTGAATTTTATTGTTTGCACGGACAATTCGGCCATAGCCCGTTGCATCTGCCAAAGTTAAGGTCACCAGGCCAATTCCTGTTTCACGTGAAACAGTTAACAGCTTATCCAGAGTTGCTTGACTAATGCAGGGTACATCCCCGGAAAGAATCAGGGATACACCATCAGTAGGTAACACGGGTAAAGTCACTTTGACCGCATGACCTGTACCTAACTGCTCAGCCTGTTCAACCCATTGCACATTTTCCTGAGCAAAGGCTTGCTGAACCAGATCACCACCGTGTCCATAAATGGTAATAATATTTGCTGCATTGAGTTTTTTGGCTGTTTCAATGACATGGCCGAGTAGTGGGCGTCCTGCGAGCGGCTGCAATACTTTAGGTAAGCTAGAACGCATTCGGGTTCCTTTACCTGCAGCAAGAATAATCACAGAAGTTGACATAATACACCTTAAAAACTTGGCTTAAGCCATTGAAATGTTGAGGTACACGAGAATACAGATTGCAGCCCAAAGGCCTGCAATAATATCGTCAAACATGATACCGAAACCACCACCGACTTGACGATCGATGACGCGAATAGGCCATGGTTTCCAGACATCGAATAAACGGAACAGGGCAAATCCAATCAAGACCCAAAGCCAGCTCATTTGTGCAAAATAAATCAGTGGCAGAAAGGTAATCGATTGCCCGGCAAATTCATCCCAAACAATACGGCCATCATCATGCACGCCCATGACTTTCGCGGTTTGACCACAAATAAAAATGCCGACAATTGACATGATGATCATGACAATAATGGAGTTGATAAATCCAATTGCAAGCCAACCAGGAATAAACAATAAAGCAAACGCAGAGCCAAATGTTCCCGGTGCTTTGGGAGCAAGACCAGAACCAAAGCCGACGCCACAGAATGCGATTATTCTGTTGGCCCATGACATTTGTTTAAAATTAATGGCTGGTTTATGCAAAATGCTGATATCCCTGAAATTTTAATATGTGGTCAACGCCGTAGTTTTTGTAACGTAGCCCGAGTGGCTCAGTAATTTGACCAATTTTATGAATGTTTACATCTAATTCTAGTTGCAGAAGATTTTGATAATTCTGCGGGCTTATTGTAAAGCATAACTCATAGTCATCACCACCCGCGAGTGCATACTGCCATTGGGATTCTTGTTGTAATTGTTTTACATGGTCGTCGATAGGGAGTTGATCTAAATCGATTTCTGCACCCACTTTAGATGCATGCAAAATATGTCCTAAGTCCTGAGCCAAGCCGTCAGAGACATCAATCATGGCTGAAGCTAAACCTTTCAGCTGTTGCCCGAGCTGACAACGAGGTGTTGGATAGTCTAAACGTTTTTGCAGGGGATGGTCCAAATGGGCCAGACCAAAAGCGGCATCGCCGACTTGACCGCTGACACAGACATAATCGCCGACTTGCGCGCCTGAACGTGTCACAGCTTGGCCTGTGTCAACCCAGCCCAGCGCCGTCACACTGATGGTGAGATGAGGGCTTTGCGTGGTATCACCACCAATTAAACAGACCCCAAATTGATCGCAACAATCATATAGACCCTGACTAAAGCCTGCGAGCCAGTCATGATCAATTTGGGGTAAGCTCAATGCTAAAAGAATACTTTGTGGTTTGGCACCCATGGCTGCAATGTCAGATAAATTGACCGCAACGGATTTCCAGCCAATGGCATGAGGATGGGTATCAAGAGGAAAATGACGACCTGCAACCAGCGTATCGGTACAAATCACCAGTTGTTGCTGGGGAGGAGGGGTGAGCAAGGCCGAGTCATCACCGACACCTAAATCGACAGACGTCGAAGTCTTACGGTTAAAATAGGTATCGATGATCGAAAACTCAGCCATACAACAAATCTACTTTACTTAGTTGGCTTGTTGCTTTTCTGCTGCACGTAAGTTGGTTGCTAAACGATCTAATACACCATTGATGTATTTATGGCTATCTGCACCGCCAAAATGTTTAGCCAGCTCGATCGCTTCATCCAGAACCACGCGATATGGAATTTCAAGATGTTCTTTCAATTCATAGGCGCCCAGACGAAGGGTTGCGAGTTCAACGCCGTCAAGCGCGTCAATTTCGCGATCCAGCACAGGGATTAAGAGCGCATCCAATGCTTCATGATTGGCAACCACTTGAGTCAACAATTCATGATAATAGCTTAGATCCACTTTGTGCATGGCATTTTCCACACGTGTACGTGCTTCAATCTCATGTACCGGATTGTGGCTCATCTGCCATTCATAAATTCCTTGTACAGCAAAACGACGTGCTTTGCGTTTTGCTGCATAAGTTGCTTGAAGTGTTTGCGACATAGCGTTAAATAGCCTTTAACAAGTTAACCATTTCAATTGCAGTAAGGGCAGCTTCACCACCTTTATTACCTGCTTTTGTTCCAGAGCGTTCAATCGCTTGTTCAATACTATCCGTAGTTAATACACCGTTGATCACTGGCAAGCCTGTGTCCAGGCCAACCACGCCTAAACCTTTGGCACATTCACCAGCAACAAAATCAAAGTGAGGCGTGCTACCACGAATCACTGCGCCAAGTGCAATAATAGCGTCAAAACCATTTGAAGCTGCCAGTTTTTTAGCAACGACAGGTAGTTCCCAAGCGCCAGGTGCGTGAACAACAGTGATATTATCCTCTGATACACCATGACGTTTCAATGTATCAATTGCACCTTCTAATAGATGTTCGACAACAAAACTATTAAAACGACCCACTAAAATCGCGTAACGGCCTTCGCTCGCGAGATGTAACATACCTTCAATACGGCGAACTGCCATAGCAACCTCGATTATTTCTCTGTAGTTTGATTTGCGGTGATGTATTCCACCACTTCTAAGTTAAAACCTGATAATGCGTTAAAACGTAACGGAGAGCTGAGCAGTTTCATTTTCTCAACACCTAAATCACGTAGAATTTGTGCGCCTACACCAATGGTTTGATACTGTTGAGACAGTGCAGCACTTGATTTGGTTGGTTTGGGTGCAGTCAAGCTTTCGAGTGCCGGACCTAAATCTTGTAAATGGCGCTGACCAATCCAGACTAAAACACCACGCTCGCTAGATGCAATTTCTTTTAGTGCTTTGTCGAGATTCCAGGCCGGTTCGCCATCTTGTTTATTAATTTTGAGCAAGTCACGTGCCGGGCTAAAACCATGTACACGAACGGTAGTGATGCCATCTTTAGGCTCGCCTTTGACCAGTGCCAAATGAATATCCGGGTTACCAATTTCACGATAACGGAACAGTTCAAAGCTGCCATATTCTGTGTTGATGGTTTGCTGATCCAGACGTTCAACCGTTTGCTCATTGGTCATGCGGTAATGAATTAGGTCTGCAATAGTCCCGATTTTTAGACCATGTTTTTCTGCGAATACTTCAAGATCGGGACGGCGCGCCATGGTGCCATCTTCATTAATAATTTCACAAATGACAGAAGCAGGTTCTAAGCCCGCTAAACGTGAAAGATCACAACCGGCTTCGGTATGGCCTGCGCGGTGTAATACGCCCCCGGGTTGTGCCATCAATGGGAAGATATGGCCCGGTTGTACGATATCTGCCGGTTTGGCATGTGCAGCAACCGCAGTCTGAATGGTATGTGCACGTTCTGCAGCTGAAATACCTGTGGTAATACCTTTAGCGGCTTCAATAGACAGGGTGAAGTTAGTACCGTGCTGTGCGCCGTTGGCATCGACCATAAGAGGAAGATTTAACTGTTGGCAACGGTCACGGCTTAAGGTTAGGCAAACAAGTCCGCGCGCATGTGTAATCATGAAGTTGATATCTTCAGGACGCACGTGTGTTGCAGCAATGACTAAATCGCCTTCATTTTCACGATCTTCATCATCCATCAGGATAACCATTTTTCCTGCACGGATATCTGCTACAAGCTCTTCAACTGTATTGAGCGGCATCAGCCTTCACCTTCTTGTTTGTCTCAAATGACATTCTGATTGCATTGATTGTTGCATAGTCTACCGTTTTTTTACGATGTTTGCCTATGCTTATTGGTTTCCCTCACCGGTTCATTGTTATACACAGTCACCGTAAACTTGAAAAGGGGACTTTATTTTAAAAAATAGCGATTATGCTGAATCTTTAAGCAGTTGAAATACATAAATAATGACAAGCATATGTAAAAAGATGCTGATTTAGGTGATTTTTAACAGTCATAAGAGAAAAAAGAATCTTTTGATCAAGGATTTTTTGAATGAGACATGTGAAGGATATTTAAAATTTTGCCCTCAACTCGTACCTGATGATTTTCCTGAAGATGAGCAGGCCTTTATTTTAAAACAAATATAATTTTGTCCATAAAGAACGTAAAAACAGAAATCACCTGTCAATAAATTAATCACGACATATCAGCTGATTTTGCAGACAGTTGCAGGTTGAATATTAACTGCACTTTCCTCTCAGGGAAAAAGGCTGTCTATTTTTTCATGATTAAATTTTGAGGCTTTCTATTTTTTGCTCTGTCTGAAGCACCATGCACGGATTTTGAAATGGTAGGGGGTGTCGTATTTTATTTAAATCGTGCATTCAGGGACACGAAATTCAAAACAAATGTAAAATTAATTTAATTTTTTAAAAAAAGTGTTAACTGGTTGGTTATTTTTGTATTTATATGTGTTTTTTTGTAGTATTATTTTTAATCATTTAGGTGGAAATTTATGCACATTGCATGTTTGTAGGATCAAGAATGATAAATTATTTCAAAAAAAGTGCTGTTTCACGAATAACATTGATTGGTTTATTGATTGGTTTTTATAGTGCTTTGGTTTTTGCTCAGCCTAAAGCTGGAACGAGTATTACAAATATTGCAAGTGGCGACTTTTATGATGAGCAAGGTCATCTACAGGTTATTAATTCAAACGCAGTTATTTTAACTGTTCAGCCTATTTACTCATTAACGTTGCAAAGTAATCAACAAAATATTGGCACGATTGGCAGTAAGGTTAATTTTCCGCATGTTTTAACAAATACGGGTAATATTGCAGACGATTATAAATTAAGCCTCACCCAGTTATCGAATGATCAATTTAATTTAGACAATGTAGCTGCTTATATCGATCGCGATCAGAATGGCGAGCCTGATGATAATAATAATTTACTTAATTCCGGCACAAGTGTTCGCCTGGAAGCTGGTGAATTTGCTTCATTGGTCGTAGTGGGGAGTATTCCTACAAATGTGAGTGCAAATAATGTTGCTAATTTTACTCTAACGGCAACAAGTCAACATGACAATACGATTGCCATGACGGTAAGTGACACGGCCAAAGTTGTTGATGATGCGGTTATTCAAGTCACGAAATCACAAAATATCAGTACTGGTAAAACGGGCACAGAAATTACCTATACCTTGGCTTATAACAATACAGGTACTGCAGCGGCAAGAGTGGTGCTACGAGATATCTTAGCCACAGATGTCACTTATAAATCTGGAAGCGGAAGTTGGGGAAATGGTTCTGGATTTTTAACAGATGCCGATGATGTAGAAACAGGTGCAAATGCACCAATAAAATATAAAGTGACTAATGGGCAGGTCGATGTAGAGCTTGCAAGTGTGGCAGCTTTAAGTAAAGGGACTGTAAGTTTTAAAGTCACAGTGAATGCTAATGCTGCTGAAAAAATTCCTAACACTGCAGATTACCAACAATACAATGCATCAAATGCGATTCTGAAAAATACGCTAACGAATACGGTCATTTTTAACGTTCAACAAACTTTAGGTGTTGTGCTTAACTATAATCCGAGCAGTGCAAATGATGATGGCGAGCCAAATGGCGGATTGAATAATCTGCAAATCCAAAATAATACCTTTGGAGGCATAGCAAAAGAAATTCAGTTTGATAACTATGTTTGGAATACAGGACAAGCAACCGATACTTATAATTTAAGTTTTGTGAAAAGCAATGTACCAAGCTGTGCTGTAGTTCGCTTATATCATGCAGATGGTATTACCTTACTTACTGACACAAATGGCGATGGCGTAATTGATACTGGTGGATTGGCTTACGGCGCTTCAAAAAGAATTAAATTAGGGGTTTATTTCCCATCGAATTGTACTTCAACAAGTACAATGGATTTTGATATTACTGCAACCTCAGTTACCGATACCAGTGTAAAAAATAGTACACGTGATCGATTGGTGAATACGGTTGCTGTGGGTGAAAGTGATTTATATAACAGCAACAATTCAGGTGTGGGTGTTGGAAATGTTACCGGTTCTGGTGGACAAGCATTATTAGTAAAAAATGCTGTTAAAGGTGCAAATGCTGTTTTCCCACTTGTTATTCGAAACAATAGCACTGTCTCAAATAATTATAATCTGTACGCGTCGAGTTCAGCGATTGACATCAATAGTATTAATACGACTTTACCCACAGATTGGGTGGTGAAGTTTTATAATGGTGATGCTACATGTCAGGCTTTGCAAGGCGAGATTAGTAGTACTGGCAACTTGGCTGCTGGTGCAGCTAAACAATATTGTGCTGTAGTCACTGTTCCAGCCAATACCACTTTATCAAGTTTGCCCATTTGGTTTGCAATGAAATCACCGATGAATGCTCAGGGTGACAGTATTAAAGATCAAGTGGATCTAGCTGTACGCAAATTAACTTTGGCAAATGATCAGCAAGGACGCATTAATGTTGGTGGTACAGTTGTGTATCTTCATACATTAAAAAATATGGGTACCTTTGTTGAAGGTGATGCAAGTGGCAAGGTAAGCCTGAGTGTAGTACCTCAAAACATCAATGATGGGTTTGTTTATACACTGTATTACGATGCAAATAATAATGGTGTACTCGATTCTACCGATCCGATTGCGACTGATTTATCTGTAACGGGCGGTTTAAACCCTCAAAGCTCGGTTCAATTGCTTTTAAAGGTCCAGGCACCATTCACAGCAACAAATGGTATGTCTAGTATAGCCAATATCGTGGTTTCAGCTACAAATACAATTCAGGGTTTAACCCTAACAACAATTCAAAATACAGATTTAACAACAGTTGATCCTACACAACTTCGTCTGATTAAAGAGCAGGCTAAAGATGAAGCATGCGTACTTATTAATGTTGCTACAGCAGCTTACGCTAGTAACCCACTGACGATTAAACCAAATCAATGCGTAACTTATCGTTTAACCATCAAGAATGATGGTTCAACACCAGCAGCAAATGTTGTGATTAATGATGTTGTGCCAGCTTACAGCATTTTGCGCAATAGCTTGCCGCCTTCGGTGAGTAAGGGGGCTGTAACCGTGAGTGGGGGGCAAATATCAGGAAATATTGGAGCACTTGCACCACAGGAGCAGGCTGCATTGTATTTTTCTATTCAGGTTACACCTTAAGTTGGGCGGATTTTAGAAAATGAATATAATGAATACATTAGAAAATATCCGCAATCACATAATTGCTTTATTGGTTTTGCTGGTAACTGTATTGGGCATACAACAGTCTAGTTTTGCTGCAGTTGCTACGCGTCAAATCATTAGTAATATGGCAGTTGGTGAATATACTGAAGAGGGATCAACTGTTGTTCAGGTCAGCCGTTCCAATTTAGTCCAAACGACTATTCTCCCTGTTTATTCCGTTAATTTAACTGCAGATAACACTAAAAATGTCATCGCTGGTCAAACGGTATACTTTAACCATACTTTGACTAATACAGGTAATGAAGTCGATCAATACACATTTGCAGCGACAAATAATACTTCAGGCAGTTATGACTACAGTAATTTTTCAATTTTTCTGGATAAAAATAATGACGGGCTGCCTGATGGTGCTGCGATCACTTCTTATTCTTTAAGTGCGAGTGAGTCGGTTGGGCTTATTGTGGCAGCAAATGTGCCGAATGGGGCAGCTGTCAGTCAAAAAGGATTATTAACATTAACGGTAAACTCTTTAAATAATGCCACTGGAACCAAAACCAATACTGATACTGCTACTGTAACTAACCAGTCTGCTCTGGTGGTTCGTAAAAAGTTTTCTCAAACTACAGTAGCAAATGGTGATGTTGTTACCGTTCGTTTGGATTATCAAAATTTAGGTAGTACGGCTACAGGTGCTGTTACCTTAACAGATGCACTTGATTCCAGTCTGGTCTATCAACTAAATAGTGGTGAAAACTGGAATGGCGTAACGGTCAATCCGAGTACGGGCAGTAATGATCCAGCCGGGATTAACTATAGTGTTACATCAAATACTGTAACAGCAGTCATTAACTCAATTGCAGCAAATGCGACAGGTTATATTGAGTTCAAAGTTAAAGTAAATAAAACAACTGCTGGTCCAATTAATAATAGTGTTAATTTCCAATATGATCATGATAATAATACGACAACAGCAACAATTTCAGATCTAAGTAATATAGCTGTACTGAATATTGCTCCAATTTATGCTGTCAAAATTAATGGTAGCGTAAGTGATGTAAATAATAGCGCTACAGTTATTGCTACTTCTACCGCACAGGGTGGTGTGCTTACTTTTAATAACTATGTCTGGAATACGGGTAATAGCGCTGATCGATTTAATTTAACACTTACAGCCAGTACTTTTCCTGCGGGCAGCCAAATTGAATTTTATCGTGCAGATGGGGCTACACCATTATTAGATAGTAATGGGGATGGCATTCCCGATACAGGTTTATTATCGGCAGGGGTGAATTTACCTATTATTGTCAAAGTACGTTTACCGAGTAGTTATGCGGTAACCACTGATACCACATTTGAAGTTTCACCTCAGGCGCAGTCTCTGGGCGATATTAGCAAAACAAGTTTGATTAAAGATCAGGGTGTTTTACTTGCCACTGCGGTAGCTCGTTTAGTTGACTTAACCAATAGCCCTGAAAACAATGGTTTGGGGAATGGGAATGTTGACAATGCTGGCAACCCATGGAAAACCGTGATTGCGTCAACAAGTGTCAATTCTGTGGCTGGTGGGCAAGCTGTATTTCCATTAAAAATAAGTCATACAGGTGCTGGGGCTGAATATTTACTTAGTGCGAATGCAACGAGTGATTTTAGCAGTTTAACGCTACCAAACGGTGTAAATCGTATCCGTTTTTATGTCGCTGGAAATGGTACAGATTGTAGTGTTTTAGGCAGTGAGACGGGAAAAACGAGTTATCTCAATAATGGTGAAAGCCAGTTAATCTGTGCTGTTGTGGAAATAGATCAGTTGAACAGTAGCTTAACTACACCAATCTATTTCCGTGTGCTTTCTACAAGTTTTGTGAGTGGGAATAATAGCAGTAATCCGGGTCAGGATATTCTGAAAAATGCGATTACCATTCAAAGTGTTAATGCTGTAGCTCAAGTAGAATTTACACCGAATTTACGCGGACAAGTTTCACCGCTAGGTACAGTCATTTATAGTCATCTTTTAACCAATAATACCGATGTTGATTATACGGGGAACTATAGCTTCCTTATGAATAACGATCAGGTTGAATTCAATAGCACACTTTTCTATGACGTAAATGGAAATGGCATTTTTGATGTGGTTGATTTGGTGATTAAAGACTTGGCTGATTTACCTGGAGGTAAATTGGCAGCACACACTCAAGTGAAATTATTACTGCAAGTTAAAAATCTGGTGACGAATAATATTGCTCAAGCAAATAACACCACCGTCAATCTTGCAAATAACAGTAATGGTCAGGTTCTGGCCTCAATTACTGATGTGACGACTGTAAATCAAGCACAATTAAAACTTACTAAATTACAAGCGCGTGATTTTGACTGTAATGGCACAGCTGATGAGTCGTATACAACAAATACTTTAAATATTGGTAAACAAGCAAGTGGTCAAGGGCAATGTGTGTTGTACAGGGTGACTTTGACCAACACAAGTACAGCAGCTTTGAGTAGTGCATTTACTTTTAGGGATATGACACCTGTTTATACAGTTTTATCTCGATCGCCTATGTGTGCAGCATGTAACAGTACGACAGCTCCCGCAATTGGTAATGCCGGCGCGGTTTCAGGAATATTAAATAGTGTGGCTGCAAATCAAAGTTATGAATTCAGTTTTGGGGTGCGCTATGTGGGGCAGTAATTCAATGAATAAATTAGACACGATGAAAATCCTCAATCATACCTACTTAAAATTACTGATTCTGTTTGCTGTACTAATCAGTCGTATTACTGTTACTCAGGCTGCTTATCAGCGTAGTTATTTAAATTTTGATTTTGAGAGTAACTCATTAGGTACAGCATGCTATGTACAGGTCGATGCCTCAAGTGTTCCAGGTTGGAATACTACGCATAGAAGTATGCAAGGGAGTGGGGGTTGTGGGAGTACAAGTAATCAATTCGGAAAATTGATTGAGTTATGGTCGCATGGATTCAACGGCTATCCTGCAAGGCAGGGGAATGTATTTGCTGAATTAAATGCTGAGGAATACTCGGAAATGCAGCAAAATATTTGTTTGATCAAGGATGAGCCGATTTCATGGAAACTTAGCCATAATGCGCGCCGTGATAATACTACTGATGTAGATAAAATGTCTTTACGTGCTGGGGCACAAACAATTGTGAGTGTGGCAACAACTAAAAATGGTAATGGTTCAATTTTAAGTTGTGCTTCGGGTAATTGTAATGTGTCATCAGGGGTTGTGACTTATAGTGGTAATAAATTTTGGGCAGATTATAGCGGAACATTTAATTACACAGGTGCAACAGGGCAAACAGTTTTAGGTTTTAAAGCAGACTCAGGATCATCAGGTTCTCTGGGTAATTTTTTAGATGCAATTCAAATTTCGGTTAGGCCAATTATTGAATTTGCTTCTGCAAATTATGATGTTCCTGAAAATGGTACTCCTCAAGACATTAAAGTTATCATTGTGGGTATTATTCCTACGGGTGGTTTAACCCTGATTTTTAATGTAAATGATGGTACACCACCAAAAAACGCCGAAATCAATTTAGACTACAAAATTAATGGCAGCATAAATAAAACTTTTTCTAAAACCATTCCAGCAGGTGATTATGGAATGGGTACGCCTTATACAGTGAGTATTCCTGTAGAAATTATTAATGATAATGAGAAGGAAGATGATGAGCAATTTACAGTAACAATTCAAAGGGATGATAGTAACTTTTACATATATTCGTCATCAGTTTGTGGGTCGTCAGGGAACGGTACGGCTACATATACAATTATAGATGATGATGCGCCTACCCAAATGAACGTTGCAATCAAAAAGAGTCAACGAGTAGGGACTTCAGGAACATTTAGCAGTGATCCTTTAACGGTTGCAACTGGTAGTACTATGCAATACCAATTGGTGATGACCAATTTGGGTGAAAATCCAATTAGCAAAACTGCATTGGCAACATTTACAGATACATTACCTGCGAATTTTTCATCTTCGTCTATATCTGTGCTTTCTGCTACACCATCAACAGTAGGTGAAAATTGCTCTGCCACAACGTCAGGTAATACTGTCAGTGGTACGTTTAGCGGCCCTAAGAACTCAACCTGTACAGTTATTCTTCAGGCAACTGCACCATCTGCTGGGGCTATACTCACCAATACTGCATCGGCAAATGTGCCTGTTGGTAATACGGATATTGATACTTCAAATAATAGCAGCACTGTACAAACCACAGTTGCTGCAGCCACACTTATATTAAATAAGGAAACCACCAGTGGCATTGGAACATTCAGCTATTCATTGACCAACACTTTGCAAAATTCAGCGAGTGTAGCTATTGATATGCCAGGAAGCCCAACTCAGGTTGATAGTGATACGACTAAGTCTGGAATACAGCCTTTTATTATCAGTAGTACGAATACTAATGTGGTAATTACGGAAACTATGCCTACAGGGCAGAGCTGGGAGCTTTCAACAGCCGTTTGTAAAAATGCAGCTGGAGCGACTGTAACATCCTCTATTTCAGGAAATACTTTAACCATTAATCGCAGTGGGATCACAACAGGGGCTGTCATTACTTGTAACCTCATGAATACAAGGTTACCGACTGTTAAAGTGCAAAAAATATCCTATGGTGGAACAGGAACCTTCTCGTTTAGCAATACTAACCTGACAGGAACTCTTAATAATATAAGTACATCTACTGCAGGTATTGCTGCTCCAGTGAATCCAACGGCATTACCCGTGAGTGCCAAAGGAACAAATGTCACCATTACAGAAAGTGCACCACCCACTAATTATGTCCTAACAGAAGCCAGTTGTAGAGATGACAATAGTCTTGTAACAGGGAATACGGGGACTTTTGGTAGCTTGGTCAATTCAACCAGAGTGCTCACTATTCCTTCGACCTATTTAATTACAGGCGGGGCGGATATTACCTGTACTTTTGTGAACAGACTTAATCCACAGACTGATTTAAATATTACCAAAACCAATAATGAGACGGCATTGCTAAGAGGGCAAAGCACTTCTTATGTGGTGCGTGTCACCAATAAAGGCAGTACCCCTGTAATGGGTGCAACGTTGGCTGATGCTGCTGGTACTAATCAATCAAAAACCAGTGTGACCTGTAGTAATGCAAACAATAATAAATGTACGCCAAGTTCTACGCCTACAACGACTCAGCTTGAGAGTGGATATGCATTACCAAGACTTGATAATGATGAGTTCTATGAAGTCATAGTGACTGCGACCATATCGACAGGCAATACTTCAACTACCAATAATACTGCATCAGTCACAGCACCTTCTGGAGTGACCAATACTGGAACGAGTTGTACTACAGGTAGCTTATCAAGTAATGTTGTGCGTAGTTTTAGCTCAGGGGTGTGTAGTGTTAAAGATACTGATTCTGTTGTAGCAGGTGACCGGACTTTAACGATTAAAAAAACCTGGACAAATGCTAAGCAGTACGACAAGGCGACAATTACGGCAGATACCACAACTGGTTTGGCAAAACTTGAGTCAATTGCGACAGGTGCGGCGAGTCAAACAGATAGTGCTAGTATTTTGATTGCAAACTCTACCAATGTGACTTTAAAAGAAGTCATTGATATAGGTGATGGCAACTATGCAGTAGCAACACCGACTTGTTCAGCAGGAACTGTGAGCAATAATAACGATGGTAGTTATAATTTGCTGCTTCCATCTAGTGGGACAACAGAAATTACATGCACATATACCAATATCCGTAAAACGGCAACTTTAAAACTTGCAAAAGCATGGACAAATGCTAAGTCAGGTGATGTGGTGGTCATTCCTGCAACATTGGGTTTAACCAGTAATACGACTAAGTTTAAAAGCACTGCACCAACTTCAAGTGATTCTGGTACCGCGATTACCGTCTATGTGGGTGATATTGTGACTTTAGGCGCGGAAATAGGTCTAAATGATTACACATCTGGTGACTCAAATTATGATGCAGCTGTAACCATAAACAAAGATAACTACAATGCAACATTGACTTGCACTGCTAACGGTGGGGCAACAGCAAATAGTCTATCTGGAACAAATGCCAAACTGAGCAATACTCTCATCATTGGGGACGCAGATACTGGGAAGCTGATTACCTGTATATATAACAATAGCCGTATTCCACAACAGATTAAATTAATGAAAGAGTGGAAAAATGCTGCAGTTAACGACCAGATAAAAGTAATCACCACAGGTGGAACAAATAACCCTGCCATTACCTCTATTTCAAGTGGAGACAACACGGAATCTGGAGGGATTGTAACGGTATACTCAGGTGATGTAATTACATTACCAACTGAAACTTTTATTAATGGAAGTTTAAATCAATATACTGTAGCGACAACTTGTAATGGCGGGAGTCCATTAACTAGTGGTGTGGTAGGTCGCACAGTCACCATTAGTAACAATACCATCATCACAATATGTACCTATACCAACACTAGAACAGTCGCCCAAACCCTCATTTCAGGTCGCGTCTTTAACGATAATAGTGGCACGACTGGCGATGCCAGTAAGGCATACAATGGTGTTCAGGACGCTGGGGAAAGTGGTATTGCTAATAATACAATACGTTTAACCAACTGTAGTTCAACAACTTTATCAACTGCTACTACTGATGCAAATGGTGATTATAAGTTCAATATTGATCAAAGTCAGTTATCTGCATCATTCTGTGTAGTACAAACTAATTTGCCTGAATATACCTCAGTGAGTGGAGCGAGTACGACAGGAACATATAAACGTGATACAGACACCATTACTGTGCCAAGAACAAATGCCACGAGCTATCTAAACAATAACTTTGGTGATGCCAACCTGAATGTAGTACTAACTGAAGATGGACAACATACCATTACTGCAAGTGAGGTAACAGATTATCCGCACCGTTTAACTACACAGGCACCTGTTCAGTTAACCCAGCTTATTCAAGGCTATTCAAACTCAAATAATGATCAACCTTGGCAGGCTCTGATTTACCGAGACAGTAACTGTAACGGTACGGTTGATGCTGGTGAAACAGTGTTTGATCCAACGGTATCTGGTTCAGTGTTATTGCAACCAAACACTGATATCTGTCTAGTGCAGCGCGTATTTGCACCAACCAATATTTTTGCTGGCGCACAGCATATTGGAACTCTTCAAGCCGGTTATCAATTTGCTTTAGCAAATCCGGCACAAACGATTTCAGGACAAACAACTAAACGTCAGGATGTGACACTTATTGGTAGTGCAGGTTTAACACTGACAAAAAAAGTTCGTGCTGTTGCGAGTTGTCCATCAACTTCATCTGATACAAATGCATTTGTGATGACGAATCAGGCAGCTAAGCAAGATAATTTAGAGTATGAAATTACCTACAAAAATAATAGTACCAAGAAAATTCAAAACGTGAAAATCAAAGACAGTTTACCTACAGGGACTGTTTTTGGAAGCATGATTTGTACTGAAACCCCTGCTGGTAATACATGTAACGCAAATAATTCAGGTAATTCACTGGAATGGAATTTAAGTGGGATGTTAAGTCCTGCGGCGACAGGAAAACTGAGATTTTGTGTAAAACAATAACTTTGCAATAAGAAAAAAGTCAACAAAAAGCAATTACCCAAAATTCAGAAATTTTGGTACGGCAATTGCTTTTGTTGACATGTGACATATTTTTTGTAAAAAAGAGTGATATATGTCAACAAAAATGTATAAAAATGATGTATTTTTGTAAACTCAATAATAGATCGGTTTTTGAGCATGGTTTCTGAAAATGAAACTGTAGCTGAAAAAATGGGGTTTTGAGTTTTTTGGAGTAATAAATATGTATGTAAAAAGTCCATGGAAAATAGGGGTGCTTGGGGGCGTAGCTTTACTTTTAGCCTTGAATACAAGTGCTGAAACAAAAGTTTCCAAAGACCCAGTATCAGTAGAGCTAAAAACTTACCTCATTGGCGTAAATGCAAAAGGGAAACCGACAGCTACACCAGTTTCTAAAGTTAAGCCAAATGATGTCATTGAGTATCGGGCAACTTATACCAATAACACGACTGGAAAAATTAAAAACCTGGCAGCGACTTTACCAATACCAGTAGAAACCCAATTTTTGGGTAAGTCACAACCAGAAAGTGCACAAGCAAGTACAGACAGTATAAATTTTGCCCCGATGCCTTTAAAGCGCAAAGAGGGTAACCAAATGGTGAATGTTCCGCTGAAGGATTATCGTGCTTTACGTTGGACTATTGCAGAGCTTCCAGCAGGGAAATCAGTCACTGTTTCAGCTCAAACACGAATTAATAGCGACAAAACCAAAAATTAAACAAATAGACATTGAAAATTCAATAGGGGTCAGTTCCAAATGTCCAATCCAACACAACGTTTAAAGTTCACGCAATTAGCAGCTTCCATTGCATTGGTTGCTGGCGGTGCTGCATTTGCTTCTGCGGCGAATGCTGCGGCGCCAGCTAAGGGTACAAATATTAGTAACGTTGCATCTGCAAGTTATACTGATAATACGGGCGAAAGTAAGAAAGTAAATTCCAACATTGTTACAACAACTGTTTTACAAGTGGCTAGTTTTACTTTGGTGTCTGATCAAACTAAAACGGCCAATGCCAATGGACAAGTTTCGTTATCTCATACATTAACAAACACAGGTAATGGTAGTGATACCTTTAACGTGGCTGTTGTAAACGACGATACACGTGATAGCACTACAGATGGTTACGATTTCAGCGGATTGAAAGTTTATCTTGATGCCAATAAAGATGGTATTCCTGATAGCCAGACGCCTGTTACTAGCGTAACTTTAGCCACAGGCGAATCTGTTAACTTAATCGTGCAAGCAACTACTGCAAGCAGTAACCTTAATGCTGGTGATCTTGGTAAGTTAACTGTATCTGCAACCAGTACTTATGGTAGCTCAGGAAGCTCATCAACAACAGCTGGTTCAGGCATAAATAAAGTTACAGCAACAGATAAGGGAGATGCAGTTCGTTGGAACGTTGATACTGTTAAGATTACCAATGGCGCTGTGATTAGCTTATTAAAATCTGCAAGTGTGAGCAATGTAGATGCAACTTTATCAATCGGAACGGCACGTGAAGTTGAATATAGCTTAGCTTATCAAAACACTGGTAATACGACTGCAACAAACGTTACGATTACAGACGTAATTCCAGCAGGTTTGGTTTACGTGCCTGGTTCTGCAACTGTAAATGGTACTGTATTAAATGACGGTACTGGTGATACAGACGGATATAACTTCACTTCAGGAACGGTTACATTCGTTATTCCTACTGTTGTTGCCAACAGTGGTGGTGTGCTGAAATTCAAAGTCGAAGTCAATCAAAATACTCCAGCAGGTACCATTACCAACACTGCATATGTTGACCCAGATGGTCCAGGTACTGATGAAGGGAAAACACCATCTAACCCGACTGATGTAACTGTACTAAGTATCAAAAAAGGTACAATCAACGATAACCAAACTGATGCTTACGCAGATGCGGATAAAACCTCTGCAACCGCAAAAGATAACCAAATTGTCATTGCTTCAATCAAGCAAGGTAAAGTTGCTGAATTCGGTGCTTCAGGTCAAGGCGAGCCAATTGTAATTCACAATACTGGTAACGTTGCAGAAGAGTTCAATGTAAGTGTAAATAAAGGTACAGCAGGTTCGGGTGGTTTACCATCAGGCAGTATTGTTACTTTATATCAAGCTGATGGCGTAACACCATTTGTTGGTACAGGACTGATTGCCAGTGGTGGTACTTATAATCTTGTTGCAAAAGTAACTCTGCCAGCAAATTACTCTGGTAGCACTGCACTTACAGCAACTTTAACCACAAGTCCTAAGTCTGATGCCAGCAAGACAGATACATTAAACTTGGTGATTAACGATGTAACCCGCGCAACTGTGGACTTGCATAATGGTGATGCAACTGACAGCACTACAAATGCTATTGCTGATGCATCGGGTAAAGATAAGGGGCAATATGTTGAAACTAAAACAGCCCAGCCAGGTGTATCGGTTAATTTTCCATTAGTTGTGGAAAATGAAGGTGCAACGGGAGATAACTATAATTTATCTACATCAACTACATTGCCAACAGGTTGGACAGTTCAATATTACTTAGCTGATGTTTCTGGTAATCCAACAGGTGCTCCAATTACCAATACTGGTAACATCCCAAGTGGTGGTAGTGCCGAAATTGTTGCTGTTGTAACATCTCCTGCAAATGCTCCAGCGGGTGATCAAGAAGTTATCTTTAAAGTGACTTCACCGGCTACTGGCTTAACAGATGTTATGTCTGATCGTGTAACCGTAGAAACTAATCGCGTACTGAGTTTGCAAAATGACCGGACTGGTCAGGTTGCGCCGGGTGGTACCGTTGTGTATAAACACACGTTAACAAACAACAGTAACATTATTGAAGGTGCTACATCAGGTAGCTTGCCATTTACATTGACCAATGATCAGGCTGCAAATGGCTGGGTAACAAGCCTATTTGTTGATATAGATAATGATGGCGTAGCGGATGCGACTGAATTAGTTACAGGCACTGATCTTGCAGCCGTAACCGGAAGCATTGCTCGTGGTGCATCTGTTAACTTACTCATCAAAGTTCAAGCGCCTGCAACTGCAACTGCTGGAACACCAAGCGCAGTGATATTAACCATTAAACCAACAGTAGTTGGTGGTAAGTCTGTTACTGATCTCGTCAATACAGACTTAACAACGGTTACAACTGGTCAAGTTCGTTTAGTAAAAGAACAATCTTTAGCGAACTGTTCTACTGGTGCTGTTATAGGTTCTTATACTCAAAATAATGTTGATGCTAAGCCAGGCGCGTGTGTGAAGTATAAAATTACTGCTACAAACGAAGGTAATGCGAATGTAACTAATGTTGTTATTAGTGATGCTACACCTGCATATACAACGCTAAAAGTCATTGCAAGCGCATCTCCAGTAGCAACAAATGCAACATTAAGCACTTTAACTGCAGCTTTAACTGACGGTTCAACAGGTACTATCGCCGCAGAGAAAACTCCGCTTGCAGCAAATACGAGTGCATCATTAGAGTTCGTAATCAAAGTAAATAATTAATATTCATTGAGTAATTTTTATTGCTCATTATGAATTGATTAAATGTGTGGACATTTGCACCTGGCAGGTGTCCACAACAATAATTTTATTTTTTATTTTTTAGACTATTTAGTTGAAGGGTAGAGCGCTGTGCTACGACAGAAGCAAATTCGAGCATGTCAAAACATGTCTTTCATGTTATCAACGTTGACAATATCTATATTGTCTGCGCAGTATGGTCATGCCGCGAATGTGCCTGAAGTAGGTCATGCTATTAAAAACATTGCATATGCAACTTATATTGCGCCAGATGGTAAATCCGAGCAATCGGTTTCCAATACTGTAGAAGTCAATATTTCAGCATTGTATGCTATTACACTAACTACCCCGCCTGTACTTGATGTTGAGCCTAGCACGAAAGTTATATGGGCAAATACATTATCAAATAATAGTAATGCACCGGTTAATGTTCTGCTTGAGACATTAGCAATTAATGAATTAAGCAATGTTAAAATTTACATAGATACAAACAAAGATGGTCAATTTGATACAAATGATCAGCAAGTAACGACGTCAGTACCACTTCAAATTGGTCAGAGTGTTAATTTATGGATTGTTGCAACGACAAACTCAAATTTAACTGAAGGTCAGCAATTTAACTTACCGATTAAAGCATCTGTTGTTGAAGACATGAATGCAATTGCGACTGCGACAGATAGTGCAATTAGCTATGACACAAAGTTGGTTGCAACCAAAGAGGTACAACAAAAAACATTTGAGCCCTCTGCTTCTGCAAATTACGATTTAAATTACACATTAAACATTAGCAATCAAGGGATCAAACCAGCTCAACCCATTGATGTAATGGTCGATGGCCAAACACAAAAAATGGTGTTGTTAGTTGATGATTTGCCTCCAAATACCACATTCAAATCCGCTTTGGCAAAGAATGCGCAAGCTAAAGTTTTATACAAGCTTGCAAGTAATAGTTATAGCACAATCATTCCAAATGATGTGACACAGATAAACCAGCTGGTTGTTGGTTTTCCACAAATTGCTGCGAATACAACTGAGCAAGTTGATCTTGTTGTCAGCATGAACCGCAATATTGCGAAGACCACTGTAAAAAATACTTATAAAGTGTCTTATGCGGTTACCAATAGTCAAAAAGATGTGTTGTCAAATGTAGCATCAACAGTCGTGGGCGGTTCTGCAAATATCACAAACAATTCGAGTGATTTTACGAGCATTTTAGCAACCGCTAGTGTGAAAAAACCTCTGAATATCGAAGCTAAAAATGCAAGTTGTAATGCGGATCGATATACCGCAGATCGTGTAAAAATCCAAATTAAATCAACAAAAACGGGTGATGTAGAAGAAGTTATTGGTGTTGAAACGGGTGTAAATACCGGTATATTCCGTTATACGTTGCCAACAACTTTTTCAGATAAAGGCATTCCATTTGATGCAGTTTTGCAAACAGTTAAACGTGATTCAGTCAGTATAAATTTAACGGATTGTCTGGATGCGCAAGGGCAATCAACAGAAACAATCACCAATATTAATACAAGTGTATTAATGGATCCGTATGGTACGGTATTTGATGCAAAAACAGGCTTGCCTGTCGCTGGCGCTACAATCACATTATTAGATCAAAATGGTCAGCCGGTTGGAAATAATGTTGCATTTGAAATTGACTCTCAAACGGGAGCCCTCGTTTCAATACCTGCAACACAAGTTACGAACAGTGCGGGTGAATTTATTTATCCACTTGTCAATGCGGGTACTTATAGTTTTGTTGTAGATACAAAAACAATTCCAGGCAACACACGTTATACTTTTGTGAGCGATCGTTCGGTATATTCAAGCTTTCCAGCAGATAAAGCCGTTGATTTAACATGGTCATATGCAGGACAGTTCACATTAAATAATGGTGATCCTGCACTGAATATTGATATTCCAATTGACCCTGAACTGGCAAATACCAATTCTTCTTTATTTGTTAAAAAAGCGGCTTCCAACAAGACTGCCGAGATTGGTGAATTTGAAGAATATACGGTTACTGTTGCAAATCGCGGAGCCGTAGATTCTACGAATGTTTCAATTACTGATACATTGCCGCGAGGCTTTATTTATGTGCAAGGCTCAATGCGGGTTGATGGTACCCAGGTTGCAGATCCGCTAGGTGGTAAAGGTCCTTATTTAAAGCTTGGTTTAGGCACCCTCACGCCAAATAAAGAAGTCAAAGTACAGTATCGTGTTTATATTGGGCCAAATGCATTAAATGGTGACGGCATTAACCGTGTTCGTGCCAAAGATGCGAAAGGCATTGAATCAAATGAAGCATCAGCAAAAGTAGAAGTAACGCCTGGAGCGATGATTTCTGATGCATTTATTGTGGGTAAAATCTTCACGGATTGTAACGGAAATGGGGTTCAGGATGCGGGTGAAGTAGGTGTTCCCGGTGTCCGTATTTATTTAGAAGATGGCAGTTATGTTATCACCGATAGCGAAGGTAAATATGACTTCTATGGCATTAGTGCTAAAACTCATGTCCTAAAAGTTGACCGTACAAGCCTGCCGGCTGGTTCCAAAATGGTGTTAATTAGCAATCGTCAAGCGGGTGATCCGAATAGCCGTTTTGTTGATTTAAAACGTGGTGAGTTGCATCGCGCAGATTTTGCGATTACAGATGATGCTTCACAGTGCGCGCAGCCTTTAATGGATCAAATTGCAGAAAGAAAAAAACAGATTGAGCAAGATAATACAAATTTAGAACAGATCATTCGTTCAGATTTAACAGTTGATCCAATTTTTTCTAAAGTCACGGATGTACGCGGGCAGCCATCGAGCGGTTGTATTTCGGCAGTGGGTGTTCAGGCGAATTGTAATCTTGATTTTTCAAAAGAGCAGATGAAAGAAATCAGGCAAGTACAATTTGAGCCTGACAAGTCAGGAATTCAACACGCTATTGCCTTACCTATGTCCGATACCTTGGCGATCCCGAATGTTTCGTCATCGGTCGGCACGGTAAATTCAGCAAAAATGATTGATTTGGAAACAGCTTTAGAAAAGGCGGTGAATAATCAACTAGAAATTTTAAATCTGAAAGATGGTCAAGTATTAGCATATCCTCAGACATCTGTTCAAGTTAAAGGTACAGCAGGTACTCAACTTGAGCTTTGGGTAAATGAGATACGTATTCCTGAAAAGCGCATTGGTAAGCGTGCTGTATTGCCGGACATGCAAGTCTTAGGTTTGGATTTCATTGGTATAGACTTAAATGCAGGCCATAACACGATTGAAGTCCGTCAAGTCGACATGATGGGGAATACGCGTGATTTCAAACGTATTGATGTTATTGCCCCAGATCAATTGGATAAACTGCAACTTGAGCCAAGTAAAATCATTCCACAAGCAAATGGTCTTGACCGTTTTAATGTGAACTTAAAAATAGTGGATCGACATGGCACATTGGTATCAAGTCGTACACCCATCACCTTAGACAGTTCAATTGGTAAAATTGATTTAGTAGATTTGGATCCAAAACAACCGGGCATACAGGTCTTTGTTGAAGGCGGCAATTTACTTGTACCTATTCAAGCACCCATTGAAGCTGGTGAAGGTGTGTTATCGGTTGAAAGCGGTATTTTCCATTCGAGTACCCCAATTCGTTTCTTACCTGATTTAAGACCAATCATTGCTGTAGGTATGGTAGAGGGGGCATTGAACTTTAAAAAGTTTGATCCTAAACAACTCAGTGGTATTAACTCCAATGATGGTTTTGAAGAGGAATTGAATGAAATCTCGGCTTCAAAAGATGGTAAACGCAATTTAACAGGTCGAGCTGCATTATTTTTGAAAGGTAAGGTCAAAGGTGAATACCTTCTCACACTTGCTTATGATTCAGACAAGGATAAAAATCAACGTTTGTTCCGCGATATTCGACCTGATGAGTATTATCCTGTTTATGGTGATTCGGCGGCCAAAGGTTTCGATGCCCAATCCACCAGCAAATTGTATGTTCGTGTTGATAAAGGACGTTCATATGCAATGTATGGTGACTATGTAACACGTACAGAAAATGATGAAGGTTTATCTTTAGGTCAATATAACCGTTCATTAACCGGTGTCCGTAGCACCGTAGAAATGGATAAATATAAAGTTACGGCATTTGCTGCACAGACCAATACGCAACAAGTTGTGAATGAACAGCGTGCGATGGGCATTTCAGGTCCATATAGCTTAGGTGGTCTTAATGCCCAGGATGTTCGTGATAATAGTGAAAAAGTAGAAGTGATTACCCGTGACCGTAACAATCCGGGTTTAATCATTGCACGTACAAGCTTGACTCGTTTTACCGATTATGAAGTTGATACTTTCAGTAATAGTATCTATCTCAAAGATCCAGTTTCTAGTGTAGATGCTGATCTGAACCCTGTATACCTGCGTATTACAGTTGAATCTGACGAAGGTGGTGAAGAATATACAGTTGGTGGTTTATCAGGTGCTGTAAAAGTAACTGATCAAGTCAAAGTGGGAGCTTCCTATGTCAAGAGCAATAATCCACTTACCCAGGAGCAGTTGGCGAGTGTGAATACAGTAGTTAAATTTGCCAATGATAAGGGTAAATTAATTTCTGAATTTGCACGATCAGAGAATATTAATGATGGTCTGAATTCGTTAACGCAAATTAATACACAAGCTGATGCAACAGGTAAATTATCGGGTAATGCAGCACGGGTTGAATTGAATTATTCCTACAAAGACTTGGAAATGAAGGTTTATCATAACCAGGCAGATACAGGGTTCTACAATACTGCGGCACCAATTACAGCTGGCCGTAAAGAAAGTGGAATTAAAGCACGTACACAATTCAATAAAATTGGTTTAGCGAAACTAGAAGCCATTCGCACAGAAGATCAGTCAAGTGGTGTTAATCAAGGTATTTCGGCAAGTATTGAACGGGCCATAAACCGTATTTTGGCCGTAGAGCTTGGTTTTAAATATTATGATGAGTCATCCAATCCAGCAACATTGAATACCACACAAGTTGCCCCGTATCATGGTGTGACGGTTCGCTCCAAGTTAACCAGCCAACTTCCTTGGCAGGGTTCGAACGTATTTGCTGAATATGAACAAGATATTTCTGAATCAGACCGCCGTATTTTTGCATTAGGTGCCAATCATCAAATTAATTCAAAACTTCGTGCTTATGGTCGTCATGAAGTTGTATCCAGTATTAATGGCTTGTATGAATTAAATAGCAATCAGCGCCGTAATGTAACGGTATTTGGTCTTGATAGTAAGTACAACAATAATGGTACAGCATTTAGTGAATATCGTGTTCGTGATGGTATTAGTGCAAGAGAGGCTGAAGCAGCAATTGGTTTACGCAACCGTTGGGAAATTGAAAAAGGGTTTTATGCAAATACCAGTTTTGAACAAACCAAATCTTTGTCAAATGCCAATAATTTAAGTTCTGATAGCACAGCGGCGTCTTTAGGCGTTGAATATTTGAAGAATCCGAATTGGAAAACTGTTGCCCGTATTGAAGCACGTTGGGCAGATCAGTCAGATACGATTTTGAACAATTTGGGCGCTGCTTATAAATATTCAGATGATGTGACTTTATTAGCAAAAAATGTCGTTAGCCTTACTGATAGCAAGAGTGAGAGTAGTGGTGACCGTTTAGTCGACCGCTTCCAGTTAGGATTAGCTTATCGGGATACCGAGCGCAATCGTTTTGACGCTTTAGCTAAAGTTGAATATCGTTATGATGATAATAAAACTGATTTAAGTAATCCTTCTCTTAAACATGTTTATATTTTCTCTAACCATTTAAATTATCACCCAACACGTGATTTTACGCTGTCTGGTCAGTATGCAGTAAAAAATGTGCAAACAACATTCTCTGGTTTAGAGTCTACAGGTATGACACATATGTTTAGTGCAAGAGCAATGTATGACATCAATGAAAGATGGGATGCAGGTGTTCATACTGGCGTATTATGGTCTGATATGAGTTCAGGCCGCCGGGTTCTTGTCGGTGGAGAAGTGGGATATCTTGTTGCAGCAAACTTATGGTTGTCTGCGGGTTATAATTTCTCCGGCTATAAGGATGATGATCTGGTGGATAGTGATACTACAATCCAGGGAGCTTATGTCCGTTTTAGATTTAAATTTGATGAAAATTTGTTTAGTAACAATAAGTAAAGACACTATGCTAGATTAGCATAGTGTTAATCTTTGAAAATAAAGCTAGTCAATTGAATAAGAAATAACAGCTAAAGTTGCTCGAGTTTTTTGTTCAAAGTAATAGCTAGATTGGCCACGGATTTATTGGAAATTCACTTTATTTTTGCGCCTCATTTAGAGCAAAGAGCAGGGTCTATACTGTTATCATTCGCGATACTAAATTGACAACCTCGTGTCTGTAATATCAAAAAAATTGCGCCAGTTAGTATTGTTTATTCAGATCACGGGTATAAATTAAAGAAGAATACTTTTTAAAAACGATAATAAAATCAACATAAAAAAAGCCCCCATCTTTCGATGAGGGCTTTTTTGAATCTGGAGCGGGAAAGGAGACTCGAACTCCCGACCCCAACCTTGGCAATATTCACCGACATAAATTACATTAAATTTATTAAAGTGACATTAAATTAAATATATATAAAACATATATTTATATTGTTAATATTTTTGGGTGTAATTTAATGTAGGGTAGAGTAAAAAGAAGTTGGTCACTTTAAAATTTATATAAATTCAACAATAATTGCCAACATAAACTTCTATAGATTTTTAAATTTTATCATTTGGTAAATTTGCTCGGTGAGTAAGTGGATGTTATTTTCAATCGGGTCTTGGATCATTTTGAGTTTCTGATCGAATCTGACCCGTAATAGCGTTTGAGAGATTTTAATAAATCGACTAGCACACTCACTCATGTGACTATTTCATCAATCTGTGATAGCAATATCTGCTCCTTAAGTTCCAGATTTTACAATGGTCATCTGATTCTTGAAAATTACATTAAATAAAGCTCGTTTGAATGCCATCGCTTTTTCGGCTTTGTTGTACAAAGATGTAAAAGTTAAAGTTTCCTAAGCTTTTAAATTCAAGTTGCAACTTGGGTTTGAGGTCTGCCTAATTTAGTGAATTTATCGAGAACAGCCCCATTCGTGTAAGGATATCATTGATCTAACTTGAGCTTGTGGTCTGTCAGCATCCGGTAAATTCCTGCTTATTCAGCTGGCTTCCAGTTATGCGGTAGCAATTCTTCAATGTAGCTCAATTTCTGTGTAGAGGTATTCAGTACATCACTCAAATAGTTAGACTGATATAGGTCAGTATTGTTATTGATTTGAAAACTTTATGCCTATTTAGCCCAATAGCTGTGCTTTCCTGTTCTTTTGATCTCACGATAGACTGTTAATCTGGAACGTCCAAGAGATGTAACGAAGGTGGAGATTGAATATCTACTTTTTTAAAGCAGTATAAAATCGTATCTTTCGTCTTGATAAAGTTGGGTATATTCCCTCATTGTGTCTTTCGAATTATGAGTTAAATAAAGTTCAATGATTCTAATAACTTAACTTTCTAACTAACTACAAAATTATAACAATTCTATTTGAGTTATAAAAATTAAGATACGGATTATATTTAATATTTTTATTTTTTATAGACATTATTTAATGCTAATATTCTTAGGATTTTTAACCAAATATGTGATTATATATAATTCAATTAATAACTTATGGAAGATGTAATGCTAAATATTGATAAACAAGCTTTAGAACAAGCTTTAGCAGTAACAATGAATTGGAATTTTGATTTAGCAAAAGAGAAACTTTTGGAATCAAAAGGATGGTCAAGTGAAAAAGCTGATCGTGCAGTCAATGACTATAAAAAATATATGGCATTGATGAAAGCAATGGATAGTTATCAACTAGTTCCTAATGAAGAAATAGATGAAATTTGGCACATGCACATTTTAGATACGCGTCAATATATGCAAGATTGTAATGAACTATTTGGTGAATACATGCATCACTACCCATATTTTGGAATGTTAGGCGAAGAAAATAAGACTCAATGGTTAGAAACACAAACTTTATCTGAAAATGTATGGGAACAACTTTTCGGTAATAAACTATATAGTTCGACAAATGTGGGACAGAAATGTCCTCAAGTTTGTCCATGTCATGTAGAAGCTGTAACAAATAACACAGAAGCTTTAAAAGCTGTAATTTAATAGAAGGGGGATTTATGCGAGATTTATTACAGGATAAAAATATTACATATTTCCCCTCAAGACTTCAGATGCAGTCGAAAATTGATAGAAAAGTCTTAGATAAATTTGGATTTCAGATATTACGTGATTTCGGTACTTCATCAGAAAAATTAAAAAATTTCATCATGGGGTATGGTTATAGGCTTTTTTATACCGAATCTTTAAATGGATGGCTACATACTTTTGAGACACAAACTGTTGCTACTGAATTGTCAGAGGAATTAGAACCAGGTGGATTTCATACAGATTTTATGTTTCAAAAAGAGCCGCCAAGATATATAGCTTTACAGTGTATTAAACCAGACCCTAAGTATCCTCTTTATGGGCGTAATCAGGTTGTTAAGATTGATAACTTAATTAATGCAATCACTAAGTGTGGTGTTGGCAAAGATCAATTACGAGAATTACAAATTGAATATGTATTAAAGGGTAAAATATATAAGCAAAATTTATTTGATGATGATTTGAAAAGTATTAAGTACCACCAAAAGTTTGCTTCTAATAATATTGTCTTAAATGATGATCTTAAAATTGTTGAATTAATCAATAATCTCAGTTTAAGCATTTGTGAGGATATAGTGCTTAATTCTGGTGACTTATTACTAATAGATAATCACACAACACTACATCGACGTTCGGAATGCTCGGTTAGATATGACTTTGAAAAAAGAATTTTTGAAGGGCGAAAAATGAACTCAGCTCGGTTTAATTGATGGAAATTAAGTTAAATAATAGCAACAAATTCAAAATAATAGAGATTGACAATACTCATTATAGAGATTTGTTTTTATTAAAATCAGATGATATAAATCTAGTCATAAGCCTAGAGACATTTAACATTTTAAAGTTGTTAAAAGAAAAAGGTAAAGCAAAAATAGCAAACCTTAGTAAAGAACTTAAAGAGCTTATTAAACATAATTTAGTTATTTGCAGTGATGCTAACCTAGATATTTCAAGCAGCCTCTATATCTGGTTGCATCTAACTGATGAATGTAATCTAGATTGTAAATATTGTTACATTCCCTCACTACATTCAAAAAACAAAATAAGAGATGGCTTTTTTGAAAAATTAGCAGAAGTGATCATTCGAGATAAGTCTAAATATAATGAAGTCAATTTGAAGTTGGCAGGGGGAGAGCCGTTTCTCACATTGAAATCGTGGAAGATTGGTTTTAATTTTTTTGTAAAAGAGTTGCGTGAAAATGGTATAGCTCTGAATATTAGGGTCATAACTAACTTAACTATCATCAATGATGAGATAATAAATTTTATAAAAAATTATAGAATAAATCTTTCCTTTTCTATAGACAGTTTAAATAGCGAAAATTCAAGGATTTTTTATAGAAAGAATGTTAACTCATCAGCTAAAGTTTTAGAGAACCTAAAAATACTGAACAATAGTGGTATTACACCATCAGCAATGATCACTGTAGATAAATCTAACTATAAGAGTGTTAAGGATTTAGTCGAGTATTTAATTGATAATGATATAGTATTCAGAATTAGTGACGATAAAGGAGACTCTAATTTTACAAATGAGTTTGAGTTTGCACTAAATCAAACTATAGATTTGTTAAATAAGGCTGCAAAAAATGACAAAGACATAATGTATAAGTTCCTTATTTCTGACTTGAATACTCTATATCCTAAAGCTGAACCATGTTCTATGGGGAAAACAGGTACAGCTATTTATATGAATGGAGATATATTTTTTTGTCATACTGAGTTTGGAACTGAAAATAAATTAGGTAATCTCTGGTCAATAAATTCATTAGATGAAACCATTCGATCTGGATATCACAAACATTTAAATTTAAGTTCTGATTGCGATAAATGTTCATGTCGAGCAATTTGTGCTGGTGGTTGCCCTTTATATAGAGTAAATGGTAAGAGTCCTCAATGCACTACCTACCAAAATATTATTAGAAATGTGGTTGAACTTTATGAAAAATGCGAATAATGATTTTTTTATTAAAGGTATTCATGAAAAAAACCTTAAAGGTTTTGATTTTCAAATAAACCATGGTGATATTGTTTTTGTTGGAGGTGTAAGTGGCTCCGGTAAATCTACCTTGGTTTTAGACGTAATTTATAGGGAAGCACATCGGCAGCATCTAATCCGTAATGCAACAGATGATCTATATCAATATGCAGTAAGACCAAATTTTTCAGAGGCTTCAATGCTTGTTGAGAGTGATATGGTCACTCAGAGAGGCTTATTTTCTAGTATTACTTCTACTTTTGGAACAAAAACAAATTTAATCAATGATCTAAGAGATATATTTGTTAAGTATGGTGTGGTTAAAAATGATGACCGAATAATATCAAAGAATACATTTAATGAAGTTATAAATTTTAAAAATAAATTATATTCAGATAGCCATGTATATTATATTTTAAATCTTAGATCATTTAATGAAGTTAATGTTTTAAAGTCTTTTAAAAAAGATCATATAGCGTATGTTAGAAATCTTAAAACAAATAAAATAACAAAGGTACAAATTGAAAAATTAAAAAAATACAACTCTGACGACTATTTTTTTCTAGTTGAAGCTGAATATGCAGTTGATAGTTTTCCATTATTTTTAATAGGAAACGATATTGAAATTAACTTCGATGAAAAATATATTGATGTTGAAAATAATATCTTATTTAGCCGTCCATATCTGTCACTATTTACTAAATCAAAAAGTTCTACTAATTCTGGGCTATGTGTTAAGTGTGGTGGAAATGGCGATATTGTAGATTATGATAGAAAAATCATAGATTGTGATAAAAAAATATCTGAAAACAATATTTTGTTAAATACTAGTGAAAAAACTGGCAGATATGAATCACTTAAATTCACTCCAAATGGACTTATTGGACTACTTAAAAGACAAAATATAGATATTAATAAAACATATAACCAGCTCTCTGAGGGTGAAAAAGGCTCATTTGATCAGTTAATTTTGGATAAGTTGGTGAGCAATAATGTTGAATCATTACTCTTAAAGAGCCTTTGTAATGAATGTAATGGGACAGGGTATAAGGCTGATGTATCTCATATTTTTGTTGGAAACTTCAATTTTACTGAATTGGAGAAAATGACTTTAGAAGAAATTTTAGTAAAGATTGGTTGTTGTATAGAAGCAAATGAACTTGCTGATTTCACAAAAAAAAATAACATATTAAAAAAATTGAAAATCAATAATATTGCTTTAAATAGAGGTTCATTAAATTTAAGTTCTGGAGAATTACAAAGGATTAAGATATTTGATTTATTGAAAAATAAAATTAGAAAAAAAATAATAATTATAGATGAGCCATCTGTAAATCTTCACTATAACGACAATATGCCGATTTTAGATTTATTACTAGAATTGAATAAATATGAAAATACATTAATCATTATTGACCATAATGGAATTTATAAAAAAATTTCTAATAAGTCTTTTTATTTAGGACCTGGCTCTGGTAGTAAAGGTGGACTTCTATTTTCTCCTGATGATGAAAAAGTAGTTGATGAATATAAAAGAAAGGTCAGACATGAAAAGGAGATAAAATTTCTCTTAGCCCATGTGAATAATGTCAATATAGATCAAATCAGTATCCCAGAAAAGGGAATAACCTGTTGCATTGGATCTAGTGGCTCAGGAAAGACAACTTTATTGACAAAACTTCTGCCTAAATCCTTTGAAGAAAGTAATATAAAATATGCTATTTTTGATAGTAAGCCTATATCAACTAATATCCAATCCATCGTAGCTACGTATATTAATGTATTTGATAAAATTCGTACTATATTTGCGAAGAAGACAAATATAGAAGCCTCTTTTTTTAGTTTTAATAGTCGTGGCGGGTGTTCAACATGCAAAGGGCATGGAATTATTGAAAATAATTTATGTCCATCTTGTTTAGGAACTAGATATAGTGATGACATTCGTTTGATCAAAGTTGGTGGAAATACTATTAATGATATTCTTCATATGGAGATTTCATCTTTAATAGAACTAGAAGACTTTAAATTTTTATCAAATATCTATCAATTTATGGAGGCTCTAGGTCTTGATCATCTAACATTAGGACGAAGTGTATCTAGTTTAAGTGGTGGTGAAGCTCAACGCTTAAAGCTAGTTGAATTTCTTCTTTCAACGAATAATGTTAATTTCATAATATTAGATGAGCCATGTCGAGGGCTTGATAAAAAATCTATATCAAAAATGTTGAAGCTCTTTGATGAAAATCTTTATGAAAAATCTATATTAGTAATTGAACATAATATTGATTTTATCAAACAATGTGACTTCATTATTGATTTAGGTGAATCAAATACTAATAAAACTAAAGATAATATTACTTTAGGCTGTATAAATGATTTTAATTTTCCTAGTTTAGAAATTTTTGATTTTGGAGATTATACTCATAACAATTTCCAGTTTGATGTTAGTTTAAATAATGAAATAAAAGAGAATGATCTGTTAAGTAAAACTTTAATTAATCAAGAAAATTTTGCTTTAGAGAAATCGTTTTACCAAGATTCAGTATTTAATTCAGATGAGAATATTATTTTTTATAAAAATCATCATGAGATAAAGAAAATAACTGAAAGAAATGACCATTTTTTTTATAATCCTCTTTTTGATGAATTATATCAATTCCCTTATATTGATTTTAAAAAAAATAAATTTATTGAAAATTTAGATGAGGCTTGGAGTTGTTTAGTTGAGACTAATAGCTTTGAAGATGCTTTTATCAGAGGGAAAGGTGTAGTTGCCACAAAAAATAAGGATCTAATTTACCATACAGTACGTTCTTTATCTGTCATTGATAAACATATTGGCCCTTTAATTGATTATAAAAATTATTTTAATGTATATAAAAATTCATGCAGAATTTGTAAAGGGTATGGGGTAATTAAGTCTTATCCATTTGATGAATATATGGATAAAAAATATTCTATATTTGATTCTAATTTTTTAGGTTGTGATTTATTGAAAATATTACCTAAAAAACTGATTAAATTTTTAATAAATGATTTTAAATTTCCTTTTGACCTACCTTTTAATGATCTGAGCTTAGAAGCTCAAAATATTATTTTATATGGTGCTAAACATATAAATTTTATTCCAAGTTTAACGGATGATAAAGGTGTTTGGAGAGGACTAAACTCTTATACATATTTTTATGGCTCTAAGCTAAACTCTAACTTTAAAAGTTCTGCCATAAGAACTATTAGTTGCCCATGTTGTTATAAAGGATTTAATAATTCTGTTAATTATTTTTCTATAAAAGGTGAAAAAATATTTGATTTTTATTAAAAATAATACCTGAGTTAACTCGAACTCTACTTAAGCCAATGTGCTCATGATCTTAATAGTCGGCGTATTCTGATTCATTGTAGACACATTTGTTGCTTTTAGGTGTTATAAGCAAAAGACTAGTTTCTTTTTTTGAAAATCAATTACATGAAATTATTTATAGACTCAAAATTTTTTAAAGTTTAGCTCGAAGACCCTCCAGCAAGTGTAAAACAGAGAACAATCCCTGAGTAGTCTGAATCTGTTTTATCGGAATGCCTTTGGTTAGCTTATTTGGTGACTTCATAAAATGCTGCATCCATTTAGCCTCTCCACCTGTTAGAGCATCTAGTGATATCGCAATACGAATTAAAATAATTGCGAGTTCTCCTTGACTTGAATCGGGATCTAACTGAAGCGAATTTAAAGTTTCCACTGAATCTAAATTGATAACGATAGCAAGCTGGTCCAGTGTCAAACCAAGTTGTTTTGCAGATGATAAAACAGCTTTAGTTAATACCTTTTTTTGTTTTTCAATTTTTTCTGACGTTTTATGCATGACTGATCTCAGTTTCAGACGTTGCTGATACCTAGAGTTTATACTATTTGATTATCGTTTCTCAGACATCCAATTTTTACTGAAGATATATTAAATTTGGCTTTAGATAAGGAAGCAACGGTTAAATTATTTAACAGCATGTGGTTATTTTTAGACCTTCAGCTTTAAGTTCAAGAGATCGAGGTCTGCCGATACATGCTAGATGTAAGCAAAATTTAAATGCGGCCAGTGCTTTGGCATCTTTTGTCGAGTAAAGCTGGAGACGAACATAATCTTCTTGAGTCGTAGGATGCTCTGTTGTGCTCGATTTAGCCAGCTTCAGTAATAAAGGTTGTTTCTTTTTATCTAGCAATTGTACCAAGTCTTGTCCAAGCAAATGCCAAAATTGATGGGGAAACAGGTCTTTTACCTTACAATAAAATGATTCCAATTGATCAATTTTATTCCAGCGATAATGAATGCCGGTATGCGAAACTGTAACACGACTTAAAAATGTCTCAAGCACCGCTTTTATTTGATCTGGCTTTTTTTCAAAGATATTTTGAATATTTTCAAAGAAATAGTTCCTTGCTTTGCGCTCTTCAACGGTATCTATCATCGAGGGTTTCAAAGGTTTATCCAGATGATTTGTGTTGTTGAGATCAAATAACCTTGGGTTGTTTTTTTGAGACTTGAGTTGGCCCAGTTGTTTGGCATTTTCATACCAGTAGTTAACCAGTTCGACAGGTAAACTCATTTCTTGTGATACCCGATCTGGATCATGATGAATTTCCAGTAAATTTAGGCACTTAAAAAACCATGCAAATGAAACTTTGGATTCTTTTGTTCCCGCGAAATATTTAAAAAAATCATGATGCTTTGAGTTAAATGAAACCTCATCTAGAATGTCTTCTACGTTACTTTTTAACCAGTCAGTTTGATCGTTGAGTAACTGCTGACTTAAATGAACAGCATGCTTTTCGAAATTGAATGGAGCAGAATCTTTTACTATGTTTAAAAATTTGAAAGAAGGTAGGTAGCCCATCATCTTTTTTGCCAGTTGAGTATCGATGTCTGGGTGATATTTCAGTATTTTATGCCCAGCAATCAGGTAGCTTAGATGAATATAACTTTTAAAAGTTTCTGTAGGGTCAATGTGACCCAGTAAATGGGCAATCATAAACCAATGATTTTGACCATGTGTATGACGGAGTAACTCTGTCCGAATGGACTGATATTGTTCTTCAGTATAATCCGTCAGATTCTTGACTAGGGGAGCGTAATCGCAGTTGAGCAGAACGGATAAGTGATTGGCAGCCGTGTGTCGAAATGAGTGAAAAGAATAATCATGAGTTTTAAAAAGCTCGTTCATAATCATTCTAAAAGGTGTTGTCACCGTATGTTTGTTCAGCTTGCTATTTTCATTCCAATTACGGAATAAGTATAAGTTTTGTTGATTGAGTAAACGTTGCTCGACTACATGATTATGAAATAGTTGATATTCATCGGTTTTTAATAAGCAATACACAGGAACTTTGCGTTCAGCACTATCTGTTTTAAGTTGATGTAAGTTTCCTTTCTTTTTTGAGCCGTAGGGCTGAATCCATACTGATAGACAGCTCAAGCCCTCGATATCCCGCACACGTAAGCCTAGAATTTCATTAATACGCATACCGGTACGGTAAGCTAAGATATAGATGATTTTTAATGTCTTATAAGTGTTTTCTTGACTATTAGCACCTGAAAATAAGGTATCTAATTTGTTCATGAAAGCTTGATAAGTCAAAGGGCCAATAATACGGGCTCTAGGCCTATTTTGTATGGCGAGTGATTCTAATTCGAGAGATTCAGCTTCGAAAACTGTTCGTTGAAAGCTATGGAAGCGCTTCAACATCCTGCTGGTTTGACCTCTGGATTTTTTAAATTCAGGTTGGCCTGCTTCATCTGCGAGACGGGTGTTCGTAATAATTTGTGTGTAGATATTTGCCAGATTCGTATTCAGATCATCTTCGCTATCTAGATATTGTAAAGAATGTGTTAGCCAAGGCTCGGCAATCCGGGAGTAATAAGTGTAAATCGAACTATCTGCTAATGGTCTATTCTGCTGAAACGATTTTTGAAATTGGTTAGCGCAAAAATTAAAATGTTCAGCCAGTTGCTGAATCTGTTCTAATTCTGGTTTATAAAGGCTGATGAGCCATAATGCGACACGTTTACTGTACTCATTAAATTTATCAGTATTTTCAAGACAATATTTAATGATTAGTGCATCAATGCTTTGATCGGTTTGTGATATACGAATCAGTTGCAAAAGATCTTTGTGAATCTTTATAACATCATTCAATGCTTGCTGAATGTCATTATTGGAATAGGATTGACCCACAATAGATGGTGATTTTTCTACATTGGAATCAGTAAGAGTGTCCTGCTGATATTTAAATTTTGGATGAAGAAATCTTTCAAATTCTATTTCTGATAAGCCACAGGTTGCAGTATTTTCAATGAGACATTGTGAGAGAGCGGGATCAATGTCAACTTTCGGGAGTTGCATCCAGTTGAAGCTGGCGTAGTCGCGTAATAATTTATAAGTTTTAAGATTAAATGGTAACTTTATCTTATTAAAAATAAGCTGTAAATAATCTTCTACCTTCTGGTTTACTGTACGAATATTTCTGCTATTAAAATGAATTAACCATAAGCGGGTAATTTGATCAGGAATAAAATTACGCGATTTACGGATGGTTTTTTCATCAATAAAGAGATCTCCATAGGAAGGGGAGAGCGGTTCTAAAAATATAATGTTCAGATCTTCGATCTTTCTAATTTTGGCTGGATCTTTTAAATGTTGAAGCAAAGCCTCTAAAGAGGCTTTTTGATTTAAGCCGGAATAAAGCATGGCAGAAATAACAATATTTCCAATGATTTCATCATCAGAAAATGTCTTGCTATCTTTTGCTAGAATCCAGTAGTCCCAAAGCTTATCAAGAACTTCATCAACCTGCTGTCCCTTCTCGATCCAGTCCATGGTAAAAACTGGCTGATCACGCTGCATCTCAAATATCAGATTCGGTAGGGGCAAAGATTGATGACGGTTTAGATTGATTGTCTTTATATATGCCCGGAAAAATTCATGCGCGTATTTTTTCCAGGCCAGGCTTGGAGCTTTGCGTTTAATAAACTCATAAATTGCTGGATAGAAGGATTCAAGATGCCCTTTTTGTTCCAAATCTTGTTCTTGGAAGTATTGAATTAGCTCCTGTTCTACATCTGCTCGAAGCTGTTTTTCCTGATCGAGTCGGTCTTGTTTTCTACGTGCTTCGGCATATAGTGTTCGAGTTTGCTTAGTACGTTTATTGAGTGAGGACATCTAGTTCAATACCGGTAATATTAAAATGATCTTTCATTTGTTCAAGAATATGAGCAATGCTTGAATATTGTGAAATAGATAAGCTGGAATAAGGATGAGCAGCTTCTTGCTGCATCGGTTCATGACCGAATAAAGCTAAAATTTCAATTTCGTTAATTTTATTGCTGAGAAACGCACGGGCAGTATGCCGGTGCCAGTTTTCATGCTCCAAACCTAACTCAGGATGAAAGTTTTTTACAATTGATGGCCTTAAGGGGTGCCATTGACCATCCTGAAAGATATTCAAAAGTGGGAGCTTGCTCTCTAAAATTTGTTGAATATGTTGTGGAATTTCTGGCTGACTAGGTGCAATTTGAGTTTTAAAATAATGTAAAAATTCTATGAATTTCTGGAGTTCTTGTGCGACAAAATGACCCAGTGGAATTAAACGTCCATAGCCTTGACGTCCACCCACCTCTTTATCAGAAACCATGCATATTTTTCTTTTCAGGTTAAAGCTTTTTAAAAAACCTGGAAATTCAGCGACGGGTCGTGCAGCAGTAAAGAGCAACAAGAAATGCCACATCCACAGATTGTAATGATTGAAAATTGCTATCCAGTCGTCTTCTTTTTGTGAAATTATTCTGAATTTGAGTGTGGCAAAGATATTTTGAATCACATTTGAAGTAGGTGCTTTGCGGCTACCAAAGTTTTTTTCTGTAGCATATTCGATGCTCTGGTAATCGTTGGCTAATGACTCACACAGCTCTTTTAAAATTGAGACATATTCAGTCTGTAAAGTCAGGGTATTTTGATGACAATAAGAAGTAGAAGAAGACTTGTTGGCATCAATACCGGTGAGAAGGTCAGCAAGCTGTTTATTTCCAGTGCGTTGCAAAATAGTCTGATGTAAAAGAGAGCTAATTCTTATTAATGATAATTTTGGAATATAAAGTTTGGCTCGCAGCTGTTTCAAAAGTTGCTGAAGATCCTCTTCCGTAACGCTGTTACCATCTCGTAGCGAAGCAATAAATGAATTTGGAATTGGGATATCCAGATAGACTGTTTGGTTGAGCAAACCATCTGGATAAGCAAAATCCTTATTTTCAAAAATTGAAAATTTACTCCTCAGAAAATATTGCCCATTGCTTTGCTTGATCTGTTGGCGAGCATTTAAATTTTTAGCACGTTTACTTTGTAGACGTAGCCACTCCTGGATTTTATTTCCTGTCAGAAATGACAGCATCAGGATTAAGGATGCCTTCTTTTTTTTGGTTTCTTTATCCTTGTCTTTAGAATCTTCTTTAATCTCAACAATGTAATTTTTATATAGTTCAGTAATTAAGGCACTTATGCTTGCGGTATTAGGAAAGAGGCTGCTGTATGGCAGCAAATGTTCTTTCCGTTGAATATGTTTGGCAACCAGAGGCAGCACATAGCTCTGGCTGGATTCGGAATATGCAGCAAGGGGGGTAACGATGGTTGGGTCTACAAATATTTGACGTGTATCTTGGTCATCTAGTTGTTGTTCTATATTGAGAGCTTTAGATTTTTGCCCTTTTTTAATTTCTGAACTTTCTGCAATCAGCTGATCTTCGTCTAAAAATTCATGTTGCAGTTGCGTCTCGATGCTCGCTTTGGCAATTTTTGCCTTATTTTGCAAAACATAATTAAAGGTGATGCGGATCATGTTTAGCAGGTTTTGCATAAAATCATTAGATGACTCTTTATCAAGTTCTTCATCAATAACCTCATTCAAATTCCGAATAAATTCAACTAAGGAAAGGGGGGGATCTTTAAGATACTTTTCCCAAAGGAGTCTATATTCAGGAGTATTTTGATATTCTTTTTCAGAACTTAGAATCCGATTGGCGGTACGGAAGCGTTGGAATAAACGTTTTACAGTATTGAAATGTTCAGTGTGATCCTCTTTAAAAAGTTCAGGTTTAATGTCTGGAAGTGCAATTAAATAGATTGCTGCTTTTAAGACTAGGATATTCCAGATTAAGGCATTTTCTTGTGACTTTACTAATTGTGCAATTGAGTTCACATACCAAGTAATGGGTGTTGCACTAACAGTATGTTTTCGAGAGGAGACCAAGGCAGCGGGTCTAGCAACAACAGAATTGGTTTGTAGATCAAAATCTAATAGATCGAGATTCAGCTCCTTTAGATATTGATCAGTGGGGTGTGAAGTCAGTAAATCAGCAACATATTGAATATGTTCGGTACGTTGGAGCTGCTCATCACCAAAGAGTTTTTCCAATGTCTGTTTTAATGATACCCGAGGAATATCAGCAATATTTTGATGGTTTGGGTTGGAGTCTGACATTATGCCTTCCATAGCTGATCTGGCGTGAGAATGAAGTCCACATTGTTTAAAAGCTGTTGCACAATTCCACTGGTTTGTTGCAATTGATCAAGCACATTCTGTCTTTTCCGGTTTATAACTTTATTGCGATAATTCAGTTGATTTCGTGTGTATGAGAGTAGTTTTGCTAGCAGATCTAAGCTCATAGTACGGTGAGGTTTGAAAGAATTTTCTTTGTTTAAACCCAGGATAACTTCAGATGAAATATGGGCATTGATCAGCGATTGCATTTTTGCAGGATTCATTCGATCAAGATCATGATGATAAGAGGACAGAAATTTCATGAATTCCAAACTTGCGTCTTTTTTTAATAGCTCAATTTTGTCTTTATCTTGAGGAAAAGAATGGATGAGTAAGTTGATATTCTTAGGTGTGTTCTTAGACCAATATAAGTGCCACTGACAGGCATTTGCGATGGTATAGCCAGATCTATTGGGGTCTTTCCAGACACGGATTTCAGGGTAAGAAGTCAATATTGATAGATCAGCTTTTAAGGATTTGAAAGCCTCTTGATAGCAAAGATAAATTCCAGAAAAATCAGGGTGGATACTGATTTGGATTTTATTAAAATTTTTGCACAACAATTTTTTTGGTATGCCAAATTCTTCATCAAAATCAAAAGCTGTTCCCATAGAAATGAGAGTCCCCAAAAAGTGTAAAAAATAATCAAGTGAATATTCTTATAGTTTTTTGAAATATTAAACAAGGTTGATCCACCCTATATCTTGTGTATATTAACAATTAATATACAATATGTTGTTATTTTTATATAATTTTAAGAACTAAATAACAATCTATAACATGCTGTATATTTAAAGATATAGAGGTTCTTACTTAGGAAATTAAAAAATTGAAACAGGTAGAAATTGTTACAAATATTCTAAGCAATCAATCTCCCACTCGAGTTTTCAGCCTTATTTACACATTAGAGGTATAGTTTCAAGCCTGATAAAAACGGAGCTTGGAAATTTTTATTAGCTAAAGAACTGAAAGAAGTTGAATATTAAATTAATACAGCCTCAAAATTAAAATGGACCTCTTTACCTAGAGGGCTATTATTTTGAGTTCATAGGGGACAGCTCTAGTTATCCCAGTATGAGACAGCCTCATTTTGAAGCTGTTTCAAATGCTTTTGGACTCATTCTTTCGAGATGCTAATGGCACCTGATTTGATTATAAAATATCTTTATATAATCTTATAAGTTTTCTAAGTGACCTAAATTTTTATTTTGTACGCTATGAAGGATAGTTTGCAAAATTTCAATTCGTGCAGCATATTTACTATCATTGGCAATGATGTACCAAGGAGAAATATCTGTGCTCGTGTATTTGAACATATCTGATGCTGCTTGTAAGTAGGCATCCCACTTTTCTCTATTACGCCAATCATCTTCTGTTAATTTGAAGTTTTTTTGAGGTGTATTTTTTCGCATGTAAAAACGACGTAATTGTTCATCTTTTGAAATTGCTAGCCAAAATTTTATAACAATTGTATTCGTATCAGACAGTTGTTTTTCGTACTGATTTATTTCTTCATAAGCATTTTGCCATTCTATTGGGTTAATTAAATCTTCTACACGTTCTACAAGTACACGTCCATACCAGCTGCGATCAAAAATATTAAGTGCCCCATTCGTTGAATGCTTATTCCAAAAACGCCACAAATAAGGACGTAATCGTTCAAAATTTTCTGGTGCTGAAATACTATGAATATTATATTCGTGTAGCCCTAGAAATTTAATGATGCGCTTAATTGAACTGCCTTTACCTGCGGCATCCATACCTTCAAAAACTAATACAACGTTATGTGATGAATAACGTAGAACATCTGCGACTTTCCTTTCTAGTTGTTTAATGGTTTTTTTATACTCTATGTGGCTAATTTCACTTTTTTTTATTTGAGTTAAACTTGAAGGAATAGGTGCCGCCTGATATTTTAATTTATTCTTAATTTGTACAGGTGGTAGTTTTAGATGTTTAAGTATTAATTGAGAAAACTGTGTATTTCTTTCTATATTGTTTTCACTATTAATGATTACCCAATCGTGGGTGAATCTATTTCTTAAAGTTTTAATTTGATTGTATAAGGTTTTAGTTTCCCATTTTTTTTGTGGAAAATCATCCCATGTAAAACGTGGAACTCTTTGGATTTTATTAATAATATCAATATTTTTTGTGCGAATTTTTACTTTGCTCCATGAAACTTCAAACCAAACTTTAATAATATCTACATTATTATTTTTTAAGTAACTTTCAAATTCATATATACGCTTTAAGTGTTCGTTGAATGCATTATTTTGTATTTTTTCATCATTTAATATAGTTGACGCTAGTAAATCAGTATACCAATTTCCATAAAAAAACATGATTTGTCCATTTTTTGGAATGTCATTTATGTATGGTTGCCAAATTAATTTATTTTCTTTGACTCTATTTGGGGTTTCAGCCTTAATTTTTAAATATCTAGGATCCATTAATTCACTTAGCTTTTTGATTGATTCATTTTTTCGCGTTAGTTCAATTCCGCCAATTATTACTAATATACTCTTTGATTTAGAATTCTTGAGTTTATATTGTTCTTGAATTAATTTAATGGAGAGGTCTTGATAATTCATTTTAAGTCTCGTTTAAAAAATTTTTAATAAAATAATTATAAATTCAGTTGTAGTCAATGTTATTGTTTTATGATTAAAGTTGTTTTGCAACAACTTTTTTTTGTGCCAGTAAAACAAAACTGACTAAAAAGATCGGTATTTTTTTAATTATTATTTTTATTAGTGTGGTTAATATAAGTTATTGTTTTTATTGATATTTAAAATATTAAAATATTAAAATATTAATTTTTGACCTTTTTTTATTTTAAGTTTATATTATTTATAAGAAAAAGTTGTCGACAGCAATATTTTTATATGTCTTTGGAAAGGGGCTGTTATGAGTCTTGAGATTTCAACTGTTTTAGAACATAAAGAAAACTTGAATAATGCTTTTTTTAAGAAAAAGACACAGGTTAGAGCAATTGAATCTGATTTTAAGATGGTGAATCAGACTATTAAGCTTCTATCAGAAGGTGGCGTTAATGCAGTTACATTAGAGGCAGTAGGTGTGAATGCTGGATACAGTCGCGGTTTAGTTTCTAGGCGCTATGGTTCTAAGGATCAATTACTTGTTCGAGTTTTAAATTATTTGGAAAACTGGTTAAATGAGAAATCTAAAATTGCAACTAATAATAAATATGGTTTAGATGCTATTAATTCATTAATTTTAAGTATTTCAGATGATTTTTATTTGCATCGTGAAAAATATAGAGCATATTTTTGGTTGAGATTTTATGGTTTAGAACAAAATAAAATTTTAAATGAATGTCTGGTAAAATCTCATAATATGCGTGAGGAAAACACTATTAAATGGCTTAAAGAAGCATTAGCTCTAGAGGAATTATCACGAAATGTAGATATTGAAATGGTACATGATTTTATTAAAACATCATTGATGGGTTTAGTTCATAACTGGATGGTAGATCCTAATTTTAATATTGAAATTAGATTGAAGCAGTTAGTTTGTATTCATTTAAAAAATATGTTTTCAAATTCTCATTTGTATCATTCTATTAATTTTTGGGGTGAATAATATTATGCAATTTACCCAATTAAAATATAGTAGTTTTTTAATTATATTCAGTATTACTGGTTGTCAACAAATAGATCCTTATCAACAGCCTAAAATTTCTTTATCTCATAATTATCCGATTCAAACTCAGCACTCTTACCAAGCACTTTCTTGGATTGATTATGTCAAAGATCAACAACTTATTAATATTGTCGATCTGGCACTAGTGGCGAATCAGGATTTAAAGATTGCTTCATTACGTATGCATGAAGCACAAGCGGCTTATAATATTCAACGTGCTGAACTTTTTCCCAATATAGGTGGTACTGCGAGCATGGAACGCAGTCATGTGCCTGCCGACTTATCTTATGTCGGTAGAGAAGTGACATCCAGTCAGTATTCTGTGGGTCTTGGCATGAACCAATGGGAGCTGGATTTGTGGGGTCGTATCCGCAGCTTGAATGAAGCGGCTTTGCAGCAATTTCTTGCAGTTGAAAGCAATGTGCATGCAGCACGCAATAGTATTATGCAGCAGACTGTTCAAAGTTATTTAACGCTGTCTGAACTGGATAAACGTATCCATTTTGCTCAGCGTTCTGTACAGAATTATGAAAAATCAGTACGAATTTTTAAGCGCCGTTTTGAGGTGGGTGCAGGCTCTAAAGTGGAATACATGCAAGCAAAAACAATGCTCAGTAATGGTCAAGCTTTGGTGGCTGAATTACAGAAATCCCGTGCACTGACTGCAAACTATTTAGTGCAATTGGTGGGACAGCCGATTTCTTTGCCTAAAACAGATTTAGATCAAGTGACTTTTAAAACAAGTATGCTACAAACGGGTTTGCCTTCAGACTTATTGTTGAACCGTTTTGATATTCATGCTGCGGAAGCAATGCTTAAATCTAAGCATGCCAATATCTATGCGGCACGCGCAGCATTTTTTCCACGTATCGCACTGACGGGCAGTTTTGGAACAGCCAGTGCAGATTTAGACGATTTATTTAAATCTGGCAGCAGTGTTTGGTCGTTTGCTCCAAGTATCAGTGTGCCGATTTTTACTGCGGGTCGTCTAAAAAATAATTTGACCTTAGCAGAAGTGCGTAAAGAGATTGCAGTGGCAGAGTATGAAAAGACGGTACAGAACGCATTCCGTGAAGTCTCTGATGCACTGGTTCAACAGAAATATTTAGATCAACAATTACGGATTCAGAAACAAGGACTCAGTGCTTTCCAGGAAACTGCACGGCTGGCACAACTGCGTTATGACAACGGTGCTGTGGGATATTTAGACGTTTTGGATGCACAGCGCAATTTACTTAGTGCAGAACAGCAATTGATTGAAACGCAAAGTAGCTTAATGCAGTCCTATGTCAGTCTTTATTTTGCCTTGGGTGGTGACACCGCATTTGCAAAAAAAATTTAAAATATTGGGTAATTAAACATGAATTTTAAGAAAATAACCATTGCTGGGTTCATCGTTGTTTTAGGGGTGGTCGCTTATCTGATCTGGAAAAATATGAATAAGCCAGACACTGATGCCTTAGTCAGTGGCAATGGACGTATTGAAGCCACTGAAATTAACGTATCTAGTAAGCTATCTGGTCAGTTAGAAGAAATTTTGGTTAAAGAAGGTGACTTTGTCGAGCCTGGTCAAATCTTGGCGCGGGTTAAAATTTCTACTTTAGAGGCCCAATTGCGTGAATTGGAAGCCCAGCAGCGTCAAGCACAGGATGCAATTGCCACTGCTGAAGCACAAGTGTCAATGCGCATTAGTGAAAAATCTGCTGCTGAGGCAATGGTACAGCAGCGTGAAACCGAATTGATGGCCGCTAAAAACCGTTTGGCGCGTACTGAGGTTTTAGCCAAAGAGGGAGCCTCATCAAAGCAGCAACTCGATGATGAACGTGCCTCTGCACAGCAAGTAGCAGCGGTATTAAGCGCAGCTAAAGCACAAGTGCAAAGTGCGCAAGGTGCGATCGTGGCCTCTAAAAGTCAAGTTTCAGCGGCTCACTCTCAAGTTGACGCAATCAAAGCATCGATTGAACGTATTAAATTTGATATGGATGATGCGCAATTACGTGCTCCATTAAAAGCAAGAGTGCAGTTCCGTGTTGCACAGCCGGGTGAATTGGTGGCAGCAGGTGGACGTGTTTTAAATCTGATTGATCTGTCTGATGTGTATATGACCTTCTTTTTGCCGGAAACTGTCGCAGGGCATATCGCCATTGGTACAGAAGTTCGCATTGTGTTGGATGCCGCGAAAAATGTGGTGATTCCTGCCAAAGTGTCATTTGTTGCAGATACTGCACAGTTCACACCAAAATCGGTGGAAACTGAAAGCGAACGCCAAAAATTGATGTTCCGTGTTAAAGCGAAAATTGATCCCACTTTATTAAACAATAATATTGAACAAGTCAAAACAGGTTTGCCGGGTGTGGCATATATTAAAATTGATGATCAGGCAGTGTGGCCGACATTTTTAGAGAAAAAAGCTAAATGATGACACAACAATCTGAAAAAGGATCGTTTGTTGCAGAAATTGAAAATGTCAGCCTGAAATATGGAAAAACAGTCGCGCTTAATAAAGTGTCGTTAACGTTACCTGCAGGTTGCATGATTGGTTTGATCGGTCCAGATGGGGTAGGTAAATCTAGCTTATTGGCTTTGTTGTCAGGTGCTAAAATTGTGCAGCAGGGGAAAGTAACAGTCTTGGGTGGTGATATTGCAGATAAATATCATCGAATTCAGGTCTGCCCATATATTGCCTATATGCCTCAGGGTCTAGGAAAAAACCTCTATAAAACATTAACTGTTGAAGAAAATTTACAATTTGTGGCCCGGTTATTTGGACATGATGCCATCGAGCGCCGCAAACGAATTGATGAACTGACCAAGAGTACAGGTTTATACAATTTTTTAGATCGCCCAGCAGGAAAACTTTCTGGCGGGATGAAGCAGAAATTGAGTCTATGCTGCTCTTTAATTCATGATCCGGATTTTCTGATTTTAGATGAGCCTACAACAGGGGTTGACCCTTTGGCGCGAGCGCAATTTTGGGAATTAATTAACCGTATTCGCAAAGTTCGTCCACATATGAGTGTAATTGTTGCTACTGCTTATATGGATGAGGCACAAGGTTTCGACTGGCTTGCCATGATGGATGATGGGGAAATTTTAAAAACTGGCACACCGCAGGAGCTGCTCAGTCAAACCCAAAGCATCAGCTTAGAAGATGCATTTATTAAATTGCTGCCAGAAGAAAAAAAAGCCGGTTATGAACCTGTCGTGATCCCGCCCTTGCCGGATTATGGTTCAGATACCTTTGCACTTGAAGCGAAAGATTTAACAGTAAAATTCGGAGATTTTACTGCTGTAGATCATGTTAATTTTCAAATTAAACGTGGTGAGATTTTTGGCTTTCTAGGTTCAAATGGCTGCGGTAAATCTACCACCATGAAAGTGCTGACGGGCCTCTTAGAAGCATCGGAAGGGCAGGCATGGCTGTTTGGTCAGCCCGTTGAAGGCAGCAATATTGAAACCCGGCGTCGTGTGGGCTATATGTCGCAGGCTTTTTCCCTGTATAGCGAACTGACTATTGTGCAGAATTTGGTATTGCATGCCAAATTATTTCATGTGCCACAAGAGCAAATTGAGCCGCGTGTACAACTGATGCTCGAGCGTTTTGATCTTGAGAATGTGAAAGAAAAACTGCCTGATGATTTGCCCTTGGGGGTTCGTCAGCGTTTATCACTCGCAGTGGCACTGGTGCATAATCCTGAAATTTTAATTCTGGATGAACCAACATCTGGGGTTGACCCGATTGCGCGTGATAATTTCTGGCGCTATTTAATCAATTTGTCGCGTAATGATGGGGTCACGATCTTTATTTCAACGCATTTTATGAATGAAGCCTTGCGCTGTGACCGAATGTCAATGATGCACGCTGGACGGGTGCTTGACAGTGCGTCACCAGCACAGCTGATTAAAAACCGCCATGCTGAAACACTTGAAGAAGCTTTTATCGGTTATTTGATTGATGCTGGTGCAGGCACTAAAGATCAGCCCAATGATTTGGCGGAAAGTATTGCTGAAACAAATGGCAGTAAAGAACTGAATGCCAAGCCAAAAAAATTCAGTTTGCGCCGGTTATTGAGTTTTGCCTGGCGTGAATCTTTGGAGTTGGCGCGTGATCCGATTCGCGCCACCATGGCTTTAATGGGGTCATTAATTTTACTGCTGGTCATGGGCTACGGCATCACCATGGATGTTGAAGACCTCAAATTCGCTGTGCTGGATCGTGACCAAACGAGCTTAAGTCAAAACTACAGCATGAGTATTGCAGGGTCGCGCTATTTTATCGAACAACCATCGCTGCAAAGCTATGATGATATTGATCAGCGTATGCGTAGTGGGGATATTTCCTTGGCGATAGAAATTCCGCCAAATTTTGCTCGTGATGTTGCTCGTGGTGAACAGGTGCAAGTCGCTGCGTGGATTGATGGTGCGATGCCACAGCGTGCAGAAACTGTGCAAGGTTATGTGCAGGGGATTCACACGTATTGGCTGATGCAAAAAGCATTAGAACAAAGTGGTTATAAAACATCTAGCGCTGTGAGTGTTGAAACCCGCTACCGCTATAACCCAGATATTAAAAGTTTGCCAGCAATGTCGCCCGCAGTACTGCCTTTATTACTGCTGTTGATTCCTGCCATGCTGACTGCTTTATCTGTGGTGCGAGAAAAAGAATTAGGTTCGATTGTGAATTTGTATGTCACACCAGTGACGCGAACAGAATTTTTAATTGGTAAACAGATTCCGTATATTTTGTTGGCAATGCTGAACTATTTCCTTATGTGTTTGGTCATGGTTACTTTATTTGATGTACCTGTAAAAGGTAGCTTCTTTGCTCTGACCTTAACTTCTTTTTTGTTTGTAATTTTTGCCACAGGTATGGGGCTATTGGCATCTACTATTACCAAAAGCCAGATTGCTTCAATGTTTTTAGTCATGATTGGGACTTTGATACCAGTTATGCAGTTTGCTGGAATTATCAATCCTGTATCGTCTTTGGAAGGGTTTGGACGCTGGTTTGGGGAAATTTATCCGGCAACGCATATGGTCAATATCAGTCGTGGAATTTTTAATAAAGGTTTGGGCTTTGATGATTTGAAACAGGCCATTTGGATCATTGCCATGGCTGTTCCGGTAGTAATGTTTGCTGCTATTGCCTTGCTGAAGAAACAGGAGCAATAAGATGTTCACAAAATTACAGAATATCTATCAGCTCGGCTGTAAAGAGCTTTGGAGTCTCTGGCGTGATCCAATCATGCTAGTGTTAATTATTTACACTTTTACTGTATCAGTTTACACATCATCAACTGCTGTAAAAGAAACATTGAATATGGCGCCGATTGCGATTGTTGATGAGGATCATTCAACTTTGTCTGAACGGATTTCTTCAGCATTTTATCCTCCAAATTTTACCAGTAAAACGACAACGCTGAACACGATGGATGAGGGTATGGATGCAGGTGAGTTTACTTTTGCAGTAAATATTCCAGCCAATTTTCAGCAAGATGTGTTGTCTGGCGAAAGTGCGGAGATTCAAGTCAATGTTGATGCAACCCGTATGACTCAAGCTATGTCGGGTGCAGGCTATATTCAGCAGATGATTCAGTCTGAAGTGAATGAATATGTGCTGCGTAACCGTGAAGTCACTAATCTGCCTATAGATTTGGCGATACGCTCGCGTTTTAATCCAACACTTGAAAAGCAATGGTTTATGAGTGTCATGCAGATTATTAATAACGTGGCAATGCTTTCAATTATTCTGACTGGTGCAGCGCTGATTCGTGAACGTGAGCATGGCACCATTGAACATTTGATGGTAATGCCAGTAACGGTATTTGAAATCATGATGTCCAAAGTCTGGTCAATGAGTCTTGTGGTATTAATCGCTGCATTTGTTGGCTTAAAAGTCGTGGTTCAAGGTGTATTGCATGTACCGATTGACGGCAGTTTGCCGCTATTTTTCTTTGGCGCCTTACTCACACTGTTTGCAACTACTTCGATGGGTATTTATATGGCAACCGTTTCGAAATCCATGCCGCAGTTTGGCTTGCTAATGATGTTGGTACTAATTCCAATGCAAATGTTGTCAGGTGGGTTAACCCCACGTGAAAGCATGCCGGAAATAGTGCAGCAGGTCATGATGATTGCCCCAACTACACACTTCGTCTCTTTGGCTCAGGCCATTTTATACCGTAATGCAGGATTCGATGTGGTGTGGCCATCATTTGTATGGTTGTTAGGTATTGCGTCAGTGTTTTTTTATGTGTCTTGGAAGCGCTTTAAAGACACGATTCATACCATGGCGTAAAGGGTTTCCCTTTTGCAGGCAGATGACTCCCTGAATAGTCTGCCTGCTTTTTTTTTATTCTTTGATAATAATTCAATGGTGCAAGATTTAAATAAATGTCATTGAATAGCATAATTTTTTTGAAATTTATAGGGGAATGTAGTGCTTCAAATTCTCTCTGAACTATGTGGCGGTGTCGGTCTATTTTTAATTGGTATGACGTTACTGACTGATAGCCTTAAAGAAATTGCAGGTCAGACCTTGAAGGAGTTACTGACAAGGTTTACGGCAACGCCGTTTAAAGCCATGCTGTCAGGTTTGGGTATGACATTGCTGGTGCATTCATCTACAGCAACAATTGTCGCCGCCATTGGTTTTGTCGGAGCAGGGGTACTCAGTTTCACGCAAGCCATGAGTGTAGTGATTGGTGCCAATATCGGCACAACCAGTACTAGTTGGATTGTGGCATTTTTGGGCATGAAATTTTCCATTTCCATGTTGGCATTACCGATGATTGCTTTAGGCGCTCTGCTTAAACTCATCGCTAAAGGCCAAATGGCTTTATTGGGCCTTGTGATTGCAGGCTTTGGTCTGATTTTCTTTGGCATTGATGTTTTGCAAAAAGCCATGGCGGGGTTTGCTGTACACTCAGATTTATCCTTTTTTGGTTATGACAGCTTGTGGTCACAATTGGTTTTGGTGCTGATCGGCATCATTATGGCAATGCTGCTGCAGTCCTCTAGTGCATCTATTACAGCGACTATGGCTGCCTTAGTCAGTGGTGCGATTGACTTGCCGCAGGCGCTATATATGGTGATTGGGCAAAATATTGGTGCAGTCAGCATTACCGTGATTTCGGTGATTGGCGCTTCGATCAATGCCAAACGTACAGTTGCTGTGAACGTGATTTTTAATCTCGTGAGTGCGATTGCTGCATTTTTCCTGTTAGCACCGTTTTTTCTTTGGTTGATTAAACACAGTGCATTTTTCAGCAGCATTGATCAAGTGATTATGCTCGCGATGTTTCATACAGCATTCAGTGTGTTGGGGGCATGTATGTTTATGCCAAGTCTGAAATTTTTAGAACAGAAAATTATCCAATGGTTGCCAAGTAATAATCCTGCCATTTTAGACAGTCTGGATGATGGAAGTTTGCAAGTACCTGCCATTGCAGTACAGGCCGCGGAAAAGGCGGTATATTTCAGCATATTTGAGATTTTTAAAATTCTACAAATGGTTTTTCAGACTGGTACATTACCTAGACAGCAACAGTTGAATACGCTGAATGAGATTATTCAGCATATTGAGCAGTATTTAGAAAAAATAGCGATTCCTGAGCATCCTGCGCTCAAACAAAAATTCTTATCATTACTGCGAGTAATAGTCTATGTACGTGTCTTACATAATGATTTAGAGCGTTTAGATAATGCGATATTGCTACGAACACAACCAGCAATTTTTCAGTTAGCACTAGATTATTGCAATATTTTAGAAAGTTACTTTTCAAATATAGAACAGTTAGCAGATCAGTCAGTCATTGAAAGTCTTAGAGCCGATTTAAATCACTTAAAAAAATGGACCAGTAGCCATCGTGCCGAAATGCGCGAAAAAGTCATGGAATATACCGAAGTAAATCAATTAAGCGCGTCCAAAGGGGTGGAATTATTAGCTGCACAGCGTTGGATGGATCGCTTAATTGCACATAGCTATCGTTTCTCTAATGTGATGTATGAGCGTCTTTTAGAGGAGTCTTGATGAATGTGATTCATCGCATTTTTTATCCAGCTGTGCTGAGGCTAAGACATTGAATACTGTATTACTAGATTTATCCTTTCAAGAATTATTGAGAGTCATGGTATCTGCATTAGGCTGCGGTTTATTAATCGGTTTAGAACGAGAAAAGCATAATCGTAAAGAAAGTGAACCCAGTTTTGCCGGACTGCGTTCATTTACCATTTGCGCCTTGCTTGGGGCAGTATGTTTTTTACTACATCTTGCAGTAGGTATCTTAGGTGCATTTTCAGTCACGACTTTTTGTGTTTATAGCCTGATTAAACAAAAACAGGATATTGGTGCGACCACTGAACTGGCATTTTTGATGACCTATTTGATTGGTGCATTATGTGTGTTTAATGTGCCGCTTGCTGCAGGGTTAGCGGTAGTGTTGTGTCTGATTTTAATGGGCAAGCAGTCATTGCATTATTTTGCTGGCAATTGGATTCAGCATTTTGAACTGCGTGACGGTTTGTTTTTACTGGCACTGATTTTAATTGCGTTGCCACTGATGCCGGATCAGGCAATGTGGGGCACAGTACTCAATCCATATGTGATTCTAAAACTGCTGATCATGATTTTAGGCGTACAGTCCTTGGCACATATTGCTAAACGTCTCTTGCCAAACAATAAAGCCTTGATGTTGTCATCTTTGGCATCCGGTTTTGTTTCTAGCACCGCAACTATTGCCAGTTTGGGCATGGAAGTCCGTTCAGGCAAAGCAGAAGCCAAATCTAATGCCGGTGCAGGCTTAATTTCCTGTATTGCGACCCTGTTACAGCTGCTGATTATTGTCGCAGGGATTAATTTTGCTTGGTTTAAGGTTTTATTGTTGCCTTGCAGTATTGGCATTGCAGTGCTTTTGATCATTGCCTTGATGTTAATTCATTCATCCAAAGCGACGATGGGTCAACAGGCTACACCACAAAATGATATTACGCATATGGACAGTCGTATGTTCAGCATTAAGGAAGCCTTGATCATTGTGGTAACACTGACAGTGATTCAAGCAGCGGTATATGGCTTGAATGTAGTGTTGGGTGATAGCGGTTTGATTATTGGGGCATTCTTCGCTTCTTTATTTGAAGTGCATGCCGCCATGGCAACGGTGGTGATGCAAGGAACACCACAGCAGATGACGTTGGTCTACGCTATGATGATTGGTTTGGCTGCACATGCATTTTCTAAAAGCATCAATGCATTTTTAACTGGTGGCGGGAAATATTTTCTATATTTTGCCCCCGCACAAATGCTGCATATGGCGATTTTAATGGCGGTACTTTGGATGGTTATTCAGTAAATTTAGGATTTATTTTCAATATTTTAGAATGGTATTTAAGTTTTTGTTTTGTAATTCTATTTATTTTTAGCCAACTAAAAATGGCATTGCTTTTAAGAAATATGGGTAGTATATGAATTCCGTAGTTACACAAGCCTCCCCCCCGGTATATGGTCAAGTTGAGCGATATATTAATCGCGAGTTGTCAATTTTAGATTTTAATTTACGTGTCTTAGAACAAGCGGTCGATCCTTTAAATCCACTCTTAGAAAAATTGAATTTTTTATTAATTTTTTCTAGAAATTTAGATGAGTTTTTTGAAATTCGTGTTGCAACTATGTTGGAACATTTTGTTCAAGAGCGAGACATACAAACGGCTGATGGTTTATCCCCACAAGAAATTTTACATCAAATTTCGGAGACAGCACATGCTGCGATTGAACGCCAATATCAAATTTTAAATGAGCAAATTTTTCCGCAGTTAAGAGAAGAAGGCATCAGCTTTTTAAGACGTGGAGAGTTAACTCAAGCACAATCTAATTGGGTCAAAAAATATTTTCAGGAACAGGTTGCACCAGCCTTAACACCAATAAGTTTAGATCCTGCGCATCCCTTTCCACGCTTGGTCAACAAATCACTTAATTTCATTGTGACTTTGGAAGGTAAGGATGCCTTTGGCCGTCAGATCGATTTGGCAGTGGTTCCTGCACCACGTTCATTGCCACGTGTGGTGCGTTTGCCAGATGAGTTGACCGAAGGCAAAGAGCATCATGTGATGCTCTCTTCAATTATTCATACTCATGTGTCTGATTTATTTCCGGGAATGACGGCAACGGGTTGCTATCAATTTAGAGTAACCCGAAATGCAGATTTAACGTTAACTGAAGATGTTGAAGACTTAGCGGAAGCCTTAAAAGACGAACTCAGTTCACGCCGTTTTGGTCGGGCAGTACGTTTGGAGGTCAATAAAAATTGTCCAACACATATTTATGAATACTTACTCAAAGAATTCGATTTGGATACGCATCAATTGTATCGTGTCGACGGGCCTGTTAATTTGGCTCGATTGGTCTCGGATTTTAAACGCCCATATTTACGCTATGAGCCACATACTCCTGTGATTCCAAAAATACTGAAAAAATCTGCAAATATTTTCAGTGCGATGCAGAAACAAGATATTTTATTGCATCATCCTTTTGAATCATTTTCCCCTGTAATTCGATTATTACGTGAAGCCGCGCAAGATCCGCATGTTTTGGCCATTAAACAGACCTTATACCGTAGCGGTGCAAATTCAGAAATTGTGCAAATTTTGGCTGAGGCGGCACGAAATGGTAAAGAAGTCACCGCAGTGATTGAATTACGGGCACGGTTTGATGAAGAGTCCAATATCGCTGTTGCCAATGTTTTACAGGAAGCGGGTGCTGTGGTGGTATATGGCATTGTCGGCTATAAAACTCATGCCAAAATGATTTTGGTGGTACGCCGAGAAAATCAAAAACTGGTGCGCTACGCACATTTAGGTACAGGAAATTATCATGCTGGCAATGCCAAAATTTACACTGATTACGGTTTATTAACGACCAATCAAGATTTGTGTGAAGATGTACATCGTATTTTTCAAGAATTAACCGGTATGGGCAAAATGGTGAAGTTAAAGAAACTTCTACATGCACCATTTACTTTGCATAGTCAGTTGATGAATTTTATTGAAAATGAGATTGTGCTTGCGAAAGCAGGGAAACCGGCAAAAATTATCATTAAGGTCAATGCACTAACCGAAGTTCAATTGATTAATAAATTATACGAAGCTTCTCAAGCTGGTGTGAAAATAGAATTAATAATTCGTTCTATTTGTTGTTTACGTCCAGGTCTAGCAGGACTGTCAGAAAATATTCGTGTCCGTTCGATTGTGGGACGTTTCCTTGAACATACTCGTGTCTATTATTTTTACAATAATGGTGATACACGTGTGTATTGTTCTAGTGCTGACTGGATGGAGCGTAATTTATTTAAACGTGTTGAAGTGTGCTTTCCTATTGAAAATACTGGACTCAAAAAAAGAATTTATCAGCAAGGGTTAGAAAATTATTTAATGGATAATCAGCAATCATGGTTATTGCAAAGTGATGGTAGTTGGTGTCGTAACATCTCGACAGAAGATCAAAAGCCTCATAATGCACAACAGATGTTATTAGGTGATATTATTTGATAAAAAAATCCGGTTTTAAATTGGTTAAATCGGATTTTATCAATTTAAGATGCGTAAAAATTTCAAGTTAATAGATCTCTTTCATAAATCAAAAAAGCGATCATCTTTTTGATTAATATTTGTACCCCGGATTTTTTAGCATTAATGCATAATCTGCTGATGAAACACATCGATTCGAAGAAGCTTTCTGAAACACAGTTTAAGCGATATACAGGCATCTCATGGTCAACCTTTTATGTAATGGTGGAACAATTACAGAAGCAGGTTCCTGCTAAAGGTAGACTATCCAAGCTAAGTCTCGAAGACCAGGTTCTTCTGTGTCTGAGCTATTGGCGCTAGTATCGAACTTTATTTCACATTGCAACAAGCTATGGTGTTTCAGAGCCAACAGCTTCGCGAATTGTACGTCATGTGGAAGACTGCTTAATTCAGTCAAACCTGTTCAATTTACCGAAGAATTTACCTGCAGGTGAAGGTATAGACTGGAATGTTGTCATCGTGGATGCCACAGAAATTCCAATACAAAGACCTAAAAAAACAGAAGAAAAGCTATAGCGGCAAGAAAAAGACGCATACCTTTAAAGTACAGGCCATGATTCACTATAAAACTCAGCAAATTCTTAGTTTATGTAGCAGTCCCGGTGCAGTGCATGATTTCGAGTTGCTCAAACGCAATTTAAATCAAATTCCTGAAGGGGCTTTTATCCTTGCAGATAAAGGCTATCAAGGAATTTATGCTGTTTTTACACTAAGAGCCTATTGCCGTTAAAAGCCAAACGGCACTGTAAGTTAGATCCTCAGCTTAAAATGTATAACCAAGAGATTAACAGAAGAAGAATCGGGATTGAGCACGTATTTGGTCGACTTAAGACCTTTAAAATTCTAGCTGACCGTTACCGAAATAGAGGTAAGAGACTCGGTCTGAGATTCAACTTAATCGCTGGAATTTACCATATGGAATTGAGTGAAAAATGACTTATGAAAGAGATCTAATTAAGTAACCTGAATCCTGCTTAAGGAGTTAAGACCATTCATCTTTGAGCTGATCGATCATTTTGATCATAAAAAGCTCTGCAATTTAATCTAATATCTGTAAAAGTTAATCCTAAAATAACGTTTATCTTTTTATTTTTATTTTTATTTTTGAAGAAAAATCCTTATCCGAGATTCAGGTTAAGTATGTTGAATTATTTTATCTAATTTATGGAAAGTCGGTATAAAATGATTAAAAAACTTATTAGTAATATAATTAGACTTAATGGAATTAAGAATTTGTTCGCAGTAAATTTCATCTTTTTTCCTAGAAATTAATATTTTATATATTATAAGTATATTGCATTTTTATAAATATGGTAAACATTATATTAATTTTTAGTTGATTTAAAAAGTGGCTTTAAAGCAACTTTTTTTAAATATAATTATTTTTACAATGGATGATTTAATAGATTTTAGAGTGTAAAACCATATTGGATGGTTTTACACTTTTATTATGATTGCTTCTTTTAAGGAAGAAGCCTGTTGTCTTCCCAATAGCATGGTATCGTAATTAAATTATTCTCGTGTAAGCGTGACCATAATCGGACACCTAAATCCCGCTGCATATTCTGTAATGTGAAATTGGAAATTAGCAGTGTGGACTTCATATTGTCATAACGGCTATACAGAACTTTATGCACCATCTCCAGACGTTTCTCATGCCGGTCATGCAAGCCATATTCATCAATCACCAATAAATCAAAACTGGAGAAATGCTCGATAACTTCCTTTTCAGAGCGTGAAGCATCTGACCAGGTGTCCATCATTTTTTGAGCAATTTCTGCACTGGTATAGTAGCGTGCAGATTTTGTACTGTTATGTAGAATGTTGCGAATGATTGATGCACTCAGATGGGTTTTGCCTGTACCTGGTGTACCAATCATCAACATGTTCGGGTTGTGGTCAGAAATAATCTGCTGTGCAAAGGCCTGACATAGTTTGATGGCATTGTCTTGTGCAGGACAGGCAACTACATAATTCTTGAAGCCACGATCCAGGTAGCGTTTATTGAGCCCTGAGTTTTTGATTTTCTGTTGTAGCAATCGCTGTTGCAGCTCATCTGCATAGGCTGCATGTGAGTGATGGACGGTTTCTTTCGCACACAATTTACAGAGCCTGTGACCGGCAATTTCCATCAGGGGTATATGATGGGTAGGGCAAAGTGTTTCTGTTGTTTCTGCGCGCAACTGGAGCGTTTTAAGCATGGTATTCATGATCCTTCTCCTAAATCCATTTGGAATTTTCTAAAAAAACCTCATTTTTTTCTTCAAAATTTGAAGATGAAGATGAAGATGAAGATGAAGATGAAGATGAAGATGAAGATGAAGATGAAGATGAAGATGAAGGGCATGGTTCAAGCATGGCTTGAGTAATACTCGGGCTATGCTCATGATTTGCTTGAGTATTTACTTTTTGTTGATTGGCTGATGCTTGAGCATTACTTGCGGATTTTCCCCAACGTGCTTGAGCTGCATTTTTAGCTTTATCAGATTTCATTTGCTGATTTTGCAATGCCTGGCTTTTTAAACTGGTTAAAAAATTTGAATGAATCTGCTCAGATTCAATTTCAAACAATTCCAGGGCCAACAGCGTATTCAACAAGGTTTTAGCCTTGGTATTTTGCGATAATTTTGTGATGCTACATACTGTCGCCAGGTCATGAGGAATAGCACCATTTTTCCAGAAATCCATCATTAACAGCAGTGCCGCACCAATTTGTTCTGCTGTCATTCGTGCAAATTTCGCCTGTAAGTCGCCAATATATAGTGGCATCCAAATTGAAATATCTTTATGCATGTGTTCACCTTTTTATAGGTATAGAGGGGCTAAGGTCATCAAGTAGATGACCTTGTATATTTATTAGATCAGGGAGCCAGGCTCATTAACCGGATGCGGGCCTGTTGGGCTAAATCATCGTAATGGGCTTGTCCATCATCCAGCATTCGCTGTAGCCAAAGTCTCAACGCCTGATGATCATCGAAGCATTTGTTAACTTTGAGTAGAAATGCCAGATTGTGCAGTTTGGGAATGTGTAGCTCATGGATTAATTCACGAGCCACCATATCTGCTTCAGGACTGACGACCACACCACCAAAGAAAGCTTTACTATTCATGTGCAAGCTCCTCTGTATTTAGTTTTTCCAACATGGCTTCAAATGCACTGCCATCACGACGGGTAACATTGGGTATGTAGCGGCTATAGACCCGGAATAGCATTTCAGTCGTTGAATGTCCCAATTGACGTGCGATCCATTCAGGATTTTCTCCTGCCGACAGCCAGAGCGTTGCTGCGGTATGACGTGTTTGATAGGCTCTTCTAGGCTTTAATCCTAGAAATCGCAAGATCGGATGCCAGACACGTTTATTCACCAGACGATAATCGAGAGGTCCACCGTCACGATTACAGAATACAAACTCTGATTTACCATTATTTAAGCTTTTCTGTTGCAGAAAAGCTTGGTAAACCCGGTCATTCATCTGGATCGTGCGGTCAGAGCCATAAGTTTTGGTTCCACCAAGAACACCATTCACTAACGCTTCTCTGATATGGATTTCACGACGCTGTAAGTCGATATTTTTCCATTGCAGACCATCGATTTCACTGGTACGCATACCCGTAAAAAAGCGAATGGTGTAATAGGGGCGGAAGTCTTCACGCACCGTGCTAAGAATTTTATGCACCTCTTCCAGAGAAAAAGGTGTGACTTCAATCTTGCTTTCCTTCAGATTGTTAATATTTTTATAAGGCGATTCAAAGTCGTATCGTTCAGCTGCATCATTGAGTATCATACGTAAAGGCGTCATGATTTGATTAATCCGCGATGCTTTCAGGCTTGTCTGATCTTTTCCGTGAGTCACTTTGGCGAGGGATGCACGGAAGTTCAGCAAGTCTGACTTCTTGATTTTTGAGAGAACCTGATTACCAAAAGCAGGAATCAAATAATTTTTAATAATAATTGAAACCTTGTGTTGATAGGATGTTCTCCATTCAACCTGTTTCTGCTTAAACCACAGCGCAGTAAACTCTTTAAAAAGAGGAACCTTGGTTTGTACAGCGATTTGTTGACTTCTTTTTTCCTTAAATTCATCGACACGTTTACTTTTGGGAAAGTACTTTTCGTATTCAAAAGTTCCCAGTGTGATTTCTGCCTCAAGCTGTTCGAGACGTTTTTTTAAAATGCGACGGTTATAGGCATTGTCTTCAAGATTGGTTGTTTCTCTGCAACGGATGCCCATGTAGCGAAAATCGGCAATCAGTTTGCCACTTCGTTCCCGGATGGTAGCCATCAATTAAACCTCCCAAGCTTTATTGCAGAGCATCCATGCTTAAACCAGTGAATTTAAGCATTTCTGTTTCAATGCGTTCCCAAACAAAAAGAATCTTGCGACCACCAAAAGGACGGATGTAGTGAACCCCTTCAATGAAGATGCTGTCCTTCATTTGGTTACGAATAGTACGAGCGTCGTACTGGATTTTTTCAGCCAGTTGCTGGGCTGTGAGATAGGTATATGACATAATAGAGCCTCATATTTTTTACTAGGTAACTAGGAAAAATTATTCCTAAGACATAAATTATCATATTTTTATGTCTTTGCAAGTACTTTTTATGATTTAACTGGGAAATTTTATGATTATTTCAAACTTGGCAGTTCTATTAGCAGAAAGGAAACTTAAGGTTGCTGATTTGGTGAGAAGTACTGGAATTAATAAATCTACTTTACATAAACTTTATAATGATGAATCTGTACGGATTGATTTTGAGACAATTGATAAAATTTGTATTGCATTAGATGTGGAAGTAGGTGATTTATTGATTTTCAAAAAAAATGATAATAATCAAAATGATAAAGACTAGTTTGGTCACAAATGGTCACATCAAAAAGTGAAATGGTCACAAATCCTTGATCATTTGGTAAAAAGTACATTGTTTGGAAGAGAACAGGTTGCTTTTTTGCCTTCAAAAAAGGCTCTGAAAGTGGTGATCGATTGAGGGCATTTAAGGTCAATTGAGACCATTTTTATTGTCGTGGGCACGCTATGGTCACATCTTGGTCACAAAATACAAATTATCTTAAGAATATTTTTTTATTGAATAGACTAACAAAGACAGGGGAATTTTCAAAAAATATAATAAAATCAACAATAAAAAAGCCCCCATCTTTCGATGAGGGCTTTTTGAATCTGGAGCGGGAAAGGAGACTCGAACTCCCGACCCCAACCTTGGCAAGGTTATGCTCTACCAACTGAGCTATTCCCGCGGAGTCTATAAAGTTTTTTAAGTGAAAAAACTAAATGAAAAAATTTTGAGCGGGAAAGGAGACTCGAACTCCCGACCCCAACCTTGGCAAGGTTATGCTCTACCAACTGAGCTATTCCCGCATGCCGTGTATAATACAGTATGCAAAAATAGGGTCAATAACTTTGTGAAAAAACTTGTATCGATTGCATAAAATAAAAGCATTTTTAGCCAAAGTGACGCTTTTGTAAACAAGATTGATCTTTGAAAAGAAAAAATGCTGTGGAATCCAATCAAGGATTTATAGCATATGCACAAAAGATTGAATCGGAACACGTTATACTGAGGTCAGAGAAACTGTTAATTTGGATTGGGAGAGTCTTCATGAATTTAGAACAACAATTGATTCAGCGACTTCAAGATTTATCACCACAACATTTAGAGGTGGTAAATGAGTCAGCGGGCCATGGGGGATATTTCCCTGGCAAAGAATCACATTTTAAAGTGATTGTGGTCAGTGAAGCATTTGAAGGCTTACGTTTAGTACAACGCCATCAAAAAATCTATGCCGCTGCGGGTGATTTGCTTGCACCTGGCCGTATTCATGCACTGGCTATTCATGCTTTTGTTCCTTCAGAATGGCAAGGCCAAGAGACGCCTAGTCCTGAATGTGCACATGCGCCAAAATCTGAATAAGGAATTGAAATAATGGATTTGCAGTTGACGGTGAAAATTGTGCATATGATCAGTGTGACCCTACTCATTGCAGTGGTCATTGCACGCGGGTTTACTTTGTTTATCGGGGTGCAGGGCAATCAGCCGAATCCGGTGGCACGCAAGCTTTTTGTGGCAGGGCAGCATCTGGCCATGACGCTCATCATTCTGACCGGTCTGACCTCATTAGTGATCAAAAACTTTGCCGTACAACCGTGGTTTTATGCCAAAGTGATTTTGTTTTTGGTGTTATTTTCATCTTTACTTAAAGCGTATAAAAAAGATGACCGCATTTTATTGGTACAACGTCGTGCCGGTTTCACGATTGCTGTAGTCGCATTGGTGGCGATTATAGGTCTGGTGCTGATTAAGCCAAATTTCGGTTAATTGTTAGACATAATTATTTTTGAAACAATGCCTGTAGGTTAAACTGCAAGCAACAGATAAATATAAACTATAGGGGGCTCCAATGCTGACACGTGTGGTTTTTAATCAAAAAGGTGGGGTCGGTAAATCCAGTATTACCGTAAATTTGGCAGCGATCAGTGCCCATCAGGGTTTAAAAACCTTATTGATCGATCTCGATCCGCAAGCCAATTCGAGTCAATACCTGTTAGGGGATGATGCGACTTATACGGTGGACAAGCCGGCATTGGAGCCAAACATTGAAAATTATTTTGAAGAAATCTTAAATGCTGGACAAAGCAAGGGGCTTTTAGGCAATGCCATTGGTTCGATTTTAAAGAACCGTTCAAAAGGTCTGGAAAGCTATGTGCATCAATCGCCATTTAAAAATCTGGATGTGCTGCCTGCCAGTCCAACTTTGGGGGCAATGGCACATGCCTTAGAATCTAAACATAAGATTTATAAATTGCGCGATGCCTTACAGCAATTGAGTGGACAATATGACCGTGTCTATATTGATACCCCACCAGCCTTTAATTTCTTTACCTTATCTGCGCTAATTGCGGCAGATCGGGTGCTGATTCCTTTCGATTGCGACGTATTTTCCAAACGTGCCTTGCAAACCCTGATTGAAAATGTCATTGAGACTCAGGATGATCATAACGATCGTCTGGAAATTGAAGGGATTGTGGTTAATCAGTTTCAGGCACAAGCCAAATTGCCACGTGAAGTGGTGCAACAGTTGAAAGATGAAAGCTTGCCTGTGCTAGACAGCATGTTGCCGCCCTCTATTTTAATGAAAGAATCACATCTTAAAAATCAACCTTTGATTCATTTGGCGACAGATCATAAATTGACGCAAGCCTATCAATCGTTGTTCAATGAAATTGAACATCAATAAGAATCGAGATTTCTGATGAAAACGATTTATCTAGGTCTGTTATTGGGCAGTACGGTTTTATTAGGCGCATGTGCGACCACAGTGAAACCGAGCTATGTATCTCCAACGCAATATCAGGCTTTAAACTGCCAGCAATTACAAAGTGAATATAACCGTATTCAGCAATATATCGACAATGGTGTCCAAGTCCCTAAAAGCACCGGTGTCGGTGTGGGTCTTGGTGTCGGTGGCGGTTGGGGCAGTCATGGTGGTTGGGGCATTGGTCCAAGCGTTTCGGTGAATATGGGACAATCTTCCAATACTAAAAAAACTGAATTATCACGTTTATTAGGTGAGCAGGAGGCGGTGGTTCAGGCAGCAAAATTTAAAAACTGTCCTATTATTATTCGCAATAAAGCTCAATAATTCATCAATCTATCGCTCTGCGCTTGGTCTTGGACTGATCACGGAGTGATAAAATCTTAGCAAAATATTTCAATTATAATTATTTTAATATCAATTATTTATGTTTTTTTATTGGTTCATTTAAACTGCTGAGGTTATATTTAGGAAATTGAAACACTTGTCACTTTTTATCAGTTTCATATAAGGTGTGGCCCTGTTAAATGGTGATGTCAGGTATTTATGATTGAGAGTTGGCTTTTTGTCTTGGCAGTGATTGCGGTATTGATGATTCCGGGTCCCACCAATGCATTACTGGCAAGCTCTGCACATCAGCAAGGCATTGCTAAAACCAGTTTGCTGATTCCGGCAGAATTGTTGGGCTATTTTTATGCCATCAATTTATGGGCCATCATTATTCATTTATGTAGTCCAATCTGGCCAAATTTTATTCATCTGCTACATCTGTTAAGTGCTGCCTATGTCATCTGGATGGCGTTTCATTTATGGAAGTCTTCGGATTTAGAAAAGCATCATCAGCGTCATCCTTCAATCCGGCCGCGACAACTGTTTTTTTCCATCTTAAAAAATCCCAAAGCTTTATTGTTTGCGGCAGGCATTTTACCTGCAGAAACCTGGAATAACCCGACCAATTTTATTTTGGTATTTGCTGCCTTCAGTTTGGTACTGTTGCCGACAGCAGTCTTCTGGATGTCCTTTGGACGTGCCATTTTGGCGGTGCAGTCCACGCAAAAAAAAGCCGATCTTTTATATAAAGGATCGGCCATGTTGCTGATTATGTGTATGTTACCGGTAATGATTCGCTTCTTTTAAGGCGCTTTTTTGAGTTTCTGACGAATAAAACCGATAATGCCGGGCAAGACACTAATAATAATGATGCCAAAAATCAGATGAGTAAAATTGTCTTTCACAATCGGCATGTTGCCAAATAAATAGCCCAAAGTAATAAAAGAACCGACCCAGCAAATGGCACCAATCGCATTAAAACTCAGGAAATATTTATAATTCATGCTGCCTGCACCAGCGACAAATGGCGCAAAGGTACGGGCAAAAGGAATAAAACGGGCAAAAATAATGGTCTTGCCGCCGTGCTTTTCAAAAAATTTCTGTGTATAGGTCAAATGTTGTTTATTAATAAAACGTGATTCAATTTCAAAGACCCGTGGCCCAATAAATTTACCAATATGATAATTTAAGGTGTCCCCCAGTACTGCAGCTGAAAAGAGCAGAACCACTAAAATAACCGGATCCATGGCCCCCGTGGATGCTGCCAATGCCCCGGCAGCAAATAATAAGCTGTCACCGGGTAAAAATGGCATGACCACCAGACCGGTTTCCACAAAAATAATTAAGAACAGAATGGCATAAATCCACACGCCATAATTAGAGATAAATTCGAGCAGATGGGCATCAACATGTAAGATAAAATCAAGCAGTTCCATGGGGCTACAGACAGCAAAAATATGCTGAAATCCTAGCAGTCTGGGACATGAAAGTCAGTACCAAAAAGCAAATAAATTGTATTTTAAAGATTTCTTCTTTTGCCATAATTTGGCTGACAAATTCGTTTTTGTTGTTAACTGAAAAAGGCTTAAGATGAGAACGTCATTAAAACAAAAAATTCATAGGTGACTTTCATGTTTAATCCGAATGCTTTTATAAAAGATAGTGTACAAGGCCCAAACACCGATGCCTTCATCAGTCTGGTTGCACGTGTGCTGATGGCCTATATTTTTCTTGTGGCAGGCTGGGGAAAAATTACAGCCTATAAAACAACCATCGCTTATATGGAGTCCAAGGGAGTGCCCGGTGCGCTACTTCCGCTAACCATTCTGGTTGAATTTGGTGGGGGATTGGCTTTGTTATTGGGCTTTCAAGCCCGTCTTGCCGCTTTAGGTTTGGCTATATTTAGTGTAGTGACCGCAGTGTTATTTCATGGCGGTGCTGAAGATAGTATTAACTTAATGAAAAATATGGCGATGACCGGTGGTCTTTTATTCCTGATGCTGCATGGTGCAGGAAAATTCAGTGTAGATAATATGCTGGAGAAACCCTTAGCGGAAGTGTCCAGAAGAGTACCCTAATACTCACGATGATCGCCATTTTGTAATTACAAAAAACCTGTGCACAGTACATAAAAGCTGCGTACAAAATAGGCCAATTTTGCTTCAATAATGATTGATGAAACTACTGTAGTGGAGTCAATCATGAAGAAAATGTTATGGGTGGTTTTTACTTCTGTTTCAATGCTTTGCACAATTTCAAGCTATGCTGGTGAAAGTAATCATATGATGATGGGATGTGATCAGCAGATGAGGAATGGAAATGGTCATATGATGAAAGGGTGTGATCATTGGATGATGAATGAAAATGGTCACAGAATGATGGCTGTAGCAGAAGTGAAAAAACTGGCAGATCAAACGATGGTCATGCTATCCGGCACAATTGTCAAACACCTGCGTGGCGATCATTTTGAACTGAAAGATGGTACAGGTTCTATTGATATTGATGTAGATGAAGATTTGTGGAGACCCTTAGCTTTAAAAGTTGGTGATCAGGTGAACGTCATGGGCGAAGTCGATGCACATGCTAATAAAGCCAGTAGTATTGATGTGATGAAAATAGAAAAAATGACCAGTTCAAAGGATAAATGGATGTGGTACAACCAGCACTAATTTAAACAGTGTGCTTTAAAACCACACGGTAAAAGATTATTGATTCAATTGAAAAAATGGGGAAAGTGAATATGCCCCTCACGATAGGCAGAAGGGGATCCAATAAGCTCAAATTGCAAAATAAGCAAAGCGCCTGAACAGGTGCTTTTTGCTGTTCGAAATATAATGCAATCAACTAAATGAAACCCTTGTGCGAATAGTGTGCTTAATGTATGGAAAAATGATAGAATGCAGCGCTTATTTCGTTTGCCTTGCATAGTTGTTTGTCATGACTACCAATACTCAAATCACTGAAGACCGTATCCTGATCTTGGACTTCGGTTCTCAATACAGTCAGCTGATTGCACGTCGTGTACGTGAAGCTGGCGTATATTCTGAAATGTATGCCTATGACATGTCTGAAGAAGACATTCGCGCATTTAATCCAAACGGTATCATCTTGTCCGGTGGTCCTGAAAGTGTTCATGAAGAAGGTAGTCCACGCGCGCCTGAAGTTGTATTCAACTTGGGCGTACCTGTATTGGGTATTTGCTACGGCTTGCAAACCATGTCTGAACAGCTTGGCGGTAAAGTAGAGCCAGGTACAGTGCATGAATTTGGTTATGCAGCGGTAGATGTTTTAGTACGTGACCAGCTTCTTGGGGATTTAAACGATGGCGAAAACAAACTCAATGTTTGGATGAGCCATGGCGATAAAGTCAGTGCGATTCCGGAAGGTTTCCAGGTGACTGCCAGTACACCAAGCTGTCCATTTGCAGCGGTAAGTGATGAAAAACGTCGTTTCTACGGTGTACAGTTCCACCCTGAAGTGACGCATACTGCAAAAGGTGCCGAGTTATTATCTAACTTCGTACACAGCATCTGTGGTTGCCGTAATCTTTGGAATTCTGAAAACATCATCGACCTGCGCGTAGAACAGTTACGTGAGCAAATTGGTGATCAAAAAGTTCTACTTGGTCTTTCAGGTGGTGTAGATTCATCTGTAGTTGCTGCACTTTTACACCGTGCGATTGGCGATCAGTTGACTTGTGTATTTGTAGATAACGGCTTGCTTCGTTTGAACGAAGGCGAGCAAGTGATGGACATGTTTGCCAAAAACATGGGTATTCGCGTAATTCGTGCCGATGCTGAAAACCGTTTCTTGTCTGCGCTTGCAGGTGAAGTTGATCCTGAGAAAAAACGTAAAATCATTGGTCGTGAGTTCATTGAAGTATTTGCTGAAGAAGCACGTAAGCTTGATGGCGTAAACTTCCTTGCTCAAGGTACGATTTATCCAGACGTGATTGAATCTGCTGCAACCAAAAATGGTAAAGCACACGTGATTAAATCTCACCACAACGTGGGCGGTTTACCGGAAGATTTAGCCTTTGAACTGGTTGAGCCAATTCGTGACTTGTTCAAAGATGAAGTACGCCGTTTAGGTACCACTTTAGGTCTTCCTTACGAAATGCTTTACCGTCACCCATTCCCAGGTCCAGGTTTGGGCGTGCGTATTTTGGGTGAAGTGAAAAAAGAATATGCAGACATCCTACGTTTAGCAGATGATATTTTCATGCAGGAACTTCGTGCTAGTGGCTGGTATGATAAAACTGCTCAAGCCTTCGCGGTATTCCAGCCAGTTAAATCTGTGGGTGTCGTAGGTGATGGCCGTCGTTATGCATGGGTGATTGCACTTCGTGCGGTTGAAACTGTTGACTTTATGACAGCACGTTTTGCTCATCTTCCATATGAGTTGGTTGATAAAATTTCGACTCGTATCATGAACGAAATTAAAGATGTTTCACGTGTGGTTTATGACGTGTCATCTAAGCCACCAGCAACAATTGAATGGGAGTAAAACTGGGCTTTCACGAAGCACTGCTTCGTGCCAGTTTTACGCCAAGCGCTGCGCGCGGCAGAGGGGATTTCTAAAAGCGATAGCTTTTAGCCGATTTTACGCCAAAGGCTGTGCCTACGGCAGTGAGGGGTTTCGGACAGTACTCCTGTCCGTCTAAATTACGCCATGAGCAAAATTCAAAGTGCTGCTTTGAATTTTGTGCAAGATGCGTGCGACAGTTGAATCAAAGCTAAATCCCTCGATTGAAAAGGACGCGAAAGCGTCCTTTTTTATATTTTTGCAAATTAAATACTTAATAGAAGAAAATGAATTTGTCTATATCGAATTATTGTGCTGTTTATAAATGAAGCTATCGACTAAAAAGAACTCAATTTATTTTAGGGTACGAATAGGCTGCAAAATCAATAAGTATTTGGACACCCATTCTTCTTTAATTTGGACATTTTAATAAACGTATTCGTTAATTTTTGCAATGTTCCTCAGTTGGCAATGTGAAGACCATGCCACTCACCAATGAGCTAATACGATTACTTTCAGCCTTACGCTGCTTAGTATTCACCGACAGGGCGTAGATGATCATTGTGTCTCGATACATTTTTTCAGGCTCAACTTCATAGTCAATTTTCGAAGCACAAACCATTTGCCTACTGACTTTGTGTGATGCTCTACGATAGACTTCACGATCATCACTAGCCAAAGTCAGCTTTCTTCGTAATTCTTTTGCATACTGCATATATACGCTAACAAATTTGGGGTTATTTCCATATTTGAGATTTATATATCCCTCAATATCATCTCGCACACCATTGCTGTTTGCATCAATCCCACCGATGGTTTTTGTTTTATCTTCATTTTTTAGGAAGTTCGATGTTCTTACTTCTTTTAGTGCATTCTGAATACTTGGATTAAGAAGCGAGGAACAGCCTGTCAAAAATATACTTAAGTAAATCAGTGCAATAACTGTTTTTTTCATAGTAATCATTTTACTTTTTTCATTTAAATTTCGTTTTAGATACAAAGAGTGTCTGAAAATCAGAGTGTCCAATTAAAAGAAGAATCTATGTCCAGTACGATATACTATTAAGTGTCCAATTGGACAAGAATATGCAATAGGCTATTAAACCGAATGAAACTTTTTTTATAAAAATAAGCAAAACCGATTTGATGAAGACAATTCTTAATCCTTACAAGTATAAATCGCCACTTGATTGCGGCCATTTTTCTTGGCTTGATACAGCGCAATATCGGCATTTTTAATCAGCAGGTTCAAGTCATTTTGATGCGGTTGCAGCTGAGATACGCCAATCGAAACACTGAAATTGAAGAAGAATTTATCTTTAATGCAGATTTGATGGCCTTCAATTTTTCGACATAAGCGATTGGCAATGGCAATGGCATCTTCCAGTGTGGTGTTAGGAAGTAAGGCAATGAATTCTTCTCCGCCAAAACGCGCTAGTACATCGCTATAACGCATTTCCCGACGCGCAATGTCAGCCAGCACACGCAGTACTTCATCACCGACATCATGCCCATAGGTATCATTAATATTCTTAAAAAAGTCGATATCAAACATCAATAAACAGGCCAAATTATAGCGAGGCCATTTGTGAATCGCCTGTTCGGCAACCTGCATAAACTGTCTGCGATTATTCAGCTGGGTTAATTCATCGGTATGCGCCAGTTCAGTTAGGGCGTAATAACTCCAATCATTTAATAATGCACGTAAAAAATTGCGTTTAGAGTTTAAAGTGTTATTCCAGCTGATATACATGCTCAGTAGCAGCACCGGGGTATAAATGATAAAGAATAAAGCTACTTCCTCTAAGCTGACTAACTGGATGACGCCCTGAAAAATGACCGTACTAATCAAGGCTGAAGTAAAAATTGAATTTCTAAAGGAAACCTGTATGCATAAACTGCCCAACAGAATAAAAATGACTGCCGCATAAATGTAGGTATGCACAACCGGGCTGTGTGATAGAAGCAAAAGTTGAAGCCATACGGCTGCTCCGATAGCCACGTACACCGGCAGCAAGCTATCTAAAACTTTAATATTCTTGCAGTAACGAAAAGCCAGCCAGTTGATCAATACCGTTATCAACACCAGACTGAGGCGCATAATCCCGGATAGCATGCCTACTTCTGGCAATAACACCCAATCTACGAAGAAATAGCATAAAAAGGTCAGTTGACCAATCAAATTAACGCATTTTAAAAAGTGTCGTTGGTGTTTATTCTGATAGTCCAAATAGTATTGTTGAAATTGCTCTGGAATAAGGGTAGTCGGGTTTTGTAATTGGTATTTTATGGCTTTTTTATTTTCAATATTGCACAGCTGTTTGGGCAAAATGGCAGCTGTCGAATAAGGGTGTCCATTCTCCCAAAGCTGATGAGTCCCTGCATCATTATGCGAACGAATAGGCTCCTCCTTTGGCATGTGATTCCCCCTCTTTTTTTATGGGATTGGTAAGGGAGAGATATTATGCTGAGGATAAAACCTTGTATATAAAATACGCAGGGATTGGCTGGGATAATTGTGACAAATTTTATTTTATCTATAAAATTCATATGAATAGGGTAATAATATTAAATGGATTAACGGCTCCTAACAGATTTTGATTAAGAAAAATTTCAAAAATGATATTGTCCTATACATGGTATTCAGCGTATTAACTTAGCTATAGGCTGAACAGCCAAGAGCCTATATGATTCATCAGGATAGATCAGAAGATAAAAAGCAGCTTCATTCGTGAGATTCAGGATTGCAATATGACCAATAGCAACTATACCGAGCTGTCCGATTCGGACGATTGTGAAAAATACGTGAACCAGTTTATTCAGGAATTTCCTTTGCGTAGCGCGGAAATTGGGCAGGGTACTGTGATTAAACGTGCCTTACCCAGCCGGCACAAACGCCTGATTGGGGCATGGTGCTTTTTAGATCATGCGGGTCCGGTCACTTTCCCTCAAGGCGATGGTCTGGATGTTGGACCTCATCCACATATCGGTTTGCAGACCTTCACCTGGATGATTGAAGGCACCATGATGCATACCGACAGTTTGGGCACCAAACAGCTGATTCGTCCCAAGCAGGTCAATTTGATGACAGCAGGTTATGGTATTTCCCATACCGAAGTCGCACCGGAAACGGAAACCCATATGCATGCGGCTCAGCTTTGGATTGCCTTGCCAGATGACAAAATTAATATGGCGCCACGTTTTGATCATTATCCAGAATTGCCGGTGGTGGAAAAAGATCAGGTTGAATTTACGGTTTTAGTGGGTGAATTTTTACAAACCCAATCTCCGGTAGAAGTACATAGTGAATTGCTGGGCGTTGATCTCACCGCCAAGGAATCCACCACCACCCGAATTAAACTGAATCCAAAATTTGAATATGGTTTGATGGCTTTGGAAGGTTCAGCGGAGGTCAATGCGCATGAACTGAATGAAGACAATATGGTGGTTTTGGAGCCGGGTGTAGAGGAAATTGAAATCCGTTTACATAAGGGCAGCCGCGTTTTATTGCTGGGTGGAGAACCCTTTGAGTCACCTATTCTGCTGTGGTGGAATTTTGTCGGCCGGACGCAGGAAGAACTGTGTAAAGCGCGGGATCACTGGATCAGTCAGGATGAACGCTTTGGCACCATTCCAGATTATCCGGGGCCACGCTTAGAAGCGCCGGCATTTCCAGATAAAATGCGTCCCTCTAAATAACCATAAAATAAACTTATAAAATTCAGGATTTTGACTTATGGCAATCATTGCAACTGCAGAAGTACGTAGCTTGGCCGAACCTTGGGCGGGGGAGATCAAAACCGGAACCCATCAATTGATTACCGACAAACCGGCTTCCTTTGGTGGGCAGGACCGCGGGCCTGCGCCTTATGACTTGCTTTGTTCAGCATTGATTTCCTGTACCATGATTACGCTGCGCATGTATGCCAGTCATAAAGGAATAGAACTGGGCGAGTTTTCGGTAGAGGCAGATTTTAATGCCAATAAAGAAGGCAAAGAATGGATTGAACGGCGTTTGTCTTTTGCCCAGCCATTATCGGATGAATTAAAAGACAAGATGTTGGACATTAGCAGTAAAACGCCTGTGACCAAGACCTTGTTACGCAGTTTAGAAATTAATACGGTTCTGCTTTAAGCTGATCAAGAACTCGAAATGACATTTTGTAGCATACAGGATGTCATTTTTTTAGGTTTTGGGTTTATAGTCAGCGTATAAAAAATCAAGGTGAAAAATAATGATTACACTGCACCACTTAGATCAATCTCGCTCTTTCCGGATTTTATGGGCCTTAGAAGAACTGGCTCTGGATTATCAGGTGAAGTTTTATAAACGCTTACCGACTTTTGCCGCGCCACCTGAATTAAAACTGGTGCATCCTCTGGCGAAAGCGCCTGTGTTGACGGATGATCATCAAACCATTGCCGAATCCGCTGTTATTTTGCAATATCTGCAAGAAACCTATGATGAAAAACAGAAATTTAAACCACAGAATAAAAAGGATCAGCATCAGTATCGCTACTGGATGCACTATGCCGAAGGTTCGCTGATGCCTTTATTGGTGATGCAACTGGTAATGAGCAATGTACCTAAACATGTGCCCTGGCTGATTAAACCGGTCGCGCAAAAGATTACTGCAGGAGTAAAGTCCGGGTTTATTCACCCGCGTTTAAAAGATCATATTAGCTATCTGGAAGATTACTTATCCAAGCATGACTATGTTGCGGGAGAATTTTCTTTTGCCGATATTCAGATGTGGTTTCCTTTAGATGCGCTACAGTCCAGAACATCGGGTTCATATCCTCACATTAGTGCTTATATCAAACGTCTTTCCGAGCGACCGGCTTTTCAGCGTGCCAAATTTAAAGAACAAAATCTGGCTTAATTTTATGCTGTTGGGTTTACACAACAAGGATGAGATAGCGCATATGACTAGCTTAGCTTGTAAAGACGTTCTTTGGGGAAAATCACTTTAAAGGTCGAGCCTTGATTTTCTTTGGATTCAATTTCCAGATGTGCGCCGTGTTGCATCAACACATGTTTGACAATGGCCAGACCCAGACCGGTGCCGCCAGTTTGCCGGCTACGCGCGCTATCAACACGATAGAACCGTTCAGTTAGGCGCGGCAGATGTTTAGGGTCAATGCCGATGCCGGTATCCTGCACGGTAAAGATGCCGTGTTCGCCATCATCATGCCAGCCCATGGTAATGGTGCCACCTTTAGGGGTGTATTTGATGGCATTGGTAATCAGGTTGCTAAAGGCACTGGCCAGCTCCATGTCCGAGCCGATCAGGTCACAATGGCTGTCAATATCCAGATTCAGGGTATGGTGGTAGTCCACGTTATAAGCCTGAGCATCATCAAACAGCTGATTCATTAAACTTGGCATTTCAATGATCTGATTTTTAGCAATTTTTTTGTCATTTTCCAGACGCGACAACAGCAATAGATCATTCACCAGCGCATTCATGCGTTTGGTTTGTGCCTGCATTTGATCGAAAGCACGTTTCCAACGTGGATTTAACTCTTCCTGATCGGTAAAAGTTTCAATATAGCCACTGAGGACGGTAAGCGGGGTGCGCAATTCGTGGGAAATATTGTCGACGAAGTCTTTGCGCATCTGTTCCAGATTATGCATCCGGGTTACGTCATAGGCCACCAACAGGCGGCTTTCACCGCCAAAGCGGGTCATTTTGACTTGGACATAATGGTCTTCAAAGGCGGAAGATTTCATTTTCAGGCCATCGGGAGCCTGATCAATATTGTTGAAATATTCAATAAAACTGGGCTGACGCAAAATGGTTAAAATATTGCGGCCTCGGTCTAGAGGTTGAATGCCCAGTAGTTTTTCAGCGGCCGGATTCCACCATTCAATCTGATGCAGTTCATCAATCAGCACCACCGCTTCCGCCAGCGCCACCAGTGAAGATTGCGCCCGATCAATCAGGCCGACCATTTCTGCCTGAACAATCCGTTCCTGACGCTGGGCACGATAGACATTAAACAGTAATGCGCCCCAGATGCCATCCAGATTGGGCGGGACATCGTAAGGACGGTTGGAAATCCATTCATTGACCAGATACAGTGAACGCAGTTGCAAGGCAAAGAACACGCTAAAGGCAATTAAAATAAAAATCCAGAAATACCCAACCCCCAAGCCAATTAACGCTGCAATCAGCAGTAAAAAGGCCAGCAGACGTAAATCTTGTTTGGCAAAAGTCCATAAACTGCTGTAGCGGAATCGTTTATGTTCTCGTGCAAGTTCAGGGACGGGGTAGGGTTCATACATAAAACAAGATTTACCTAGAAAACGACTAGCCTAATGCGACATCTGCGCGGGTTGAGAAACGATAACCTGTGCCACGGACTGTCTGTACATAACGGTCTGCCCCAAAAGGTTCCAGCACTTTACGCAAACGACGGATATGGACATCAATGGTACGGTCTTCAATGTATACGTTACCACCCCAGACCTGATCCAGCAATTGAGCGCGCGTATAGGCACGTTCCGGATGAGTCATGAAAAAGGCCAGTAAACGGTATTCAGTCGGTCCCATATCTAAAATATTTTGACCATGACTTACCCGTTGGCTCACTGGATCCAGCACCAGACCATTGGCATCAATGGTTTTTTCGCCACTTAAGGCATTGGCACGGCGTAACACAGCTTTAATACGTGAAACCAGTTCGCGGGTAGAAAAAGGTTTGGTCATGTAGTCATCGGCACCGGCATCCAGGCCTTGAACTTTATGATCTTCTTCACCGCGAGCCGTCAGCATAATCACTGGGATTTCAGACAGGGTTTCATCGCGTTTCAGGCGGCGGCACAGATCCACTCCGCTAACGCCACCGGGTAACATCCAATCCAATAAAATAAGCGCAGGACGTTGATCCACAATCATTTGGTGGGCTTGTTTTGCATCTTCAGCCTGTAAGCACTGAAAGCCTGCCATATCTAAAGAAGTATGAATCATCTCTCGAATGGGAAGTTCGTCATCGACGATTAATATATAGTCATCTTTCACAACGCAATATCCTATTTGATGGTAACGGTGGGCCGTTTTGTATTTATGACAGGCTTATTACAAAGATTTATTATGACAGTATCATTGCAGAAAAGGGCTATCTGCCGATTTTCGCAAACAATTGTGACAATTTTTATGACATTCATTTAAGAATTTAAAAAAATCAGTCATATAAATATATTTAATTCAATGTCTTGTAAATATTTCAGCCTATTCATAACGATGAGTCTTCTTTTTTAATTTTTTTTTCTTTTTCTGAAAAAGTATTCAGCAGAGACAAAAATACGATACTGCAAGAAGATAAAACATCTTCCATGGACTGGTTGAAATCGTTGACGACCCAGCGAATGGCAATTTGGGTCACGTAACCATTTAACCCGGTGGCGACTAAAGAAATTTCATGTTCCGAGCGGTCGAGATGAGGCATCATCAGCATGACAAAAGCCTGAATCATCCGATCAAAACGCGTCATGGTTTCATGAATAGTAGCTTGATTATGCAGTTCTTGCACCAGCATGGCATCAATATAGATAATCCGCGCCATATGCGGATTTTCTTTGAGGGTGGTGAGCAGCGCTGTTAAGCCGTCTTCAATCATTTTTTTTGGGTCGGTGGAAGCCTGCATGATGGCTTGCATGACGTTGTGTTGTAACTGGTCAATCAGCTTTAAAAAGATGGTTTGAAACAGATCTTCGCTTTTCTTAAAGGATTCATAAAAATAGCGCTCGGTTAGTTTGGCTTCATTACAAATGTCTTTGACTGTGACCGCAAAAAAACCATGTGTACCATAGGCTTCAATACCGGCTTCAATCAGTTTTTCACGGCGTGCCTGTTTACGTTCAGTTAAAGACAAGCCTTTAAATTGACGTTCTTTGGTTTTAGACGATTTTTTTTGTTTTTCTTCAATAGTTTCGCGCTGTGCAGTCATAAATGTCGTGTGCCAATTGAATGATCGGTTTTGTCCTATATTAACAACAATTTAAGCTCAGACCTATGCCAGAACAAAGCTGAACGGTTTTTTCCAGACAGGATTCATCGGATATTATATTGACAATGATTATTGTCAAAATTATATTGAAGGAGTCAACGACTCATCAGCATCACAGAAAAACAATGCATAGGATGAGATGGGTGAGCTAGCAAACTGAATAAGGATTGGTCATGAAAAATTTTAAAAATAAAGTCGCAGCAATTACCGGCGCGGGTTCGGGTATTGGACAACAATTGGCCGTACTTTTGGCTAAACAAGGTTGTCATTTGTCTTTGAGTGATGTGAATGAACAAGGTTTGGCAAACACCGTTGAGCTGGTCAAAGACAGCAATGTACGGGTAACTACGAAAAAAGTGAATGTGGCTCATGTAGAAGAAGTTCGTGCCTGGGCTGCTGAAACGGTACAAAATCATGGTTCAGTGAATATGATTTTTAATAATGCCGGCGTTGCACTAGGTTCAACAGTAGAAGGCGCTTCTTACGAAGAACTGGAATGGATTGTGAATATCAACTTCTGGGGTGTGGTCTATGGCACCAAAGAATTTTTGCCTTTAATCAAGCAGTCGGGTGAAGGTCATATCATCAATATTTCCAGTCTGTTCGGTTTAACCGCTCAACCGACTCAGTCGGCTTATAATGCGACCAAGTTTGCAGTGCGCGGTTTTACCGAATCCTTGCGTCAGGAGCTGGATCTGGAAGATTGCGGTGTGAGTGCATTATGTGTTCATCCGGGTGGTATCCGTACCAATATTGCCAATGCAGCCAAAATGAATGACAGTATCCGGACTTTAGGCATGCATCCGGAAAAATCGGCCAAGTCATTCAACAAATTATTACGCTGCCCACCTGAAGAAGCGGCGCGCCAAATTTTAGAAGCGGTGCAAAAAGACAAGCGTCGTCTATTGATTGGTAACGATGCAAAAACGCTGGATCTCATTCAGCGTATTTTGCCGACCGGCTATCAAAAAGTGACGGCGTTTGCGACCAAATTGAGCAATAAAAGCAATCAGACTTCTTAGTCGTATTAATTTTAAAAAACCCGCATCAAGCGGGTTTTTTATGCTCTGATGATTGCCTTTTGAAACGAATGCTCAGGGTTTAAATGGCGGTTTGGAAGAGTTGGGCATCGATTATGTGGTGCTTTATCCAAGTATTTCATGATTTCCCATTCATTCAGCCAATGAATACTTATGTTTTGGTACGGGGCGGAATTTTTTTGCTTTTAATGATCATTTTAAAGTGAAAGAAGAAATAATATTGTTATCTTATTTGCATATAAAAAATAAACTTAAATTGAATTTTTTATGGTTTATATATTTAATCTGGTTTAATTGTTTAAAATAATAGGTATATATTAAAATTAAATATCATTATTTTTAATGGATCAATCTACTATTTTAATAAAAATAATTTAAAAGCGATTAAAGCAGGCCATATTTTAATAAGCAAGTACGGATGACATTGCGGGTTACGCCTAAGAGGCGTGCGGTATGAACTTGATTATACTGGCAGTATTCATAGGCGCTACGAATGAAATGTGCTTCAATCAGTTCATTGATATTTAGTTCAGGGAGCTGCTGTGCAGCCTGAAATAGCCGGTGAAAATTCAATTGTAAAAGCTGCTCGGCATCCTGAATATTGTGAATACTTGAGTTGAAAGAGAAGCCATTTTTCGGCTCGATTGCGGGGCTACGCTGGCCAAGATAAGGCGTATTATTTTGCAGGTTCGAATAAAAATAGCGTGCCGTTATGCGCCACTTCAAGCCAGCCAATCCGGGTATCAATCGTACCGGAAAAAAAGGCGCTTTGGCACAGTGGCTCAAGGTATGAATTTGACGGACAACATGTTCTTTTTCTGTACGGGTTTCTCCAATTATCAAAGTGTTGGCTTCACTAGCTGCAATCTGCTAAATACGCTCCAGCAAAACCTTGGAGAAGGTGTCGTTATAACGTGGCGGCGGCTTTTTCAGCATGCCGTGTCGGACTCATATAGAGATGCTTCAGTATTGTCATGATTTTTATTGCTATATATTAAAATGCTAGTCATCATGAAAGAATTAAATTTAAAAGATAAATAATAAATCGGTATTTGATGATCAGTCTGGTCTATAAGGTATAAAAGAAAATATTTATCTGAATAAAAGATAAATACAGCAGCGATAACTAAATATTAAATCAAGATAAATAATCTGCTTAAAGTACTTTATATTGAAGATATTATAAACAACAGAGTAATTATAATGACAATCACATCCGTTAATGTCCGTAACCAATTTAAAGGCGTTATTCAAGAAGTCGTAGAAGGTAGCGTTGTTTCTGAGGTTAATGTAGAAACCAAAGCCGGTATTTTTACCTCTATTATTAGTACACGATCTGTCAAAGATCTGGATTTAAAAGTCGGTTCTGAAGTGGTGGTACTGATTAAGTCGACCGAAGTTTCATTGGCCAAACTTTAATCAGCAGCTTGCTTAAACAAGGGAATTCGACCATGACCGATCATTCAGGTGCTGTATCTATTCAGCAATTAAACAAGAGTTATCCAAGTCAGAATAATCAGGATCTTAAGGTTTTAGAAGATATTAGCCTCGACATTCAACCGGGAGAGTTTATTAGTATTGTCGGTAGCAGCGGCTGTGGTAAATCGACACTGTTACGCTTGCTGGTCGGGCTGGAAAACCAGTATCAGGGGCGAATTCTGGTTGATGGTGAACCGGTTTCGGGAACCAGTCTGAACCGCGGCATCGTCTTTCAGGATCACCGTTTATTTCCATGGCTCAGTGTCAAAGAAAATATTCGTGTGGCCTTGCATCAAAGCGAACTGAGCCGTGCCGAAGAAGATATTTTGATTGATGAGCATCTGGAACTGGTCAAGCTGACCAAGTTTAAAGATGCCTATCCATCGCAGCTGTCCGGAGGCATGAACCAGCGTGTGGCCATTGCCCGCAGTCTGGTTAATCGTCCACAAATTTTATTGCTAGATGAACCTTTTGGCGCTCTGGATGCCTTGACCCGTCAGAACCTGCAAGATGAATTACAGCGTATATGGCAGGCTGAAAAAATCACCATGATTATTGTCACCCATGATGTGGAAGAAGCGGTATTTCTAGGTGATCGTGTGGTGGTGATGCAGCCACATCCGGGACGGATCAAACGGATTGTCACGGTGCCAGTCGCTCATCCGCGCAAGCGTGAAGATGTACGTTTGACCAATATTAAAAATAATATCCTGCTGGATTTTAGCGATCCATTCAAAGACCAGCTCATTAATTCCAAACCAAAACAGTTTGCCGATTATCAGTTTGCCTGGTAATACAAATCTGTAAATTAAAAGCCTGCTATCCATGAGGAATGGCTAGCAGTTGAGGCGTTTCACAAGCAGCTCTTTTCTTGATTAATCAATCGCAAAAAATTTATCTAAAAAAACCTCCTTTTTGCAAAGGAGGTAGGTAGATAGCTTAAGAAGCTTGAGCGACTTTGCTTTTGACAGCATACTGGTTTTCGGGACGTTTTAGACCCAAATTTTCGCGTAAGGTGGTGCCTTCATATTCGCTACGGAACAGGTCACGACGTTGCAGTTCCGGCACAATAAACTCAACAAAATCGTTCAAGCCTGCCGGAGTCGACGGTGGCAAGACATTGAAACCATCGGCAGCTTCATTTTCAAACCATTGTTGCAATTGATCCACCACCTGTTCCGGCGTTCCGATCAGGGTCCAGTGACCTCGCGCAGAGGCAATATATTCATACAGCTGACGAATGGTGAAATGATGCTTATGTGCAATATCAATCATCATTTGCTGACGGCTGGTAAAATTGATTTCGGTCTCGTCCAGTTTTGGAAAAGGTGCATCCAGATCAAATTGGGATAAATCGATATTGCCTGCCAGACCGGACAATAAACCCAAGCCAACATCCGGATGAATTAAACTGTTCAATAACTGATATTTTTCCTGTGCTTCCTGTTCGGTTTTTGCGACAAAAACTGAAACGCCCGGCATGATTTTCAGGTCATCGGCATGGCGGCCATATTTGGCTAAACGGCTTTTTACGTCTCGGTAGAAGACTTGAGCATCGCTCAGGCTTTGCTGGGCAGTGAAAATCACTTCGGCGTATTTTGCAGCCAGTTCACGGCCATCTTCCGATTGTCCGGCTTGTACAATGACCGGATAACCTTGTGGTGGGCGAGGGACATTCAATGCACCTTGTACATTAAAATATTTACCGCTATGCAAGGGTTCATGTTGTTTGCTGGCATCAAAGAATTGACCGCTGTGTTTATCATAAAGAAACGCATCATCTTCCCAGGAATCCCACAGTTTTTGCGTCACTTTAATAAATTCGTCGGCGCGTTCATAACGGACTTTGGCATCCGGATGGGCACTAAAGCCAAAGTTACGCGCGGTATCGGTAGAAATGGTGGTCACCACATTCCATGCTGCACGACCTTTGCTGATATGGTCTAAGGATGCATATTTACGAGCCAGTAAATACGGTTCTTCATAGGTGGTGGATGCAGTGGCGATAAAACCAATATTTTTAGTCACGGCAGCAATGGCTGCAAATAAGGTCACCGGCTCGAAACCAACGACTTTGTCGCTGTAGCCAATACTGCTTTTGTGTTTGGATGCGCCGTGACTCCAGTTTACAGCGAGACCGTCAGCCAGAAAGTAGGCATCGAATAAGCCTTTTTCAGCTGTTTTTGCCAGTTCAATGGCGTAATCAATGCTTAGATGATCGTGTGGACGAGACTGTGGGTGACGCCAGCCTGCTGCATGTTGCGACGTGGTTGGAATAAAAGCACCCAGTTTAATTTGTCGTTTAGCCATGATCCTGCCTTGTTATCATCATTTATTTTCAACCGATTTATAACAAGGAATCAAAAACTTGAAAAATACGATAAAATTAAATCTTTATAAGGAATATGGGATAAGCCAATTGCAGGCTATTTATCTCGATTAGCATGCACTTTTGAAACGCCCGGCTATTTTTTAAATTAAGGCTTTTACAGTTTTTTTCTTCCAGACCAATTGATAATACAGACCTTGTAGAATACACAGACAGACAAAGGCTAAGGCATAACCATACCAAATACCTTTTAAACCCCACCATTGACTGAACAGATAGGCACAAGGCACTTCAATGCCAATAATTGCGACAATATTAATCAGCATAGGTGCTGTTACCGTGCCACTGGCCCGCATGATGGAGGCAAAAATTGCACTGGCACCAAAAAACAGGATGGACCACAGCACAATAAACAGCAATTGCTGACCCAGTACTACCACATCAGCATCGGTAATAAACAGTGCCATCAGATATTTTGAAAACAAATAGCCTAATGTAATCAGCATACCGGTAATCAGGATATTCATGCCCAGAGCCGTGCGGGTGACTTTGGCCAGTAGATCAGATTTGCCGGCGCCAATTGCCTGCGCGGCAAAAATGGAGGCGGCAATGGAAATGGAAAGTGCTGGAAATTGAATGTAATTCAATACCTGATTAACAGCACCATAGGCTGCAGTGGCGTGTGAACCATAGCGATTGACCAGACCTACAATAACTAACCCCGCAACTGAAGTGGTAATCATCTGAATGCCGGTAGGAATGCCTAAGCGCAGAATAATTTGACTCAGTTCAGGTTGATGGCGAATATGTGTTAACAGATGGCGGTCAGGTTTGAGCGGATGATCCTTTTTATTTAAATACACAGCCAAAAAGATCAGCACGGCAAGATAACCAATCGCGGTCGCAATTGCAGGAGCGACAATGCCCATTTTAGGAAAACCGAAATAACCGGCAATCAGCACCGGAGTCACGAACAAGCCAATGATAATGGTCATGCCGGAAGCAATCAGTGGCGTGGTACTGTCACCGACACCGCGTAAAATCGAGGTATAAATAATATAGATAAACAGTAGCGGGCTACCTGCCAGCATCCACTGCACATAAGGCAAGGACAGGTGCATCACCTCTGGATCTGTACCCAAGGCCAACAAAATATGTCTGGAAAATAGCACGCCAAACAGGGCAATGATGCTGCCGCCAATCAGCGTCATAAATAGGGTCGAACCGACCACACAACGCACCTTTTCGATATTTTGCGCGCCCCAGGCTTGTCCCACCAGCACGGTTGCCCCTGCTGATAAACCAATCACAAAAGCCATCAGACAGAACAGAATCGGAAAGAATACGGCAACAGCGGCAATCGCATTCACGCCCATCATTTGCCCGACAAAAACAGTATTAATAGTTCCAGACAGGTTTTGCAAAATATTGGTGACAATCAGCGGCAACAGGAAAATAAAAAATGTTTTCCAGAGTTTTTGTTGATTGACCAAGGGTTGATGTTGGGGCATGAAACGTCCTGTAAGTATATATTTTTATCTTTTGGATTTAAGGATTAAGCCTACCTGAGTTCGCTTAAACAGGCCTTAGTTTTTCCGTAACCAAGGCTGAATTTGATGGAGCAATCATGAACTCAGACAGCCGATAAAATGGCAGCAGCTTGTTCTAGGGTTTCATCTTTTTTGGCAAAACAAAAGCGGATAAGGCGTAAATTTTCCGGTGGCTGCTGATAAAAAACCGATACCGGAATGGCAACAATACCATGATGTTCAGCCAGAAATTTACACATCGCGACATCATCCAGATCTGGGCGGATAGCACTGTAATTCAGGTTCTGAAAATAGGTGCCCTGCGAAGGGCTAAAATAAAAGCGAGAGTTACTCAGACCCGAATTAAACAGGTCACGTTTATCCTGATAGAACTCTGCCAGTCCTGCAATATGCTCAGGATGCTGCTGCATAAAGGTCGCCAGCGCCATCTGGATGGGGGTCACGCCGCAGAAACTGACAAACTGGTAAATCTGGCGAAAGATTTTCATCAGTTCGGGGGAAGCCACACAATAACCGGTTTTCCAGCCGGTAACATGGAAGGTTTTGCCGAATGAACCCACCACAATACTACGATCGCGCAATTCAGGAAAAGCCAGCGCTGAATAGTGCTTCTGTTCATCATAGATCAGATGTTCATAAACTTCATCGGACAGCACGACAATGTTTTTATCGCGAATCAGTTCAATTAAATTTAACCAGTCCTGACGTGACCAGATGGCGCCGGTGGGATTGTGCGGGGTATTCACAATGATCATGCGGGTATGATCATTGATGGCATCTTTCACCCGGTTCCAGTCCACGGAAAAATCCGGTGCCGTCAGGGCAAGATGAACAGTTTTTCCTCCCATCAATTGTACGCTGGGTGCATAACTGTCATAGCTGGGATCGAAAATAATGACCTCATCACCGGGATGAATCAGGGCTTGAATGGCCACAAAAATCCCCAAGGTGGCGCCGGGGGTAATGGTAATTTCAGTCAGCGGGTCAATCACCAATTGATCGCGTTTTAAAAATTGATGCGCCAATTGTTCGCGCAGGGAAAGCAGCCCATCACCCGGGGCATATTGATTAAAACCTTCTAAAGTGGCGTGGCTTAGGGCTTTCAAAAGCTCAGGAGGTGCTGCAAAGTCGGGAAAACCCTGGGAGAGATTTAAGGCATTCAGGCGATGCGCCATCGCAGTCATCACACTGAAAATAGTGACACCCTGTGCCGGTAGTTTGGAATGAATGTCAATCATGACCCGAACTCTTGAATATTTTTATGCTTTCGAGTGTAACAGCAAGTTCCCCAGAGCAGAATAAAAGTCTCTGATTCAGCACTGCATTTTTTAACCCATTTCATGCATTTAATTGCAGGCTGACCTGGAATAAAATTAACAAAAAAGCAACTGGACTAAAAAAGCAACATTTTTTAGAATGCAGCCACTAATTAAAATAACACTACTAAAACAATAAATTATTATGTTAAACACCATTTATGCCGTGATTGAGGCGATGGGCTTTGGCTTGCAAAAGCGTGCCCTGCACATTCATTTTTCCAATCCCATATTAAACCCGCAAGTCTTTATTCAAAGAATTGAAGGGCAACATCGCATCAATCAGGGATTCAAAGCCGAGCTGATCTGTTTGTCGACCAACGCACATATTCCGCTGAAACAATTTATTGGCGGACAGGTGGCGGTCGATCAAGTGACGGATTTGGGTGGATTATCCCGAATCACGGGCATCGTGACGGGGGCCAGTCAAGGTCAAAGTGATGGCGCACTCACCCTGTATAAACTGACCATTGAAGATGCGACTGCACTTTGGCATAAGCGCCGTAACAGCCGGGTGTTCATGAACAAAAGTGTGCGTGATATCAGTGAAATTCTGTTTAAGGAATGGCAGGCGAAAAGTGCGCTCTTTTCCGCAAGCTTAAGCTTAAATACCCAGGGCTTGAGCCGGGAATATGATATCCGTCCTTTTGTGATGCAGGCCAATGAAAGCGATTATGAATTTTTAACCCGGCTCTGGCGTAGTGAAGGCATGAACTGGCTGATTGATGAAGCGGAACATGGGGTGGCCAGTTCATCTGCGGTCATACAGCCGCAGAAGTTGCGTTTAATTGATGAAAATTCACAATATAGTGCTTTAAGCCGCAGAAGCATTCGCTTTCATCGCAGTCATGCGACAGAACGTCTGGATAGTATTACCAGCTGGATTGCTGAACGTCATTTGCAATCCACCGCGATTCAGGTTCAGCGTTGGCAGGCGAACATGCTGTCTCAAGATCAAGCCAATCCCTTACTCAGTCATCATCAACATAGTGATGTGCAAGACAATGAAACCTTAAGTTTAGAACAGGCCTGGAGTATCAGCCCGGCCTGGACTTCGGATTTAACTGGTACCGATCAAAGCACCGTTTCAGGCAGCCAGCAGTTAGAGCAGCTCAATCAGCAACTGTCGCAATATCAGGATTTGCAGTCCAAATATTTTACTGCCCAAAGCAGTGTACGAGATGCCCATGTTGGCTACTGGTTTGAACTGCTGGATCATCCGGAAATTGATCAGCATTCGGGTTCGGACAAAGAATTCCTGATTTTGGGCAAAACCTTTTATAACCAGAACAATTTACCCAAAGATATTCTGCAGCAGTTAGACAGCCTACTCAGTTTAAGTCGCTGGAAAGCTGTGGGTGAAGAACGCCAAGCCAATGAGCTGTATCTGGTACGACGCAATATCGCTGTAGTTCCTGAATATCATCCCTTGATGCATAGACCGGCAGCCTACCCACAGCGAGCCAAAGTGGTGGGTCCTGAAGGTGAAAGCATTTATGTCGATCAATGGGGGCGGATTAAGGTTCGCTTTATGTTTACCCGTGGTTATGACCATAGCCATGATGGTGGGGCAGGGAGCAATGATAATGACAGTGATTCCGCCTGGGTCGATGTACTCACGCCATGGGCAGGTGAAGGTTATGGTGCACGTTTCCATCCGCGGATTGGTGAAATTGTGGTGGTTGATTTCTTTGAGGGTGATGTAGACCGACCATTTGTGGTGGGCCGAATCCATGAAGCAGAACGTCACCAAACGATGTTTGATCTGAAAGGTCAGTTACCTGAAACTAAAAAACTCAGTGGCATTCGATCTCAGGAAGTCGCGGGTGCGGGTTTCAACCAGCTGCGTTTTGATGACACCACAGGGCAGATTAGTACCCAATTGCATAGCAGTCATGGGGCAAGCCAGCTGAATTTGGGTAACTTGAGTCACCCTAAAGACAAGGCTGAAAGTGATGGTCGTGGTGAAGGCTTTGAGTTAAGAACCGATCAATGGGGAGCTGTGCGGGCGGGGAAGGGGATGTTAATCACTACCTATGCCCAGAAACAGGCGATTGCGGATCATCTGGAAGCTGCTCAGGCCCATTCATTATTAAATCAAGGCCATGAAAGCATGAAAATGCTGAGTGAAATTGCGGTGAAGCAGCAAACAGATGCTTTGAATGTGATTCATCGCTTGCCTAAATTTATTCAGTCTCTAGAGCTTAAAAGTACAGGACAAGCCTTAAATACCACTTTAAATTTATTTAAAGAAGATATCAGTAAAGATCCCTTAACAGCATTAAAGAATTGTGGTGGTTTTATCAGTGAAATTGGCCAATTAGGAAACTCTTTTTCTAATATTGCCGAGGAATTCAATACCTTCTTTGCTGATTCAAAGGAAGCGGTCTCAAATCTTAAAGCGTTTATTGGCAATATTGAAGAACACGGCTCAGACTTGATTAAAACTCAACTGGCGGGGATTAAAAAGAACATTGAATTGAATCCCTTAAGTGCTCTGCAAGAGGTGGGTAAAGTACTGGCGAATGTTGAGGTTAAAGACTTCGATATTATGAGCAGCTGTGGCGCTTTCACTAAAGGAAACAAACTGGATATCACCCCAGATAAAGCATTGAGTTCCTTGCAAGGTTTTATGGAAAGCTACACGCAGCAGGGGAATACTCATGAGTCTGTTCAGCAGGAACAGGGGAAATTATTTAGACAGGCATTAATGCTATTGGCTTCTCCTAATGGCATAGCCCTGACTACACCGGAAGATATTATTTTACAAGCCTCGCAAGATATTGCGACCAGTGCTCAAGGTTCTATTAATTTAAGCACTCAAAAGAATATTGTTGGTCATGCGCAAGACAAAATTAGCTTATTTGCGGCTCAAAAAGGTTTAAGTGCTTTTGCCGCGAAAGGTAAAGTTGAATTACAAGCGCAGGATGATGCGATTGAAGTTATTGCCCGTAAGGTTATTAAACTGATTTCGACGGAAGATAAGATTGAATTAACAAGTCCGAAAGAAATTGTGCTGACAGCTGGTGGTTCCCAATTGAAAATTAATGGGGATGGTATTTTTAGTACAACAGGCGGCAAATTTGAGAGTAAGGCGGGGCAGCATGTGTTTACAGGTGGGGCAAAAGTATCTTATGAGGTTCCTGAATTACCAAGCAGTGGTCCATTTACTAAAGTATTCCATTTTGTGTCATTAGAAGGTGAGAAAATAGAAAATGCAATGATACAAATTTATGAAAAAATAAATGAGAACTATGTTTTTAAATTAGATTCAAAAATTGATAAATCCATTTTTAGATTAGAAAATGATGAAAAAAATATTGAGTATAAAGCATTGGTTGGATTCGATGATTGGGTTTCGTGGTTTGATGATGACGAAGAGGAGTTACAAGAAGAAATAGATTTAGGTGAGCATCACAATCCATATGATAAAGAGTCTGGACATCAGTATGAGTAATGTACATATCGTAAAAAAAGGGGATACGCTTTGGGGTATCTCAAACAAATATCATATTAGTCTTAATGAATTAGTTGAAATAAATGGTTTATATGGTAAAAAGAAAAATTTATTAAAAATTGGGCAAAAGATATATTTGAAAAAAAATAATAGTAGAAACATTGATACATTTTTAACATTAAAAATTTATGATTTAAAATGGGAATCAATTCGTCAAGCTAAGCTATTACTAGAGTATGATGGTCAGTGTCATTTAATGACTAGTGATGATAATGGGGTAATTAAAGATATTCAAATTGAAGATGCTTTGAAAGGTATAAAAATAAGTTTATATACATTAAAAAATATATTTGAACTTATAGCTAATCATAAAACATTGCCGATGGGGAAAAAAATATTAAAACTAAGTTCTCGTGCAATGATATTAAAAGGTAATACTTATCAAGTTGAGGGTGTAGCTAGAACAAATACACAAGTAATTGAAAAAAAATTGAAAGTTAATGGTAAGAAAGTGCAGAATACATCTGGGGCATCTGAAACAAGAGTGGAAGGTGGATTACCTGCCGTCACAGTAGCTGCAGTATATTCAGAAGAAAATTTATATTTACATCCAGATAATGAAAAATATCGAAGAATAATTATTAACGCAGCAAAAAAATATAATTTAGCGCCACAAGCCTTAGCTGCAAAAATTAACGCAGAAGCCGGTACAAAAAGAGGAAGCCAAGAATGGAATGCTCAAGCACGTGCTTCAACATCATCTGCAGTAGGATTAACTCAGTTTCTAAGTGAAACTTGGTATGAGATATGTACGCGTTCTACCTATAGTGACACCTTACTTCAACAACATGTTATTAAGAAAAAATTAATCTCTAATTTTCAAGAAAATATGGCTCTTAAGTTAATTTCGGTGAAAGATAAAGCAAAATTAAAAGCTCTTGGAACGGATCCTACTTTTTCAGTGGATTCAGCAGCGGCATATGCTAGAGCAAATATTGATATAGTTACAAACATATATAGTAAGGTCGGTAGTTTAGAACCTGGTGATCTCGCAAAAGTTGGATATGTAGCTCATCATGATGGTCCAACAGGGTTTGGCAAAATAATTGAAGCAACAAACGACTCTTCATGGTCAAAACTACAAGGGCAAGTGTGTTCCAAAGATAGTCCTAATTGCAGTACATTACAAAATTATAAGGAAAGATTTAGTAATGGGGGGGATGCATATCGATGGTGGTTATGTACTGAATATACAGATGCAAAAATTAATGTAAATCGATTTACCCTTAGCCCTGCTGATGGGAAAAAATTTAAGAATGCTCGAACAATGGAGGAAATTATTGTTTTTCTAGGTGGTAAAGCTTTAGTTCGGCCAAGTAAAGAATTCGAGAAAAAGAAAGGAGCTAATGATACCCAAGCAACAGAAAATATTAGTATTATCATTACATCTATTGTAAATAATAAGGTTGAACCCAATATTCGGTATTCCGTAAAATCTAAATATGGATTAAAACCACATTTGACAAATGAAAATGGTCATGAGGTTATTAAAATTAAAAAAGGAGATAAGCTTGAAATCATTTTCGATAATCAAGTTTTAACTTCAATCACTTCGATAAAAGATAAAGAAGAATTTAGGATTAATTTTCCAATTACTCAAGAAAAAAATATACAGAAGAAAACACAAGAGGTTAGTACGAACAACGAACAGAAGCTCAATTTTGATGGTTGGAGAAATCCACTTAATGGTACTTGTCAAGTGAGGCGGTTTGGTTATAAATCATTACCCTTAAAAGCGAATGCTGCAACTTATAATCAAAGTAATTTACAGCAGGCAACTAAGGTTGCATCAGGGTTTAATCGAACAACTTATAGATCTAGTGGAATGCATCAAGGTCTTGATCTTGAGGCTGATAATGGTACCAATGTCTATCCAGTTTGTGTTGGTACCATTGCAAAAGTAATTCCATCATATCCAGGTTATGGAAAAACTATCATTTTAGAATGTGACGTAAATGATTTGCCAGTTTCAAAAAAAGCTTTAGCAAAAAACATAGACACAATTTACTTTGTTTATGCACATTTAAATTCTATAAATGTAACAGAGGGAGCTATTATAACCACACTAGATACTGTTCTGGGGAAAACTGGTAATACTGGTAATGCTGGAAGTATGACAAAAATTGAGGATGGTGCACATTTGCATTTTGAGGTCAGAACAGAGATAACGAAATCAATGGGGAAATCTGGAATGACGTATAGACAAGACCCGTTTCCTTGGTTAGATAATTGTAAGACCACTGAAAATGGTGTTAAATTAAATAGGTAAATATATCATGAAATATAAATTATGCTTGATAGGTATGTTGGCTTTTTCAGCAATTGCTAATGCAGAATTTAATATAGAAAATAATGTAAATCAACCTACTTATATAAAACTAGGATATAGGAATGTTTTGAATTCTGTATTTATATATACTGATAATGATAAAAATTTTAAACTAAAGAAGAATACAGTTAATGTTCCATATGAAGATATTTTAATTTTATTGAAGCCTCTATTAAAAAATGACAATAAAATAAAAGGAAATGATTATTATTTTTTAAATTATGAGCCTTTTATTCAGCTAGGTGGAAGGGAGTATAAGTTTCCTTTTATTGTTTCAGATGTAAGTGCTATTGGCTCTAGTGTACTATTTAATGATAGTAATATAGTTATTTTCTCAATTGAGAGTTATGTAAATCCAGTTTCAAATAATAATTCAAAAAAATTTAAAAGTGATGTATATATTTTAAATAAAAAAAATTTAGGCTTATATTCGCCTTTCTTCTTATCTTTAAATTCTAAATTAAAAAATTTTAATGAGGTTTCTATGGGGTTTAGTAAGTTGGGGTCTGTGGAATATAATAAAAACAAAAAAACATATCAGATTCTATATGAACTTCAAAAAGCTTCAGAAGATTTTAGCTCGACCGGAAGAGTAGTCTATGAAAAATCTCCTATTGAGTACTCATTTATCTTAATACCTGATAAAAAAGAACCTTTTTTGATAAACAACTTTGTGGAAAAGAAGAAAGGAACTAACAATATTATTTCAAATGATGATGGAGATGGAATGTATTCCTATTTTTTAAAGGGTAATTGACTCCAATGAAGATGAGATATTTTTGTATTTTAAATTGGTTTCACTAGGAACTTGTACTTATTAAAATAATAGTAAGGGGGGTGAAAATCATTTGGATTTTAACTTATTAAAGCTGAGAGGATGATAAGTGAAGGGGCAAGTGATTCACCGCAAGATTTAACCTATACTGCTATTGATAAAAATCAGAAAAATAATGTTCTATTGTTTGATGTTATACATGGTGAAATACAAGCAATTCATTTAGAGCGAAAAGGGTTTGATATGTCTGATTGTGACGAGTATTTATCTGAAACAAATGCAGGGAAAACTTCTTTTTTGTGGATTTAACCAAGCCGATTTCTGTCAGCTTGGTTTGGTTTTTACCCTTCCAAAACTTCTTCCAACAATTCCTCACTTGGCGCAAAGTAATAAGCACCATCCATAGGCGTCACAAAGTGTAGTAAGCGGTCATGAATACCATCACCAGTTGTACCAAACATATGTTCCAGCATATGGTCGATAATTTCTAGGTTTTTGGTATAAGCAATAAAGAATAAACCTTGATCACCTCGACCATCTCCATAAGGAAGAGAATGACGTAAAATTTCTATTTCTTCACCTTCGTCATCTTCAATCACGACACGCGCAATGTGAGCATTTTTAGGCTTCACCTCATCATCCAGTTCAATGGATTCTAGTTTGGTTCGGCCAATCACATGTTCTTGAGCATCAACTTTTAGCTGTTTCCATTTTGCCAAGTTGTGCGCATAGCGCTGTGCAAATACAAATGAGCCATCGGCAAACATACCGGCATCTTCACCTAATAATGCGACTTCGGCGCGATCATCTGGAAATTGCGGGTTTTCAGTCCCATCAATAAAACCAGTCAGGTCACGACCATCAAAATTGCGGAAGCATACGCGCTCATCCAGTACTTCCACTTTATCTTGAATACCTTCAAAGAATGACTGGCTTAAGGCAAAGCAGATATCGGTACGTTGTGAAGCAACATGAATCAATAGATCTGCCGGAGCTACAGGCATGTGAAATGAACCTTGAATCGGTTCCAGTTGTTTAAAACCGGCAGGACTTAGATTATAGAGTTTTGCCCAAAGTTCAGGACCAAAGGCTACCCCGGTTTTAATCTGTGCATTGGGGTGCTGGGTGATTAAACGATCACGGGTGGTAAATAAATCTTGCAGTTTTTCTTTTAACTCATCAATCGTTAAGTCTTTTAAGCGTAGAACAATAAACCGAGCATGATCTGAAGGTAACGGTAAAATTACGGATTGGGCAGTCATACATGGCTCCTAACAATTTTGATCAAAGACGTGATTTGCTTTATTGTGCCTCATCACTGCCAAGGTGAATAGCCCAAAGCCTGTTTTTGATGATCAATTTTTCAAGCACATAAAAGATGAAAAGTCATATAATGGCTGCACTTTTCTATCTGCTTATCTTTTATGTCTTACCAAATTTGGCTGGCGTATATTCTGGCTTGTTGGGTCATCAGTATTTCACCGGGTGCAGGTGCAATTGCATCCATGTCCAGTGGTTTGAATTATGGTTTTCGACGCGGTTACTGGAATGCTTTAGGTCTACAGCTTGCTTTATTGGTACAAATCGGGATTGTCGCTGCTGGAGTGGGGGTGCTATTTGCAACCACGCCTTGGGCTTTTCTGGTGGTGAAATGGTTTGGAGTGGGCTATTTATTATATTTGGCTTATTTGCAATGGAAAGCACCTACGCAATCAATCGAGATTCAACAAGAGCAACCCACTAAATCTGTTGCTAAATTGGTTTTGCACGGCTTTTTAGTAAACATGAGCAATCCCAAAGCGATTGTTTTTTTACTGGCTGTTTTGCCGCAGTTTTTAGATTTGTCTAAACCGCAGTGGATTCAATATGTGATTATGGCAGCCACAATGGTGACGATTGATCTGATTGTGATGGCAGGCTATACAGGGCTGGCAGCCAAAGTTTTACGTTTACTCAAGTCACCTAAGCAGCAAAAATATATGAATCGGACTTTTGCAGTTTTATTTAGTTGTGCCGCTGGCTTACTGAGTTTAATACATCAGTAGTGCTTAATCATTTTGAATATTTCTAACCAAAAGTTAACTCCTTATCTTTTTTCTAAAAAATGGCAATTCTATTAGCAATTGAATTAGCGAAGAACCAATGTAGAACGATAGCGCTTTGTTGTGGTGGCAAAGCTAAGATATTTTCAAAAAGACGAATTTTTAAATCACATTGTTTATTTTTGTCTTTTTCATTCAGTCCAAGATTGAATAATTTAACATCTGGTCCAAATTGTTCAATCATCCTTTTTTCTACAATTTCCCATTCTTTTGGTTGTTGAACAGTGCAAGTCCTATGAGGGCAAGTACTGTTATTTACTCTTTTATGGGTAATAATGTATGAGATTGCATGAGCTGCTTGTTGCTGTGTGATCGGAGTGAGTAGTGATTGAATTGTTTTACGATTAGATGGTTGCTCATCGTAATATGCAATAGCTTCACAATTTCCTTTTACTTTAGCATCTTGTAATTGTTGTACTAAAGATGTCGCCCATAATCGTTGCCCTTCATCATTTGCCCCGGCAATTTTATTGCGCAAATAGTATCTTAATAAATTACGAACGCCATCTTCTACATCATCATTTGGCAGGCTGGTTAATCCAATATTTAACTTTTTTATTTTTTCATATTCAGTTAAATCATTTTGTTTGACTGCTTGTAATAGTACAAAATGATCTAATGCTTTATGAACAAGGTATTGATTGATGCCCCAAAATGCAGTGATTAACCCTAAAAAAATTACGAATAAACGCATTCAAATTTCCTTTTAATTCATTTGTATTAGCTTAATTATTTTTGTTTTAAAATTTATAATAATTTATGTTTGGCAAAAACCACCGCAAATAAAACAGCCATGGTGAGGACAATGGTTAAACCGGTAGAGGTATCTAAACCAGCACTGGACCATAAGCCCACACTAATGCCAATTTGAGCAATCACAAAAGCCCACAGCACCATCTGTTTAGGTGAGTTTGCCAGTAAACGTGCGGTCAAGGCGGGAATCACCAGTAAAGCGCCCATCAGTAATGAACCGACTGCACGTAAAGCCAGCACGGTAAATAAAGCCAACAACAACATAAAGACCAGACGCTGCCATTTTGCATTCACGCCTTCACTGACAGCCATATCCGGGTCAATCGCGATTTGAATCTGTGCTTTCCAGTTTTTATACAGTACTGCTAAAGCCGCGATAATCACTAGCGCAAACATCGGCAAGTCTGACCAGGAAATTTGTAGCAGATCACCAAACAAATAGCTCAGCAATTCCGGTCTTAAACTTGGAATATGTTGAATAAACAGTAAGCCCGAGCAGAGTAGGGTGGCTGAGCAAAGTGCCAGCAAGGCATCATTAGGTAAGCGCGGATCATGCAAGACCCATAAAATGGCCACCAATAGAAAAGCCAGAAAGCTGACCCCTAACCACAGCGGCAGGCTTAAAGCACCTGCGATCGCTACACCCAATAAGGTGCCATGCGCCATAGTGTCGGCAAAAAATGACATCCGTCGCCATAACATCAGACAACCCAGCGGAGCAGTCAGAAACACCAACAGGGTTCCCATGGTCCATGCAGGTAACAATATTTGTAACCATTCCATCATGGCTTAAGCTTCCGGTTCAGGGTGAATGTGTGGGCGAGGATCGTGCAGACAAGGGGTCGCACTATCACCATGCGCACAGTGGTCATGATGATGTTGATAGAACACCCGATTGGTACCAAAAATGGCCTGATATTCAGGATGTTGCTGAACATTTTCCGGCAAGCCGCTACAGCAGATGTGTTTGTTCAGGCACACCACACGATGCGTACCCTGCATCACCCATTGCAGGTCATGCGAAACCATGAGCACGGCACAGCCATATTTGTTGGGTAAGCTTCGCACGTATTCATACAGTTCAGCTTCAGACTGAATGTCCAAACCTTGCATCGGTTCATCCAGGACCAGCACATCCGGTTGGCGCAATAAAGCCCGAGCCAGTAACACCCGTTGCCGTTCACCACCGGAAAGTTGCTGCACTTTGGCGGTCTGTAATTTGGCAATGCCGGTATCACGAATAATTTCTGCTTTTATATCCGCATCGCAGTGTTCTAAGGCCAATAAATCTTGTACCCGTAAAGGCAGGCTATGCGAGGGATTGAACTTTTGCGGCACATAGGAAAATTTGAGTTTTTTAGCGCTATGAATTTTGCCTGAACTGGCTTTGACAATGCCGAGTAAAACTTTAATCAGGGTGGATTTCCCTGCACCATTGGGACCGATCAGCGTGACAATTTCTCGCTCATGCAGGGCGAAATCGACATTCTTCAAAATGTCACGCTCATCCATCCGCACACTGACTTTATCTAAAGCAATCAGTGTTTGGGCTGTTATTGTTGGTTGCGGCACTGCTGACATATCCCAGAAATTTCAATAATACTGTGATGGGCAGTAAATTGATCAGAGGCTGAAAGTTCATCTAATTGTTTAAGTAAACCTTGTGCGGAGGCTTCTTTGACATTTTTACACTGGGTACAAATTAAAAAAGCGGCCTGATGACCTTCACGTGGATGACAACAGGGAATATAGGCATTAATGGACGTTAAACGATGAATCAACCCTTTTTCCAGTAAAAAATCCAGAGTACGGTAGACCGTTGGTGGTGCTGCGGGTCGATCAGAATCACTCTTGATTTTAGCCAGTAAGTCATAGGCCCCCATAGGACCGGTGGCATTTAAAATCAGTTCGAGCACTTCTTTACGTAAAGGCGTTAGGCGTGCCCCAGCAATTGCACAGAGATTTTCGGCTTCAGCAAGACGTGTTTCGACATTATGATGGTCGTGTACACCATGTAATGCATTGTGATGTTCGTGTGAACATAAGCTCATAGCAAAACCTCAAGTGCGAAATTTATAAAAACAATAGGACATTAAATCTTAACATGAAGTGTCACATGTTTCGATCAGACATAGGTATTTTTGTGGATTTGTTATATTATAACACCTGTTGAGTCTTTGGTAATCTTGTTCATGTCCCGTTTCTTTGCATTTTGTGCACTTGCTTTATTCAGTACTTTAGGCTGGTCGCAAAGTCTGGTGGTTTCTACCCATCCCATCTATCTGATTGCTCAGGAAATTACTCAAGGTGTCGAGAACCCTGTATTATTGCTGGGAGATCAATCCGGACATGATGTCACCCTGACTCCTGCGCATCGCAAAGCCATTCTGGATGCCTCGTTGGTGATCTGGCTGGGTAAGGCACATGAAGCCCCATTGAACAAGCTGTTGTCTGATAATCCCAGAGCGATTGCGATTTTAGATTCCGGTATTGTGCAAACCCTGCCTCAGCGGACTACGCGTGGTGTGGCGCTGAACAATACGGTAGATACGCATGTCTGGCTAGATCCCAACAATGCCGTACGTATCGGTTTTTTTATTGCAGCCCTGCGTTCACAGCAATTACCCGAACATAAAGAAGTCTACTGGGCCAATGCCAAACGCTTTGCTCAAGAGATGCTACTGAGTGCACAACAATACAATAACAATGCAACAGTAAAGCCTTATTGGGCATATCATGATGCCTATCAATATCTGGAACGTGCTTTAAACCTGAAATTTTCCGGTGCATTGACCGATGATCCACATGTTGCACCGACCATCGCTCAAATCAAGTATTTAAATGATAGCCGTCCAGCTCGCAATATGTGTCTCCTGGCAGAAGGGCATGCCAGCAAAAACCAGTACCAGAAGTTGAATCCGGTGACCTTCCAGGCTGTCGATGAGAGCATGGGCGGGGAAGGGGACTTTGTGCTGGCGTGGAAGAAACTTGCTGATCAAACTTTTAAATGCATACAAAATGCACGTAAATAATGCAAAAAATAAGCAACAATTGATGAGTTCAAAAGCGATTTATGTAATTAAAAAATCCGACTTAGGTCGGGAAAAGATTGCATGTTCAGGGGTGTAACTCTATAATGCCTGCGATTAAAAACGATCATCAGCTAAACTTGTCAAGCATGATTGCTGTGAGTGAATAAATAATGAGCCGAACTAGTCGCATGATTGACCGACGATTAGCGAAAGCTTTAGTCATCTTACAAGCATGCATGATCCCTGTTTCAGCCTTGATAGCGTGGGTCCTGAAAGACTCAACTGCAGCTTACAGCGCCGCACTTGGTGCGTTGGTGTGTTGGCTCGCAAGTTGTTATTTTTCTTGGCAATCGTTTCGAGCCGCAGGTGCGCGAGCTTCAAAACAGGTTCTTTCGAACATGTATAGAGGCTTGATGGGCAAGTTTGCAATTGTGATTGTTGGTTTCATTTTAATTTTAAGCAACGTCAAACCGTTGTCAGCGGTGGCGCTGTTTTGTGGATTTATACTTGTTCAGACGATGACGTGGGTCGCACCTTTTTGGGCGTCACGACTCCGGAAATGAGTTTAAACACAACAAAAAATTGAAAAGTTTTTTAGGAGAAGAACGAGATATCAGGCAGCACGCGATGTTCGTTCCCTCTATTTAGTATTTGACATTGACCAGGTGTGATTTATGGCTGCTGAAGAACATGCCCTTACTTCGACCGAGTACATCAAGCATCACTTGACCAATTTAACCTATGGCAAAATGCCTGATGGTTCTTGGAAATTGGCTGAGACTGCTGATGAAGCTCAACAGATGGGGTTCACTGCTATTCACTTGGATTCAATGGGTTGGTCTATCACTCTCGGTGTGGTTTTCTGTTTGTTGTTCTGGTTAGTAGCGAAAGCTGCAAACGCTGGTGTTCCTACCAAGTTCCAGTCTGCAATCGAAATGATCATCGAGTTTGTTGACTCAAGTGTCCGCGACACTTTCCATGGCAAGTCACGCTTAATTGCACCACTTGCACTGACCATTTTCGTGTGGATTTTCCTCATGAACGCAATGGACTTGATCCCGGTTGACTTTATCCCGTATACAGCTCAACTGATCGGTGCAAATGTATTTGGCATGGACCCGCATCACGTTTACTTCAAGATTGTTCCATCTACTGACCCTAACGTTACCCTTGGTATGTCATTGTCGGTATTTGTGCTTATCTTGTTCTATAGCATTCGTGAAAAGGGCATCAGCGGTTTCGTCGGCGAGTTGGCACTTAACCCATTTAACCCAAGTAACCCAGTTGCAAAAGCGTTGCTCATTCCAGTGAACTTGATTCTGGAACTCGTAACATTCCTTGCACGTCCAGTTTCATTGGCTCTACGACTTTTCGGTAACATGTATGCAGGTGAGTTAATCTTCATCCTCATCGCGTTATTACCGTTCTGGATCCAGTGGGCGTTGTCTGTGCCTTGGGCGATCTTCCACATTCTTGTTATTACGTTACAAGCATTCATTTTCATGATGCTGACTATCGTATACTTGAGTATGGCTAGCGAAAAACATTAATGGTATTGCCTGACTGTCAAAAGGATGGTTGGGCTTAATTTTTTACTTTAATTTGGTATATACCTAACCTCTGAGGAATTATCATGGAACTCACTTTAGGTCTAGTTGCAATTGCATCTGCTATCTTGATCGCTTTTGGTGCTTTAGGTACTGCGATTGGTTTTGGTCTTTTAGGCGGCCGTTTCCTTGAAGCTGTAGCTCGTCAACCAGAATTGGCTCCACAACTTCAAACTCGTATGTTCTTAATCGCGGGTCTTCTTGATGCTGTGCCTATGATCGGTGTTGGTATTGGCTTGTTCTTCATCTTCGCTAATCCATTTGTAGGTTAATCAGCTTAATTCCTAAATTAAACCATTGAGGAATAGCAATGAATATCAACCTCACATTGATTGGCCAAGCGATTGCATTTGCGATTTTTGTCGCATTCTGCATGAAGTTTGTATGGCCACCACTAATCAATGCGATTAGTGAGCGTCAGCGTAAAATCGCTGATGGCTTAAACGCTGCTGAAAAAGCGAAAGCTGACCTTGCCGATGCGCAAGCTCAAGTGAAAGCTGAATTAGACGCAGCTAAAGCACAAGCGGCTCAATTGATCGAACAAGCGAACCGTCGCGGTGCGCAATTGGTAGAAGAAGCGCGTACTCAGGCAGCTGCTGAAGGTGAGCGTATCCGTCAACAGGCTAAAGAAGCTGTTGATACTGAAATCAATGCTGCCCGCGAAGAATTACGTCAACAAGTTGCTGCTCTTGCAGTTGCCGGCGCAGAAAAAATTCTGACCCAGCAAGTTGACGCAGAAGCTCACAATGCCATGCTGACTCAGCTGGCTGCTAAACTTTAAGAGAGGCGGATTATGGCTGAACTCTTGACGTTGGCACGCCCATACGCTAAAGCAGCATTTGCTTACGCTTCTGAGCAAGGTGCAACTGACGCTTGGTCAAATGCATTAACTTTGCTCAGTGCTGCGGTGCAAGACGAAGCATTTTCAGCTTACTTAAATCGCCCTGAGCTTACTCCTGCAGAGCAGGTGAGTCTTTTTGCCAAAGTTTTAGGTGAAGATCAAACCGCAGCAGTGTCAAACTTTTTGACATTGCTTGCTGAAAATGACCGTTTGACTCTTCTTCCTGAAATTGAAGCAGAATACGAACAGCTCAAATCACAGAATAACAATACTGTGGATGTAGTGATTGAATCTGCATTCCCATTGTCTTCTACACAAGAACAAGTACTTGCAGATGCGTTGAAAAAACGCTTTAACGCTGCAGTAAATGTTTCTGTAGAAGTTAAACCAGAGCTAATTGCTGGTGTAGTTATTCGTGCAGGCGACCAAGTGATAGATGATTCTGCGCTTAACAAGCTTGAAAAAATGCGGACTCGTCTTCTTGCGTAATTATTTATAAAAAATTACTGCGTAAAAGAAGACTGAACTTTAAAAAGATTGAGGTATAGCGCAATGCAACAACTGAATCCATCCGAGATCAGTGCGCTCATTAAACAGCGTATCGGCGATCTGGACACCAGCGCGACCGCTAAGAACGAAGGGACCATTGTTATGGTTTCCGACGGTATTGTGCGTATTCACGGCCTTGCTGATGCAATGTACGGTGAAATGATCGAATTCGACGGCGGCTTATTTGGTATGGCACTGAACCTAGAACAGGATTCAGTGGGTGCCGTTGTCTTAGGTAACTACTTAAGCCTTCAAGAAGGTCAAAAAGCGCGTTGCACAGGTCGTGTATTAGAAGTTCCGGTTGGTCCAGAACTTTTAGGCCGTGTAGTAGATGCTTTGGGTAACCCGATTGATGGTAAAGGCCCTATTGATGCAAAACTTACTGATGCTGTTGAAAAAGTAGCACCAGGCGTAATTTGGCGTCAATCAGTGGATGAGCCTGTACAAACTGGTTATAAATCAGTAGATACAATGATCCCTGTAGGCCGTGGTCAACGTGAGTTGATCATTGGTGACCGTCAAACTGGTAAAACAGCAATGGCGATCGATGCAATCATCGCTCAGAAAAACTCTGGCATTAAATGTGTATACGTAGCAATCGGTCAAAAACAATCGACTATCGCTAACGTAGTGCGCAAGCTGGAAGAAACTGGCGCTATGGCGTACACAACTGTTGTAGCTGCAGCTGCAGCTGATCCTGCAGCAATGCAGTATCTAGCTCCTTATGCTGGCTGTACAATGGGTGAGTACTTCCGTGACCGCGGTGAAGACGCGTTAATCATTTATGATGACTTGTCTAAACAAGCTGTTGCTTACCGTCAAATTTCATTGCTTTTACGCCGTCCACCAGGTCGTGAAGCATATCCTGGTGACGTATTCTATCTTCACTCACGTCTTCTTGAACGTGCTTCGCGCGTTTCTGCTGACTATGTTGAGAAATTCACGAATGGTGAAGTTAAAGGCCAAACTGGTTCATTAACTGCATTGCCAATCATTGAAACTCAAGCGGGTGACGTATCTGCATTCGTACCAACAAACGTAATTTCGATTACTGATGGTCAGATCTTCCTTGAAACATCATTATTCAACGCAGGTATCCGTCCTGCTGTGAACGCGGGTATCTCTGTATCTCGTGTTGGTGGTTCTGCTCAAACCAAGATCATCAAGAAATTGTCTGGTGGTATCCGTACCGCTTTGGCGCAATACCGTGAATTGGCAGCGTTTGCTCAGTTCGCTTCTGACCTTGACGAAGCAACTCGTAAGCAACTTGAACATGGTCAACGTGTAACTGAGTTAATGAAGCAAAAACAATATGCTCCTTACTCAATTGCTGACCAGGCTGTTTCAATTTATGCATCTAACGAAGGCTACATGGCTGACGTTGAAGTGAAGAAAATCGTTGCATTTGATGCTGCGTTAATTGCTTACTTCCGTTCAGAACATGCTGCGTTAATGCAAAAAATCGATGAAACTGGTGATTACAACAAAGACATCGAAGCTGCAATCAAAGCAGGTATTGAAAGCTTCAAAGCGACTCAAACTTACTAAGTTTCAACTTTGTTGAATTTAGTTCTGGTTTGGTTCACGGATCAACCTTCGGAAGCTCGAAAGAGCTTTCGAATACTAGGTTAAGCGTATGGCAAATTTAAAAGAAATTCGCGCCAAAGTAGCTAGTATCAAAAGCACGCAGAAAATTACTCGCGCGATGCAGATGGTAGCAGCTTCTAAGATGCGTCGTGCGCAAGAGCGCATGGCTCAGGGCCGTCCGTATGCCGAAAATATGCACCGTGTAATTGCTCATTTGGTACAAGCGAACCCTGAATATAAGCACCGTTATATGGTTGAACGCCCGGTTAAGCGCGTTGGCTATATCATTGTGTCATCAGATCGCGGCCTTGCTGGTGGTTTGAACATTAACTTGTTCAAGAAAGTGGTTAAACACGTTCAACAGCAACAAGAGCAGTCAATTGAAGTTCAATTTGCTTTAATTGGTCAAAAAGCGGTTTCGTTTTTTAAAAACTACGGCGGTAAAGTGCTTGGTGCAACTACAAACGTAGGTGACGCGCCAAGTCTTGAACAGTTAACTGGTTCTGTACAGGTGATGTTGGACGCTTATGATAAGGGCGAGTTAGATCGTATTTATCTAGTGTCAAACGGCTTTGTCAATGCCATGACTCAAAACCAAAAGATCGAACAACTCGTTCCTTTAGCAGCTGCTGAAGAAAGCGAAGGTCTGAACCGTCAATACGGTTGGGACTATATCTATGAACCAGAAGCTGAAGAGCTTTTAAATGGTTTATTGGTTCGTTACATCGAGTCTATGGTTTATCAAGGCGTGATTGAAAACATCGCGTGTGAACAGTCTGCACGTATGGTTGCAATGAAAGCTGCAACGGATAACGCGGGTGAGCTGATCAAGAGTCTACAACTTATTTATAACAAGCTGCGTCAAGCCGCGATTACTCAGGAAATTTCTGAGATCGTTGGTGGTGCCGCTGCCGTTTAACATTATTAGTTTGAATTGAGGAGACAGCAATGAGTAGCGGTCGTATCATTCAGATCATCGGCGCGGTTATCGACGTCGAGTTTGAACGTAACAGCGTTCCTAAGATCTATGACGCTCTCCAAGTTGACGGTACTGAAACTACTTTAGAAGTTCAGCAACAACTTGGTGATGGCGTAGTTCGTACTATTGCAATGGGTTCTACTGAAGGCCTTAAGCGTGGTTTGAACGTAACTAACACTGGCGCGCCTATCTCTGTACCTGTAGGTACTGCATGTTTAGGTCGTATCATGGACGTTCTTGGTCGCCCTATCGACGAAGCTGGTCCTGTTGCTACTGAAGCGCGTTTGCCGATTCACCGTCAAGCACCTTCTTATGCTGAACAAGCAGCTTCTACTGACCTTTTAGAAACTGGTATTAAAGTCATCGACTTACTATGCCCGTTCGCTAAAGGTGGTAAAGTTGGTCTGTTCGGTGGTGCCGGTGTTGGTAAAACTGTAAACATGATGGAGTTGATCAACAACATCGCTAAAGCTCACTCAGGTTTATCTGTGTTTGCTGGTGTTGGTGAGCGTACTCGTGAAGGTAACGACTTCTATCACGAGATGAAAGACTCTAACGTACTTGACAAAGTAGCGATGGTTTACGGTCAGATGAACGAGCCACCAGGTAACCGTTTACGCGTAGCGTTGACTGGTCTTACTATGGCTGAGTACTTCCGTGACGAGAAAGACGAAAACGGTAAAGGCCGTGACGTTCTATTGTTCGTAGACAACATCTACCGTTATACACTAGCAGGTACTGAAGTATCAGCACTTCTAGGTCGTATGCCATCTGCAGTAGGTTACCAGCCGACTCTTGCAGAAGAGATGGGTGTTCTTCAAGAACGTATTACATCGACTAAGTCTGGTTCGATTACATCTATCCAAGCGGTATATGTACCTGCCGATGACTTAACAGATCCATCGCCTGCAACTACATTCGCCCACTTGGACGCAACTGTAGTATTGAGCCGTGACATCGCATCTTCTGGTATTTACCCAGCGATCGATCCACTTGACTCTACTTCACGTCAGTTAGACCCATTAGTTGTTGGTGCTGAGCATTATGAAATTGCACGTTCTGTACAGAACGTATTGCAACGTTATAAAGAATTGAAAGACATCATCGCGATCTTGGGTATGGACGAGCTTGCAGAAGAAGATAAGTTGACTGTTTACCGTGCGCGTAAAATCCAGCGTTTCTTCTCTCAACCGTTCCACGTAGCTGAAGTGTTTACTGGTGCTCCTGGTAAACTTGTACCGCTTAAAGAAACAATTCGTGGCTTTAAAGGTCTTCTAGCTGGTGAATACGACCACATCCCAGAACAAGCGTTCTACATGGTTGGTGGTATTGACGAAGTGATTGCTAAAGCTGAGAAACTTTAATTAGTTACCTAATTTAGGAGATTCTCATGTCGACTATGCAATGTGATGTTGTAAGTGTTAAAGAGTCTTTGTACTCAGGCACTGTGACTATGCTAATTGCTAAAGGTGCCGGCGGTGAGTTGGGTATTATGCCTGGCCATGCTCCGCTAGTAACTTTACTCAAGCCGGGTGCAATTCGCGTTCTGCTTGAAAACGGTACAGAAGAATTAATCTATGTATCTGGTGGTGTTCTAGAAGTTCAGCCGCATGTTGTTACGGTTCTTGCAGATACTGCAGTCCGTGCAGAAAACTTGGATGAAGCTGCAATTGTTGAAGCGCGTAAAAACGCTGAACAATTGCTTGCAAATCAAAAGAGCGACTTGGACTCTGCTGCTGCTTTGGCTGCTCTTGCAGAAACTGCTGCTCAGTTGGAAACCATCCGCAAAATCAAAAACCGCGCTCAATAAGACACGGTTTGAGATTGAAGAACCACCCGAAAGGGTGGTTTTTTTATGCCCAATTTTTTTGGAAATTGGCACCTTCCGAATTTGGTTTAATTGTCGGTTTTTTAATATTAATGGTTAGAGGGATAGGGAAGTCATTTCCAATAATCACAGCCTCACCTGGTTGTAGGCTCGGTAGGAAGTCAGAAGCTGCTTTATCAATTTCGCCACAGGCACGTTCTACAATCTCACGATCTCGATCATTAGTAAGTCTATGAACAATTAAAGTTCCAAGTTGACTAAGAACACCTTCTGTAATATCACGAGGTCTTTGGGTGGCTAAACAGATATTTAAACCAAATTTTCGACCTTCTTTTGCAATCAGTTCAAAAGCATCTAACTTAGCTAAAGTGTCTTCATTACCTATTGTTTTACCGATAAAATTATGTGCTTCATCTAAAAATACAACAATTGGCTTATCTTTGAATTCTCCTTTTCTTGATGAATTTAAAAGGGTTCTCCCAATGCAATTAGCAATGATTTCACGAGCCTTATATTCGAATGGAATTCCACTTAAATCAATTCGAAGTAGTTTCTTAGTGCTTTTACTTGAACAAGCAAATTGTTTTATAACATTCGTTAATGATTTGTGACCTGAGTTAACGTCAAAAAATGTATCAAAAGGTGGAGAATTGATGATGGTATTGATTCGGCTAATTAAAGGAAGACAATTTGCAAAAGAACCACCATCATGGTTACCCCAACGTTCAGGAATTTTAATGGCTTTGGTACCATAGCCTTCTTGTCCTTCTGGGAATACGCATTCATGTTCAATTTGTAAGGTTAGTTTATCAATATTGAAGCTGTATAAAGGATCATTAATATTAATTGTAAGAGCATTAATGATTTGAATATATTCTAGTTTGGATGCATCAATTTTAGGAATATATCCATTTGGATATGTTTGAGGATAGATTTTAGCTAGTTTTAAACTTTTTAACGCTTCACGAAATTTAGCACCTTGAACTTTTCCTGATGGTTCGAATAAGGCTAAGAAATCTGTTTCTACAAATGATTCAGGCGGTAGTTTACATGCTAAAGAGTTCTCTAACGGATATGTTGGATTTCCTAGATGAATATGAAATACATCCTCACTATCAAAACCTCTATATTCACCTGTTGGATCTAATAGAATTACTCGAGAATTTTTCTTTAGACACTCTTCTAATATTCGTGCTGTAGTAAAGCTTTTTCCACCACCTGTTGATCCTAATATTCCTAAATGCCGACCAAATAATTTTTCAGGTGTAACTGTGATTTTACAATCTCTATCAAGATCGATAGCTCCAATTTCTAATTCTACGTCTGGCTTTATATTATTCATTCTACGAGGAATATCAGCGATGAAATCATGTGGAGCAGAATATATTAAGTCACTTATGCTTGGATAATAATCAATACCTGCTGTGACTTTAAGGTTATCCATTTGAATTGAACCAAGAAGCTGGATTCGTCCAACAATATCTAAGTTTGAAAGCTCTAAATCAGATTTTTTAATTTCAATAATACGTCCTAAAATTAAATTTATTTGGCTTTCAATAATGACAAACTCGCCAACTTCTCCTTTACCATATCTTCGCCCTTCAAAGTAAATTGGCTCATGTTGTAAATTAATGAACTCAAATTGCAAAGAGTTTGCTGAAATTGCATTAACTTTACCAAATAATAATTCAGGGCGCACGATTCCACGTTCTTCTAAACTATGCATTAAGTCCACCATGAATAACTTGATATAAACTTTCCGCAGGACTTAGAGCCTTCAAATCAGGTATGTTGAGAGCAAAATTTTCGAAGTCAGCTTCTATAAATAAAATATCTAAACCCTTATCTGCAAGAGCTTTAAATTTTTTCCAATAAGTTGAATATTCACCAGGACTTTTAAATTTTTTTTCGACAGAGCGATCAACAATGATTAATTTTAAGTGTGGATTAGATTGTAAGGCTGCATATATTGGCTCTGAGAGGTGATCATCATTGAAACCAAAGCCACTAGTTATGAGACAAGTATTAGGTTCTCGAATACCTTGAAGAAATTTAGCTATTAGTTCTAGGTGGGGTTGTATATATGATTGTTGGTATTTACCTTTTGCAGGGAAAATCATACAAGCATTTTTAGCATCATTTGATTCTTTCTGTTCAATAGTAAAATTACCGTCAGTTTCTTTTTTTCTAAACCAATTTACAGATCCATGTAATTTATAAAGATGAAATACCCCATCTAAATATTTAGGAGTATTAGAGGAGCCCATACCATCTCTTTTGATAATGTCATAATCAAAAAATTGAGGGTTATAAATTCTGGGTGCTGAAAAAGTAAAGCCATCTATTATTGTTATTCCTAACTTCCCAGCAGCTTCTTCAAAGCAAGTATCATAGTTCGTAGTAAATAATTTAATTCTATTGTCTTTACTCTTTCGTCTAGCAAGTTTTTTAATAAGCTCCATGTGTGCAAATAAGGTGGATGGAGATTTAGTGAATTTACATTTTTCTAAGATAATTTCTTTCGACTTTGTTAGAAAAATTTCTAATTCAATAGAATTGTGTATTTGTTGGTACGCTTCGCAATACGATAAGAATTCTTCAATATTTTTGTTTTTAGGTTCTGAAAGATTGTATCTGATTTCTTTAATAATTTTTTCAGCATCATCTTTCCTTGTAGTATCTTCAATACAGAACTTCCATAAGTCATTCATACTTGGTCCTTCAACATTTCCTAATGAAGTACCACTACCAGCTAAAACCATAATATTAGGCATTTGAAGTGCCGTTTTGAGTTTTGTTTTGAGATCACCTAAGTCATTAACTTTTTGCTCATCTTCATCTTTTTCATAAGGTACAAAGTTGTCAATGGGTGCAGGTTTATAAAATCTTATACTCATAAACTATATTCTTTTAAAGCATTTGTTTTCATTATAATTTTTTTAAGTTAAAAAAATAGTCATATAATGGATTTAATTAAAAGCTCTCCATTCTCCTCCTATAATTTTTACTTTAAATATCTCATCAAAATTTTTATTTAAACTTGCTGATTTCAAATTTTTATAGTGGCTCTAATCACCACTTTAGAAATTTTGGCTTTTAAAGTTATGTCATCTAAAGTTGCATATATTTTATTCATCTCCTGTATTAAGTTAAATTCATTCTATTCACAAATTTTCTCCTATGAATCTGATCGAACATGAACCACACTTTTGGGAGCTCTACCAAGACCTTGAACAGTACTATCTCAGCATTGCTGTAGACATGAGTTCAGTGGTGTCTTGCTGGGACTTGGTCTTAAGGCAAGATGAAATACAGGCTTATAGGCAGCAGGGTCGAGCGAGTATTGAGGAACTGGCAAAATCTATAGTTGCTGCGGCCTATAAAGGTGATTTTTCCGTTATGGAAAGCCGTTTAGCCCAAGCTATTGAACGACAAGCCATGCAAGCTGCTTTTAAAACATGGCGTGAACAGCAAGATGAATTGATCAGAAACAATTAACTAGAAATAGGCAATATGGAAAATTCACCATTACCAATAATTTTGATCTTAAAAATTTCAGCAAAACCTTCATCTAAACGCGGCACTTCCAGTTTTTTATAAGTCGCTTTGACACCCACTTCAGGAATATTGGCTTGACCGATACGTTGACTATTGCGCTCTAAAGTACTTTGCAAATCGGTTTCAAAATAATAGGCAATCACTTCAAAGCCGGCATCCAGCGCGCGCTGAATATAACGAGCGCGATCTGCACTGGTCGGATTAGTGTTATCAATCACCATCTTGGTTTTAGAGGCAAGGCAGGCTTCAAAGATTAAATTTTCACGGTGCCGGGTTTTCAGCATATCCAGATTAATGCGCAAATGACTATGGTGTAGATTCAACAGGTAAAAGCTTGATTTACCTGAAGCCTGAACGCCTGTAAAAATAATCAGTTGCATGACAGAGGCTACATCTTTAAGTGAGGGTTAATTAAATCATAAATCATCTGTTTCGGGATATTCTTCGCGTTGACCGCCTTCATAACTGGCAAAACGCGGCTGCTCGCGTTTAAACACCGGAGCAGGGCTTTGCCATGGCCATTCACCAAACTGGGTTTCCCGATAACGCTTAAATGCATCATTCAGCTCTTGATTGGAATTCAATACAAAAGGGCCACGCATAGCCACAGGTTCGCCAATCGGTTCACCTTCGAGCCAAAGAACTCGTGCTTCCATTCCACCCGCTTGTAAATGAATGGCTTCAGCCGGTTTAAGCTCGACCAGATGTTTAAATTCAATCTCATGACCTGCAATGTTTAACTGCTTGCCCTGATAAAAATATGCAAAACGGGTTGCACTGGCAGTTGTTGCCGGAATAGTCAGCTCAGCATAGGGTTCTAAGGTAATCAGATAAATATTCACTTTATTCTGATCTGCAGCTGCCCAGGAATGTTCAGGCCGGTTAATTGCTGCAGTATCGTTAAAATATCCTGAAATGACCCGAATATCAGACTTTCTACCGGCATGATCGGTTGAAAATACATGAGGAATCTGTTCACGCCACATCATCTTGTAGGCTGGATCTTTTCGTTTTTGTTCAGGCGATGAATTGAACCAGATTTGGAACAACTCAAAAGGATTTTCTTTATTTTCATGCAGTAGTGGAAACATTTCACAATGTTCAATACCGTTGCCGGTACTCAGCCACTGTACATCACCGGCAGCATAACGGCCACCATTACCCAGCGAATCGAAATGATCGACCACGCCTTGCTCGACCAGGGTAATGGTTTCAAAACCGGTATGCGGATGTTCAGGAAAACCCGGAACCGTTTCGCCATAGTACATATTAAATTCTTTATTTTTTGCCGCTGTTTGCGGACCCAGATCGGCATTTGCTGTCGGAAAATGATCAATATGATGGGCAGTAAACAAAAACGGGTCTTTTAAATCTAGGCGAAATTCAACTGGAACAATGGAAAGAATAGGCAAGTCGTGCATGTGATCAATCCTGTTATCAAGTTTTTTACTTAACCTAAATGAATAAGTCTCTTATTTTATTCATTTAAATGCTGAGCTTGGCATGGGTCTATAGCTGAACTGTAAGGCCATCTAAAACCATCAAATCCCGTACAAATCCACCACTTTTGGTGATTTATTATTCGATATAGTGGAGCTTCGATATAGTAGAACTATGACTCTTCTAAAGAGTCTTCTCGGTATGTGTAATATGGAGAATATCAAGATGGCAAATACAATGAAAGCGGCGGTGGTGACAGAATTTAATAAGCCGCTGCAAATCCAAGAAGTCGAAATTCCAAAAATCAGTCCGGGCAAAGTCCTGGTGAAAATCATAGCAACAGGTGTTTGTCATACCGATCTGCATGCCATGCATGGGGATTGGCCAGTGAAACCGACTTTACCTTTTATTCCAGGACATGAAGGTGTGGGTGAAGTCATTGAGATAGGTGAGGGTATAGAGCATTTAAAGGTAGGTGATATTGTCGGTGTTCCGTGGCTGTATTCAGCGTGTGGTCACTGTGATCACTGCTATGCCGGCTGGGAAACCCTGTGCAAGAAACAGCAAAATTCAGGCTATTCAGTCAATGGCAGTTTTGCAGAGTATTGTCTGGCCGATGGTGATTATGTCGGGGTGATTCCTGAAGGTGTCGATCTGCTGGAAATCGCCCCAATTCTGTGTGCCGGTGTGACCGTTTATAAAGGTTTGAAAATGACTGAAGCCAAAACCGGGGATTGGGTGGCTATTTCCGGCATTGGTGGCTTAGGTCATGTGGCCATTCAGTATGCCAAGACCATGGGTTTTAATGTGGTCGCCATTGATGTGGATGATTCTAAACTGGAATTGGCTAAAAATTTGGGTGCAGATGTCGGTATTAATGCACTGAAAGTCGATGTCAAAGAAGAAGTCATGAAAGCTACGGGTGAAGGTTGTCACGGTGTCTTGGTGACAGCAGTATCTCCAAAGGCATTTGAACAGGCAGTGGCGATTGTTCGCCGTGGCGGCACCATGGTGCTCAACGGTTTGCCGCCAGGCACATTTGACCTGTCGATTTTCAATATGGTGTTGGAAGGAATTACCGTGCGGGGGTCAATTGTCGGAACACGTCTGGACCTGAAAGAAGCTCTGGATATTGCAGCGCGCGGCAAGGTCAAGGCACATATTCATGTTGAACCGCTTGAAAATATTAACGATATTTTTGAACGTATGCAACAGGGTAAAATTGATGGTCGTATCGTGATTGATATGAAACTCTAATCTTTAATACTTTATATTCATTTAAACAGACCAATTCAGCTGGACTGAATTGGTTTTTATTTTTAGCGTGCTTATTTATAGGGAATCAACTTTCCTGATCGGCTTTGCTTTCACTGGTATATTTCTGACCTTCAGGAATCATCATTCCAGCCAGCTTAATCATTTCTAGTTGGATATTGCCCATCTGTTTTTCAATTTTCTTGAAATCCACCTGAGTTAAATCCACTTCGCCATTTAAAAATGGGGTAGCCAGCACTTGCTGATTGGCTTGCATCACATTTTGCCGAATCGAATCAATTTCCTGACTTTTCAGGTTCAGACTGCTCAGTGCCTGATTAAATCCCGTCAGTTGTTGTTGCAGATTTTTGGCCGTGGCTTGCAACTGCTGTTGATCTTTATCGTTGATTGCTGTTTCTAAATCCGTTTGAGTTTGCTTCAACTGTTCAACGTAAGCACCCGCCTTAAGCTGCATATCTGCAACATCGCGAACGATATAAAACATGTTCCCGCTTTTCAAATCGGTTTTGGCTGTAGGTTCTGTAGCTGATGGGGTAGAGACCTGTTCAGAGACATCGCTGGATGGTGACATTTCATTTTCAGTTGCATCTGGAGTATTGGCTTGTTCACAACCAATCAGCAAAAGGCCCGCACTAAACATCACAAAAGGAGAAACCACATTTTGGATGAATTTTTTCATATCTCTTTCATTTCAGCTTCAATCAATATTTTTCAATATAAGGACAGAATGTGGAGAAAAAACTGATTGTTGCAAAGCGATAACAAATCTATTTTTTTGCATTAAAAAAGAGTGCTTAAGCACTCTTTTCTGACTCAAATCAGCTGTATTAACCGCCAATGATTTTGATAATGGTATGGCTAATGACATTGGTCAGTACGTAGTCAGCATTCACTTTAATCCATTGTTGGTTTTTACCTGGTTTGCTCAATTTTTTAAATTTTTTGTGGTCGATTTTATAACCTTGGCCATGGTATTGGCTTGGTACTTTTTGACCCACTTTCCAGTCATGTGATGGATTTACTGCTTTTTTATGTGCAGTATTTTTATGTGAAGTATTTTGATGTGACTGAGTATGGCCTTTCTGTTGATTTTGAACTTGATGAGACTGGTTATGTTCTTGCGGAGCAGCCATTGCAGGTGCAGTAACTAAAGCAGTAGAGAGAGAGAAAACAATTGCTTTTACTAGAGTATTCATACTTCACCTTTTCTATCATGGCATTGGGTTGATAGCTTCATCATATGTCTAAGTCATTGATAAGTAGTGAATGTATTGTTGTTAAATGATTAAAATGATGGAGAGATAATGAAGAATAAACTTTTTGATTTTCAAATTTAAAATTCTGTTTTTGAATCAAAAATGTAAGCATCTGGTATATAAGCAGATACTTACATTATTGTTATAAATTACTTGGCTAATTCCGCATTAATTGCATCTACAATACGCGGATCGTCAGCGGTGATGTCCGGTGCAAAGCGTTCGACTACCTCACCATTTTTATTGATCAGGAATTTTTCAAAATTCCACAGTACTTCAGGTTTAGGATTTGGTGTTAAGCCATAATCGACCAGATCTTTCCACCAAGGTCCTTCACCTGTACGTTCAGGAATGGCTTGAGTCAGGGTTTGATACAGCGGGTGCTTATCTTCACCAGCCACTGAAATTTTAGCAAATAACGGAAAATCAACCTGATAATTCAGCGAACAGAATTGTTGAATTTCTTCATCTGAACCGGGTTCCTGAGCCAGAAAGTTGTTGGCGGGGAAGCCTAAAATCTCCAGACCTTGGGCTTTTTTGTCTTGATACAGTTTTTCCAGACCTTCATATTGTGGGGTTAAACCGCACTTCGACGCCGTGTTGACAATCAGCAGCACTTTACCTTGATATTGATTTAGCGTGGTGTCATTGCCTTGAATGGTTTTGACCGGAATGTCATAAACAGATTGACTCATTGTATTGTCCTTAATGACTTGAGAGGATCACTGCTTTGTTTTAAAGCTTATTCTGCATATCGGCAAGTCTTTATTGAAAGCAATATTAGCGATTGATTGTTAGCTGAATAAAAAAACAGGTCAAGCGACCTGTTTTCTGACCATGCAACAGACTTTATTTGACAGTTTTGGCTTTGCTTTCCAAGGCTTGCATTTCAGTGACCAATTCTTTTTGCAATTGGCTGGCTTGAGTACGCAGTTCATTGATTTTGTTCATATCTGCTTTTTCTGCAATGCTTTCTTCAGCGAGCTGGATCCCCAGATTATTGGATTCTTTGATTTTGCCGCGTACAGCATTCAGCTCTGTACTTTTTAGGTTTAGATTATCCAGATCGCGGTTAAAATTGCCAATATAGGTTTTCATTTCTGCAACTGTGGCCGTAAGCGTGGCTTTGTCCCCTTTTTCTGCAGCCTGATTGGCTTTATTTTGTAAGTCCGAAGCCTCTTGGGATCGATTTTTGGAAAGGGTCTGTATTTCAATCAGATCATTTTTAATATCTTGGACATTGTTTGAACTGAGAGCTGTAGTAGTCGTTTGCGGGTTAGCTGGAGCAGAGGTGGTGGTTGCCGGAGCAGATGCTGATGATGCGGGTGCTTCATTGGGTTTTTTATCACATGCTGTTAATGCCAAGGCAGCAACACAGAGTGAAGCCAGTAAGGGTTTGTTCATATCGCATCCTCATTAGGTTCAATCTTTTGATCAAGCCTAATTTTATACATATTAAAAATAGCGCAGTTTCGATCGAGTGCTGTCATCAACATGACATATTTATACAAGTGCTCACTAGGGCGTTTGTGTTGCGAAGCTGCTGCAAATTGCAAACAACGTTATTTAAAGGCGACCAATATGAAATCTTATGATCGTTGTGTGAGCGTTTGGTTATGAAATTTCATTTAGATGTTATGTCATTGTATGAGGCATCACATCATTTGCATAATTTTTTCTCTTTTTTAATTACTCTGCTGCTGATGATCATCATTTAACTTTGTGGTATTTCGCACTTGCCTAGGTTGGTGAACAATTGATATTTCATGTTTTAATACAGCATGAAAAAATCATAACGAATATTGAGAAACAGGGCAGGGAATGACACAACAGTATAAAACAGTCTTTTGGGCACTAGGATTGCCCTTGCTGGCTGTCTTCATTTGGTCGATGAATATTACCGTAACGCGCTATGTCGCGGACTATATTTCACCTGTCAGTATCAGTTTCTATCGCTGGTTGCTAGCTTTTGTAGTGCTTACGCCGTTTATGTTAGGCACGGTCTGGCGTGAACGTCAGCTGGTGTTCACACACTGGAAACAGCTGGCAGTACTCGGGGCTTTTGGTATGGTACTGTATCAAGGGTTGGGCTATACCGCGGCACATTATACCACCGCGACCAATATGGGCATTATTAATGCTTTTATTCCGGTGTTTACCATTTTTATTTCCATGTTCATGCTCAAGGATATTCCCAACCGTTTTGCCGTGGTAGGCAGTCTCTTGTCTTTTGCCGGTTTGCTCTATGTCATGGCACAGGGAAACTGGAGCAATCTGATTCAGTCCGCTGGACATCTGGGCGATATCATGATTGTGCTGGCAGTATTTTTTTACGCTTTTTATGGTGTTTTTCTAAAAAAGTGGCAACTACAGATTCCGTTATTGATCAGCCTGTATGTGCAGATTATTTTTGCATTGCTTTACCATTTACCTTTTGTGATCTGGTTAGGGCTGGATGCCATCAATCTACAAAATATCGGCAGTGTAGTTTATGCCGGAATTTTTCCATCACTGATTGCACCACTGGTCTGGATGTTGGCCGTACAGATGCTTGGGCCAAACCGAACCAGTATTTTTATGAATTTAATGCCCGTGTGTACCGCCATTATTGCCAAGCTGTGGTTAGGTGAAGCCTGGACGATTTATCATAGCTTTGGTGGTCTGATGATTTTATTGGGCATTTTATTAGCTCAAAAGAAAGATCGGCTGAGCACAAGAGAAAAATTGAATACAAATTAAAAAATGTGATTAAAAAAGAGACAAATAAACTTTTATTTGGAACGGATTTGCAATCAAACTAGTTTTAAAACAGGCTTATAAAAATGATGGTTTTTTTAAAATATAATTAAAAATAGTGAGATAATTTAAATCTTTAATAAAGATTGATCATTATTTGATAGCTTTAAAATGTATTTTAAGATAAATAATGTATTTGTATAACAAAATAAATTATTACATAATACTTATATCGTGAATGTTTAAGTTTTCTTAACAATATTAAGCGTTCATCAACAGATTTTCAGACCCTCTGGATGTGATTTATGCACATCCTTTTTATGCTCAACCGTCCCTATATGGTTGAGCTTTTTTTTGCCTAAAAATTGCGTTTTTTACGTTATTTATCAAATAAAATGATCCGCTTAAGCGCGGATCACCTCACCTGTTTCGGCATCAATAATACGGCTTGGTTCTTTGCTGAGTCCCAAATCACCATTTAAATAATGCACCTGGCTGGAAAAATACTGGTTGGCTTCCTGAAGGGAGCGTGCTGGATTGCCACCTGCAGGGTTGGCACTGGTGGAGACAATGAAGCCATTAAAGGCATTGCAGAGTGCGACACATAGAGGGTGGGTGGTGACCCGCACCGCCACTTTAGGATGATTACCCTTAATCCATGCCGGAATATGATCCCCGGCAGGCAATAACCAGGTAGTCGCCCGTTCAGTCGGAGAGCGATGGCTCCAGGATGCAATGACTTTTTGACGCATTTTTTCTGGCAAGGATTCTAATAAATGTTCCACTTGTGCTACTTGCGCGGCCAATAAAATGACACCTTTTTCAATGGGGCGTTGCTTTAATCGTAAAATTTCCAGAAACGCTTGTTCATTAAAAGGATCACAGCCTAAGCCCCAAACTGCCTCTGTAGGGTATGCTAAAACATGTCCTTGTTTTAAACATTGAGCAGCTTCGGCAACAGAGGTGGTAATCATCAGATTTTTCCCTTCGAATTTATGAAAGGGATATTGTGAACCTTATTTGCCTGGACGACAACGTAGATACAGTCCAGCCTGTTGCATACATAGGCCCAGAAGTTCCAGTTCCATCAACTGACCGGTCAATGTGGCGACATCCAGTTGTTGCTTGGCCACAATCTCGTCAATAGGTTGTCCCACCCAGTCCAGTTGGTTATAGAGCGGTGTCAGGTGCGCAGGTAGTTCAATTTTAGTGGGAGATGGAGGGTTGGTTTGCTCAAGCTGTAGCCGGTTTTGCCATTGGGTCGGCAGTGCCAGGTCTTCAATCACCTGATCCGGATGATCAATTAAAATCGCACCTTCGCGAATCAGCTGATGGCAGCCTTGATGATGTTCGCTATAAATGTGTCCCGGAATGGCAAAGATCAATTTGCCTTGTTCAGCTGCCCATTTCGCCGTAATTAAAGAACCACTTTTCAGTGCTGCTTCAGCCACAATCACGCCCAGACTTAAAGCACTGACAATGCGGTTGCGCCGTGGAAAATGCTGTTGTAAAGGCAGTGTTCCGGGTAAAAATTCCGTAATCACCGTACCACCTTTAGCAATGATTTGTTGTCTTAACTGCTGATGTTGGGGTGGATATGTTTGCTCCAGACCGGTCCCCATCACCGCAATGGTCCGCTTGTGCTGCAAAGCCCCCTGATGGGCGGCTTCATCAATGCCTTGTGCCAAACCGCTACTGATATAAAAGCCTTTTTCACTTAAATAATAAGCAAAGTCATAAGCGATTTGACGGCCGTGATTGCTCGGTTTGCGGCTACCGACAATCGCAATTTGTGGTTGCAACAGGGTGTGAGCATCACCTTGGCCAAACAAAATTGGCGGTTTATCGGCATAGGGAAGTAATTGTTGCGGATAGTGCGCATCTTCCTGCAATAACACAAAGTCACTGTGTTTTTGAATCAGATCAATACAACGTTCAAATTGTAGCTGTGATTCAGGAAGATGAAAGTCTTGCAGGCGTTGGATATGGTTTTTGTGAATGCCCAGCTTTTGCCAGATTTCAACTTGATCAGGCTGTGTTGCCTTTGCAAGATTGGTGTAGTGTTTATGAATTTTATAAAAGCTGGTCAGCGAGTGTTGCACCAGAAACCATAGGCGAATGTAATCCAGCTGCAAGGCGCTTAATGAATTGAGCATAATGAGACCTTTAAAAATGTCTTCTTTTTATTGTGTGAAATAGAATGAGGCTGAATCTCAGCCTCATTTCAATAAATCCTAATATTTAGATAGGAAGATTATTCATCCATCAGTGGAGGCTGAATTTCGGCACCAACTTTAATCGGTAACTCGCTATCCAGTACATAAGCGTAACTCAGGTTGTCAAAGCTTTTGAACACCATGATGTTACCAATGCGCTGTCCAGGTAATTGCACACGTTCTTTGGTTTTCGGGTCAGTGACTACTTCACCTTTTTGGTTCACAGCCAAGACCTGCCCGGCTTGAACACCTTGCAAGCTACCACGGTCAATGGTCACCACACTGTGTTTTGCTGCAGTGCCAATTGAACCCATTACACGAACCACATGACCACCGGCAACTACATCTTCAGCATTAGTTGGGTAGAACAAGGTTGGCAACATCGGATCGTATTCAGGCAGTACACGGTCACCACGACGAACTTCAGAATTATAGGTATCAGTGAGCTCCAGAGTGGTAATGTCATTTTCACCACGGACGGCAACACCTGAGGCAACCTGAGTCAATTCAAGACCAGCATTGTATTTTTTGCCTTTGGCATCGGTAAGCATGTACGGCTCACCTTCACGGTAAACGGCATAACGTTGACCGACTTCCAGGCCATTACCGCGGGCATAAACAGTTTGGCCTTTGGCAGCAAGAACACGCTGGTCGGCAGTACCTAAAATATAAGGCGTGCCTGTAATTGATTCAGGCGCAACAATGGTACTGCGCTCTAACCATTGCTTGATGTATTCCAGCGGAATCACCGGAATGGCATTGTTTAAAGACTCAATCCGAACCTGAGGCTGTAATTTGGTGCCACCGGTATAGCGACGGATAATGCCTTCACAGCCATCACCTTCATCTTTACCAATAATTGGTCTGCCATTGTAGGTACACATAAGTAGGCGGTCGCCCGGGAAAATCCAGTGTGGATTTTTCACATGTTTATTGCTGGCCCAGATTTCAGGCCAGCGCACTGGATTCTTTAAAAATCTTTTGGAAATATCCCATAAAGTATCGCCTTTTTTCACCACATACACTTGTGGTGCTCCGGCCTTTAATGCAGGTGGATTGACATTTCGGGCAGGGGCCGCTTCGGCAATGCTCACGACTCCAACGCCAACACTTACACATACGGCAAGTGCCAATAACTGTTTTTTAAACCCCAAGGCACTAAAAGTTGGCATGCCCTTCAAAACCTTTTTCATTATCATAATTCCTAAAATTATGTATGTAGTTGCGTTATAATAACGATATTACACACATTTTTTTGATGAAGCATTCCTTCATTTTGTTTTTTGATCAATGGCATAAGTGAGGACACCGTATGGCCTTATTACCTATTTTAAGTTTCCCGGATCCCCGTCTTCGTACCATTGCTAAACCAGTCGAAGAAGTCACTGATGAAATTCGTCAGCTCGCAGCAGATATGTTTGAAACCATGTATGAAGCCCCAGGTATCGGTTTGGCTGCCACACAAGTCGATCATCATATTCAGCTGATTGTCATGGATTTATCTGAAAATAAAGATCAACCCATGGTATTTATTAACCCCAAAGTTACCCCATTAACTGAAGAAACACTGCCTTATGAAGAAGGCTGTCTATCAGTGCCTCAAATATACGATAAAGTTGAGCGTCCGTCACGTGTAAAAATCGAGGCAATTAACCTTGAAGGTCAATCATTTGAGCTGGAAGCGGACGAACTTCTCGCAGTTTGTATTCAACATGAAATGGATCACTTAAATGGCAAGTTATTTGTCGATTATTTATCGCCATTAAAACGTCAACGTGCACGTGAAAAAGTGGAAAAAGTCGTTCGTCAACGGCAAAAAGAAAAAGTAGCGGTAAAACGCTAAAGCAAAAAAAATCATTGAGAAATTTTTTAAAGCCTGGCCCAATTTCGATTGGGCTTTGTTATACTTGCGCCCGACAAATTTTAGGATTTGCCTGTGTTGTTACGTGGTGGGCTGCTGTTGTCAATGGCAGCCGTATTCTTACAGATTGCTGTGTTTTTACAGCCCTTGTTACCGAAGCAATATCAGGTTGCTCCGGTCTGTGAAACCATTACGCGTGCATTATTACAAAAACCTGCTGCACAACACATTTCTGCTTCCCAACATGCTCATCATCAGCATCATGCGACTCAGCATGATCAGTCGCCTGTTGAGCATGATCATCATGATGCCAATCATCAATGCCAATACTGTAAGGTCTTTGGTAATCTGGTCTTGCCGCCTGAATTAGACGTCAAAGAAGTTCTAGATCGTATTCAAGTGCGTTTAATCGCATTCCAAAAGACGTTTAGTCATGTCTGGTTTGCTTTACAGCGACTTTTTTTAATCCCTCAAGGCCGAGCCCCGCCACTCGCTGCATAAATCCGACGTTTTTTTACCTGGGTCTTAACGGACTCCAGTACGCCTATATTTATGTATTAGTGAGATAAAAATGGCTCAGCCTAAATTCTACTTACAGCCTCTTGCGGCTGCGATTTGTGTTGCCGGTTATTCTGCGACTGTATTTGCCGAACAACAAACGACTAATGTTCAAACATTAGCGCCAATTGTGGTGACAGCTCAGCAGGGGCAGGATGCCAACGGTCTGATCGTGCATGCAGATCCGAAACAGCCCATCCAGCCAATTCCGGCCAGTGATGGTGCCGACTATCTGCAAAGCATTATGGGATTCAGTTCAATCAAAAATGGCGGGACCAATGGCGATGTGACTTTCCGTGGCATGTTTGGTTCACGGATTAAAATTTTAGCCGATGGCACGGAAAATTTGGGCGCCTGTCCAAACCGGATGGATGCACCAACCTCTTATATTTCACCGGAAAGCTATGACCGTATTTCGGTGATTAAAGGGCCACAAACCGTTCAATATGCCAATACTGGTTCGGCTGCAACCGTGATCTTTGAGCGTGAAGCTGAAAAATTATCTGCCGATAAAAATTATCGCGGCCAAGCCAGTGTATTGCTCGGTTCCTATGGTCGTCTGGACCATAATGTGGAAGCCGCAGTGGGGGATGAGCAGAAATATATTCGTCTAAATGCTAACCGTTCTGTTTCAAACAGCTATCAGGATGGCGATGGCAACAGCGTTCCTTCGGACTGGAAACGCTGGAATGCAGATGTAGCATTGGGCTTGACGCCGGATGAAAATACTTGGGTGGAACTGACCGGTGGGAAGGCTGATGGCGAAGCGGTCTATGCCGGTCGTGAAATGGATGGCTCTCAGTTTGCCCGTGAAAGTTTGGGGCTACGTGTAGCAAAGAAAAATGTTACGGAGGTGATCAAGAAAATTGAAGCGCAAGTCAACTATAGCTTTAATGATCATGTCATGGACAACTTTAGCTTACGTGAGTTTAAACCGAGCGGCATGATGACGATGCCTATGGCTTCTAACGTAGCACGTGAAACGCTGAATGCACGTCTAGCCGTGACCCATGAATGGGATAAATTGCAGTTGATTAGTGGCGTGGACAGCCAGAACAATCAGCATTCCTCACGTAGTGGCAGTTTAATGTCGCCATATCAAAATCAAGCTCGTGAAAAAGATATGAAGTTCCAGTCTTTTGGTGCTTTTGGTGAATTAAGTTATGAACTGAGTGAGCAGAATAAATGGGTTGGCGGGGTGCGTGTCGATCAGATTAATGTCAAGGATCTACGTGCTGATTCCGTAGCAAAAGGCTATAACCGGGAGCTGGATAAAACGCTGCCAAGCGCATTTATTCGCTTTGAAAACCAGCACCCTGAACATGATGCCAAAACTTATATCGGGCTAGGATATGTCGAACGCATGCCGGATTATTGGGAGCTGTTTAGTACTGCACATGGTAATCCTGGAACTGTGAATGCCTTTAACGGGATTGATACCGAAAAAACTTTGCAGCTGGATTTGGGCTATCAACATGAACATGGCGCACTGAATTCTTGGGTTTCTGCTTATGCAGGTTTAATCAATGATTATGTGTTGATGAGTTATCACGTACATAGCATGCCCGGGATGATGAGTCATGGCAAAACTGCAGGGGCGAAAAATGTCGATGCCACAATTGCAGGAGCCGAGGCGGGTCTGGGCTATCAGTTTAGTGATCATCTGCAAGCGGATGTCAGTGCCATGTATGCCTGGGGAAAAAACACCACTGATGATAAGCCCTTGCCACAAATTGCACCTTTAGAGGGGCGGGTCAATCTGCGCTATGTACAAGATCGTTATACTTTAGGCGCTTTATGGCGCGTGGTTGCGGCTCAAAATCGGATCAGTAAAGATCAGGGTAATATTGTCGGTTATGATCTGGGTAAAAGTAGTGGTTTTGGTACTTTATCTTTAAATGGGACCTATCATGTGAGTGAAGGGCTGGATTTATCCGTAGGGATTGATAATGTGCTGGATAAAACCTATAACGAACACTTGAACAAGGCGGGTAGTGCCGCCTTTGGTTTCGCGGCTGAGGAACAATTCAATAATATCGGCCGTAATTATTGGGCTCGAATTTCAATGAAGTTCTAAGTCAGATTTAAAAAAGCAGAGCCAAGGCTCTGCTTTTTTATTGCTGATGCATACTCGCCAATTGTTTGGCTTTACTTTGATAGAGCGCCAAACCTAATTTTTGAATGGCACGGCCTTTTTCCTGTAGTTTTTGATTTAACCCCGGCACATGTTTGGCACCTGTATAAAGCACGAGGTTTCGCGTAAGTAGATAATATGCAAACCATGCAGCGGACTGCGGTTTCAGTCCGAGTTTGTGCATTCGTTTCTTGCCTATAAAAAATTGTGTCAGTTCAAGATGCTGTCGATAAGCTAATTTCTGCTGCAGGGGACGCAAATATTTGTACTGCCGTTCAAAAGGTTCTTTGGATAAACTCGCACCGAGCGCGGCGCTGCTTGCATCCGATTTGGGATGGACAAATCGCATCCAATATAAAAGTTTCCAGCCCTCAGATTCTTTTTCAATTAACCATTTTTCATCGATCCCCATCAGCCAGCCGACATAGTGCCAAAAATGCAGAAAATTTTCAGATTCCTGCTTATTTGGAAAAATCCCTAAAGCCCGAATGCCTAACAAGACCACACTGCTAAAAGCAAGATTGGTCATAGCAAGGTCAAATTGATTAATTGGCACACCCCACATTTCATGATCCCACGCTTTATTTTTTTTGCAGCTGAAAGCGCACTAAAGCATGAATAAAACGCACGTAAATCGTGGAAGTAAATCCGGCATTGAAACGCTCTAATCCATTGGGTTCAGTAATATCAATCCACCATTTGGTCGTTTCAGCCAAACGCGTGCCCGCTTGTTTATTTAAAGCTCCTGTCAGCATTAAAGGTTGGTTAAAGCCCGGAAAAAGATAGCCGGCCATCAAAGATAAGTCTCTTAAAATAAAGCCATTATTAATCCCCAAACGATGGGTAAATTGCAGGGCGTGTTCAATTTTATCGGTATTTAACCAGTCTGGAACTTGTTCAATTCTCTTGAAAAAATGCTTTAACTCGGGAATGGGGTGGGGGAGTTGATCAACACCTTTAAATAGTGCAGTTTCAAAATAGCCGCGATGAACTTTGGGGTTTTGCATCATCCATGTAATGACTTTTTCCATTTCAGGGTCACCGCATTGCAAGGCTTTATTCAGCGACAGGTATTCTGCATAACTGGGTTGGATCGGGCGCTGGGTGAAATGGGCAAGGGCAAAGCTGAATAGATTACCTTGCTGTGTAGCGCTAAAAGGCGTGAGCCGCGTATTAAAAAATGTGGTCATTGTTTATGCTTCAATGTTGTTGTTTAATTCCACACTAATACGAATATTTATTCGCATTCAATTCGCATAATTAAAATCACTATTGGATGTAGAACCATGAGAAAAAGACCGCAGCAGCAGCGTGCACGTTTAATTGTGGAAAGTATTTTAGAAGCGGCGCAGTGGTGTATTGCTGAATATGGCGTATTGGAGCTGACGACACCGAAAATTGCCGAGAAATCTGGCGTCAGTGTTGGCTCCATATATCAATATTTTGAAAATAAAGAACAAATCGTAGAGGAACTATTACTGCGCAAGTCAGAACAATTAGGATTGGCTTTAAAGCAAATCATTGTGGAGCAAGAACATCAAAGTATTTATGGGGTCATTCCGCTGAGCATTCAGTTTGGATTTGATATGTTGAAAGCCGATCGCGGTTTCTTTATTGAAATCTTAAAACACTGGCATCAATACAGCCATTCAGATGCCTCTCAGGTTTTGGAAAAACACTTTTTTGAAGTCGGTATGTATTTATTTAATCGCTATTACCAGCACTGGAGTTTTGAAACGCTGAAGAATCGATCATTTGTGATTATTAATAGTACCTTGTTCACCATGATGCGTTTTGTAAGTAATAATGATTTTTTAATTACAGAACAACAACTTAAGGTTGAGTTATCAAACATGATTTTGGCTTATTTAGAAGTAAATCCTCTTAATAAAAATGAAGATAAAATAAATTAACAATATAAAACAAATACTTAAGTGGTTGTTGGTTTGAAAAATAAGCACTCAAAATAATAATTGCTAAAACATGCTTGCAAGCGGTAAGAAATGCTGTAGAATGCACATCCATCGGCGGTGATGAGAATTAAAACTTCTGATAAAACAGTGGCTTAGCATTAAATGGTTGGGTTGGGTTTTAGAAAGAAAGTTTAAATTAATTTGAAATTGCTAGTTGACTTTCTGAGAGGAAAGCGTAATATAGCCGACCTAGCTTGCTGCTGACGAAGCAGTAAGAAGATCATTAAGAGATTATGAAGAACAACTTGTGTGGATTTTTACTGGTTGATTAATCGAAATTATTTTCATTGATTGAAGGTAGAAATTACTCGAAGTTTATTTGAGCAAATTTTTGTCAGTAATTGATGAGCCAAGATTGGTGCACTATATGCACTATTGATTTTAAACTGAAGAGTTTGATCATGGCTCAGATTGAACGCTGGC
>NZ_CADDTS010000041.1 GCF_902753875.1 Acinetobacter bouvetii | reverse complement strand
GAGTGAACCACCTGATCCCTTCCCGAACTCAGAAGTGAAACCTCTTAGCGCTGATGGTAGTGTGGGATTACCCATGTGAGAGTAAGTCATCGCCAGCTCATTATTCGAAATCCCCCTCCGCTTATGCTGAGGGGGATTTTTTTTCTTTGCAAGGGGATGGGTTTAGTAAAAAATAAAAAAATGCTATAGCTACAAGTTATCATTATTTTCACTGATCCAAATTCTACCTTGTCAATTTAAAAATGGTTAAAAACTAAACCCAAGGGTCTAGAATTCTGGTCATTTTTAATACTTTTGTAGAGTATTTACTCAAAAATGGCTGTGTTCAACTGAGCTAGTTACGAAAACATGGTTTTATGAATCATCAAAATAAAAAAAGATTCATGTCATGTGTGTCGTAGTGATCGCAAAGAACTGAAACTCACAGGAGGTGAGATGTGACAATGAATACAGTCAATGTGAATGACGTTATTGATAAAGCTCAATTTAAGACCTTTCATTTTAAGGTCGTGTTTTGGTGTTTAGTGATTATTCTGTTTGATGGCTATGACCTTGCGATCAATGGAGTCGCTTTGCCTTTACTCATGCAGGAATGGTCATTAAGTGCGGTTCAAGCGGGAATGCTGGCCAGTACTGCGCTTGCTGGCATGATGTTTGGTGCCATGTTATTCGGGACTTTGGCGGATAAAATTGGCCGTAAAAAAGTAATTTTGATCTGTGTAGTTCTATTTAGTGGATTTACCTTTGCGGGTGGATTTGCTTCAAATCCTACCGAGTTTGGTCTGTTACGTTTTCTTGCAGGGCTGGGTATTGGTGGTGTATTGCCAAACCTTGTTGCATTAACTTCAGAATATGCTCCGCAGCGTTTACGGGCAACACTGGTCACTACGATGTTTAGTGGCTATGCCGTAGGAGGTGTAATGGCAGCGCTATTTGGTGCATGGTTTACTCCAAATTTTGGCTGGCAAATCATGTTCTTTATTGCAGGCGTACCATTACTGCTTTTACCGCTAGTCTGGAAATTCCTACCTGAATCTTTAACCTTTTTAGTCAAAGCTCAAAAGGATGAACAAGCGCGAAATATCTTGCAGCATCTGAGTTCAAATTTAGTTCTGAATGCACAAACTAAATTTGAACTTAGCGAAGTTAAAGTGTCTGAACGTGCTTTTGTAAGCAGCTTATTTAAGCAGGGACGTGCGGGTAGTACGCTGTTGTTTTGGCTGGCGTTCTTTATGTGTTTGTTAACGCTATATGCATTAGGCAGCTGGTTACCAAAACTGATGATGGCAGCAGGTTACTCAATGAATAACAGCTTAATGTTCCTGCTTGCGATGAATATTGGTGCAGTGATTGGCACAGTCGGTGGCGGTATTCTTGCAGATAAATTCCATTTAAAACCTGTCATTATTACTTTATGTTTGTCGGGCGCAGTGGCTTTATCATTACTTGGATTTAAATCTCCACAACCTGTGATTTATTTACTGGTTGCAGTTGCCGGTGCATCAGCAATTGGTTCACAAATTTTGCTTTATAGTTATGTCGCGCAGTATTACCCGCTAACAGTACGTTCAACTGGTATTGGCTGGGCTTCTGCAGTGGGGCGTAGTGGTGCGATTATCGGGCCAATCTTGATTGGTATGCTGCTGGGTATGGAATTGCCACATCAGTTTAATTTTATGGCAGTTGGTTTACCGGTGATTATTGTGGCATTTGCGGTAGCATTGATTGTTCGTCATGATAAAGTGGTAGCTGCCGACCAGCTAGCGGTCAAAAAGCTGAACACTATAAAAGCCCAATGATTACATTGTGATCAAAATCTGTAAGAACCAAATATTTAAAAAATGTCAGAACCCCTTCAAATGAAGGGGTTTTTTATACTATTTCATGAAATATCAAATAAATTAAAACACAACTCTAATAAAAGGATGAAAGTTCCCGTTTAATAATAAAAATGATTATTAAATAATCTAATAATACTGTGATATATCACACAAATAAATGCCATTTCAGTGATCATAGAAGAATATCAATTAGTCTTATTGTACGTTAAATTCGGCTTGCGTATATTGCGTCAAATTTAAATATTCAGCTGAATATTTAAGGATGTTATGGACAAGTACTCATGGGAGATGAGAACGATGACAATGGAAACTGTAGATATAAATTCTGTAGTCGACAATGCGAAATTTACGCCTTTTCACTTCAATGTAGTTGCTTGGTGTTTACTGGTAATTTTATTTGATGGTTATGATTTGGCTATTAATGGTGTAACTTTACCACTATTAATGAAGGACTGGGGCCTAAGTGCCGTTCAAGCAGGAATGCTTGCCAGTACAGCTCTTGCAGGCATGATGTTTGGTGCGATGATCTTTGGTTCTTTGGCTGACAAGATTGGTCGTAAAAAAGTGATCATGATCTGTATTGTTTTATTCAGTGGTTTAACCTTTGCTGGAGGTTTTGCTTCTAACCCAACTGAATTTGGTATTTTACGCTTTCTTGCCGGCTTGGGTATTGGTGGTGTAATGCCAAATCTGGTGGCGCTGACTTCTGAATATGCGCCACAAAAAATGCGCAGTACCTTGGTGACTACCATGTTTAGCGGTTATGCCGTTGGTGGCGTGATGGCAGCTTTATTGGGATCATGGTTTACGCCTGATTTTGGTTGGCAAATCATGTTCTTTATTGCAGGTATTCCTTTATTTTTATTGCCTGTAATCTGGAAATTCTTGCCTGAATCTTTAGCGTTTATTGTCAAGCAAAACAAGCAGGCTGAAGCACGTCGTATTGTGCGTCGCTTGTCACCAAATACGAAGCTTACAGACCACACTACATTTACTTTGCCTCAGGAAAATGTACCTGAAGCGGCAAATGTAGTGAGCTTGTTCCGTCGAGGCCGTGCAACCAATACCTTATTGTTTTGGGTAGCATTCTTCACCTGCTTATTGACCATGTATGCTTTGAGCAGTTGGTTACCAAAGTTGATGATGGCTGCTGGTTACTCGATGGATAACAGCCTGATGTTTATGATGGTGATGAATGTCGGTGCGGTTGTGGGTATTGTGGGCGGTGGTATTCTTGCAGACCGTTTCCACTTGAAACCAGTATTGATGGTTTTGGGCATGCTGGGTGCGATTGTGATGAGCTTGATGGGCTTCCAGTCGAATCAATTCCTGCTTTACATTTTGGTGTTCCTGGCGGGCGCAGCATCGATTGGTTCGCAAATGTTGCTATATAGCTATGTTGCACAGTTCTACCCACTTGCAGTACGTTCGACAGGGATTGGCTGGTCGTCTGCGATTGGTCGTATGGGTGCGATTGTAGGCCCAATCTTAATTGGTGGCTTATTGGGTATGAACCTGCCAGCGCACATTAACTTTATGGCAGTCGGTTTACCGGTGTTGATTACTGCGATTGCTGTTGCGCTAATCATGCATGACGATGAGTCGGAAAAGATTGGTTCAAGTGAGCCAGCAGTTTCTAAAGCTTAAAAGTTAAGTTGAAAAGAAGCCTCCGAAAGGGGGCTTTTTTTTATTTTTTAATGGCTCTAAAATTTTTAAAAATAATTGAATAAGTTGAGTATAAAAATGATTTCTGAGGAATGGTTAAATAACTTAAACGATGAATTTATTAAACAAGGTATTCCTCATCGTGTTAGGGCTTCTGAAGCCTATAGACGTATGTGTTTAGAGATTGTTGATACAGATTTTAATTCTGTAGAGGCAAAATATGTCTTTGAATGGTTCGAGAAAGTTACAAAACCAGGAAGTCAGAATTTTATCATTAATAATAGATTTCCTTTTTATTACGATGGGGAATTTTGGTTGCTGAACATTCCTACTATAGCCGGTACTCCTCCTTTAAGAGATATAGAACAATATCTAGATATGCCCGAAGCTATAAAGGATCAACTTATTCAAGCAAAAAAATCTTATAAAGATCTTAAGGAGTATTTTTTTTCTTGCTTTGATTATGTTCTAACTTTTGATGATGTTTTGTGTTGCTTAGGTAAGGATACACGAACGAAAAAATGGCTTGGTTCAGCTAATGGTGAGTTAAGAGCAGGGATTGAAATTGTTTTAAGCGGTCATGGTATTAGTCGAGCAGCTTTAAATTTTAGAAATTCATTCGAGAATTTTTTGAAAGCTTTAATTTTTTTCAAATTAAGGCTAAATGATAAGGAAATGAGAGATAAGTTTAGTCATAAGTTAGTAAGTGCTTTTGATCAGGTCATTAGAATAACTGATTACAAAAAATTAAATGGTTTAAGAAAAGTAATAGATAAATTTCCTGAAGTTAATGATCGTTATGATGTGAAGAATTTTGATCAAATTACAATTTTAGAAATCTTATGCTGTACTCAAATTATGGCTATTAATATTATTCACTTTATAAAAACTGAATTGAAATAATGCAGCTAATAAGTTGAAATAAGTTAAACAAATATATTTAGGCTTTTATCTATGAAACTCAACTCATTCTCTCCAATCCCTGAAGATGATGACGAACTGCATCTTCCTGAACTGGTGTACTGGGCATCGTTAGGTGACATTGACCAAGTCGAGCAGGCTTTACAGGAAGGATTAGACGTCAACTCTGCCGATGATGAAGGCTATAGTGCCTTACATGCCGCTGCAGAAAATGATCATCTGGAAGTGGTGAAATTACTCATTAGCAAAGGCGCGGATGTTAATCACCGCAGTACCTATACGGCTTTGGATCTTGCGGAAATGGCCGGTAATGAAGAAGTTGTTGCTTATCTCAAAAGCTTGAAAGGCATTTCCTGATTCAAAAAAGAAGCCCCATCATCATGATAGGGCCTCTTTTGTATGGGTTGTTTAGGTATAACTCCTGTCGTACCTCACATCCTGATGCTCAAACCTATTATTATTGTTTTCTGTTTGGGAAACTTCCTTTTTCCTTATGAATCAAATATAGGGTGAATCAAAAAATCTGCCTAGCGGTAAATTTCCGCATTTTATGTACGATTTGGCTGACAAGATGACAATCCTTTTAAGTTCTCTTATTGCCTTCTACATGTTGTAAAGACCTACAACTGCTGCGGATAAATCGGGGTATACTGATCAGGCATATGGAGTCCTTATGTCTGATTTAAGTTCAGTGCCTACGCACATTGAGTATGGAACCAAGCCATTCTCAGCCATCCTTCTCTCGCTCTTCTTGGCCGGTTTCGCCTCTTTTTCATCCTTGTACTGCGTACAACCGATGATGCCGATTTTTGCAAAATTTTTTGCGGTTTCTCCCACCCATAGCAGTTTCCCTTTATCATTTTCCACCATTGCTCTGGCCATAGGATTGCTGTTTACCGGCTTTATTTCAGACCGATTTGGCCGTAAACCGATTATGGTTTGGGCATTGTTTTTAGCTGCAACTTTATTGATTCTGAGTTCTGTACTGCCGTTTTGGGAGATTTTTTTAACCACCCGGATATTTATTGGCATCGCAGTCAGTGGCGTAGCAGCAGTGGCGATGACGTATATTGGTGAGGAAATCGCTAAAAAAGATATTGGTTTTGCCATGGGCTTGTATATTTCAGGCACGGCAATTGGCGGAATGGGCGGGCGTGTCATTGCAGGCGTCCTGGTCGACTTTATTTCATGGCAAACGGCCACTTTAATCATAGGGTTGCTGAATTTATTGATCGCCACCATCTTTTTAATGGTTTTACCTGCATCCAAACATTTCAAATCCTATCCCATTCGTTTTTCCCGTTTTAAAGAATCCTTTGTTAAAAATTTGGCAGATCCCAAGCTACGTTTACTGTTTTCGGAAGGCTTTATTTTAATGGGCTGCTTTGTCACCGTGTTTAACTATATGAGTTATCACCTGCTGGAGAAACCGTTTGAGCTTTCTCAAACCTGGATTGGTTTGATTTCCATTGCCTATATTGCAGGGATTTACAGTTCACCACGTGCCGCCAGTTGGGGTAGAAAATTTGGTCGGGATAAAGTGCTGCCTGCCATGTTGATCAGCATGCTCGCTGGTTTATGGTTAATGTTGATTCCGTCCATTGCAGTGGTTTTACTGGGACTGGTGTTATTTACCTTTTCGTTTTTTGCGGCGCATTCAACTTCAAGTAGCTGGGTGTCGGTGCAATCTTTACAATATCGCGCGGTAGGTTCTTCGCTGTATCTGTTCAGTTACTATATGGGATCTAGCATTTTGGGTAGTAGCAGCGGCTTAGTTTGGGAAAATTATGGCTGGAACGGTTTAACCTTGTTGATTAGTGCAGTGTTGGGGCTCGGTTTGTTTTTTGCCTTAAAATTGAAGGCTCAGAGATCTCAATAAGCAACTGATTTACTTTCAAGCAGCCACGCGGGTGATTTTTGTTTGAGAAAAACTAAATGGCTGGTTTTGTACAAATTATAATCAAGCAAGATGAATGAAATTCATGGTAAAATGATCGGCTTTCATCTTTGACCTACATTTCAGGTCTTCCATCTGCCAGCCGAGAATTGCTAGCCATGTCTACTGCTTATACCATGCAGACTGCGCCAAAAGCGTTGTTTGATTACGACAAATATTGGGCGTCATGTTTTGATCCTGCGCCATTTTTGCCGATGTCACGCGAGGAAATGGATCAACTCGGTTGGGACAGCTGTGACTTTATTTTGGTCTGTGGTGATGCCTATATTGATCATCCCTCATTCTGTTCAGGCATTATCGGGCGTACGCTTGAAGCCCAAGGTTTCCGTGTCGGTATTATTGCTCAGCCGGATTGGACCAATGTCGAGGCTTTCCGGGCCTTGGGTAAACCGAATATTGCCTGGGGCGTAACTGCAGGCAACATGGATTCGATGATCAACCGTTATACGGCAGATCGTAAAATCCGTTCAGATGATGCCTATTCACCAGATAACCAACCGAATAAACGTCCAGACCGTGCGGCAACGGTGTATTGCCAGCGTGTGCGTGAAGCCTATCCGGATGTGCCGGTATTGTTAGGCGGCATCGAAGCATCGCTACGTCGTATTGCCCACTATGACTATTGGTCAGACAAAGTACGTCGTTCAGTGTTGATGGACTCGAAAGCTGATTTGTTGATGTACGGTAATGGCGAACGCTCCATTGTTGAAGTGATGCATCGTTTGGCGAAAGGCGAAAAAATTACCGATATCACCGATGTTCGGGGTACGGCATTTATCGTCAATAAAAATAACCGTGCGTCCAAAGCCAAGTTTGTCGAAATTGCATCGAATGATGTCGACACAATTGGCCGCGTTGATCCGATCATCAACCCGTATGTGATGACGGAAGATTTGGACGGCTGCGAAATCGAAAAGGGCAAAGAGAATAGCCTGACTCAATATCAAGGTTTCCAAAAAGAAGCCGTGGCGAATCCAATTGTCCGTGAAGGGGACAGTTTGGATGCGGATACCCAAATTGTGCAGCTGCAACCCTCATCTAAAGCGATTAAACATAAATTGCCGCCACGCGAACTCGCGGTGATTCGTTTACCGGCCTTTGAAGAAGTGGCCAATGATCCGGTTTTATATGCCCATGCCAACCGGATTCTGCACTTGGAAACCAATCCGGGCAATGCACGTGCAATGGTGCAAAAGCATGGTGAACGTGATGTGTGGCTGAATGCGCCACCAATTCCACTCACCACGGAAGAAATGGATTATGTGTTTGACTTGCCTTATGCACGTCTGCCACATCCAGCTTATGGCAAGGCACGCTTTCCAGCATTCGATATGATCAAGTTCTCTGTGAACATCATGCGTGGCTGTTTTGGCGGCTGTACTTTCTGTTCGATCACGGAACATGAAGGCCGCATTATTCAAAACCGTTCTGAAGAATCAATTCTGCGCGAAGTGGAAAAAATTCGTGACACGGCTCCAGGCTTTACCGGCATTATTTCGGATCTTGGTGGTCCGACGGCAAACATGTACCGTTTGCACTGTAAAGATCCTGAAATTGAAAAGAACTGTCGTAAACCCTCTTGCGTGTATCCGGGCGTTTGTCAAAACCTGCATACCGATCATGCGCCATTGACTCAGTTGTACCGTAAAGCGCGTGCGATTACAGGCATCAAGAAGATTCTGATTGGTTCTGGTCTACGTTATGACCTTGCAGTATTGAATCCTGAATATGTCAAAGAATTGGTGACCCATCACGTCGGCGGTTACTTGAAAATTGCACCTGAACATACCGAAAAAGGTCCATTATCCAAGATGATGAAACCGGGGATTGGGACTTACGACCGTTTCAAACAAATGTTTGACCGTTTCAGTAAGGAAGCGGGTAAAGAGCAGTACCTGATTCCTTATTTCATCGCGGCGCATCCGGGAACCACCGACTATGACATGATGAACCTTGCGATTTGGCTGAAAAAGAATGGTTTCCGTGCCGATCAGGTGCAAACCTTCTATCCATCTCCAATGGCCACTGCAACTACCATGTATTACACCGGTAAAAACCCGTTGGCAAAAGTTGCGCGCTATACTGAACAGGTGGACATCGTTAAAGGCGAGAAACGTCGTCGTTTGCACAAAGCCTTCTTGCGTTATCATGATCCCAACAACTGGCCAATGCTGCGTGACGCGCTGAAAGAGATGGGGCGTCAGGATTTGATTGGCAACTCAAAACATCATTTGATTCCGACCTATCAACCTGCGGGAAGTACCGACGGGCAGTATCAATCGGCGCGTAAGAAAAATTCAACTATCGCGGGTGATTCGCAAAAACGCACTGGTGAAAATACGGCCCGCAGCCAATCGCGGAATGCTAATGCTAATGATCAAACCCAGAACAAGCGTCCGAAAAAAGGGCAGATGTTGACCCAGCATACTGGCTTGCCACCACGTGAAACAGGAGATAAAAAACCGTTTACTGGCAGTAAGTCAAAAGGCAAATCCAAGCCTAAATCAAGAACTTGATTGGGCTAGAAAAAAGGACGCTTTGGCGTCCTTTTTTTAATCTTGGTTAATAATCAATAATCTTTAAACAGCTCGTCGGAATTGTAGGACAATAGCCAAAAGTAGTGTTGCATCCGCGCTCAGCCTTAGGATAGAGTACTTTGAGTGTCTAATAACGGATTTAATTTAGACATATATAATGAACATAAAATCAGTGCAACTTTTTGTCAGCTTTTATGATGATTTCGTCATCATTAAATGCAATTTGTTTACTTGAAATATTTAATAAAAATAAGAGTTGTATACTGAATTCCATAACAAATCGGTGTGACACCGGAAAGATTATAAAAATTTAAAGGACTAAGAGGATGATGATTTACATTTTGGTCGGGAGTTTACTCCTTATGTGCGTGTTGTTTATGGCTTGGAAAAGTCTCGAAAGCAATACTAAACAGCAAGATAGTGCATTGAAACAAAGAGCTATTTTTAATATTAGCGAACAAATTACATTTACCCGACTTAAAGAGATATTGCCGCAAAGTACGGTACTTGCTCATGTTTCATTTGATGCGCTATTAACGACCAAATATTCTCGCACACGCCATAAATATCGCAATATGGTGGCAGATTTTGTTGTGCTGGATAAACATTATCAGGTGTCCGCCATTATTACGTTGGATGATCCAATGGCATTACGACGTCCTCAAAATGCACAATATCAGGATGCGCTTTTAGAAATGGCGGGTTATCGTGTCATCCGCTATGAAGATGTACCTGAGTATTATCAATTAAGACAAGATTTTCTGATTGAAAAAACCACGCATCAGCAGTTTGACCGATCGGCAGCAGATTCCATAAAAAAGTATGACTTTTATCCGAACCTAGATCGAAAGAAAATCCGGATTTTGGGCTAAGTCAGCATAAGCATGAATCAGCACGATTCATGCTTATTTTTTAATACTTAATTTGCACGACGTACAGCCGTCACAGTGAGTTCAACCAGAACACGCGGGTCATACAGCTTGGCTTCAACGCAGGTACGGGGGAGTGCTTCAATATTTGCTACCCAGGCATCCCAAACTTCATTAAAGGCTGCATAATCTTTTTCAATGTCTTTTAAATAAATGGTCACTGACATGATCTGGCTTTTGTCTGTGCCAGCATCGGCAAGAAACTGATCAATGATATCCAGCGTTTGTTGAGTTTGTCCTTTAATATCTAAATCAAAATCGCTCGCCAGCTGGCCTGCAAGATGAACCAGGTTGCCTGAAATCGCAATTTCAGAGAAGCGTTTAGAAACATGCAAACGTTGAACAGTCATGAAATGAATCCTGAATTTTTGCCCTACAGGGTAGCAGTAAAGAGGCCTATATTGTCATTCATCTGGGAAAAATCGGCCTGTAAAAACAAAGGCAGCAAAATGTCCAAACTTGGAAAATTGTAGCCACTATCAGCAACCTCAAGCAAACGACTGGAAAGGCTTTAAATGTGCTGTTTTGAGAAATTTATAGAGATGTGCAGACGCGACAGGCGGAAGGAGTTCCATGATTGATAACAGAGTTGCCCTGTAATATTCGGATTTGATCGTCACGCCAATCACAGGACAGTATGCTAAAAGTAAAGGTGATTTTTAGCATCTCGGCGTCTACATGGATAAATGTATCGCGCCCATAGAGTACCGCAAAAATCACATTTGTGTGTAACCAATTGGTCTAATTTTATTCTTTTGGTTGAAAAACACTCAACTGCTTACCACAGCGAAAGTTGGGACTGATCTTGCTGATCGGCAAGTTGGTAAACCCCAACCCCAATCAGACGAAATTGAAAATGTTCCGGAATATGCATTTCCATCAGTAGTTGTTGCAGTACGGCATTTAATTGGTTCTGATTTTCCAGTGGCTGTTTAAAGCTTTTACTGTGCTGTAAAACCTGGAAATTTTTTAGTTTTAATTTAGCGGATACACCGCGAGCGCACAGCTGTTTCCTGTCCAGACTGGCCCAGACTTGTTCAATCAATCGAGCCCAATAGGGCTGACATTGCAGCAGGGTCAGATCATCGCCAAAGGTGGTCTCTTTGGAAATCTGTTGGCGTTCACGTTCGGCTTGAACCGGTCGTTCATCAATCCCTTGGGCATAGAGAAAAAGTTGCCGGCCATATTTTCCAAACTGTTGAATCAGGATATTTTCATCAATTCTTTGTAGGTCGCCCAAGGTCTCTAGCTGCAAATTTTTCAATTTTTCTTGGGTGACTTTACCTACCCCGGGAATTTTTTTCAGTGGCAAATCCTGAATAAAATGTTGTACTTGTGAGGGTTTAATGATGCAGATGCCATTCGGTTTATTCCAGTCCGAGGCGATTTTGGCCAAAAACTTGTTTGGTGCGACCCCGGCAGATGCAGTCAGGCCCGTGGTCTGGAAAATATCTTCCCGGATACGCATGGCCACTTCGGTTGCGCTGGCGATATTTTGCAGGTTTTCAGTGACATCCAGATAAGCCTCATCTAAAGAGAGAGGTTCAATCAGGGCCGTATAACGCTGAAAGATTTGATGAATCTGGGCGGAGACGGCACGGTATTTTTCAAAATTAGGCTCAATCACCACCACTTGCGGGCACAGTTTTCGGCCTTGAGCCATCGACATGGCAGAACGTAAACCAAACTCACGCGCAGGGTAGGATGCGGCACAAATCACGGCACGTGGATGATTCGAAGAAACTACCACCGGTACATGCTTTAACTCGGGTCGGTCTTTGAGTTCCACAGATGCAAAAAAGGCATCCATATCGATGTGAATGATTTTTCTCATGCAGTCCTAAATTCTGCTACTAGGCTCTGGGTTTGAGTATCTCATCTTCCTGAATCAGATTGTAGTGCAGGATCAAGTGGATACGACACAGGTTGACTGAGTAAAACCAGCCGGGTGTTTTGTTGCTCGGCTGCCTGAAGGAGTATGTTCAAGCTTTGCTCGGTATTGTCTGCCAGATAGGGCAAAAACGCTAAGGGCTGATCGACAGGACTGAAAAAGTTGTCCCAATGAATCGGCACCACCACTTTAGGCTTTAAGGCTCTGAGGGTCTGATCCAGATAGTTTTGCTGAAACTCTTCCGACTGACGTGAAAGTTGGGCAATACCCAAAAATAAAGTATCGACCTTTAAATTTTTCAGTTGTTCTGGTACGGCACCTGTACTGGCTTTGACTAAAACCTTATAGCCTTGATGCTCAATTAAATAATCAAAACTATGGCCTTCTTTAAATTCAGAAAAACGGGCAGGCTGTTTCAATGGCTGCAGGATTTCTTCGCCCAAATCGTTATTAACCGCAGTTGCGGGTGTATGCCGTGAAGGAATGGCCGTGACTTTGAAGGCACCAAAGTTGAGTGGCTGAAAAGGCTGAACCTGAAGTAGCTGTTGTTCTGAAACTTGCCCGCCACGTGCAATATTGAGACTGCTTTTGGAACCGACAATTGTGCTGTGAGGAAGCTGTCTGCCCAGTTCGGCAATATCCAGGGCATGATCATAGTGGGAGTGGGTCACGAAAATGGCTTGGGTACGCTGTAACTTCTGCTGTTGGATCATCTGTTGAATGACTTCAGGCTGGCTTTGGATTTTTGAAAACAGTACCTGACGAAGGGAAGGGCGGCTAAAGAAACCATCCATTAAAATTTGCGTTTTACCATCATTAAAAAGCAGTGTCGAGGCACCAAAGAATTTCACGGTCAGCGCAGATGCAGCTGCGGGTTTTTTAGAGGGCTGATATTGCCACTTCTGAAAACTGGATACCTGACCGGAAGGTTGCAGTAGAAAAACCAGCACAGCCACTACACAGAGAATGGCAATTCCCAAGGAAATCCATAAACCTTTTTTCATGGTCATTATGTCCTGTTCTGAAGAAGTTTTTGTTTTTATTGTGAATAGAGATTTGGCTTATGTTGTTATTTTTTGGATAAATTTTCAACATTTTTTGGCATGTAGATATGATTACGTTCTAAAAAGCGAATCCAGTCCGACTGGTCACCATTAAACACATTCAAGTCCACCTGTTTAGGAATCCCTTGAATGGTGCCCTGATTAGTATGTTGCCAGAACAGCCATGTCGGATTGCCTTTTAAATCGGGCTTGCCATGATATTCACGTACCCAGAGCGGTGTCTGCTTAAATTCACCCGCTAAAATAATGTTATAGAAGGATTTTGAAATATAGAAAATCGGCTGTTTGCCATAATGTCGATACAAACGATCATGCATGACCTGAATTTCTTTGAGCAACTGTTCCTTTGTGTAGGTGTTGATGCAGTTGCTGTCATATTCCAGATCGATCACCGGCGGTAGCGCATCGGCCTTATTGGGCACGGTTTCAATAAAATTTTGCGCCTGAACTTCACCATCCCGGCATAAGCGGTAAAAATGATAGGCACCCACTCTTAAGCCACTTTCACGGGCTTTTAGCCAATAGTCCTGAAATTTACGATCCTTAAAATCTCCACCTTCAGTGGCTTTTAAATAGACAAACTGATAGGTCTTTGGGGAAATCTGTTTCCACTGAATCTCGCCTTGGTGATGCGAGACATCAAAACCTTTGACCGGATATTCCTCTGCCGAGGCCGGATTATGATGCAACACAAAAACATACAAGACGATGGCCGCACACGTGAGCACCAAGCCTGCGCAGGAGGCATAAAGCTTGCGATGATTTTTCTTGGCTAATCGTTTTTTCGGCATAAAATCGTTTGTGATGCGTCTTGTGAGTGGGATCGCATGATCTGAATTTCAGACCACGCTGTAGTGATTCGAATTATACAGGGGTGTGACGTGGAATGCGCCAGAAAATAGTAGCGGTAATCAGGTTAATGCTACCCAAGACCAGTAAGGTGGCATGGAAAGCGGTCACCACCTGTTCAGCGCCGTAATACGCAGTAAACAGATTGACTAATGTTCCGGCCAAGGCCACGCCAATACTCATCGACACCATCATGATCATGGACAGGAAACTGTTACCGCTACTGGCATCTTGTTGTGGTAAATCCTTCAAAGTCAGGGTATTCATGGACACAAACTGCAAGGAATTCAGCATGCCGAAAATAAAGAAATGCAAAGCGCGTAACCAGATTGGGGTTTCAGCCGTCGTGAGGGCAAAACTGGCGATGCAGGCACCGACCAGCAAGGTATTGACCAGTAATACTTTACGATAGCCAAAGCGCTGGATAATCTGCCGAATAATCGGTTTGGAGGCTAGCGAGCCCAATACGGTAGGAATCATCAACAGGCCGGTAATAAAAGGTTCAAAATCAAAGGCCACCTGTAGCATTAGGGGAATTAAAAAGGGCATGGCATTGCCACCGAGGCGGGCAAAGAAATTCCCGACAATGCCAATCGCATAAATTTGATTGCTAAACAATTTACTGCGGAACAGCGCATTTTGATGAGTATGGGCATGCAAGGCATACAGGAACGCCGCCACTACACCTGCAATCACCAGTCCAATACTCCACCATAAGGATTGATGCGGACTGGCAAAATTTTCAATGCCCAGTGACAGTCCGACCATGGCAGTCACTAGCAGAATAAAACCGGAAAAATCAAATTGCTTGACGCTAGGCTCAGTCACGTTCGGCATGGCTTTGAAAGTAATCAGACAGCCCAACACGCCCATGGGAATATTAATTAAAAAGATCCAGTGCCATGAGGCCACTTCAACCATCCATCCACCCAGTGTTGGACCAATTAGGGGGCCAACCAAACCGGCCAGACTCATCAAGCTCATGGCCGATAAAAACTGGGTGCGCGGAATGACTTTCAGCATCGCCAGACGGCCGACTGGGAGTAACAGAGCACCGCCAATCCCTTGCAGTACCCGGAAGCACAGCAGTTCATTCAAACTACTCGCCAGCCCGCAACCCAGCGATGCCAGAGTAAAGACAATAATGGCACTAAAATAGGTATTTCTAACCCCAAAACGGTCTGCCAGCCAGCCACTCAAGGGAATGCAAGCGGCCACGGAAAGCACATAGGCCACCACGACACTATGCATCTGCAGCGGGTCTTCCCCTAAATTTACAGCCATCGCAGGAATCGCGGTGTTGACAATGGTGGTGTCCAAGCCCTGCATAAAAAAACCAATCGAGACCAACAAGACCAGCAGTCGAAATTCAGGTTGTAGGGCTTGATGTGAGGGCGTGGCGTTCATAAATAATAAAAGCGAATTTTTTAAATAGTTTAAATGAATATACAGATTGTGTTGTAGTAAAACCTTTTCACAATTTAGTGTGGGGATTGCAAAAAAACTGCAATAAAACGTTCATGTCATTGCAATGCATTGTTTATAAATTATTCATATTTTTTATAAAAGATGAACTAAAACATGAAAATACAGATTTCAGTATTGATGATGGCAATGCTTTCGGTGGGATTGGTTGCATGTAATGAGAGCGACAATAACACCCAGCTAACGGTAGCTCCGGTTATCGAGGAAAGCACACCTGAGAGTATAGAATTGGTACGCATAGGCCGTTATGAATCTGGGATATTTGGTGCAAGCGCGGCAGAAATCCCGGCCTATGATGCTAAAAGCCAACGTATTTTTGTGGTCAATGCCAAAGAAGGTGTGGTTGATGTATTGGACTTTAAACAGCCAAACCAGCCGAAATATATCCAGTCCTTGGATGCGAAAAAATACTTGGCCAATTCGGAAGTCAATAGTGTGGCCGTGCATAACGGCATTGTGGCTTTGGCGGTTCAGGCAGAGGACAAAACCCAACCTGGTATCGTGGCATTTTTTAAAGCGCAGGATTTAAGTTTTATCAGCCAGGTGCAGGTGGGTGCTTTACCGGATATGTTGACCTTTAGTCCAGATGGTCAAAAGGTTCTTGTCGCCAATGAAGGTGAACCGAATGAAGGTTATGCAGTAGATCCTGAAGGATCTGTGAGTATTATTAATGTCAAAGACATTAGCAAGCCGACAGTTAAAACAGCTAATTTTCAGGCGTGGAATACCAAGAAACAAAGTTTACTTGACGCCGGTGTACGCATCTTTGGCCCTGCAACAGAACTTTATAGTGAGGTTGCAACTAAAGGTCTGCAAACTACAAGCGTGGCGCAGGATTTAGAACCTGAATATATTGCGATAAGTTCAGATGGCAAAACAGCATGGGTGAGCTTACAGGAAAATAATGCCATTGCCATACTGGATTTGGCCAAAGATGAATTTGTCGATATTTTCCCTATGGGCAGCAAAGATCATGGTTTGCCTGATAATGCCTTGGATGGCAGCGACCGCGATTGTGTTGTTGGAGCTACAGATAGTCAGGGTGTTTTAATTAGCAGCTGTGACAAGGATGCCGGGATGATTAATATTCGATCTTGGCCAGGCTTGTATGGGATGTATATGCCAGATGCGATTGCACATTATCAGGTAAATGGTAAAAGCTATTTGGTCACTGCCAATGAGGGCGATGCACGCGAATGGCTGAAAGATGAAGGGAAATACTTCACAGGCGATGATTTAACCCAAGGCTATGCCGAAGAAATCCGTATCAAGCATTTGTTTAAAAAGGCGGGTTTTGATTTGAAAGGTGATTATGCCGCGCACTTACGCCATTTGGTTCCCGGTGTGACTGGGGCAAAATTAGATGCAACAGTATTTAAGCCTTGTACTACAACTGATGCTAATGAAGTCTGTGCGGAAAACTTGATTAAGGATTCACAAATTGGTCGCTTGACTATTAGTTGGACACAGGGCTTTAAACGGGACGCTGCGGGGCAGCCTGTGCTTGATAATGGTAAATTGGTATATAACAAGCTTTATGCCTATGGTGGTCGTTCCTTTAGTATTGTCGATCCGGAAACTCGTCAAATTGTCTGGGATTCTGGCAGTGAGTTTGAACGAAAAATTGCGGAATTGTTTCCGAATCAATTTAATAGCAACCACGAAGTCTTTAAGTTTGATGATCGCAGTGACAATAAAGGGCCTGAACCTGAAGGTATTGCTTTGGGTAAGATGGGCAAAAAGACTTTTGCATTTATTGGGCTAGAACGTGCCAGCGGTATTATGGTGTATGACATTAGCCAGCCTCAGCACGCTAAATTTGTCCAATATTTTAATGACCGGGATGTTAGTCAAACAGATAGCGCCAAACAAGGTGATTTAGGTCCTGAAGGTCTGATTTTCATTGCAGCTAAAGATTCTCCAAATGGTCAGCCTTTACTGGTTGTAGGTAATGAAGTCAGTGGCACGACAGCGGTTTATCAAATTAAATTGAAATAATTGCCAATTAAAACATTTGTTTTATTTAAGTTTTTTATTTTAGTCTAGATAAAATTTTTGCACTAAATTGTATCAACACTAGATAAACTGTCATAATGCGCCGGAGTCCTTCATTTATTGAAGGGCTTTTTCTTTATGGCAAAGGTGTTCTTTTTTTATGACAATTGAAATTTTGATGATTGTAGGCTTCTGTCTGGCCGCTTATTCAATTGTCGGAAATGATGTACCTCAAACCTTAGGAACCTTTATTTCATCCAATGCCCATCGTCCCTGGTGGGTGCTGTGGTTATATACCAGCAGTATTTTAACGGTAGTTCTGCTGTATGGCTGGTGGACATCAGGTGTGGGTGATGCCTCCTATGGACGTCTGGAAACCATTCCCTTTCCTGAATCGGGCATTACCTGGTTGTATATTGTTCCACCTATCTTACTGATTCTTTTAACCAAATATGGAATTCCAGTCAGTACCACATTTCTCGTGCTGACCATTTTCTCACCGAGCAGTTTAAGCTCCATGCTGACCAAATCCATGATGGGGTATGCAGTTGCATTTGTGGTGGCGATTATTGTTTATCGCTTTGTGATTAAAGGGATTTCTGTTTATTTTAGTAAGACTCGGGATCGTAAACCTTCGCATATCTGGATTGGGGTGCAGTGGGTCTCTACGGCTTTTCTGTGGAGTCAGTGGCTGATTCAGGATCTGGCTAATATCTTTGTTTATGTACCGCGTCAGGTGCCATTAGAATTTTTAATTTTTGCGATTTTGGTGTTTATCATTCTTTTGGGCATGATTTTCTACCAACGTGGTGGGGCCATCCAAAAAATTATCGACACCAAAACCGGTGTGGCGGATATTCGTTCTGCGACCATTATTGACTTTATTTATGCCTTGATTTTATTGGTGTTTAAGGAATGGAGCAATATTCCGATGAGTACCACCTGGGTGTTCTTGGGTCTCTTGGCTGGTCGGGAATTTGCCATGTCGATGCATCTGGCAGAGGTGAATAAATACCGGACTTCGCGTAATGTCAGTAAAGATGCGATGAAGCTAATGGTCGGTTTAATCATGAGTATTGTGTTAGCCACCGTACTGCCGTGGTTTTATCAACTGGTTTCAGGTTAACCAGCAAGAAATAAAAAAGCGAGCTCTTAGGCTCGCTTTTTAGTTTTAAGAGATGGGGGTTAAATCGCAAAGTGTTTGGGAGCGCCCAGATTTTTAATGGCATTCACGATTTGGTCGGCATGCTGGCAAACAATCAGTTTCGCCCGGTGCTGCGGTGGTAAAAAGCCTTCTTCAACCGCATGATCCAGCTGGGCAATCAGGGCATTATAAAAGCCATTCACGTTATACAGCATCATCGGTTTTTGGTGCTGATTCAGTTGTCCCCAAGTGGCAATTTCCAGAATTTCTTCAAAGGTGCCCAAGCCGCCCGGCAAGGCCACAAAGGCACTGGCACGTTCAGCCATCATGGCTTTGCGCTCATGCATGTTTTTGACAATATGCAGTTCGGTCAGCTGATGATGCGCAATTTCATAATCGAGCATAAATTCGGGAATGACCCCGACGGTTTCACCGCCACGTTCTCGGACGGCATCGGCGACTTGCCCCATAAGGCCTATACTGGCGCCGCCATAGACCATGCCGAAGCCTAAATCTGCCAGACCCTGAGCCAGTGCAATGGCTTTTTCTTGATAAATCGGTTTATTGCCTGTACGTGAACCACAATACAGGGCGATGAGAGGTTGAGTGGTTTTAGGAGAGGGATTGTTATGTTTAGGAGTCATTTTTAATACGTTGTTGATCATTATATTTTTTACCATAGCACTTTATTTTTTCAGGCTCTAGCTTAACAATCAAATATGACAACTCGGTTGGATACCTGCTCGTGACTTTGCAACAATTTGTTGAAACTTGGTGAGAGAAAAGCGCAGCAGGGTTGAAAAAAGGATGAATTTCTACTTCATCTTGTTATACTAAAAATCTGTTTTCCAACAAATGAATCAAAATGGGTAGTGGTTGTCGTCACTCTGAACATCTCAATTCTTCCGCAAAAATTATACAGAATGCTGTTCACAGAATATTCAGCGATTTTAATAGCAATATCCTAAAATCTGTCCTTCCTACCACGCAGGAGCACATCCAATGATCTTCGAATGGATGTCAGACCCATCGGCCTGGATTGGACTGGCAACGCTAGTGGTTTTAGAAATTGTCCTAGGTATCGACAACCTGGTCTTTATTGCAATCTTGGCGGAAAAACTGCCTCCAGAACAACGTAATGCCGGCCGTATCGTCGGGTTGTTGCTTGCTTTGGGTATGCGCTTGATTCTACTCGCATCCATTGCCTGGGTAGTGACCTTAACCCATCCGCTGTTCCATATTTTTGATCATCCTTTTTCTGGTCGTGACCTGATTCTGCTGTTGGGTGGCGTATTCCTGCTGTTTAAAGGCACCATGGAATTGCACGAGCGTATAGAAGGCGCTCAACCGCAAAAAGAAGAAAACCCGGTGCATGCAGCGTTTTGGATGGTGATAGTCCAGATTGTGGTGCTGGATGCGGTATTCTCGCTGGATAGTGTGATTACTGCGGTCGGTATGGTCAAAGACCTGTCGGTGATGATGATTGCGGTGGTGATTGCGGTCGGCATTATGCTTTGGGCATCGAAACCGTTGATGGATTTCGTCAACAAGCATCCGACTGTGGTCATTCTGTGTCTCGGCTTCTTGATGATGATCGGTTTCTCACTGATTGTGGAAGGGTTCGGTTTTCATATCCCTAAAGGCTATTTATACGCTGCCATTGGTTTCTCGGTCATTGTTGAATTTATCAATCAAACCATGCGCCGTAATCAGGAGCGCATGGTTACAACGACCGACTTGCGTTACCGTACTGCGTCTGCGGTGATGCGTATGCTGGGCGGGAAAAGTGAATCACAAAATAGCGAAACCGAAGATGTGCTGGCGACCCGTGCCTTTGCCGATGAAGTCTTTAATGAAGACAGCGGTGTGTACCATAGCGTGATGGTGCAAGGCGTACTCGGACTGTCAGAGCGACCGGTGAAATCAGTGATGACGCCGCGTCCAGAACTGGAATGGATTGATCTAGACGAAGATGATACCTCCATTAAAGAGCAGCTTTTGAGTACGACCCATTCGCGTTTGATTGTGGCGCACGGTGAGCTGGATAATATTGCCGGTGTGGTGCTGACTCATAAAGTCATGAATGAATATATTGAAACCGGAAAACTGAATTTTGAAGGTCACTTACGTGAACCGGTCATCGTGCATGAAAATGCGCAAGTTTTGATGGTGATGGAGCAACTCCGTCAGGCACCGCTGCAAATGGCGATTGTACTGAATGAATACGGCTCGATTGAAGGGATTGCTACCCCGATTGATGTGCTTGAAGCGATTGCCGGAGAATTCCCGGATGAAGACGAATTCGAAACCGCTGCAGAAAGTCTGGAAGATGGGACTTTAATGCTGGAAGGTTCGACCGATATTCGTCATGTATCCTTATTGTTAGGCCGTGATTTGGTGGATGAATCTGAACAGTATTCTACTTTGTCCGGTTATATCCTATTCCATTTGGGGCGCTTGCCTGAAAGTGGCGCCAAACTTGAAGCCGATGAACATATCTTTGAAGTGGTGACGATGGAAGGACATAAAATTGATAAAGTCCATATTATTCCGCAAACAGGACAGGCTGCTGAAGATTAATGCAAAGCTGCCATATGCACGCTAAACACAAAGATCGATTAAAATAGCCCGCAATGTCGGGCTATTTTATTGGGAAAAATTGATGTCAGAAGACTTATGTCCATGTGGTCAAGGAGATTACGCCAGCTGTTGCCAACCAATGCATTTGGGTCAAGCCAAAGCAGAAACGGCAGAGCAACTGATGCGCTCACGCTATAGTGCTTTTGCCAAGCATGAAATTGACTATATTGTGCAAACTACAGCAATAGGCCAGCAGCAGGCGCTGGATGTGGCAGCCATTGCCGACTGGAGCAAAGCCAATCAGTGGCTCAAGCTGGAGGTGGTTCAGGCTCAGGAAAAACTGGATAAAAACCATGCCCAGGTCGAATTTAAGGCATATTATCATGATGGCAAACAGGCCCAGGTTCATCATGAAATTTCCCATTTTGTGAAGCATGAAGGGGGCTGGTACTTCCTTGATCCGACAACAAATATGCACATCACCATGAAACAGCCCTGTATTTGTGGTTCCGGGAAAAAATTTAAGCAATGTTGTGCGCAATTTCTGTAACTTTCGTCCAGATTTGCCTTAGAATAGCGCGCATCGATAACCCTCACTGGAAGCAGGGCAATGTTGCTATTGGTCATTTATATTATTGCGATTACGGCTGAAGCCATGACAGGAGCCCTGTCGGCAGGTCGGCGTAGTATGGATTGGTTTGGGGTAACGCTGATTGCCTGTGTAACTGCACTGGGTGGCGGTTCGGTTCGCGATGTATTGCTTGGTCACTATCCGCTGACCTGGGTCAAGCATCCGGAATATCTGGTGCTGACCTGCTGTGCTGCCTTTGTCACCATCCTGATTGCCAAATGGATGCGCCATTTACGCTCCATCTTCCTGATTCTGGATGCCTTGGGTTTAATCGGCTTTACCATCATTGGCTGTCAAATTGCCTTGCAGATGGGGCATGGCTTTGTGGTTTCTGCGGTAGCCGGGGTATTAACTGGTGTGTCAGGCGGTATCCTGCGTGATATTTTATGTAATGATGTACCTCTCGTGTTCCGCCGTGAACTGTATGCCAGTATTTCCTTTGTTTCCGTGATTTGCTATTGGGTATGTCAAGACATTGGTTTTTCTTTAGAAGTTACCGTCATTTCTACCTTGGTTTTTGGTTTCTCCTTACGCTGTCTTGCGATTTATTTTGGCCTGGAAATGCCGAAATTTATTTATAAAGATGAAGATGATCAGTCCGCATCTTCCAAAGACGCGTCATAAAATATTGCTTCAATCGGATTGATGACCGACGAAATGCGCGATCATCATCTTTAAATCAGAATATAAAAATGAGCATAATCATAAATCCTGTTGGGAAAGCAGCATCTATCCTTTCACCAAATCAGAGATCTTGTTATGGATTTAGTCTCACGTATACAACGCTTACCCATTGGTAAGTTTCACTATACCTTGTTATGGGTGATCGGTCTGGGCTGGATGTTTGATGCCATGGACACAGGTTTAATTTCCTTTATCTTGGCCAAAATGGCAGAAGACTGGCAAATGGCCCCGGCGGAAAAAGGCTGGGTGGTCTCCATTGGTTTTGTCGGTATGGCCATTGGGGCTGTGTGTTCGGGTGGTTTGGCTGACCGTTTGGGCCGTAAAACCGTTTTCGCGGTGACTTTAGTCATTTATAGCATTGCAACAGCTGCCTGTGCCTTCGCGCCAAATCTGACCTGGTTACTGGTGTGTCGCTTTATTGTCGGCTTAGGTCTGGGTGGGCAGTTGCCCGTCGCAGTGACCCTGGTCAGTGAATATATTCCTGCACATGTACGTGGACGCTTTATTGTATTACTGGAAAGTTTTTGGGGACTGGGCTGGCTGGTTGCAGCGTTGGTGTCTTATTTTGTGATTCCTAAATTTGACTGGCATGCTGCATTTTTAATTGGCGGCTTACCGGCCTTGTATGCCATCGTGATTTGGAAAATGGTGCCTGAGTCGGTGCCTTATCTTATCAACCGTGGCCGTTTTGAAGAAGCGCATGCCTTGGTCAAACGCATTGAAGCTAAATGCGGTGTTGAAGTTATCGAAATCTTTGAAGTCAAACCCGTAGCGGAAAAGCATAACATTAGTTTCTCTCAACTCTGGTCAAGCATATTTGCACGCCGTACCCTCATGCTCTGGCTGATCTGGTTCGGCATCGTTTATTCCTACTATGGCATTTTTACCTGGTTGCCTAGTCTGCTGGTGAAACAGGGTTACAGTATCGTGCAGTCCTTTGAATATGTCTTGGTCATGATTCTGGCGCAGTTACCGGGTTATATCGCAGCATCATGGTTGGTGGAAAAACTGGGTCGTAAAGTGACTTTAGCCGGTTTTATTGGCATGTGTGCCTTGTCAGCTTATTTCTTCGGGCAGTCGGGCAGCGTCACTGAAATTGTGATTTGGGGCTGTTTGCTATCCTTCTTTAATTTGGGGGCATGGGGTGTGCTGTATACCTACACGCCAGAACAGTATCCCACCAATATCCGCGCCTTTGGTTCGGGCTGGGCAGCTGCCATTGGTCGGATTGGCGGCATTGTGGCACCGTTGGTGGTAACTCATATGATGGTGCAAGACAACGGTTTTAGCCATGTCTTTATCATGTTCACCAGTGTACTCATTGCCGTTGCTGCGGTGATTTTGATTTTGGGTGAAGAAACCAAAGGTAAAACGCTAGAATCAATCGGTTTATAAAATTGCTGATTTTTTAGTTGATCGGCTCTTATAAAATGGATATTTTTAGCCCATAAGACACAATTTGTCGCAGAGTGTCGGTTACTGCCCTTGTGTAGACCGCACCTGCGACATAGCATAACAACGTAGATACAAAAATGAATTATTTAGGATTTCACGCTTTTATGACCAGCCTTGTGCATCATGCGACAGAAAATCGTTCCGTAGCCGAATTTACTGAACAAGCTTACCTTAACTATGCCATGTACGTGATTATGGATCGTGCATTGCCACATATCAGTGACGGTTTAAAACCGGTACAGCGTCGTATTGTCTATGCGATGAGTGAATTGGGTTTAAAGCATAGTGGTAAGCCAAAAAAATCTGCCCGTACCGTCGGTGATGTACTAGGTAAGTACCATCCGCATGGTGACTCAGCCTGTTATGAAGCCATGGTGCTAATGGCCCAGCCGTTTAGCTACCGTTATCCTTTTATTGAAGGGCAAGGCAACTGGGGTTCGCCGGATGATCCGAAATCCTTCGCGGCGATGCGTTATACCGAAGCGAAATTATCGCAATATAGTGAAGTGCTGCTTTCTGAATTGGGGCAAGGCACCTGTGACTGGCAGGATAACTTTGATGGTTCCATGAAAGAACCAATTAATTTGCCTGCACGCGTACCGAATATTTTGTTGAATGGTACTACAGGCATTGCGGTGGGGATGGCCACTGACATTCCACCGCATAACTTGCGTGAAGTGGTCAAAGGCACCATCGCCTTGATTCGCAATCCGAATCTATCGGATGAAAAAGTAGCGGAATATATTCCAGGCCCGGACTTGCCAACCAAAGCGGAAATTATTACTTCTCCTGAAGAGCTGCTCAAAGTTCAGACCACAGGCCGCGGCAGCTACCGCACCCGTGCGGTCTATAAAATAGAAAGAAATGAAATCGTGATTACCGATTTACCGTATCAGGTTTCCGGTTCTAAAGTGATTACCCAGATTGCCGATCAAATGCAGGCAAAAAAATTGCCATTGGTCAGTGATCTGCGTGATGAATCGGATCATCAAAATCCAACCCGTTTGGTGATTGTATTACGCTCGAATCGTATTGATGCCGAAGCGGTGATGAGTCACCTGTTTGCAACCACCGATCTGGAATCCAGCTATCGTGTCAATATGAACATGATTGGTGCCGATGGTCGTCCGCAGGTGAAATCGATTCGCCGCATCTTGCTGGAATGGATCGAGATTCGTAAAACCACGGTCACCCGCCGTCTGCAATATCATTTAAATAAAATTGAAAAACGCCTGCATATTCTAGGCGGTTTGATCATTGCCTATTTAAATATTGATGAAGTGATTCGGATTATTCGTGAAGAAGATCAGCCCAAACCAGTGCTGATGTCACGCTTCAATATTGATGAAATTCAGGCGGAAGCCATTTTAGAACTCAAGTTACGGCATTTGGCCAAACTTGAAGAAATGGAAATGCGCCGTGAGCAGGAAGAACTGGAAGCACGTGCCGCGATTATTCGCGAACAGTTGGCCAATCCTGAATCTTTAAAAAACCTGATTATTACTGAACTGAAAGACGATGCGAAAAAGTTTGGTGATGACCGTCGTTCGCCAATCGTGCACCGTGAAGATGCTCAAGCTATTAATGAACAGGATATGTTACCAGCAGATCCTGTAACAGTTGTGTTGTCAGAAGCTGGATGGATTCGTTCAGCTAAAGGCCACGACGTCGACGCCGAAAACCTGAATTTCCGCGCAGGAGACCAGTATTTAAGTCATGCCCAAGGTAAATCCAATCAGCGGGTCTATGTACTGGATGAAACCGGACGCAGTTATGCCTTGGCGATTAACAGTTTGCCATCAGCACGTGGTCTGGGTGAGCCTTTGAGTTCGAAACTGTCTCCAGCGAGCGGTGTTGGCTTTATTCAGGTCTTGATTGCCGAAGAAGAGGCTGAGATTTTAGCCTTAAGTTCTAAAGGCTATGGTTTCAAAACGCAGGCTAAACATTTAGATACAAATGCCAAGGCAGGGAAATCCTTCCTGACTATGCCTGAAGATGCTAAAGCCATGCAACTGCAAGTCGTGGAACAAGCGACCCATGTGGCTTTGCTCAGTTCAGCTGGTCGTATGCTGGTGGTTGATTTGTCAGAATTGCCAAGCCTGAATAAAGGTAAAGGTAATAAATTGATACAACTCGAAGCCAAAGATCAAATTGTATCCATGACAATGTTGAATTTAGATGAAATAATTCAAGTGGTTGCCGGACAGCAACAATTAAAATTAAAAGGCGATGATCTTCAGAAATATATAGGTAAGCGAGGAGCGAAAGGTCAACTCTTACCACGAGGATATCAAAAAGCAAATAAACTGTTCATTCAAAGATAAAACTAGCATCCATGATATGAAATACGCTATATATGGTGTAATTCGTGTAAATGGATGCTTTGTTGAACAGCAAAAAAGGAAAAAACTAGGTTCAACAAAGAAAAAACAGTTTAAATACCAAGGATTAAGATTGGAGAAATAGGCATTATGGATAAGATTTGGTTCGCAGAATACCAAAAGACAGGGATTCCAGAAACAGTAGAATTACCCGCTGAAAACACATCATTAGTAGATGTATTTGAACGTAATTTCCAAAAATTTGGCTCACGTGATGCCTTTATTTTTATGGATAAGAAATTATCTTTCAATGAATTGGAAGAAGCTAGCCGTAAATTTGCAACCTACTTACAGAGTTTAGGTTTGGCCAAAGGGACACGTGTGGCTGTCATGATGCCTAACGTTCTTCAATATCCGGTTGTGGCATTGGGGATTTTCCGTGCAGGTTTAGTACTTGTAAACGTCAATCCTCTATACACTTCTCGCGAGCTGGAGCATCAGTTGAATGATTCTGGCTCAGAAGTACTGGTGATTGTGGAAAACTTTGCAACAGTTTACCAAGCAATCATTGGTAAAACTCCTGTGAAGCACGTAGTTGTTGCATCTGTCGGCGACATGCTAGGTACCTTGAAAGGTACGCTGGTGAATTTTGTTTTACGTTCAGTACGTAAACAAATTCCGGCATGGGATATTCCAGGACACATTCGTTTTAATGCAGCCATGTCTAAAGTAAGCGCCAGCAATTACAAACGTCCAAGCCTGACCTTAAGTGATACAGCAGTACTTCAATATACCGGTGGTACTACAGGTGTTTCTAAAGGTGCTGAGTTAACCCACCGTAACCTGGTTGCCAACATGTTGCAGTGCGATGGCATTTTCCAAAGTAAATTTGGTGCTCAAGACGGCCAACCGACTGATCGTATTTTCTGTGCTTTACCGCTTTATCACATCTTTGCGTTCATGGTGTGTGCATTATATGGTATGTACAAAGGTCAGGCGAACGTACTTATTCCAAACCCGCGCGACCTGCCTGCGGTGATGAAAGAGTTACGCAAATATCAACCTTCATTCTTCCCGGCAGTCAATACCTTGTTTAATGCCTTGGTGAATAATGAAGAATTTAAGCAACTTGACCATAGCAAACTGAAAATGGCAATGGGCGGGGGAATGGCTGTACTTCCTTCTACTGCAGAAGCATGGAAGAAAATTACAGGCACCAATATTATTGAAGGTTACGGTTTATCTGAAACTTCACCGGTTGCAACGGCAAATCCACCAGCATCAACTGAATTTAGCGGCACCATTGGTATTCCATTGCCACTAACTGAAGTTGCAATTCTGGATGATGACGGTAATGAAATGCCACTAGGTGAGCAAGGTGAAATTTCGATTCGTGGCCCTCAAGTCATGAAAGGCTATTGGAACCGTCCAGACGAAACTGAAAAAGTTATGACCAATGGTTTCTTCCGTACCGGTGATATCGGGATTATGGATGCTCGTGGTTATATCAAGATCGTTGATCGTAAGAAAGACATGATTTTAGTCTCTGGTTTTAACGTCTATCCTTCAGAAATTGAAGAAGTTATTTCGAAACACCCTAAGGTGCTTGAAGTTGCTGCGATTGGTGTGCCAGATGAAAAATCAGGTGAAGTGCCTAAACTGTTTGTAGTGAAAAAAGATCCATCTTTGACGACTGAAGAAGTTTTGGCTTTCGCTAAAGAAAACTTGACCGGTTATAAGCGTCCTCGTTATGTCGAGTTTATGGATGAATTACCGAAGTCGAATGTTGGTAAAATTTTACGTAAAGACTTGCGTAAAACTGCATAAGTCTGAAATGAAGAAAGCGCCGTGATCGGCGCTTTTTTTTCAGCTGATTTAAACAGTTTTTAATCTTTCATCAACCAACGATCGATATAAGGGCGCGCTATACCCATAATCCATATAAAGCTCGTGATGCTACCAAATTGATAAATATATCTTTTTAAATCAAATGCACCATAGCTATATAAGTTATCAAGCAAACAGTAGAGTGCAACTACTGTCGTCCATATCCATAGGGCCTGACGCTTAATCCCGACCATCCAAAGTGCGAGAATTGAAATAACAATCGTGAAAATAAGGGAAAGCCTATTGAAATTGGCACACATCACTGAAAGTAAAAATCCCACAATTGGCAACACAATTTTAAGTACACGATCCACTTTAAGTTGATGCTGACGCTGTTTATCGAGTACATCAAACATGTCTTTTTGATCAGGATTGACCATGATGGATCCTTATTGCTGATTTATAAAAACACTATAATTTACAAAAATTATTCTGAAAACACCATGCTATGATATGCAGCATAAAATCTTAATGAGAAAAATGAGATGCAAAGCATTAGCGGAATAATCTATCTCATCTTAATTGCCTGTTTATTGCCCTATGTTTTTACCACGATTGCAAAAAAAGCAGCAGGTTTTAAAGCCAGAGACAATCAAAATCCGCGTGAATTTTTAAGTAAAACCACAGGCCTGGCAGCACGAGCCAATGCCGTGCAGCAAAACAGTTTTGAAAGTTTACCTTTATTTATTGCTGCAATTTTAATGGCAGAGTATATGGTGATTCCTCAAAGAATTATCATGAGTATTGGTATAGCCTACATTATTCTGCGCATTTTTTATGGCGTGTGCTATCTGGCCAATTGGGCCACATTACGCACCGTGATTTGGACTTTGTCCTTACTTTGTCCGGTCTGTTTATTGTTATTGGTGATAAAACTCACCACTTAATGATGAAAAAAGGCGGAAATACATATTTCCATTCAGCAGATGTATAATCGAAAAGTTATTTAATACACAAAAACCGTTATAATCATCGCGGTTTTTAAAAAGATTTAACTTGTTTAAAGAGTGATGCTATGAGCTACAGCAATATCCCAGCGGGTAAAGATGCACCAAACGACATCTATGTAATTATTGAAATTCCTGCAAATGCAGCACCAATCAAATACGAAATCGACAAAGATTCAGATGCATTATTTGTAGACCGTTTCATGGGTACTGCAATGTTCTACCCAGCAAACTATGGTTATGTGCCAAATACTTTGTCTCTTGATGGTGACCCACTTGACGTATTGGTTGTAACTCCACACCCAGTTGAACCAGGTTCAGTAATTCGTTGCCGCCCAGTGGGTAAATTGAACATGGAAGATGATGGTGGTGTTGATGCGAAACTGGTTGCAGTACCGCACGAAAAATTAACTCCGCTTTATAAAGATGTTCAGGAATATACTGATCTTCCGCCATTGTTGATTAGCCAAATCGAACATTTCTTCCAACACTACAAAGACTTAGAACCAGGTAAATGGGTTAAGTTAAGTGGTTGGGAAGGTGCTGATGTTGCGAAACAAGAAGTACTTAGCTCAATCGAAGCGTATAAAGCAGCAAAATAATTTTTTGACTGTGAGTATATGAATTTTAACTTTTAAAATTCATATATAAAAAAACCTGCACAATGTGCAGGTTTTTTATTGATCCTTAGATTCTCAAATGAAGTGCAACAGAGATTAAATTATTGGAAGGAAGCAAGATGAGCTAGCATTTTGCTTCCGACCGACCAAAGTCAAAGTTGCATCATGAACTATACTCATCTCACTCTAGAAGA
>NZ_CADDTS010000040.1 GCF_902753875.1 Acinetobacter bouvetii | reverse complement strand
TCGGATGCTTATATTTCAGAAATCACTCAACGTTTGAATCATCGCCCAAGAAAAAGACTCGGATTTAGAAGCCCGAGTCAGGTATTATTCCAAGAACATGGTGTTGCACTTCAAATGCTAATCTAAGATCTTAAATATACTGTTGAATTAGAAGAATTTCACAGGAATATCCAAGAAAATACGCCATTCATTGGTGTCACCGATGTATGCATTGCTATACACATCGTTGGCACGGTAAATTGAGTTACGAACGCGTAAGCTGGCATCTTTGGCAAAACCAGACTGTACTGTATATTTCACCTGGTTAAAGAATTCAGTTTCTTTCCCTTCAGCTGTTTGACCAGCCACGTTAATATCCCAGCCATAAACATAGGCAGTAGTCCAGTTCAGACCTGGAACACCCAATTTACCGAAGTCTAAACTGTATTGTACTTGGGCAGATTTTTCGTGATTACCAATAAAGTCAGACAGGTATGAGTTAGGCAGATAAATACTTTGGAATCCGTCAGCATTTTCAGCATAATCATAGCCAGTATTGCCAGTATTTTGTTGGTAAGCCAGCATGATATTGTGCGGGCCTTGGTTATATGTACCTGATAATGCCCAGATATTATTGCTGCGGCCATCTACATCTTTATTACCAATGGTAGATGAATACGTTGCAGCCTGTTTATCCCACTCAGTGTGATAACCGCTGAAATCATAAGTCAAAGAGCTGCCATTGGCCAAAGCTTGTTTGTAGTTGGCATTAACATAATGGCGATCAAGCGCATTTTTAGAGTCTAAACCGTAGTATGCAGCATTGAAGGCATCATTAAATTTGTATTTAGCACCCCAAACGACCGCGCGGTCTAAGTGGTTACCATCAGTGTTAATTTGATGGGACATTTGGTCTTTAGTGAATTTACCGGCAGTCAATTCCAGACCGTTAATTTCACGGCTAGTCGCCAAAACACCTTCAAAGTATTCCGGCACCATACGGCCAGTATTGCTGGCAAGTACAGGCAAGTCTAAAACTTGAGTACCATAGCGTACTTCAGTATTGGAAATACGCGCTTTCACATTAGCGCCACCACGTGTCCAATGATCATAAGTATCGCCAGCTTGTTTTTCCAATTCACCTTTATTGTTTAAACCTGTTTCACGAGGAATCATTTGGTTATTGGCATTCTTGTTCTCACCAAGTTTGAATGAGGCATCTCCAACAACACCCACACCAAAACCGATTACACCCTTGGTATAACCAGACTCTAAATCAAAAATTGCAGATTGTGCTGCAGAGCTTTGGTCTTTAACACCAGGTGATTTCTTGTCGCGGTTAATATAACCGGTGCGGAACAGTACAGTACCTTCAGCATCTTCAACAAAACCTTTAGATTCGCTTTGCTCACTAGCATAGGCAGTTGAAATTAAGGCAGCCTGAATTAAAACTGCTAAGGTAAGTTTTTGAGCTTTTTGCATTGGGAGTTGCCTTATACAAAAGAGGAGAATTAAATTGCAGGAATTGTATACGGAATGTATAGCAAATTTAATACATTTTATTTAATTAAAGTTATACATTCTCTGAATATAAGATTATACCGTTTGGTTAATAAAAAAGCAGTAAAATTGTTAAGTCTTAAAAATATTTTATAAAACAATAATATATTTAAATAATAAATGATTTGTCATTTAATATTTTCAGGAGATTTCGTATTGAAAGTATAAATTTAAGTAATTTTTGATGAAAAAATTGTTTTTCATACTTTGGTCTTATACCTATAAGGCGCGGAAAATGTGCTGTCTTTAATAGTGAAGTACAAGTTACATGAGTAGAGTGGATTTTTGGATATCTGTGTAAATATCATTTAAATTTGATTAGATCTTAAGTAAATTTCAATTAAATACTAGAGTGAATTCACAGATATTTTTCTCGAAAAAGTGGTATAAAAACAATTAAAAAATTGACCAAAAATTATAAAAAAGCTTTAGAATTCGTAGCTAATTTTCTTGTTGCGCAGAATCTATAACAGGTTCTAGATGGGGTTGTAATGCTGCAAATTTCACATAAAATCGCTTTATCTTCTCTGCTTGTCATCAGCAGCATGTCTGCATTGGCTGATGAAAATCCAACCTCACCGGCAGCAGGGGAACTCAGCGGTAGTTTTGCAGTAGTGAATAAGTATATTTATCGCGGTGGGGTGGAAAATGATGATGTTGCCCTGCAAGCTGGGCTTGAATATGCCCATAAAAGTGGTCTCACCGTGGGCTACTGGGGATCAACTCTGGATTATGATCCATCAGATGATAGTGCTGATAAAGACCATGGTTTTGAACATGATTTTTATGTGGCCTATGGTCAAGAGATCAATCAAGACTGGAGCTATAAGGTTCAAGGTACAGCTTATTACTACCAAGATGGCGGTACAGTATATGGTTTGAACGGTGATAAACGTAAAACCACAGCCTTCGATGTATTGGGTCAATTGGCTTATAAGGATTTGACTTTAGGTGCTGCAGTCATGCTGGCAGATGCTTCTTTTGCCAATGCCGGAGATGTCTACCTAAACGCGGCTTATCGTTATCCTTTGCCACAAAACTTCATGTTGAATACTTCAGTAGGAGCATCTATTTATAACAGTAGCCGTGATGACAGTATTATAGAAACTAAAAATGATGTTGCTTTTAATGAAGCTCGTATTGGCATGAGTAAAGAAATTCCGAATACTGGCGCTACAGCATCAGTAGATTATGTGGTCGGTGGTAAAGATCGCTTTGATACAGATTTTGATGATCAGGTCGTATTTGGTTTGAATTTTAATTTTTAAACCATCAAATCTTTGTAAAGTGCATAAATTGCTTCAAATTTGTGCACTTTTTTTATGCATGAGCAATCGGTGTGATTAAAAAACAGCCTTAAAAGGGGGCATGATGTAAGTAAATATGAATTTGTGACTTTGAGTAAATGAAGTGTGAACGCTCACTAATCGTGAAACATGACGAAATAAATAGTCTTAAAAATGGATTTTGTTAAAATAATAAAAATAAAATAAAAACAGTATCTTATGTTGTTTTTATTTGAATTTGTTTTGTTTGATACATGTTTGAAATCACTTTTGGCATAGCTATTGCTAATTACTCTATGAGTTTAACGAAATAACCAAAACAACGTCGTGCTACGATGTGGGGGAATCCAATAATGAAACTTACTCTTAAAGTATTATCTTTAGCTGTAGCTGCGACTGCATCTACATTCACTTTCGCAGAAGAGGCACCAGCATCAGAACATACTGTTTCTGGCAATATTGGCGTGGTTTCTCAATATGTATTACGAGGTAATACTGCAAGTCTGGAAAATGACAATGCTGCTGTGCAAGGTGGTTTGGACTATAGCCATTCTTCTGGCTTTTATGCAGGTTACTGGGGTTCAACTCTAGGTTATAACGCTGAACTTCCTACTGGTACAGATAAAAGTTTTGAACATGACTTTTACGCAGGGTTCAGTGGCAAAATTACCAAAGACCTGGGCTATAAAGTAGGCGGTACTTACTACGTTTATTATCCATCTGATGATGCCAATGTTTTTGAAACTTTGGTTGGTGTAAGTTATAAGAATTTTGGCCTTACCGCTCAAACACTTACAGATGATGTCACTTGGGGGAATGCAGGTGATACCTATTTACTTGCAAGCTATAGCTACGGTTTACCAAAAGACTTTACTTTAAACACATCTCTAGGTGCATATTATTATTCTGATAGCGGTGATTACGAAGGCATTTCGCTAGACACTAAAGATGATTTCAGTTTCCGCCATTTAACTGTGGGTTTAAGTCATCCATTAGGTGATACAGGTGCTAGCGTAAGCATGGACTATGTCATTGGTGGAAAATTACGTGACGAGACAGATTTGAAAAATAAAGCAGTATTTGGCTTAAAATATACATTCTAAGACTGCTGATTTAAAAAAAGCGACTTTAGGTCGCTTTTTTTTTAAGTCTTAATTTTACTGGGCTCTAAATATTGAAAGCTGCATGATATTTCACAGTACCTGGAGGAATTGCTTTATTAAAAGCCAGAACCTGAAAATATTCAGCGGGGACATCTTCCAAAATCAGTTCAGGCACAACCTGAAAACCAAATTTAGAATAAAAAGATGGATCTCCTAAAACAACACAGCCTTCTGCAGCCATACTTTTTAATTCAGCCAAAGCAGATTCAATCAGTGCTGAACCGATCCCAAGTTGTTGCCATTTAGGTAATACTGCGACCGGTCCTAAACCGTACCATCCTGCATGATTTGAAGAAATAGATACTTTTGAAATGGCAATATGTCCCACAATATGCTGATTTAAAACAGCGACTAAGGAAATAGTCAGCGCATTTTCCTGTCTTAAGGCAGCCACAATCAATTGCTCAGTATGACTGGAATAGGGCTGGGTTTTAAAGGCCTGTTCAATCACTTCTGCAATGGCCGCATGATCAGCGGGAGTTTCATTTCGAATCAATAAATTTTGCATCGACGTTTAACCTTGCTGCGACCGATAAGACAAGGCTTCACTTAAGTGCGAGCTTTGAATTTCAGTATGTTCAGATAAATCGGCAATACTGCGCGCAACACGCAATACTCGGTGATAAGCCCGGGCAGACAGATTTAAACGCTGCTGTGCCATTTCCATCATTTTCTGTGCTGACGTATCCAAACAGGCAAACTGTTCCAGCTGCTTGGGGCTTAGCGCATGATTCAGGCATTGCTGTCGTTGAATTTGTAGATGGTAGGCTTGAATGACACGTTCCCGAACAGTTTCTGAATTTTCAACAGCTTTGGTGTCTTGCAATTCATGTGCCTGTAAGGGCGGTACGTCAATATGCAGATCAATGCGATCCAGCAGGGGGCCAGAAATCCGATTTTGATAACGTTTAATTGCATCGGCTGAACATTGGCAGCGGATATCCTGATTAAATGCGTAACCACACGGGCAGGGATTCATGGCTGCAATGAGCTGAAAATTAGCTGGAAAGGTAATTTGTCTGGAAGCACGAGAAATCACAATTTCTTTAGATTCCAGCGGTTGTCTTAAAACCTCCAGTACTTTACGGTCAAATTCGGGTAGTTCATCCAGAAACAGTACCCCTAAATGAGCCAAGGTAATTTCACCGGGTTTAGGGTGTGAACCGCCACCCACCAAAGCAATTGCTGAAGCGGTATGATGCGGTGCCCGAAACGGGCGCTGACCAAAGGCATGTGTACTATTGGCTACCGAATAAATACTGGCAACCTGCAGATTTTCCTGCATGTCCAGCGGCGGCAAGATACTGGCCAGCCGTGAAGCGAGCAGGGTTTTACCTGTTCCTGGCGGGCCTTTAAACAATAATGAATGACCGCCGGCTGCTGCAATTTCAAGGGCACGTCGTGGACGGAGTTGCCCCTTTACATCGGCTAAATCAAATTTGTACTGGTCTAGAGCAGGTGGCGTGTTGGCTTGATATTGCTGAATAGGATGCTGTTTGGATAAATGTTCACAGACATCTTTTAAATGCCGGGCAGCAAAGACTTCAAATTGAGGCAGTTGCGAGGCTTCCTGGGCATTCTGTTCAGGCAGAATCAGCTGATGTCGCGACTGCTGGCAGGCAATGGCAATACTGAGAATGCCGGTAACGGGGCGAAGTTGACCATCCAGCGCCAGTTCACCAATAAATTCCAGATGATCGGTCACATTTTCAGGCAGTTGGCCTGAAGCGATGAGGATGCCAAGCGCAATCGGCAAATCCAGACGCGAGCCATCTTTGGGTAAATCTGCAGGAGCCAGATTGATAGTGAGGCGTTTAGTGGGAAACTGAAATCCGCTATTGATGATGGCAGAACGGACCCGGTCTTTACTTTCCCGTACCGCTGCTTCCGCAAGCCCAACAATGGTTAAAGAGGGCAGACCTTGACTGACATGAACTTCAACCTCAATTTGAGGGGCATGAAGTCCAAGCAGACCTCGAGTGTAAATTTTGGCAAAAGACATTTGTTATTGTTCCATTATAGTGCGTTATTTTTAATCGTTTTGCGTCTTTTTGTGCACCAGAATAGTGCTTATTTGTTGTTATTGATTTTACTTTCTAAAATTTCAACTTGTTTAAGCAGTTGGTTTAATCTTGAGTTGGCATTATTTAGTGCAGTACGTTGGCGCTCCATTTCATCTTTGGAAACCAGATCCATTTTAGTGACTGCTTCATTCAGAAGGGCACGTAAATTATGTTCAACATCTTTTTTCGGTTGGTCGATTTGTTGCATTATTGCTTGTAATAAAGTTTCGATCATTGCAGTGTCCATAGCGATGGAAAAGTGGTTGCTAGTGTATCATTGCTCACAGCCAGACCATAGTCCTGCACAAGCAGATATGGCTGGTTCCGATAAGTAAAAAGATAAATTTTATAGTAAAAATGTCTACATTTTAAAATTCAGACTACATGTAAAAGTATAAAATAGGTTATAAAGAAAACTCGTGTCGGAAGTTTCTGTTTTCCCCCAACCTTAGAATTTTTGGCACGAATTTTGAACATAAAACCTTACTGGTGAAAGAAGCCGAAGGAAAACAAACATGAAGCTCGTAACTGCTATTGTAAAACCCTTTAAACTGGATGATGTGCGTGAAGCATTGTCTGACATTGGTGTTCAAGGGATCACTGTAACTGAAGTCAAAGGCTTTGGTCGTCAAAAAGGTCATACTGAACTTTATCGTGGCGCAGAATATGTCGTTGATTTCTTACCTAAAGTAAAAATTGAAATTGCGATTAGCGACGAAATGGTTGATTCAGTCATTGAATCTATCACTCGTGTTGCAAGCACAGGGAAAATCGGTGACGGTAAAATTTTCGTTACTAATTTAGAACAAGTCATCCGTATTCGTACCGGTGAAACAGGTGCAGACGCTGTCTAATTTGGCATGAAGTTTGCTGAGTACCTAATAACTCAAAAAACTAGGTTGGGGGATACGAATGAAAAAAATGCTCATTGCGCTTAGTTTGTCTGGCGCGCTTTTAGGTGGTTCTGTTGCATGGGCTGAAGAAGCAGTCTCAGCAGCATCCACTCCTTCTGAAGATGTAACAGTCGTTGAAACAGCAGCTGCTTCAGCAACGAATTCTGAATTAGCTGCGGCACCTGCTCCAGCTGAACAAGCAGCAGCACCTGCAGAAGAAGAAGTAAAATTAGATACAGGTGACACGGCATGGATTTTAGTGTCTACAGCACTTGTTTTACTGATGACTATTCCGGGCTTGGCATTATTCTACGGTGGTATGGTACGTAAGAAAAACGTACTTAGCACGATGGCACACAGCTTTATTGCTGCTGCAATCGTCAGTATTACCTGGGTAGTAATTGGTTATACGCTGGCCTTTGGTCAAGGCAATGCCTTTATTGGTGGCTTGGATAAAATCATGTTATCCGGCATTACCACCAGTGCCTTAACCGGTACCATTCCAGAAATTCTGTTTGTGATTTTCCAAATGACCTTTGCCATCATTACTGTAGCCATTATTACAGGTTCGATTGCAGAGCGTATGAAATTTGGTGCTTTCGTTGCATTCATTACGCTTTGGAGCGTGATTGTTTATGCACCAATTACCCACTGGGTATGGGGTGGTGGCTGGTTAGGCAATGACGGTGCCCTTGATTTTGCTGGTGGTACAGTTGTTCATATTAACTCAGGTGTCGCAGGTTTGGTTGCAGCATATATGCTGGGCAAACGTATGGGCTTAGGCCGCGAATCTATGGCTCCGCATAATTTGACTTTAACCGTTGTCGGTGCAAGCTTGGTGTGGGTTGGCTGGTTCGGTTTCAACGGTGGTTCTGCATTAGGTGCAAATGGTTCAGCAGGTTATGCACTTGTGGTGACTCAAGTTGCAGCAGCGGCAGCAGCCATCTCTTGGTTGATTACTGAAAAAGTGGTACGTGGTAAAGCATCTGTATTGGGCGGTGCATCTGGCGCGGTTGCAGGTCTGGTGGTGATTACACCAGCAGCAGGTTTCGTGACTGTAGGTGGTGCATTGGCAATGGGCTTAATCGGTGGCGTAGTGTGCTTCTGGGGTATTACCGCATTGAAACGTGCGCTTAAAGCGGATGACTCTTTGGATGCCTTTGGTCTACATGGTGTAGGTGGTATTGTTGGTGCAATCTTGACTGCAGTATTCGCTAGCGAATTCATTATGGGTGAAAAAGCACCTACCGATATGTTGCATCAATTATGGGTACAAGTTGAAGGCGTATTGGCAACCATCGCTTACTCTGCAGTATTAACCTTCATTATTCTGAAAGTGATTGATCTGGTGATTGGTATCCGTGTTGCGAATGATGACGAACGTATGGGTCTTGACCTGAGTCAACATGGCGAACGTGTAGAATAATCTAAAAACCGATAATCAATATATTGTGTAAAACAGCCCGTAAGGGCTGTTTTTTTTCCATATCTTGCGTAAAGCTCTACAAAGCCCAGAATTTTTGCTACACTCTAAATCCGATTTGATTTGTTCAATTAAACCGCTATGCATTGTCCATTTTGCAACGCCGCCGATAGTAAAGTGATCGATTCGCGTTTGGCTGCCGAAGGCTGCCAGATTCGCCGACGTCGTGAATGTATCACTTGTGGTGAACGCTTCACTACATTTGAAACCTATGAAGTGGTGATGCCCAGGGTAATTAAATCCGATGGTAAAAGTGAACCTTTTGACGAAGCCAAAATGCGTCGTTCCCTGATGCATGCCTTGCAAAAGCGTCCTGTTACTCAAGAGCAGATTGAAACCGTACTCAGCGATATCCAATTACAGATTCGCCGCCTAGGGGAACGTGATGTGAAATCACGCACCATTGGTGAAATTGTCATGCAGGCTCTATTTGCCCTGGACCATGTCGCTTACGTCCGGTTTGCCTCGGTCTATCAGGACTTTCAGGATGTTGAAGCCTTCCGTCGTCAAATTGAACAAATGCAACAGCGCGAACACTAAGATTTATTTTCCAAGAGCTATTCCATGTCCGAGTTAAAGCAAGATTCCATTCAGTCAGATCAGGTCTGGATGCAGCGTGCAATTGCATTAGCACGACTGGGACAATACTCCACCAAACCCAATCCCAATGTCGGCTGTGTGATCATTAAAGAGGGTCAACTGGTCGGAGAAGGCTTTCATCCGAAGGCCGGGCAGCCGCATGCGGAAGTCTTTGCCATGCGTCAGGCGGGTGAACAGGCCAAAGGGGCGACCGCATATGTCACTTTGGAACCTTGTGCACATTATGGCCGTACGCCGCCGTGTGCCAAAGGTCTGGTTGCAGCTGGGGTCACGAAAGTCATTGTGGCCTGTCCAGACCCAAATCCGCTGGTCGCGGGTAAAGGGGTACAGATTTTAAAAGATGCCGGTATTGACGTTGAAGTTGGCATTTGTCAGGCAGAAGCCCATCAGCTGAATCAGGGCTTTTTAAAAGCTATGGCCAGCGGTATGCCTTATGTGCGTTTAAAAGTGGCTTCCAGCTTGGATGGGCGAACTGCCATGGCCTCGGGTGAATCGAAATGGATTACCGGAACTGAGGCCCGTCAGGATGTGCAGCACTGGCGCGCGATTTCAGGCGTGGTCATTACCGGCATTGAAACGGTACTGGCCGATGACTGTCAGCTGAATGTACGTCAGCTTAAGGGTGTGGACGATATCAGCACGATTGTCCAGCCCAAACGTCTGGTGTTGGACCGTCAGGGCCGCTTAGCGCTGAATGCAAAAATACTGCAGCAACCCGAAACAGTCATGGTGATGGGACCATTCCGTCAGGAACTGGCTGATTTAGGCGTGCTACAATTTGAGGTACAGCCTTTAAAAGACTTGCTACAGACCTTATCTACCCAACATCAGATATATGATGTGCTGGTGGAAGCAGGGGCAACATTATCTACGGCCTTTTTGCAGCAGCAATTGGTCGATGAAATGATCAGCTATGTTGCACCGACCTTTTTAGGTCAAACAGCACGTGCGATGTTTAATGCGGAATTTGACCGTATGGCAGAGCAACTTCGATTTAAGCTCATAGACCTGACCCAGTTGGGCGAGGATGTGCGCTTAAGGTTAATCCCTTCTCAAGAGACAGTATGAATTCAGAGTCTTCGGTTTATCATAAGCGTCGTCATTCAGCACGTACCACAGATGAATACCTTTTCAATCAGCTTGTTCCCTATTTGGGAAATAAACGCCGTTTATTACATCTGATTCTAGAGGCGCTTGAGAGCACGGGAACCTTAAATCACCACAATGGCCGTGCGCCGATTTTTGCCGATTTTTTTGCCGGTTCCGGTGTGGTGTCACGTCTGGCGCGACAAAATGGTTATCGGGTGATTGCCAATGACTGGGAACCCTACAGCCATGCCTTAAATAATGCGATTTTATCTTGCGTGGAAGCACCGGCATTTAAAGAGCTGGGCGGTTATCAAAAAGCCATTGATTATCTGAACCGTTTGCCGGAAGTTAAAGGCTGGGTGACGCATAACCTGTGTCCGCGTAATGATGAAATCTATGATCCGACCCGTGATCGACTGTTCTTTAAACGTCGTAACGGCATGCGCATTGATGCCATTCGCCAGCAGATTGCCACCTGGCAGGCACAAGGCGCGATTGATGATGTTGAAATGTCGGCTTTGCTCGCGCCATTATTGTATTCCGCCAGTTTTGTCAGTAATACTTCTGGGGTATTCAAAAGTTTCCATCATGGCTGGGGCGGTAAAACCCAAACGGCTTTGGAACGCATTGAATCATTGCTCTGGTTAACGCCAAGCCGTTTCTGTGAAATTGGCGATCCGAAAAAACCGGCTGCGGAAATGTGGTGTGTGGATGCCCAGCATCTGGCCAATCAAATGAGTAATTTTGAGGTGGATATCGCTTATTTGGATCCGCCTTATAACCAGCATGCCTATAGCAGTAACTATCATGTGTTGAATGCCTTGACGCTATGGGATCAGGTCGATTTACCCAGCCCCGACACCAAAGGTTTTAAAAGCGGGATTGACCGAGCATGGCGTAAAGAGCGTCCGAGCCAGTACAACTCTTCCAAGCATGCCAAAGAAGCTTATGAAAAATTATTGGCAACGATTAATGCACGTTATATTCTGACCAGCTATTCGACCGATGGTAATATTGAAGCCGCTGATTTGTTGCAGGCCAATTTAAAACGTGGTCGGGTGACCTTGTTGACGCAAGATGTACCGCGTTATCGGGTCAGCAAGCAACGTCAGTCAGAACGCGCACGTGTGCTAGAATTTATTGTGATTACCGATACTCATGCCAAATCGGGTCCTCCACTGCGCCAGCTTTTGGGTCAGCTGTATCATTTTGCTGAACTGGGTGGTGTGGACACAACCGGCGTAAGTACACAACTGGCATTGTGGTAAAACAACGACAGAATTAGAGAATATTTATGTTTACAGGCATTATTGAAAGTCTAGGTAAAGTAGAAAGCTTGCAAAGCGTGGGCGGTGATGTGCGTTTGCGTATTGGCACCAATCTGGATATGTCTGATGTGCATTTGGGCGATTCGATTGCCACCAATGGTATTTGCCTGACTGTGATTGAATGGGGTGACCACTGGTATGCCGCCGATGTTTCACGGGAAAGTTTAAACCGTACCACCTTAGGCACCTGGAAAGTCGGTCAGCCGGTCAATGTTGAAAAAGCCATGTTGCCGACCACCCGTTTTGGTGGTCATATCGTCAGCGGTCATGTCGATGCAGTCGGTGAAATCACGCTGGTTCGTGAAGATGCCCGTTCTATTTATTATGAAGTGACAGCGCCTGCTGAAATTGCCAAATATCTGGCAGAAAAAGGGTCGGTGACTGTAGATGGCATAAGCCTGACCATTAACCATTTGCGTGGCAATATTATCAGCCTGAATCTGATTCCACATACTGCTGAACGAACCAATATTGGCACTTGGAAAACCGGGGCCAAAGTGAATCTGGAAGTGGATGTGTTGGCGCGTTATATCGAGCGTTTGATGCTGGGTGATAAAGCCGCTGAAGTCAAAGAACAGTCGAAATTGAGCATGGCCTTTTTGGCAGAAAATGGCTTCTTGAAGTAAAAGCTCCTAGAATAGAAAACAGTCTGATTGAAAAATGAGGCTGTTTTTTTATTTCTGAGTGATGGTTTTTTAATCTGTGAAGCATATATGAAGATGGTAATGGATATTGGTAAATGCTTGATTTTTTAATGCATATTGAACAATGGTTACCGACTTTACTGGATCAGTATGGTCTGTGGATCTATGTTATTTTATTTTTGATTATTTTTGCAGAAACCGGCTCGGTGTTTATGTTTTTCTTGCCGGGAGATAGCCTGCTGCTTGCGATAGGGGCGCTTTGCTCAAGTACAGATGTCATTCATTTACACTTTATGGGACTGTTACTGTTTAGCGCTGCGGTATTGGGTTATATCGTCAATTATTATACTGGGAAGATTCTGGGCTTTAAGTTTTTCCATGAACATTCACGGTTTTTAAAACCAGCCTATATTCTGAAAACCAATCATTATTTTGCCAAGCATGGTGGTAAAACCATTTTAGTTGCGCGCTTTGTACCTTTTGTACGGTCGTTTGCGCCCTTTGCAGCAGGTGCTGGGCATATGAATGTATTAAGTTTTATGCTGTATAACGTGGTTGGTGGTTTAATCTGGATCGGCTTATTATTAGGGATTGGCTATGGGGCAGGCAATATGCTGGGTCTGGCGGTAGACTTGTTCTAATCGTTTTATTATTTATTTGAAATTTAATTATTTTTTTAAAAACAACATTTAAAAGTCCATCGAAATGGACTTTTTGATGCTAACGACAACATTTAAAAATACCCAAAGCATGTTTCAGAGATCAGGACTTAGGTTGATCTGTTGAAAAATTAGAATGCTTTAAAATGTACTCGATTTCTTCCTGACTGGCCTGAAGTAGTTTGGCACGAAATACTGTTACCGCTTGCTCAATCAATGTTTCAGCTTCCAGTTCCAGACGTAAACGAACCGTTTCCAGTTCCGATAATATTTGATCATCAGGAATCGACAGCATGCCTTTGGCAAAGTTCAAGGCAGCGCCTTCTGGGTTTTTATGAAAACGCGCGGTATAGGTTTGGGTTTCATGCTCTACATTTTGACGGATAAAAGCCAGGGTATGTACTTGCTCGGCAAATTGTCTGGCTTCATCCTGCATTAAGGCCTGGTCATAAGCGGCTTGTTCGGCACGTTTATTTTCAAGAGACTGTTCCAAAGCACGCTGCTTGCGCAAACGCGCTTCTTCAATCAGCTCAGCCTTGCGCTGGACATATGCACGCTCAATTTTTTCATAAGATTGCTGCTGGGCTTCTTTGTCTTTTTCCAGCCACTTCTGAATATTGGTTTCCGGTTTGAGGACATTACAGACGCGGTGTAAGTCATCAATAAATGCCTGACGAACAGCCTCAGGTACATCTAACCAGCGCTGTTTAAAATCTTGACCGACATTTAATGCCACCACATCTCTCCTTATTTCAATTGATTGGCTAAAGCTTGAAAGTTCGCGGCTCAATACCTAAGCGTCGATATTGTTTAAATTTTTCACGACCCAGTTGTTTTGCCGATTCATTATTTTCGATGATTTCTATAATGTGACTAAATTTATCAATCTGTTCAAGGGCTTGATTGTTAAAATTAAACACAATCCAATTCGATTGTTCCGGCAGACGCGATGAAATGCAAATGGTGGCGTGTTCCTGATCAATGCCATGCGGTATAAAACTGCTGGGATCAAAACTCCACAATTGTTCATCGAGCTGCTGCTGCAAGTCGGCATTTTCACAATACAACCAGATCTGTTCCGGCTGTTTCAGAATCTTGCGACACAAACGGCAAGTGCTTTGCACTTGCCGTTCATTGCTTTTTTCAAACAGGTAAAAGCTGACTTTAGCCATTCGACTGCGCACGATTGGTCAGGAATTGAACCAGTAATGGCACCGGACGACCGGTTGCACCTTTGGCTGTACCTGAGTTCCATGCCGTTCCGGCAATGTCTAGATGCGCCCAGCGATATTCGCGGGTGAAGCGTTGTAAGAAACATGCAGCAGTGACTGAACCAGCTTTCGGTCCACCAATATTGGCAATATCGGCAAAAGGAGAGTCCAGTTGTTCCTGATAATCTTCAATCACTGGCATGCGCCATACCCGGTCAAATGCCGTTTGGCCTGCAGCACTGATTTCTGCTGCCAATTCATCATCTGGTGTGAACATCCCCGTCAAGACTGAACCTAAAGCCACCACGCAAGCACCAGTCAGGGTTGCAATATCAATCACTAAAGCCGGATTAAAGCGTTTGATATAAGTCAGGGTATCGCAAAGGACCAAACGGCCTTCGGCATCGGTATTTAAAATTTCGACCGTTTGACCGCTCATGCTGGTCACGATATCGCCCGGGCGGGTTGCATGACCTGAAGGCATGTTTTCCGCCGCAGCAATCGCACCGACCACGTGAATAGGTAATTTCGATTCACACAGTGCACGGATGGTACCGAGTACAGAGGCTGCACCACACATGTCGAATTTCATTTCATCCATGCCCAGACCTGGTTTGAGTGAAATACCACCGGTATCAAAAGTAACGCCTTTACCTACCAGTACGACTGGCGCTTGTTCTGTATTAGATTTGTATTCGAGTGTAATCACACGACCGGGACGATCAGACCCTTTGCTGACTGCAAGGAAGGCATTCATGCCCAGATCCGCCATCTGCTGCTCATTAATGACAGTGACTTTCAGCAAGTCCGGATATTCTGCAGCCAAGGCTTGGGCTTGTTCTGCCAGATATTCAGGAAAGCAGATATTGCCTGGGCGGTTACCCAAGTCACGTGCCAGACTTTGACCTGATTGCACGGCATGAATCAAGCTGAGTTGTTCTGAGTTTAAGCTGCTGTTTTCTGCAATTAGATGAATTTCTTCAAGAATAAATTCATTTTTCTTGGATTTGTACTCATCAAAGGCATAGCCTGCCTGAGTCAATGCTAAGGCAAATAAATAATGTTGTTCGGGTGCCAGAGCGGAGATATCCACGCTAATTTGTTTGAATTTTCTTTGTGACGCTTTGATAATAGTTTGTGCGATTTTTGCTAATTTAGCCGGCTGAATCTCTGCAGCTTTATCGATGCCAATTAGGGCGCAATTGGCGCAAGCAGCAACTTTTCCGATCAGTGGCAAGCTTTCGGTTAAGCTGGCTTTAAATTGTGCGGCTTCAACCAAGGTGTTTAAATCATTGATTTGATAGGCAGTTGCTGCCTGTTGCAGGTGCTCAGAATCAACTAATATCAACAAATATGGACTAGACGCATTCTCTTGGAATGACGTATTAATTGTGAGTTTCATGTTCTGTATTCATGCCTTTGAAAGTTTGCAAACCATTAAACCATTGAAACATTTCTGTGAATAGAGTTTCAATGCACAACAACAGTATAGGTTTTATATTTTCACCATTCGGGTAAACTAGCGCTAGTTTTTATTTGCCTTTTTTGGGAAGAATTAATTTGATTATTCGGCGTTATCTGGTCAAGCAAGTGGTGTCGACATCCTTGGTTGTGATTGCCTTATTGACCTTAATTATGATGGGTGGTCGACTGATCAAGTATTTTGGTGTGGCGGCACAAGGCCGTTTAGATGCCAGTATTTTGTTTAGTATTATTGGTTATCGACTGCCAGAATTTTTAACGTTAATTCTTCCCCTCGGCTTCTTTATTGGTCTGATGCTGGTGTTTGGTCGCTTATATGTCGATCATGAAATGGCGGTGCTGAATGGCAGTGGCGTTAGCCGACATCAGTTAGGGCGGTTGCTCATTCCTTTGATGGTGGTCTATCTGGCTGTTCAAGCAGTATTGATGATCTGGATGTCACCTTGGGGACTACGTCAGTTTGAAGAATTAACCACCAATCAGGCCGTGCGCACCGGATTTGATTTAGTGCGTCCCAAAGAGTTTATATCTTCCGGCCCTTATACCATTTATGCCGGGGACTTGTCTGAAGACCGCCGTAATTTAAAAGATGTGTTTTTTTATCAACGGGCTGAAAAACCGGGCAAACCGGATGTCATGATTTTGGCCAAAGAAGCGACTCGTGTTGAAGTGGCGAATGAAACGGCCAGTATTGTCGATTTGGTTGAAGGCCGCCGTTACGAAATTTTCCCCGGCACACCTAAATATACCCAAGCCGAGTTTCAGTCTTATCGTTTACGTTTAGAAAGTGACAAAGAAGCCAAATTTGAAAGCGGGGAGGTAGAGGCCTTACCGATTTCTAAAATATGGAACAATCGTCAGGATCCTGTGGTAGCCAGTGAACTGGGTTGGCGAATCTTCGTGCCATTTTCAATTGTTGTGGCTGTAGCATTGGCCATAGCCCTGTGTGAAGTGAGTCCGCGTCAGGGGCGTTATCTGAAACTGTTTCCTGCTTTATTGATTTTTGCCAGTTTGATTGTTGCCTTGATGGCAGTCAAAACTCGTGTTAGTAAGGGTGAGATGGGGATCTGGGCTTATCCGGTAGTGTTGCTGGTCTATACCATTGCTGCAGCATTGTTTTCCCGGAAACAGAAACTGGCACCAAAAATCAAGAAACGAATTCAGCAGGTGAGGTCTTAAAATGTTAGCACGTCGAATTATTGTGAAACATGTGACCAAAACCACGGCACTCGCCATGCTGGGTGCCACACTGGTTTTATCGGTTTTACAAGTTCTATTTACCTATTTGGGTGAATTGGGTTCCCTGAATGAAAACTATAATGCATGGCAAGCCTTGCTCTATGTATTATGGGGTGCACCACGTTATCTGTATGAAATTCTACCTATTTCTGCCCTGATTGGTGCTGTGCTGGGCTTGGGAACATTGGCCTCCAATAGCGAACTGGTGGTCATGCGTTCTGTTGGGGTAAGTCTGTGGCGTATTGTCGGCTGGGTGATCCGCTCGGCGCTGATTTTGGTGGTTTTATCCTTTGTCTTGAGTGAATGGGTCATTCCTTATACCAATGAGCAAGCCAAAAGCGTGAAAGATCATCGCAGTGTCAGTGCACTGGGTGAAGTCAAAGGGTACTGGACCCGTGAAGGTCAGCGCTTTATCTATATTGATTATGCCAATGCCAAAGGGCAGTTGAAGCATGTTCAGGTGGTAGATTTTGATGACAGTTATCGCTTGAAAGGTGTGCTCAATGCAGAACAAGGTCAGTTCGTTAAAAATGGTGACTGGAAGCTGCAGGAAGCTGCGCAAATGGATATTTTGCCGCAAGGTAATTCGACCTTGGTGAAAACCGATCAGCTACCTTTGGCTTTAGCGCTGCAACCGAAATATGTGCATATGGTGACCATTGATCCAGAGGATTTATCACCAAGCCAGTTGGTTAGTTTTATGCGCTATATGCATGAATATAGTCAGATTCCGAAAACGTATAAGCTGGCATTTTGGCAAAAAGTCGGTTCACCATTTGCGCTGATTGCCTTGGTGTTGATTGCCTGTTCCTTTATTTTTGGACCACTCCGCCAACAGTCTATGGGATTTCGTCTGGTCATTGCCTTATTCACAGGTCTAGGATTCTTCTATCTGCAGGATTTTCTAGGCTATGCAAGTCTGGTGTATTCACCTTCTCCGGCATGGTTTGTTTTTGTACCGATTGTGATCATGATGCTGGTAGGTGGTTATTTGCTGAGACGCGCACGATAACTGCAAAATAGCGTGATAAATTTTAAATAGATAGTGATAAAAACAATGTGCATGATCAGCTTTAGTCATGATCTGCACATAGAGTCTTGACCGAAAATTCGGTAAGATATACCGATGAAATTGTAAACAAAAGAGTGTTCATTATGACGGATGCAACTGCTGGCAAAATCCCTCACGTATTGGTAATTATGGATGGTGTGGGTCATCGCGAAGCGGTCGAAGACAATGCTTTCCTGGCAGCAAAACGACCTAATTTAACAGCTATGCAAGAAAAGCATCCGCATAGTCTGATTTCAGGTTCAGGTGAAGATGTTGGCCTGCCTGATGGTCAAATGGGTAACTCTGAAGTGGGTCACATGAATCTGGGTGCCGGTCGTGTGTTGTATCAAGATTTCACCCGCATTACTAAAGACATCCGTACCGGTGCTTTTTTTGAGCATGAAGTGCTGGTGGATGCAGTTGAAAAAGCCAAAGCTGCCAATGGTGCGTTGCATATTATGGGGCTATTGTCACAAGGTGGCGTGCATGCGCACGAAGACCACATTGTCGCTATGGCTGAATTGGCACTGAAACGTGGTGCCAAAGTTTATCTGCATGCTTTCTTGGATGGTCGTGATACACCACCAAAAAGCGCGCAACCATCACTTGAAAAATTAGATGCAGTTTTTGCTCAGTATCCGGGTCAGGGACGTATTGCGACCATGATCGGCCGTTATTTTGCCATGGACCGTGATAACCGTTGGGATCGCGTAGAACAGGCTTATCGACTACTCACTGAAGGTGAGGCGGTTCATGTGGCTGCAACAGCGGTTGAAGGTCTGGAACAGGCTTATGCTGCTGAAGAAAGTGATGAATTTGTTAAAGCGACTCGTATTGGCGAGCTGGCTAAAATTCAAGATGGAGACAGTGTGGTCTTCATGAACTTCCGTGCTGACCGTGCCCGTGAAATTACCAAAGCTTTTGTAGAAAAAGAATTTGCCGGTTTTGAACGTAAAGTGGTTCCGAACCTGTCTAAATTTGTCATGTTAACGCGTTATCAGGCAACCATTGATGCACCAGTTGCCTATATGCCGGAAGCACTGAAAAACTCGATTGGTGAATATTTGTCTGACTTGGGCAAAACCCAATTGCGTATTGCTGAAACTGAAAAATATGCCCACGTGACCTTTTTCTTTAGCGGTGGCCGTGAAGATGAATATCCGGGTGAAAAGCGAATCCTGATTCCATCTCCAAGTGTGGCGACTTATGACCTGAAACCGGAAATGAGTGCTTATGAAGTGACTGATCAGCTGGTTGCAGCCATCAATTCAGGTGAATATGACTTGTTGGTGGTGAACTATGCCAATGGTGATATGGTCGGGCATACTGGCGTATTTGATGCTGCTGTGAAGGCTGTTGAAGCAGTAGATACTTGCCTTGGCCGGGTCTATGAAGCGGTCATGGCACAAAAAGGCCATATGCTGATCACGGCTGACCATGGTAATGTAGAGCAAATGCAGGACTACCAAAGTGGTCAGGTGCATACTCAACATACGACAGAATTGGTGCCTTTCATTTATGTAGGTCCAACTTCTGCGACTATTGCTGAAGGTGGGGTACTTGCAGATGTCGCGCCAACATTGTTGAGCCTCATGCACATTCCTGTACCTGCAGAAATGAAAGGTCGTAATTTAATTACTTTAAAATCATAAAATAAATCGTCAAAACAGGTGAATGGATGGCTTTACAACGCTGGAAGATGATTGTCGCTTTAACAACGTTATTCATGTGTGTAAGCCATTCTGGTTTTGCTGCAGTGAAAAACCAGCCTGTTTTAGATTTTGATGATGAAGTCGAAGAAAATTATGCTGAAGTTCCGGTGGAATCGATTCAGCAATTTGTACAAATTTATAGCATTGTCAAAGAAAATTATGTCGATGTTAAAAATGATGAGACTTTATTTCAACAAGCCATCAAAGGCTTGGTCAGTGGCCTAGACCGCTATTCTCGTTATTTAAGTCCAGAAGATTATAAGCAGCTATTGCAATATACCGAAGGTGACATTGCCTCGGTTGATTTTGAACTGGTTTATGAGCAGCAGTTGCATCAATGGGTCATTCAAGGCTTAAAGGACAATGCCGACTCTGCCAAGCAAGGTTTACGCAATGGGGTGACGGTTTTTAAAATTGATGATCAAGAACTCAAAAAACTCAATCATGATCAGGTGAGTAGTTTACTCAACGGTTCGATTGGTTCGACCTTAAGCTTGCAACTGGCACAAAATAGCAGTCCCATTATTTTGGTACGCAATAAAAAAATAGAAACCGATATCCAGTCTGTACTGTTACATAATCAGGTTCTGGTCATCAAAGTGAAAGTCTTTCAACAAGATACCGCCAATGAAATCAAACGAATCATTGAAGAACATTCATCTTCAAGAGTCAAAGCGGTCTTGCTGGATTTAAGAAATAACCCCGGTGGTTTGTTGTCTGCAGCAGTGGAATCGGCAGATTTGTTTTTGAATCAGGGGATAATTGTTTCGACCAAAAGTCGTTCCGAAGGTGATCAGCAGTTTCAGGCTTTACCAAGTTTTGAATTCCAAAACTTAAAGCTAGGTATTTTAATCAATAACCGTTCTGCTTCCGCGGCGGAAGTGTTTACCGCAGCCATGAAAGATCATGGTCGTGCCTGGGTGATCGGTGAAAAAAGCTATGGTAAGGGTGTTGTGCAAAAGCTTTTCCCACTGTCTAATGGTGCCGCTTTACAGATGACTGTGTCGCATTACTATACCCCGAAAGGGCAGATGATTGAGGGTGTGGGCATACAGCCAAATCAGCAATATCTGCTGCAACATGACATGAAAGAAGAGAACTATCTTGAACATGTTGCAGAGATGCTTTTAACGCATAAATAAAGCGTTTTATTCTTCTTCAGTGTCCAGACCGAATTTTTTTAGGCGGTAACGTAAGGAACGGAAGGACATGCCCAGTTTTTTGGCTGCCAGTGTTCGGTTCCAATGGGTCAAGTTCAGTGCATTCATCAAGATATCTTTTTCAATGTTTTCCAGATAGAGCTCTAAACCTTCATCGGGTAATTTCTTGGAAGCCAGAAGAATGTCACTACGCAGCGTTGTGCTTTCTTCAGGTTCATCGCTTGAGCTGGCTGCTGGATAACGTAAAGGTGCACTTTGTAACTGTGGCAAGTCGATTTTTTCATCATCACTTAAGGTAATAGCGCGTTCAATAATATTTCGTAGCTCGCGGACATTGCCCGGATAATATTGACTGAGTAAAAAGTTTTTTGCGCGTTCCGTCAGCTGTTTTGGTGCGATATCCCATTCATGACTGATTTTCTGAATGAAATGATGAGCCAATAAAATAATGTCATTGCCGCGTTCGCGTAATGGGGGAAGCACTAAATCCATCACGTGAATACGGAAGAACAAATCCTGTCTAAAGCGGCCTTGTTGAACCAGTGCCTCCAGGTCTTGATGGCTGGCACTGATGACCCGGAAATCGACATCAATTTCAGTATCTGAACCCACTGGACGAATCCGTTTTTCCTGTACCGCACGTAACAGTTTGACCTGCATGCTTAAAGGTAGTTCTGCCACTTCATCTAGAAATAAACTGCCGCCGTGAGCCGATTGAATCAGACCTTGCTTGTCTTGGGTTGCACCGGTAAAGCTGCCTTTTTTATGTCCAAAAAGTTCGCTTTCCATCAGTTCAGTCGGAATGGCCCCGCAGTTAATGGCAATAAAAGGGCCTTCATTGCGATTACTCAGGCGATGTACCAGATTGGCTATCACTTCTTTACCAGTTCCAGATTCACCGGTAATAAATACGGGCGCCTGAGAACGGGCAATTTTATTCAAAGTAATGCGTAACTGTTGAATGGGCAGAGATTGTCCGATCAATAATTTCTGTTCCAGACTTTCTTCTTTGCTGTTTAAATTTCCGATGGGCTGGTTAAAGGCTTTCTGTAAAAGCTGCTCTAGATGTTTCTGGTTAATCGGCTTGCTGACAAAATCAAATGCCCCGGCCTTTAATGCCGCAATGGCAATTTCCATGTTGCCATAGGCAGTTAATACAGCAACAGGCAGGGATGGAAAGCGTTGGTTAATCCATTCCACCAGTTGTAATCCATTACCGTCAGGCAAATTTAAATCTGTTAAACAGGCATCATATCTGTTGTCGGTCAACAGTCGTTTTGCCTGTTCAAGGCGATGTGCAATATGCGTTTTGATCCCAAGACGAGATAAGGACATTTGCATGAGGGTACACAAATCTTCCTCATCATCCACTAACAAAACCAGTGGTTGTTGTTCCACAATACACCCCAGCAATCTTTTAATTGATTAAGCAACACGCAGGCATTCTATTCGAAAGCATGCCCCTTGTTCTTGTTGTACATAACCCAGTTTGGCCTGATTGGCTTCACAAAAGCTATGTGATAAATATAATCCTAAACCAGTTCCTGTGATTTCGGTACTAAAAAAAGGTTGAAATAAATAAGCTAAATCTTTGGATTCTACACCACGACCAAAATCACGTACATCAATACGGACATTACTTTCATGTGAGTACACATTTAATTCAATATGTGAATGCTCTGGTGAATTATGTCGAATGGCATTGCGGATCAAATTAATCAAGACCTGACGCAGTTGTGCTTCATCAAAGCGAATAGAAATTTTGTCCTGTACTTTACATTGAATCTGAGTCGCAATATCCGATAAATCTTCCTGAATCAACAGCGGAATAAACTGACCCAAATGTATTTGTGAGGGATGGGTTTCTTTATTGCGTACCATATTTAGTGTGTCTTGCACGATACGATCAATGCGCTGCGTTTGTTTTGAAATCATCCGGCTTAAGGTCGCTTGCTGATGCTGATCGCTGTCACCTAATAGCTCGTTGGCTTGTACAATGGCAGCAAGAGGGTTACGAATTTCATGGGCAATACTGGCAGACAATTGTCCTAGCGCTGCGAGTTTTAACTGTTGAACCCTTTGATTGAGCTTGCTGGCATCTTGTAGCACCAACAGCGTTAGCGTCTGCTGTGGAACCATCAATTTCTGTACTTCAATATGCATATGATAATGACTAAGCTGCGATTCAAACTGGAATCGCTCACCGTCCTGAAGTTGATCAAATTTGAGTAATTCAAATAAATCCGGTTGTGCTTTATATAAGGGATATATGTCATAACCATAGAGTGGAGGAATGCCCAGTAGCATGCAGGCTGCAGGATTGCTCAGTACAATATGGCAGTTCTCATCTAAAACCAGATAACCGAATTCAATCTGTTCCAGAATGTAGCGATTCAGGTTTTGCAGCCGGTCTAATTCTAAGGATTGGGAAAAGTTTAAATTTTCCAGCAACTGGAAACGTTTGACAGCAATCTGGCCACTGCCATAGACCACCAAAAATAGAAAGGCCAATACTGCACTATTGCCTATATTGTTGAGCGAAGAAAAATCAAAAAGGCTGCCTAAAAAAAGTTGATAAATGACACTGATCACGGCAATCAGGGTAATCACCAGGGCTTTTTTTGCATTGAGTAATAAAGATGCCGCAAAGATGGTGACGACAAACAGTAGACTTAATTGCAGATTCGGGCCATCCACAGCCAGCGTCAGCAAGCTTAACGCAATGACATCCACTAAAAATAAAAGCGGTAGTTGTTGGGAAATATTAAAGTGGACGTTTTTTAGGCTAATGAGCTGTATTGCACTCGCCGAAACATAGCCCATCAGCGTGTATAAATAAAGCTGCGGATAATGATAATCCGTATTGAAGCGTTGATTAGTGAATAAAAAAATCACCAAAAGACAGGTTGCAATAATGAATCGGTAAGTGCTGTACCAAATGCCTAAATGATATTGGTTGAACTCAAAATTATTCGTCGTTTTTTGCGTCATGCATGTCTTCTGGTGAGCCAAATGGCATTTAAGGTTTGATCAGTCCATAACGGATCGCTAAATGGGTCAGTTTGACATCACTATCTAAATTCAGCTTTTCGAAGATACGATAACGGTAAGTGTTCACAGTTTTGACACTGACAAAAAGTTTATCGGCAATTTCTTGGGCACTAATACAATTGACCACCATCATCGCCACCTGCATTTCCCGTTCAGAAAGTGCATCAAAAGGAGATTGCTGGGTATCGGACAGGTAGGAGCTGGCCAGTTGTTCAGCAATATCGGCACTAAAATATTTGCCGCCCTGCATGACTTTATTAATGGCACGAACCATTTCCGATACAGGCGCGCCTTTGGTGATATAGCCTTTGGCACCAGCTTTCAGCAATAAAGAAGGATAAGGTTCTTCAGCCAGACCACTGACCGCGAGCACTTTGGTTTCCGGTGCAGTTTGTAATAGACGTCGTGTGGTTTCAACACCGCCAATGCCAGGCATGTTTACATCTAATAAAACCACATTAGGATGATGGTGACGGACTAAGTTAATCGCTTCTTCTCCAGATTCAGCCTGACCAATCACTTGAACATCCGCATGGTCTTCGAGCATTCGGCAAATTCCGGTACGTACTAATTCATGGTCATCTACGACTAAAACTGTGATCACTTAGTTCTCCCTCATATAAAAACGCATTTTTTTTGTTACATAAAGCAAAATAAGCTTGCAATGAAATGACAAAATTAGCAATCCTATTCTTAATCTTTCAATTAAATGTTATACACAATATTGTGAGCAACAAAAAATGTTCACCTTTGTGTCTAAATGTAAGCATTTTTGAGGTAATACACAAATGTATCTTGCCTCCCTGAGTTGAGTAAACCATCGTGAAAAATTCAAAAAAATCTGTAATGCATATGCTGGGTATGTCTATCTTACTTAGCATGAGCTCAGCCAGTTTTGCAGAACTGGTCGTGGATGCGTCTAAAGGGACAGGGCAGGCTGCATTAAATTGGTCCTCTGAAGATGCCAATCAGTTATTAAATGGTGATGTTTCAAGCTCTGCTGAAGAAGTATCACCACAAGGCTCTACCAAAATTACCACCTCAGTGCGTAGTTCGAATGGGGTGGCTCAACATTCAGCCCCTAAAACGGTACAGGTTTTAAATAACTCGAACTATAGCAACCAGCCTTCAGTGAATGCCCGTGCAGCTTTGGTTATGGATGGTCAGACCGGTGAGGTCTTATTTAGTAAAAACAGTAATACGGCTTACCCGATTGCCTCAATTACTAAATTGATGACTGCTGTAGTCATTTCCGATTCACGTTTAAACATGTCTGAAAAAATCACCTTACAGCAATCTGATTTTTCATGTTCTGGCTGTAAAAGTTCAAGTTCGACCTTGCGTGCCGGCGACAGCATGAACCGTGCAGAAGCTTTGCTTGTTGCGTTAATGAAATCTGAAAACCCGGCAGCCTCTGCTTTGGCGCGTACTTTCCCGGGTGGTCGAGCAGCTTTCATTTCGGCAATGAATGCCAAAGCGCGTGCATTGGGTATGAATTCAACCCATTATATGGAATCAACCGGGTTACATCCGGGCAACGTGTCATCTGCACGTGATTTGGGTATTTTAGTCAATACGGCTTCTCAGTATGGTTTAATTCGTCAATTTTCTACTACGCCAAGCTATGACTTTAACTTGGGTTACCGTGTACTGAAATCAAACAATACCAATGCTTTGGTGCGTAATGGCGGCTGGAATATCAATATTTCGAAAACTGGCTATATCAATGAAGCAGGTCGTTGTGTCGTCATGCACACCACTTTGAATAATCGTCCCGCAGTTGTGGTCTTGCTGGGTGCAGATTCTTCTGCAGCACGGACCAATGATGCCACTCGTTTAATGAGCTGGGTATCTAACTTACCGAAACGTATTTAATTTCTAGACCATCGAATACGCAAATTCACTCAACTTTTGCGTATTTAGGTTAAAAAAAAGCCCTGCAATTGCAGGGCTTTTTCATTCAGTCTAAATATGCATTACATATTTGACAGAATTGAATCGCGTACTTGATCCATTGTCGCATCAATCGACAACATCACAGCGTCTTGGCATTGTTTGATCGCTGTATCAGGGTCTTTTAGACCATTACCAGTCACAGTACAAACAATCACAGAACCTTCCGCAATTTTACCTGCTTTAATGTCACGAATTGCACCACCGACAGAAGCCGCAGAAGCTGGCTCAACAAATACACCTTCATACATAGAAAGCAAACGCTGTGCTTCCAAGATTTCAGCATCTGTTAATTCATCAAACCAACCTTGAGAATCACGTACTACTGCTTTTGCATGGTTCCAGCTTTGTGGGTTACCAATACGGATTGCTGTTGCAACAGTTTCAGGGTTTTCAACTGGTGCGCCACGAAGGAATGGTGCAGCGCCAGAAGCTTGATAACCCGCCATAATAGGTAAACCTGCTGGTTTAGGGCCAGTGAATTGATCTGTTTCAGGATCATAAACCACTTGTTCAAACTGTTCTTTTGGCTGATTCGCTACAGCTTCGGTATAACCCATCCAGTGTGCAGTGATATTCCCTGCGTTACCTACAGGCAGGCAGTGGTAATCTGGTGCACGACCTAACTCATCCACGATTTCATAAGCAATGGTTTTTTGACCTTGCAAACGGTAAGGGTTGATAGAGTTTACGATCGTTACAGGTGCTTGATCTGCAACTTCTTTTACCAGACGCATACCGTCATCGAAGTTACCGTGAATTTGCATTGTCACAGCGCCATACATCATCGCTTGCGCCATTTTACCCATGGCAATTTTGCCTTCTGGGATTAAAACGAATGCTTTGATACCTGCACGTGCCGCATATGCAGCAGCTGCAGCAGAAGTGTTACCAGTAGACGCACAGATAATCGCTTTAGAGCCTTCTTCAACCGCTTTCGTCACGGCCATGGTCATACCACGGTCTTTAAATGAACCAGTCGGGTTTAAGCCCTCGTACTTCACATAAATTTCAACATTTTTGCCAATAATGCGTGGAATGTTCTCAAGCTTAATCAGTGGCGTATTACCTTCGCCCAAAGAAATTGCGCGAGTAGTTGCAGATACGGGTAAACGGTCGCGATAGCGGTCAACTAAACCAGTATAACGATTGGCATTAGACATGATGATGTTCCAATTGTGTGTAGAGCTTGGCGAGAGGAACGGAAATATTCCCCTCGACCCGATTAATTATCAAGCGATTCTAAACGAATTCGTACAATTTCGCCATGAATGACGGGCAATGCTTGAATTTGCTGAAGGGCTTCATCCATTTTTGATTCTTTGACTGGATCAGTCAGAATCACGATAGGAATAAGGTCTTTTAAGCGCGGCTGTTGCATGATCGCGTCGATGCTGATGCCGGCACGGCTTAAAATGGTGGTGACATCTGCAAGAACGCCAGTTTGATCTTCGGCGTTAATACGGATGTAGTATCCAGTAGTCATTTCTTCACGTGGCAGAATTGGCAAGTCAGTCAGTGCTTCAAAGGCCAATTGCGGAATAGTCCCTGAACCATCTTCGGTATAAGAGATGTCACGGACAATATCCACCACGTCTGCAACCACAGCAGAAGCAGTTGGGCCTGCACCAGCGCCAGCGCCGTAATACAGCGTTGGACCCACGGCATTGGCTTGAACCAATACGGCATTTTTCACGCCGTTGACATTGGCAATCAGTTGGTCTTCAGGAATCAAGGTCGGGTGAACACGAAGCTCAATGCCTGTTTCCGCACGACGTGCAATCCCTAAGTGTTTGATACGGAAACCGAGGTCTTCTGCATATTTCACGTCTTGGGCTGTGACTTTACTGATGCCTTCAGTGAAGACTTTGTCAAACTGCAATGGAATACCAAATGCAATTGACGCAAGCAAAGTCAGTTTATGCGCAGCATCAATCCCTTCCACGTCAAAAGTCGGATCGGCTTCAGCATAACCCAGCTCTTGCGCTTCTTTCAGTACATCTGCAAAGGCACGGCCTTTTTCACGCATTTCAGTCAGGATGAAGTTGCCTGTACCGTTAATGATACCCGCGAGCCAGTCAATTTTGTTGGCTGCCAAACCTTCACGTAATACTTTAATAATTGGAATACCACCCGCAACTGCCGCTTCATAAGCAATTTGAACGTGGTGATCATCAGCCAGTTTAAACAGTTCATTACCGTGTTCAGCCAAGAGTGCTTTGTTAGCAGTCACCACCTGTTTGCCATGAATGATGGCTTCACGAATCACTTCATATGCCGGATGAATGCCGCCCATCACTTCAACCACAACGTCAACATCAGGCTGACGCACGATATCAAGTAAATCGGCACTTGGTTTGGCTGTAGCAGGCAAATCCAGATCAGGACGAGGGCGACGAGTCCCGACATGGGTAATTTCAATTTCACGACCGGTGCGACGTTTAATCTCAGCAGCATTTTCTTTTAGTAGTTTAAGGGCACCACCACCCACAGTACCAAGACCGAGGATTGCCAGACGAACTGGTTTCACGTCACACTCCAAATATGTATTCAACTTTTTAGTCAATCTAGATCATAGCTAAAAAAACCGCCAGACTCTAGGGTAGATATCACTTTATCTCTACCTATTAAATTTAGTAAATGAACTGATAAAAATTAGTTATTTAAACGGTTTATCAATTCTTCAGGGGATAGATATCCACCCAAATAAACACCCTCAGCATTGTAAATAGCGGGAGTTCCGTTGACGCCCATATTCATCCCCAGTTGATACTGGTCACGTACCGGGTTTTTACAGGTCGCTGGAGGTAGTGGCGCACCTGCAATTGCCTGATCAAAAGCCGCCTGACGGTCTGCACTACACCACACGCTTTCCATGGCAGGCATGAACTGTTCACCACGTGGCCATGCGATATAACGCACTTCAATACCGGCAGCATTGATTTCGGCCATATGCTCATGCAGTTTATGACAATACGGGCAGCTGGCATCGGTAAAGACATAAACGACGTGTTTGGTTTTGCCTTTGGCTTTATAAACCAGAAGATCTTCAGTTTTTAAGTTAGCAAGCAGCTTTTTATTGGCTTCAGATTGCAGGCTTTCACTGACATTGTGAATTTTACTGTCGCCTAAACGCAGCACATCACCCTGAATAATGTATTTGCCATCGGCAGTGGCATAGACAGATGACATGCCTTCCAGAGTGACCCAATACAGATTTGGAACTTCAGTGCTTTTAATATTTAAAATTTTGGCATTGATATTGGCTTTTTTAAAGTGTTGCTGCAGCGTATTGATCAGACGTTGTTGGGCATTGCGTTCAGAGAGATTGGAAGCCTCTCCAGTTGCCGGTGCACTAGCCGTTAAGGTGCTTTGCTTTTTGTCATCATTATTTGAATTTGAGCAGGCAGTCATGGCTACGCTGCTCAGTAAAGTACATGCAATAAAAAGCTTTGAACGGGTAAATAACATAAATAACCCTTTTTTTGTAAATATTAAAAACTGGTGGCTAAGCATAGCAAAAAAAAAGCCACGCTCGTTAACACTTCTTAGTCGTAGATGATGGCTGGCGTTGAGCTTAGGCACGTGGATGATGGCTGGCGTGCAGTTGTTGCATACGGACTTGCGCCACATGGGTATAAATTTGCGTGGTGGATAAATCACTATGACCAAGCAGCATCTGCACTACACGCAGGTCTGCGCCATGATTCAGAAGATGGGTGGCAAAGGCATGCCGCAGGGTATGCGGAGACAGTTCGGCCTGAATACCGGCTTGCAGGGCATAACGCTTAATCGCATACCAGAAATTTTGCCGGCTCATGATGCCGCCATGCTGGGTTAAAAACACATAGTCGGTCGCCGATTTATACAGGCTAGAGCGTGCTTCATGTAGATATTTTTCAATCCATTCGCAGGCGACTTGTCCAAGTGGTACCAGCCGTTCCTTATTGCCTTTACCGGTAATGCGTAAATAGCCTTGTTTTAAATTAATCAGTTCTAGTCTTAAGTTGAGTAATTCCGACACGCGCAGTCCACAAGCATACAGCACTTCAAACATGGCCCGATCACGTAAACCCAAGGCGGTATTGATGTTGGGAGCATTAATCAGGGCTTCCACATCCGCTTCGGACAAATCTTTAGGCAAGGCTCGACCAATTTTTGGCGTTTTATGGGTGGCAACGGGATTGTCGGAACGTATTTTTTGTTCCCGCAAGAATTTATAAAAGGATCGTAGAGCAGAAAGTGAGCGGGCAATCGAACGCGGGCTTTTGCCTTGTTTGGTGAGATTCAGCAAAACATCGGCAACATCATCACTGGACCAGTCCGGCATGTAAGCACTATGACATTCACTACACTGAATTAAATCAGATAGATAGGCATTACGTGTGTGTGGGCTTACTGTTTGAGCAATCAAATAATCTCGAAACCCCTGTAAAAAACTTAAATGTTCAGGAATTTGAACCGGGGCTGGGATACGAGGCTTTTTATTGAGCATGACACTTCTACGTTAACTAAAAACACCAGATTTTTCGTGGTCTTGCTCAATGTAGACCAATTTTTTTGCAATGTCGAATACTGCAAACAAGATGAGAATTGGAATCAAACCTTACTTGGTAATTATTCTCATTTGTTTGTATACTGTACTAAATATTTTAGGAAGCGATGCGGTGCGTTTGTCAGAATTGAAAGCGAAACAAACTGCCATCATTAGCAAAGTGAATCGTACTTTGGATGGTGATACAGCTCAGACCGATCTGGTGGCGAGTCGTTTAGAAACTTTGGGTTTTGTACCGGGAACAAAAGTTCAGGTCATTACCAAGGGAGTATTTGGTGGCGATCCCATCCTGATCCAGGTGGGGTTTACCCGTTTCGCACTGCGTAAAGTTGAAGCTGAAAAAATTGAAATTGAAGAGGGGATCACTGCATGAGTGATGCGCTACGTATTGCCCTTGTAGGTAACCCAAACTGCGGTAAGACATCATTATTTAACCATTTGACCGGAACGCGGCAAAAGGTGGCCAACTATGCCGGGGTTACGGTTGAGCGTAAAGTTGGTCAATTTACCTTACCTTCAGCACGTGCGGTTCGGGTGCTGGATTTGCCGGGGACCTACAGTCTGGACGCGACCAGTCCGGACGAAGCGATTACCCGCGACGTGGTGCAAGGCAAAATTGCAGAAGAAGGTCAGCAAGATGCATTTCTGTGTGTGGTCGATGCCACCAACTTAAAACTGCATTTGGGTCTGGTTCTGGAAATGATTGAGCTGGGTCGTCCGATTCTGCTGGTGTTGAACATGATGGATGAAGCACGCCGTCGTGGCATGCAAATCAACACGCAAAAACTGGCGGAACGCTTAGGGATTCCGGTGGTAGAAACTGTAGCAGTGCGTAATTCAGGGATTGAAAACCTGATGAATGCGCTTGATCAAGGCAAATATTCAACGCCGCATACTGAACTCAGTGGTTTAACCGGTAGTAACCATCATAAGATTGAAACCATCTTGCATGATGTGGTGCATTCGGTCGATCAGGAAGATAAACGTTCAGACTTCCTGGATAAAATATTTTTACATCCTGTTTTAGGTTTGGTCAGTCTGGCCGTGATGATGTTCATTGTGTTTCAGGCGGTATTTGCCTGGGCAGCACCGTTTATGGACGGCATTGAAAGCTTCTTTGGCTGGCTGGGTGAAGCGGTAGGTGCATATATTTCCCATCCACTGTTGAATAGTCTGGTGGTGGATGGAATTATTGCCGGTGCGGGCGGTGTGGTGGTGTTTCTGCCGCAGATTTTGATCCTGTTCTTCTTTATTTTGGTACTGGAAGAATCGGGTTATTTACCGCGTGCGGCATTTTTACTGGATAAATTAATGTTTAAAGCAGGTCTTTCTGGACGTGCCTTTATTCCGCTGCTGTCCAGCTTTGCCTGCGCAGTACCGGGCATTATGGCCACCCGTAGCATCAGTGATCCACGTGACCGTTTAACCACGATTTTTGTGGCACCGCTGATGACCTGTTCAGCTCGCTTACCAGTATATGCCTTGCTGATTGCTGCTTTTATTCCAGAAAAAATGATTTGGGGCATCTTTAACCTGCAAGGTCTGGTGCTGTTTGCGCTATACATGGCTGGGATTGTCAGTGCCCTGATTGTGGCAACCGTGCTGAAATTTTTCCAGAAAGACAAATCACAGCATATGTTGTTGATGGAGTTGCCAAGCTACCGTTTTCCTGATGTCAAAAGCGTGTGGATCGGTTTGCTGGATCGCGCCAAGATCTTTATGAAACGAGTTGGTGGCATCATCTTCGCGCTGTCTATTTTACTATGGTTCCTGTGTACTTTCCCGCAAGCACCAGATGGGGCGACAGGCCCGGCAATTGATTATTCATTTGCGGGGATGCTGGGTCATGTGATGCAGCCAATTTTTGCTCCTCTAGGCTTTAACTGGCAGATTTGTATTGCCCTGATTCCTGCCATGGCTGCCCGTGAAGTGGTGGTGGCAGCATTGGGTACCGTCTATGCACTGTCTGCGGTCGATGAAGATGCCATGTCTCAAGGTCTGGCTTCGATTATTGGTGGCACAGGTGACTTGGGCTGGTCATTGGCAACCGGTTTGTCGCTACTGGTGTGGTTTATTTATGCACCGCACTGTCTGGCGACGCTGGCGACCGTGCGCCGTGAAACCGGTTCATGGAAAACTGTATCGTTCATGACGATTTACCTGTTTGGTCTGGCCTATGTGATGTCATTCCTGACTTATCAAATTGCTTCACATTACTTTGGATAATGTTATTTAAGGTTGTGAAAGGAGACTGAGATGATTGAAATTCTAATTGTTGCCGCATTGGTCATTTGGAGTGCTGTCGTGGTGTTTAAGAAAGTTTTTCCCAGAACATCGAACTCAGTCTTCACGGCACTGTCTAAGCACTGTGAAAAGCAGGGCTGGACAGCTTTGGCAAAGTGGTTAAAGCCGGCGATGGTTTCAGGTTGCGGCGGCAGTTGTGGCTGTTCTGCAAATGAAGACCCAGTGCAGAAAAAACCTGAAGTCCAAGCAGTAAAATGGAAGTAACTTTCAAGTTTTATTTCCACTTTAGATCAGTATTTTGAAAAACCGTCATTTTTATGACGGTTTTTTTACGCGCTGACACAAAAAAGCCGAGATAAAGTCAAAACAGAAAAAGCATTCAAAACGGCAAAGTGCTAACATTTTGTCAGTTTTAAAAACAGACCATAAAATGGGGCAAAAATGTTAATACAGCGTGGTGGATTAAAAGTCGTTGCAGGACTCGGAATATCAGGTGTTGCAGCAGTAAATTTCTTACATGAAAATGGCTACCGCGTTGCAGTAACAGATTCCCGAAAGACACCACCAGGGCATGACCAGATTCCGGTAGATGTTCAAACCAGTTTTGGTCAGTTGGATCAGGACTTGTTATTACAAGCTGAAGAAATTGTGATTAGTCCGGGACTTGATCCTAAAATTCCAGAAATTCAGGCCGCAATTGCCAAAGGCATTCCAGTGGTCAGTGAAATTCAGATTTTACGCCGTGCTACCGATAAACCGATTGTGGCGATTACCGGTTCAAATGCCAAAAGTACTGTCACCACCTTAATCGGTTTAATGGCCAAAGATGCCGGCAAGAAAGTGGCTGTAGGCGGTAACTTGGGACGTCCGGCACTGGATTTAACCAAAGATGATCCTGAACTGTATATTCTGGAACTGTCGAGCTTCCAGCTGGAAACCACCTCGAATTTGAACGCTGAAGTGGCTGTGGTGCTCAACATGAGTGAAGATCATCTGGATCGTCATGGTGATATGTTTGGCTATCACACTGCGAAGCACCGCATTTTTCAGGGTGTGAAAAAAGTGGTCTTTAATCGTGATGATTCACTTACCCGTCCATTGGTGCCAGATAACACACCGATGCAGAGCTTTGGTCTGAATGCCCCGGATTTAAATCAATACGGTATTTTAAAAGAAGATAATGGCACCATCTGGTTGGCACGTGGTCGCGAACGTTTACTGAAAAGCTCAGACATGTATATTCAGGGTACGCACAACGTTGCCAATGCCTTGGCTTGTCTGGCTTTAGGTGAAGCTATTGGTCTGCCATTGGACAGCATGTTGGAAACCTTAAAAACCTTTAAAGGTCTGGAACATCGCTGTGAATTTGTCAAAGAAGTCCATGGCGTGCGTTATTACAATGACTCCAAGGGAACCAACATTGGTGCAACATTGGCAGCCATTGATGGTCTGGGGGCTGCCATTGAGCCGCAACAGGGTAAAGTGGCAATCATCCTGGGTGGACAGGGCAAAGGTCAGGATTTTACTGCTTTACGTGACTCTTTAAGCAAATATGCCAAAGTCGCGGTATTGATTGGTGAAGATCGTCCGATTATTGAAGCGGCTATTCAGGGCACAACCCATTTAATTCATGCAGAAAGCCTGAAAGAAGCAGTAGAATTGTGTCAGCAGCATACACAAGCCAACGATGTCGTATTATTATCTCCAGCATGCGCAAGTTTTGACATGTTCAAGGGATATAGTGAACGTGGACATCAATTTGTCGATTGTGTAAATACACTGGCTTAAAAGAACGATAAGGAAAGCTGTATGGCTGGGTTAGCTCAGACGACCATCAATAAAATTAATCAGGTCTATAATGAGTGGGGACCGAAAATCCCTGCTGAAGTTACGCCGCGGAATGTACTGATTTTTTGTGTGATTGCCTTGCTGTGTATCGGTTCGATCATGGTGGCATCGGCTTCGATGCCCTATGCGGATCGACTACATGAAAATGCATTTCACTACATCATTCGACACGGCATATCCATTTTTGTGGGTGGTGTTGCTGCATTTCTGGCTTATCGTGTTTCGCTGAATGTCTGGTTCAATAATACTTTTCCGCTGTGGATCATGACGATTCTGTTGTTGGCAGTGGTACTGGTTGCCGGTACGGAAGTCAACGGTTCTACACGATGGATTCGTATTGCCGGATTTACCTTACAGGCATCCGAAGTCGCCAAGGTCATGATGGCGATCTTTACTGCAGATTATGTAGTGCGACGGGCAGAAGAGGTACGAAATAATCTTTCTGGCTTGTTCCGTCTGGGCGCGGTCATGGTGATTACCGTAGGTTTGATTCTGGCTGAACCGGACTTGGGTGCAACAGCGGTGATCGTGTTGATGATTTTGGGGGTATTCTTTTTAGCGGGAGCACCACCCATTCAGTTTATCGGTTTTATGGTGGCGATCATCATCGGCCTAGCCGTGGCGATTATCTTCGAACCTTATCGTCTGCAACGGGCATTGTCTTTTACCAATCCTTGGGCTGACCCGCTGGGTACTGGTTATCAGCTGTCCAATGCATTGATGGCCTTTGGTCGCGGTGAATGGTTTGGGGTTGGACTAGGACATAGTATCCAAAAAATGTCTTATCTACCTGAAGCGCATACCGACTTTATGTTGGCGATTTTAGGTGAAGAGTTTGGCTTCTTTGGCATTAGCACCGTTTTGATCCTGTCTTTTACCATGGTGGTCTGTTGTATCAAAATTGGCCATCGTGCCTTGCAACATCAATATTTACGCGCAGGCTATTTGGCTTACGGTATCAGTATCATTTTCCTGCTGCAAATTTTGGTAAATGCCGGCATGAATATGGGCATGCTACCAACCAAAGGTTTGACCTTGCCGTTTATCAGTTATGGCGGGTCATCGTTAATTATGTGTGCGGTGATGATCAGTTTGGTTTTAAAAATTGATGCTACAACCCAAAAAGCCAATCCAAGTAAAGAAGAATCCAGCTTCTAAACAGGTTTCTAATTCTCGATTCGGCCGAGCAAGGTTTAAAACGGTGCTCGGCTTTTTAGTGCCATAATGCAGACATTTTATCTGCGCTTTGGGAATCATTTCACAAATAATAAACCGGTTCAGTCTGCCATTTTTCAGCTTGATCTTTGAGCCTAACTGACATCCCGCCTATTATAAATAGCTGCCTTGTAATTCGGGCGTATGTGGAATCAGATCAATATCCCATTGGGCAATCGCTTGCTTGAGCATCTGAGAAGGGGTGTCTAAATCCACTTCTGGTTGATGCAAAGCACGAATTGCCTGTTGTAATAATACAGGGGCTTGATTGAGATCAAGTGCCTGAGCAAGATTTTGCTTGGAAAGCTTTTGTCCCTGATCATTCATGGCTAAAGGCAGGTGCATATATTCAAGTTTGGGATAACCGAGTATTGAACCCAACCAAATTTGCCGTTCAGTATTATCCAGCAGGTCTGCACCACGAACCACATGGGTCATGCCTTGCAGATCATCATCCACCACCACAGCGAGTTGATAGTTGATAATGCCATCACGACGCTTCAGTACGAAATCGCCTAAATCTTGTTGGAGATTGGAACAATGTCGGCCTTGCAGACGATCGCTAAAGCAGATTTCCTGATCCGATACTTTCAGGCGAATGGCTTGCTGCTCGAAAGGCAGATTTAGATCTCGGCAAGTTCCGGCATAAATATGATTGGAGCCGAGCATTTTACGGGTGCACTGACAAGCATAGACCCAGCCTTGCTGATGGAGTTGCTCAATGACCTGCTCATAGAGTTCCAGACGGTCTTTTTGGAAAATGATCTCGGCATCGGGTTCAAATTGAAAGGCTTCAATGGAGCGCAGGATATGCTCTTCACTGCCGGGATAGATGCGAGGAATGTCGGTGTCTTCAATTCGGACCACCCATTGACCTTGATGGGCACGGGCATCGCAGTAACTGGCGACGGCGGTAATTAAAGAACCAAAATGCAAAGGGCCGGTTGGCGATGGCGCAAACCGACCCTTGTAATTCACTTCATCTTTCCCTCCCTTTTTTAAAGGGAGGGTTAGGGAGGGATTACTTAACACAGTATTAACCGTTATTTTGCTTCTCTTTGATCTCTGCTAATGTTTTGCAGTCAATACAAAGGGTAGCAGTTGGACGTGCTTCAAGACGACGCAGACCAATTTCAATACCGCAAGTTTCACAGAAACCGTAGTCATCGTTCTTAATCGCTTCAATAGATTGCTCAATCTTGCGAATCAGTTTACGTTCACGGTCACGGGTACGCAGTTCAATTGCGAACTCTTCTTCTTGTGTCGCACGGTCATTGACGTCAGGCAAGGCAGTGTTTTCATCTTGCATGGTATTTAGGGTGCGATCTACTTCAGACATCAGTTCAGCTTTCCATGCCAACAAGATTTGGCGGAAGTGCTCAAGCTGTCCTTCAGACATGTATTCTTCATTTTTTTTAGGCTGATAAGGTGCAATACCAAATAAGCTAGCAGTAGAACCACTTTCTGACGCTTTTGGCTTCGTTTTACGCACGCGTTTTGCAGATTTCTCATCTACAACATCAGTTTGTTCGTCCAAGACTTGATTTTGGTTGTCATTCGCCATATAGGGCATTCCTCATCATATACGTATTATCTATACGCAAAAAATATGGTGATATGCAAGTGTTTTTATCCAACCCTCAGGAGATTTTCCTGCGAGGGTCGTCATCATATAGACTTTTTGTGCTTTTTGATAGTCTTTGATGGCCGGATTCTATCGATCATGCTTCCTTCAGAAGCCATAAAGTAATAGAAAAAATACAAAATGAAAAGTTAATAACCTGAAATTTCTCTATTAATTTGTTGCTGCGCTGTTTTGGCACGATGAATTTGGGTTTCCAGTTGACCATTCGCTTTCAAATGTAATACACGAAAACCCGGAGCTTGGTCATCCAGTGCAAAATCATCACTTAAAGGTTTGAACTGGACACAGGTGGAGGGAGTGGAGAAAAACTGAATATTGTGCCATTCATTTAAAGAATCCTGATGCACATGACCGCAAATCACCGCTTTGACATTGCTATGCTTGGCCAGAATATCGGTTAAATCTTCAGTATTTTTCAGTTTGTGCTGATCGATCCATTTTGATTGCATTGCAAAAGGATGATGATGGCATGCTACCACCACAAATTGCTGTTGGTATTTTGATAAAAGTTGATCGAGCTGTTGCAATTGCTCAGGTTCAATCCGGCCGTCGATTTTGTTGGGTACTGCGCTATTTAACAGTACGATGCTCCATGGTCCAAAATGAATTGCATGTGCCTGATTTTTATTTTGATAGAAGGGGAAAATCTCTATATTGTCATGATTGCCAGGGATTTGATAAAACGGAATGCCCACCTGATGCATGAAAGACAAATAACGGTCATAGGTTTCTTTAACCGGCACTTGTGCAAGATCGCCCGTATTGATGATGGCATCGACATCGGGATACTGCTGCTGAATCTGTTTGATGACAGCATGAAAACTCTGTTCCGGATTCATATGCACAAATTCTAAATCGTCCTGATTCATCAGATGTGTGTCTGAAATCTGAATAATGATCCAGTCCTGTTGATCTGGATTGTTATTGAATAAAGTCATGTCCGACTCCTTAGACATTCCTTGTCGTTTTAATATGTTGTTGTAACCATTGCAATGCCATAATGACCGGTGCATTTTTTAATCGACCATTGCCGAGTAGAGTAACAATCTCACTATAATCAATCAAATGCAATTGAATATTTTCCCCTTCATCGGGCATGCCAAAAACTCCGCCCTGCTTTGGCAGTTGGGCATGGGCGGCATATAAATGGAATAATTCGGAACAGGCACCTGCCGAAGGATAGAAGCTGAATAAATGCTGCAGTTGATCTATTTCACAGCCAGATTCTTCCAGACTTTCACGGCGTATACAGCTTTCAGGTGATTCATGGCCATCCAAAACCCCTGCTATAATTTCCAGTTGCCAAGGGGACTCTGCATCATCCATCGCGCCGACACGGAATTGTTCAATCAAGGCAAATTTTTGCTGGGCATCATCATAAATTAATACACCCGCAGCTTCAGGCCGGTGAATCAGTTCACGCTGAATAACGGGGGTAAATTCGGTTTGGTTAAATAAACGATGGCGCAGATGTACTTTTTCAACCTGAATGAAACCGCGAAAAAGGTATTCGCGTGACTGAATTTTGACTTCGTCGTTATTATAGGTGGCTTGTTGAATAATATTCATCTTATAGCCCAGTCAGGATGAAAAACATGCAGTCATCCTAACCGAGAATTTTATGAAAATAAAAGATTTTTTATCGGATTACAGCTTGTGGTACAGTTTTTGACCATGTTCCTGATAGCTGGTTTTCATACTTTCAAATCCCGCTTCAATCTCGGCATCGTTGGCTTGAGACGCAGCAGTATTCTCCTGATTTTTCGCATAATCACGAACATTTTGGGTGATTTTCATGGAGCAGAACTTTGGTCCACACATCGAACAGAAATGCGCTGACTTATGTGCTTCCTTAGGCATGGTTTCATCATGCATGCTGCGTGCCGTATCCGGGTCCAGACTCAAATTGAACTGATCTTCCCAGCGGAATTCAAAACGTGCCTTGGATAAAGCATTGTCACGTACTTGTGAACCCGGATGACCTTTGGCCAAATCGGCCGCATGCGCGGCAATTTTATACGTGATGATGCCATCTTTCACATCTTTCTTGTTTGGCAAGCCCAGATGTTCTTTCGGAGTGACATAGCAGAGCATGGCCGTACCGTACCAGCCAATCATGGCCGCACCAATCGCTGAAGTAATATGGTCATAACCCGGTGCGATATCCGTGGTTAAAGGGCCAAGGGTATAGAATGGGGCTTCCTGACAGACTTCAAGTTGCAGATCCATATTTTCCTTGATCATATGCATGGGCACGTGTCCAGGACCTTCAATCATCACTTGCACATCATGTTCCCAGGCACGGTGCGTCAATTCGCCCAAAGTGCGTAATTCGCTGAACTGTGCTTCGTCATTGGCATCTTGAATACAGCCCGGACGTAAACCATCACCAAGACTGAACGACACGTCATAGGCCTTCATGATTTCACAGATTTCATCGAAATGTGTGTAGAGGAAGTTTTCCTGATGATGCGCCAGACACCACTGTGCCATGATGGAACCGCCACGAGAAACAATACCGGTTAAACGGTTGGCTGTGAGAGGGACATATCTTAAAAGCACGCCGGCATGAATGGTGAAATAGTCCACGCCTTGTTCAGCCTGTTCAATCAGGGTGTCTTTAAAGATTTCCCAAGTTAAATCTTCGGCCACACCATCGACTTTTTCCAGTGCCTGATAGATCGGAACAGTACCAATTGGCACAGGCGAGTTACGGATAATCCATTCGCGGGTTTCATGAATGTTTTTACCGGTAGATAAATCCATGATGGTGTCTGCGCCCCAGCGGGTCGCCCAGGTCATTTTCGCCACTTCTTCATCAATGCTGGAACCTAAAGCAGAGTTACCAATATTGGCATTGATCTTGACCAGGAAATTACGACCGATAATCATCGGCTCAATTTCAGGGTGGTTAATGTTGGCTGGAATAATGGCACGACCTTCAGCCACTTCCTGACGGACAAATTCAGGGGTGATTTCAGTCAGGTTTTTTGCGCCAAAGTTTTGCCCTGCATGCTGACGGGCATCCACGTTTTCCAGCTGGCGCTGGTTTTCACGAATGGCAATATATTCCATTTCCGGGGTAATGATACCCTGACGTGCATAGTGCATTTGAGTGACATTTTTGCCGGATTTGGCACGACGTGGTTTTTGGATATGGGCAAAGCGAATATCTGCCGTGCGAATATCTTTCAGACGTTCCTGTCCAAATTTTGAGGTCAGTGTGCCTAAACGTTCCGTATCCTGACGTTCTTCAATCCAGTTTTCACGCACATGCGGCAAACCTTGATTCAGATCAATCTGCACATTCGGGTCAGTATAAACGCCCGAAGTGTCATAGACCATAATGGCTGGATTGGGTTCACCGCCCAAGCCGGTTGGTGTGTCGGTCAATGCAATTTCACGCATCGGCACTTGCAGGTCCGGACGTGAACCCTGGATATAGACTTTTTTTGACGCGGGTAAAATTCGGGTGAGATCTTTGGCATCTTGCTCGTGTTGAGCAGAAATTTCTGTTGCAGATAGATTCGTTAATTGGCTCATTGCAATGATCCTTATGAATGACATCAACGAATCAAGCACGATCAAAAACGTGGCAGGTTTATCTGCTCTATGAGGTCTGAGATCAAGTTCTCATATCCAGATACAGCGAAACCGGGGGCTTAAGTTTTTAGATGGCTTGATTCCTACGCAGGTCTTAACCTGATCAGGTTCAACGGTACTCACCATCAAATGCCATAGATATCTAAACTGGTATCAATAGTATTTAAGTGATCTCAGCGAGTTGTTACTCGCGCTCCGTCAAGCTATGGGCAAATATTAACATGCCGAACTGCTAAAAAACATTCACATTAAATATCGCTTTTAAGCCATTTATAGAAGCTGTCTGTAAGGGAAGGAGACTTATAGGCATACCGCATCACTAAAACAGTCTCGTGTTGGAGACAGGCTAAGATGTTGTAGCCCTAAATACTGTTCTAATTGTTTGCGTACCAAAAGATTTTTATTTTCAGATGGTGATTCCTGCGCACTGAGCTGGACAGATGTTTCTTTTAAGCGTTGTGGTTCCGATAATTGTAAAAATTGTAGAAATTTTTGTGCCTGAACAGCCAAATGTGAATGTTTCACCTGAGCTAACTTTTCAATTTCATCCAGTGAAGTATTTTGAATGTCATATTTGTCGAGGTAATTGTCTGAAACAGGGGAGTCCGGCAGTCCGATAAATAGAAACAGGCTATACATTTGCAGCAGATATTCTGCATCGCGACGATAGCTGCTTTTTGGATATTGTTTTAAATATTCCTCCCAAAACAGGGCGCGGGTAACAACTTCATGCGGTTCAATGGCTAAAGTTTGTTCCACAAAGACAGGATTGATGTTTTGTGTGGCCAAATTTTCAATAAACACCTGTTCTGCACGCGGCATGTAGGGGGCAAAAATCTTGGCTAGATACTCCGGGCTACGGCGATAGTGCACTAAGCCTTTACCGGCATCAAACAGTTCTACATAAGCCTGCCCCTTGTGTTTTAACAAATATTGGTCGCGTAAGGTCAGTTGTTCAAAATGCTGCTGTTGAATTGTAGGATGTTGTGATAATTCAAAAGCATAGTCTTCAAAGGCAGATTGCTGCGGTGGGGTGCGGTCTACAGTCAGAAAGTTGTCATACATCTGATTCGACAAGGCTAATAAATGTTGTTGGACTGTGAAAGTCGAAAGGGGTAAACAGAGTTTTAAATCCTGATTAATCTGTTCCAAGGCAAAAGTAGTGCGTTCCGAATTAATGGCTGCCATATTTTTTTCAATATTTTTACACAATACCGAAAGATCAACCGTTTCATCTTGCTGTTCTTGCTTTTGTACTTGTTCAGGCATAGGCTGTGGTTCAGGTTTTTGACACCCGAGTAGAAATAAAAAAAGAATAAAAGGAAAGCATCGCTTTACAGAGAATATTGTTTTTAAAGGCACAGTCATTCTATATCTGAATTCATACAGCGATAATTTGATGGATTGAAGGTATTTTATCGCTGAAAATAATTTTTTCTGTGTAGTATTGTGAAGGAGTTTAGTTACTCGCTGTGATTATTCCTTTAGATTGTATTGATAAAAATACTGCACATGAGTAGATTGTAAAAATTAATAAAAATCATACGGAAAATTGAGTGGATCATTTTAGTATTGCATGGCTTTTATTATAAATATGCGTTGTAAATGATCCGGTGTAGGGATTTACCATAAAAAATGAATATTAAAATAGTCATCAGTGCTACTGTTTTATTGCTGAGTCCATGCAGTTATGCCTTGGATTTGGTGGAAGCGTACCAGCGTGCAAAAAATACCGATCCTGACTGGCAAGCCAATCTTTTACAGTATGAAGCTGATCAACTTAATTTGGGGATTGCCAAAGGGAATTTGTTGCCTACCGTGACACTTTCTGGGAATGTGACCCGTAAAAGTCAGGACAGCAATCAAACCACCATTCCGGGATTTCCGGAAAATGCATTTTCTGCATCTTCTTCCACCACCAAGCAAATTGCCATGACAGCCCGGCAACCGATCTTTCGCTGGGATGCCTGGGAAGGATTAAAACAGGTTAAAACTTCACTGGACTTGAGTGAAATCAATTTACAGTTACAGCGTCAGGAACATATCTTAAATGTCTCTGAAACCTATTTTAATGTGCTGCGCCAGCAAAGTTTAACCGCGGCAAACCTGCAAGAAGAGCAAGCCTTGTTGCAACAGCTGAATGTGATGCAGGCCAAATTGCGAGAAGGGCTGGTGGCAAAAAGTGATGTTAGTGAAGCCAATGCACAATATGAAAGTGCGCGTGCCAACCGGATTTCGACTCATGTGCAACTGGTGCTGGCGCAGGAGCAATTGGCACAGCTGATAGGCCCTTATCGAGAAAATTTGGCGGTACTTCGGGATGATTTTCAGTTTCAAAAACCTTATCCGGCGGACCTGGATGCTTGGACGGCTTTGGCACTGAGTCAAAATCTGTCGATTCAGCAAGCCCGCATCCAGCAACATTATGCAGAAGATCAGAAACGGGTCGAGAAAGCCGCTTTGTATCCCCAGATTGAAGCGGTCGGTACCTATGGCTATAGCAAACAGTCACCGAAAAATGTCATTTCCAGTGATGGTCAATTTGACCAGATTGGTATTGAGATGAACTGGAATGTCTATACAGGCGGGCGGACTAAAAAATCCATTCAAAAAGCCGCGGTAAATGTGAAAAAAACTGAGGTGCAACTGGATGCTGCGATTCGTAAAGCCAATACCGATGTGAAAAAATCTTATCTGCAGGTCGAAACTGATCAGGCCAAATTGCAGGCCCGTAAAGCGGCCATGGATTCATCACGGATTGTTTCCCAAGCCTCCAAAGCCCAATATCAGGAAGGTTTAAAAACCATGGTCGATGTGCTGCTGGCGCAAAGAAATGCTTTTTCGGCCAAGCAGGATTATTTAAATGCCCAGTATGATTATTTGATTAATGTTTTGCGTTTAAAAGCAGCTGTAGGCAAATTAACCGAACAGGATTTGCAAGAAATGAATGCCTGGCTCATCGAAAAATCTTTGCCATCCAGCAGCTAATCTTCCTGTTTTTGTCATCAAAGCTTCATATTAGCTGTGCTTTAATATTGAGCAGAATCCGTCATTTTTAAATTGCTGTCGTGGAGTACGTCCCTTGCCAAATAATCCGGTATTAAATCACCATATTTCTTCGCAATTTAATGAAGATTTGCAGGATGTAAATACCAAGTTTATGACCATGGGTGGTCTGGTTGAGCAGCAAGTGGCCAATAGTATTCATGCCTTGCTGGATACCGATGCCACTTTGGCGATTGATGTGCAATTTCAGGACAATGTGGTCAATCGCATGGAAACCGAGATTGATGAAGCTTTAACCCTGATTTTAGCTCGTCGTCATCCTGCTGCCATTGATTTACGTATGGTGATTGCCATGTCTAAAGCCAATACTGACCTGGAACGTATTGGTGATGAAGCGGCTAAAATTGCCCGGATTGCCCAGAATTTATGTGAAGAGGGCAGTTCGCCTCGCGGTTATATGGAAACCCGTCATATTGGTAACCAAGTCCGAGTGATGATTCATGATGCTCTGGATGCCTTTGCCCGTCTAGATGTGGATCAGGCCTTACGGGTCTTGCTGGCCGATGCCGATATTGACCGTGAATATCAATCTGCTACGCGTACTTTAATGACTTATATGATTGAAGATCCGCGCCATATTTCACGTGTGATTAATGTGATGTGGGTGCTGCGTTCTCTGGAGCGGATTGGTGACCATGCACGTAACATTTCTGAACAGGTTATCTATATGGTCAAAGGTCTGGATGTACGCCATACCAGCGTGGAAGAGATTGAAGAAAAAGTTCAGCGCTAAGACTGATGCTGTTTAAAAAGCCTGTTATTTGATAACAGGCTTTTTTATTACCGATGCATTTACGGTAAGGTCATCAGCAGATGATTTATCTTGAATTCAACTACTGGTTTAATAAGGCTGTTGCTTTATATTTAACTATGTGTTTCTTCCTCCGCATCTTCTTCAAAGGTTTTGGCGATTTTTTCAATATTCAGGCTCTTGGCCATGGCATCAAAAATTTCTTTATACGCGCCGTCCTGATGATAGAGCGCATCATGTTCACCGTGTTCTGCAATCCGACCTTCTCTCATCACATAGGTATAATCGGCATCAATAATTTGCGACAAACTGTGTGAAATAATAATGACAGTACGACCTTGCTTGATCTGATCCAGACTATGTTTAATTTGTTCCGAAGCAATCGCATCTAAACTCGCCGTCGGTTCATCCAGAAAAATAATCGGTGGATTTTTCAGGAACATCCGTGCAATCGCAATCCGCTGTTGCTGACCGCCGGACAGCATCAGTGCATCGGCATCATAGCCTTGAGGGAGTTGTAAAATCTGCTCATGAATGGAGGCTTTTTTAGCTGCATCCATGACCTCTTCCAGGCTGGCATCAGTTTTACCGTATCGGATATTGTCAAAAATTGTGCCTTGAAAAATATGATTTTTCTGTAGCACCAGACCAATATGATCACGCAGATACTGGGTATCGATCTGTTCCAGATTCATGCCATCCAGCAGAATTTGTCCGGATGCCGGCTGGTAAAACTTATCCAGCAAACTGATCAGCGTGGATTTTCCCGCACCGGATAAACCGACCAAGGCAGTGATTTTATTGGGTTGAATCTGCATATTGATCTGCTTCAATGCATGGTGACCATTGGGATAATAGAACTCGACATTTTGCAGCTCGAAATTGCCATGGATAAGCGGTTTTTGCCTGCCACTGGGTTCAATTTCATGGTCGGCTTCCAAAATCCTAAAGAAACTTTCGGAGTAAATCATGGCATCATTCACTTCATCATAAATACGATGCAGCGAACGAATCGGTGCGGAAACATTATTAAATAACAGCACATGGTACATAATCATGCCAATGCTCATTTGGCCGTCCAATACAAAATAAGCGGTCAAAATGATGATCAGTACAATCCCGATCTGCTCAATAAAGGTCTTTAATCCGTCAAACAAAAAACTGGTCTGGCGGGTCTGCATCTGATTATCGGTCAGTTCTTTTTGCAGTTTCAGCTGTTTTTCGGATTCAATTGATTCACGGTTAAAAGATTTAATCACGGTAATCGAGTTGATAATGCTTAAAATGCCCTGACTTTTTTTCTCGCGTCCATCCCGTAAATTACGCCGCCATCCGCCCAGTTTCTGAGCCTGTTTATAGGTGAGCCAGAAGTAAATGGGCACAATACACAAGGCCACCAAACCAACATAGAAGTTGGCATAGAACATCAGCCCCAAAGCCACAATGGCACTGGTAAATAACGGTAAAATATCGATAAAGAAAATCTGTACCAGCCGGGTAAGGGAACCGATTCCACGGTCAATCCGGGTCTGCAATTTACCGGCCTGATTGTGATCTTCATTAAAAAACGCCAGCCGATAGGTTAGGAATTTTTCAATGATGCCTTGGGCCAAATCCTGAGAAACAAAAATCCGCAGCTTTTCACCATAAAATTTCTGTCCAAACTGCACGAAGGCATTGATGACTTCTTTGCCCAGTAAAATGACCGAAATATTGATCAGAATATGCCAGCCTTGAGCCAGTCCTTGACCTGATTCAATCAGACGGTTAATGCTGTCTACCGCATATTGTAAGGTGAGGGCATTGACCTGAGCGGTGAACGAGGCAATTAAAGTGAGCAGCAGTGTGGCAACCACCAGCAGGCGATAGGGATGCACAAAGGGGCGAAGTTTTTGAAATAAGTGCCATAAATTCATATGCAATTTTTTTATTATCAGCTGGATTTCAGTCTAAGCCGGTTGAGCCGCTGTCACAAGCGCATACAATGTTTTCAATTGTGAAGCATCACATTTCGCTAAAATAAAATTTAATCTGAGCTATATGTTTAACCATGAACTTTGAATTATTTGAGCCGGAAGCTCAGGCCAATCTATTGCCTTATGATGGGGTGGTTCAGGATTTTGGTCTGATTCTCACACCGGAACAAAGTGAGCAGTATTTACATTATTTTTTAACCCGTTTGGCCTGGCAACATGACGAAGTGATTTTGCATGGGCGTTATTATCAAACCGAGCGCAAAGTCGCCTGGTATGGCGACGAAAACTACCCATATCATTATTCGGGTACCTTTAAACAGGCACAGCAGTGGACACCCGGATTATTTCGTTTAAAGCAGCACATTGAAAAGCTGGTGGGGTATTCCTTCAATTCTTGTCTGGCCAATTTGTATGAAAATGGCACCCAAGGCGTGGGTTGGCATAGTGATGATGAACCGGCCTTGGTGTCGAAAGCCGGTTTAGAAACCGTGATCGCCTCGTTAAGTTTTGGCGCGACCCGAAAATTCAGTTTTAAGCATAAAACCACGCAGCAAAAAGTTGATCTGCTGTTACAGAGCGGACAATTGATTGTGATGTGCGGCAACACGCAGCAGTACTGGAAACATGCCTTAATGAAATCCAGCAAGATTATTCAGCCACGGGTGAATCTCACCTTTCGCTATTTTTATCCCTATGAAAAGCTGTAAATATCTGCCTTGAAGGCATAAAAAAAGCCCATACTGTGATGAGCTGATTTAAGTCTGAGGTTAGGCTTTTAGCCAAGCACCGGATTATCATGGAATAATGGATGCTGAAGAACAATAATCATATTATGAGAATAAGATGGGTATTACAACCATAAAATATCTTTTATTTCGCATAAAATGATACTGGATTGATTATTATTGAATTTTAAGCTTCGTCTTCTTCAGACAGTTCAGCAAATTTTTTCTCAATCAATGCCGCATTTTCTTGCAGAATTTCGATCAGTTTTTGCAGATTGACAAATTCAAAGCGGTTTTTTGAAGCCAGTAAGGTCAATGCCAATGGGGGTTCTTTAGCAGAAAACTTGATCGGAACTGATAAGCCAGACACATTGGGATCAAGTTCACCACTGGAATAATAATAGCCCTGTTTCTTGATCTGCTTCATTTTCAGTAAGAATTTTTCTTCACTTTCGGCAAAATCCACTTCTGAAAGTTCGGCTGAGAAACGCTGGTAATAGTCCAAAATACCCTGTTTGGGTAAATAGGACATGATTACTTTAGGCGATGAGCCGACAAATACAGGACGTGGGCAACCCCGGCCATAAGACAGCAAGGTCACATCTTTAAATAATTCATGATGAATATCGATACATGAATCACGGTTTAAATGGGTCAGCAGACAGCAAAATTCGGTTCGCTCTACAATTTGCTGCATAAATGGAATGCTAATTTGCACCAAAGGATCGGTGGTTCGGGAAATATAATCTAGGACTGCAATTTTAGAACCCAGGGTATAGTCACCTGAGGTCCCGCTCAGGCGTTGTAATAATTCTGTCGAAACCAATTCTTTTAAATAACGGTAGCTAGTCGGTTTAGAAAGGCCTAATTCTTCACTAATGATATCCACATTAATGATTGGGCGAGATACCGAAAAGAGATCCAAAACGGTGAGAATCTTACCAAAACTAGAAAGTGCCATAAGTACCTGCTTGGTCAAAGCATATAAAACAAAAAGGAATAAGCATTACTTTATAACAAAAAAATAGCCAGAGGAGAGCTTTTGTTGGAGTAATCTAATCTTTGCCAGCAGATTAACAAGATTTAATAAAAGTAATGAGAAATTTCAGGGCTATATAATCTATGTTTTTTAATAATATTGGTTAAATTATCATAATGAGATATTTTAATTGACTTAATGTAAGTAGTTTGCAAAAATATACAAAATAAATATCCAATGATGAATTTTTAACCTTTCTGGTTAAGGAATTTTTCTATTTTATTTCGCATAAACATAGGATGCGAAAACTTCTCCATTTGTTTTGAATGACGATCATATCTAATGACATGTTTAGGCATGTATATTTTTTGCTCGATGTGCCTTAAAGGCATATCATGCAGTTGAGTCGTCTTTAAAAATTAGTGCGGTGAAGTCTTAAACCCGAATTTGAGATACGTCGATGCTGCTAACCAAACAATTACTCGCATTTCGTCCCAACAAAATGGACTGGATTTTTGCGATTAAAACTTTTCTGGCAGGCATATTGGCACTTTATGTGGCCTTTTCTTTAAATCTGGCGTATCCCATTTGGGCGATCGGCACGGTCTTTGTCATTGCCAATCCCTATTCCGGGATGACATCGTCAAAAAGTATTTATCGGGTGTTGGGGACTTTGTTGGGCGCGATTGTTTCTATTGTGGTCACGCCACTTTTGATCAACACGCCGTGGTTATTTACCCTGTTTTTGGCGAGCTGGGTCGCGGTCTGTCTGTATATTTCCCTGCTAGACCGGACACCGCGCAGTTATGTATCCATGTTGGCGGGATATACCGCAGTCATTATTTGCTACAATATTATTTATTTTATTGACACCGTTTCTATTTTTGACATGGCCATCGGCCGGTTTATGGAAATTACGATTGGTGTGCTATGTAGCGCTATTGTCACCACGACATTATTTCCCATGCATATTGGGCCTGCGGTAAAAACCCGGGTCAGCAAAACTTTTAAAGATACCAAATCTTTATTTCACCAGATTTTACTGGATTCCAGTCAGCTGAAAAATTACAACAACATGCTGGCGCAGATTACCCGTGATATTGCTGAAATTCATGTCATGGCAGTGCATTTGTCCTATGAAAAGTCAGCCCTACAGGGGATGACCAAACCTTTGCAAGAAATGTTGCATCAAATGACCATGCTGATTGCCAATCTGGTGGCCATGGCCGAGCGGGTTAAACAGCTGGATCTGCTCGATACTGCTTATCGTGAGCAACTGCAGGCTATACATGTACATATTGCAGATTTTTTGCAAGATGAACATGTCATTGATGAAACCCAGCTGAATGGTTTACCTGAAGGTTTTGACGAGGATTTTGCCCGTTTGCAGGCCATGAGTCCGGCATCCCAGCAGGTGATTTTAGGCAGTCTGAAAATGGACGTTCGGCATTTTATCCAAAATATTCGGGCCATCAGATTGATCTGGCAGCGAATTCAGCAAGGGGATGCCTCATTACCGGAAAGTGTCACGCCGCTGACCACGACCTACCCCAATTTACACCGTGATCATGGGGTAGCTGTACGCGGTGGGATTTCGGCTTTTCTGGTGATTTTGCTGGCTACATCCTTCTGGATTGTGAGTGGCTGGAAAGCAGGATTTATGATGGCGGAAATGGCCGCGATCAGTGCCTGTATTTTGACTGCCATGGACAATCCAGTACCGGCCTTAAAAATGTTTATTCGCGCCAATTTGTATGCTGCTGTGATTGTGTTTATTTATGCCTATGGCATTTTCCCGCATGTGACTGCATTCTGGCAGCTGGTGGTGGTGCTGGCACCTTTTATTATCTACTGTTTGATGCTGTTTCCGCATCCGCCGTTGACCGGTATTGGTTTGCCTTTGTTGATGGGCACGGTGATGGGGCTGAATTTACAGAACCGCTATAGTCTGGATCAGGTGTTCTTTTTTGATGCTTCAATTGGGACTGTTCTGGGGCCGCTTATTTCCGTATATATCATCCATCTGGTACGGGCCATGTCACCGGACATTACCGCACAACGTATTTTATCCTTGCACTATAAGGCCATCCGGCAAGCCCTGTATTTGCCTTATGGAGTGCAATTCCGTATTCATCTGCGCAGTATGCTGGACCGGATTGGGGTCTTAAATACCAAAGTCGTGCAGTCAGAACATTTGAAAAAAAACATCCAGTTGGCTTTGATTGAATCCAGTGCGGTGATTGATCTGACCCGGCTGCAAGAATTAATGAATAAACTGCCTGCACAGCATCCGATCCTGATCACACTGGAAGATTTACAACAACTGCTGGATGACTATTTTCGTGCCAAGGAAATCAGTCAAGCCAGCGATGTATTGAAAAATGCCATTCTGGAAAAAATTCAGGCCTTACAAACGGAAGCAGCAACGATTGAGCAACAAGATACCGTACAGCGCTTAAACATTTCTTTAAATAATATTCAAAGCAGTCTATGTCATGTCAATTTGACGGCCACTGCACAATCTGCCGGGAAAGGAGCATAGCGTGGGTGAAGTGAATATATATGGTGTATATGTCCCGATATTGATTATTCAGGCCATGTTTGCTTATGCAATTTTGAGGGTGCTGAACCTGTTGACGGACCGTCTGGTAGAGCAGGGCTGGATTGCCATGCCAAGTATTTTTAATTTATGTCTCTTTGTTGTGCTGCTGTGGTTGGTGCATTGGGGTTTTACACTGTACTTGGGCTAAGTATCAGTCTCTTTTTTGAAATGAACAAGGTTGAACAACTATGACATCCCTAGATTTACGCAAATTTATTCGACCCGTGTTGTTATTGCTGGTCGCAGCCTTGGCAATCATGGCATTGCTGCATATCTGGAATTATTACAACTCAGAACCCTGGACACGGGATGGCCGTGTGCGTGGCGATGTGATTCAGGTATCTTCAGATGTATCCGGATTGGTAACGGAAGTATTGGTACAAGATAACCAGGCGGTCAAGAAAGGTCAGGTGCTGTTTAAAATTGATGTTGCTCGTCAGGCGCTGGATGTTGAACAGGCCCGATCAGATGTGTCCAAAGCCAAAGCTGGTCTGGCTGCTGCAGAAGCCCAATTGGCCCAAGCCAAAGCCAATGTGGTGAAATCTGAAGCCAACATCAATCTGGCAGATAAAAATGCCAATCGTTATTCCAACTTGATGGATGGTGCAATTTCAAAACAAGAGCAAGACCAGATGTTTGCGACTCGCGATCAGTCCCATGCAGAACATGAGCAGATGGTTGCAGCGATTGAACAGGCTAAAGCCAGCATTGGGCAGCAAAAAGCATTAATTGAAGTGGCTACTAGTAATCTGCATTTGGCTGAATTGAACCTGCATCGCTCCGAAGTAGTCGCACCAGCTGATGGGACCTTGTCGAATTTTGAATTACAGGAAGGGAATTACGTCAAAGTAGGGCAGGCGGTTGCTGCGCTGTTAAACCGTCAGCAGCTATATATTGTAGGTTATTTTGAAGAAACCAAACTGGACAAAATTTATGTCGGTGCGCCAGCTACCATTCAGTTGATGGGTGATTCACAAAAATTAAAAGGTCATGTACAAGGGGTGGCATCCGGGATTGAAGACCGTGAACGTAGCTCAACCACAGGTCTACTTGCCAATGTAAACCCAACCTTTAGTTGGGTTCGTCTAGCACAACGTGTTCCAGTTAAAATTGTGATTGATGAGATGCCGAAGAACCAGTTGGCCTTTGTTGCAGGCCGTACCGCCACTGTACATATTTTGAAAAAAGATCAGCCCTAACTCAGCCCTTGTTCATTTCAAAAAAAGCATCCTGAAGGATGCTTTTTTATCTTTAAGGTGCTACACCCTCTGGATTGCGATACCAGCTCTCGATGAATAAGGCCGCGGCAATACTGTCAGCTGCCAGTTTCTTGGCACGTCCCTGAGCCTGATAATGATCCAGTTCATCTCGTGCCTCACGGGTGGTCAGCCGTTCATCTACCATCAAGGTTTCAATATTGGTCTGATGGCGTAAACGTCGGGCAAATTTGCGCGAACGTGCAGAAAGTTCCGACTCACTATCATCCATATTTAAAGGTAAGCCCACCAAAAATAAGGTGGGTTGATACTGTTTGACTATTTTCAGTAAAGCATCCCAGTTCGGAATTCCATCTTTCATGGGGAAAAGGGCGAGAGGATTTGCACTTTCAATCAGCGATTGACCGACTGCCATGCCCATTTTCTGAGTGCCAAAATCAAATGCCATAATCATGTGAGGTTGCGATAAATCAGGCATGTCCAATCTCTGATGATAACCAGGTCCGGTCTACGCCCATCTTTTTATAGGCAGCGTCCCAGCGGTCGTCATAAGGTAAATTAAATATTAAATCCATATCTGAATCACAGATCAGCCAATCACCGCGGGCAATTTCTTCTTCCAGCTGGTTTTTGCCCCAGCTGGCATAGCCTAAAGCAATCTGATAGCGTCCCACACCTTCATTGTGGGCAATGGCGTCCAAGATATCTTTAGATGTTGTGATACAGACATTTTCACCCACGGCAATAGATGAATGCCAGGTCGGTTGTCCCGTATGTAATACAAAGCCTGCCTCAGGACGTAAAGGACCACCTTGCAAAACTGCATGAGGATTAACATTATCTGCTTCAATTTCAAGATCATTCAATAATTCTTTGATTGAAAGACCTGAAGGACGGTTAATGATAATGCCTTGAGCGCCGTCCTCATCATGTCGTGCCAAATAAATGACGGTATGAGCAAAAAAATCATCACCCAAATCAGGAGGTGCTATAAGACAGCGATGTGTCAGATATTGTTTAGTCATCTTAGCCATTCCCCCTTAAAATTCAAAAAAGCTGATTAAATTAATCATGCGCATATAATCAACTTACTAAACTAATTGAGTTTCGCCAATTATTTTTTGTGATTTAAACCTCAAATTTATACCTGTTGAAACTTCAGCTGGCGCAACTGTTTGGCATGTTGCAGGGTTGTGTCGTTAATTTCGACGCCACCCGTCATACGTGCCAGCTCATCAATGCGCTGTTCTTCTGCAAGGTTGATAATGGTGCTGCTGGCCGGATCGGTCTGACGTTTTTTCACCAGCAGATGCTGGTCGGATTGTGCTGCCACTTGGGCCTGATGGGTAATACATAAAATCTGTACATGTTGGGCCAAGTCAGCCAGCAAACGGCCGACCATTTCAGCCGTTCCACCACTGATCCCGACATCAATTTCATCAAACACCAGCACTTCCGATTCGGTTTTTTCCGCATTCATCACTTGCATGACCAAGGCAATACGCGACAGTTCACCTCCGGATGCCACGCGAGCCAACGGCTGCGGTGGTATACCCTTATTGGCGGTAAACAGCAGTTGAATAAAGCTCAGTCCTTCGGCACCGATTTGTTCTAACGGCTCAAACTTGAATTCAAAATAGGCTTCCGGCAAAGCCAGTTGCTTGACCTGTTCGGTTAGTTGTTTGGCCAAAGGTACGGCGGCTTCACGGCGAATTTCATCCAGATATTGGGCTTTAGTTAAAAATTGCTGATGCGACAATTCTACCTGTTCGGCCAGAGTTTCCGGGTCTTCCAGTTGATGCAACTGTTCCAGTTCAGCCTGCCAAGCCTGATATTCTTCTTTCAAACTTTCCGGTTGAGTACGGTATTTACGGGCTAAACGGTGGAAGACTTCCAGTTGTGAATTCAGTTCTTCCATGCGTTCAGGATCGAAACTTTGACGATCGATAAACTGGCGCAGATTTGCCGTTGCATCATCCATTTCACTTTGTGCATTGATCAGTGAATTGTAGATTTCCGCCAGCTGCTCACTACGACCGGCATGCGATTCCAGACGGCGAATAATCGATGACAGTTCCTGAGTCAGATTCTGCTCGGCTTCATCGAGTACATTTAAACTGTAGCCGCAGTCCAGCATGATATGTTCATGATGGCTGAGACGGTCAAATTCCTGTTCAATCTCTTTATAGTCAATCTGGGTGATGTCTTCGAGTTCTTCCAGCTGCAACTCTAAAGTTTCAATACGCTGTTTGCGGGTGGCCTGTGCATCCAGTGCCGCCTGATGCTGACGAATATCTTTTTGCCAGGTGCTATAGGCATCGCGGACGTCTTGTGCCGGCTGATAAAAGTTGCTGTAACGGTCGAGCCAGTGCTTGGGATAGGGCGGTTCTAACAGTTGCTGCTGACTGTGCTGACTATACAGTTGCACCAGTAGACGGCCAATTTCTTTTAGTTCAGATAAACTACTTGGACGACCATTAATCCAGGCTTTGCTCCGACCTGTGGCAAAAATAACCCGTCTTAAATGAATTTCACCTGACTCATCATCCAACTCATGTGCTTTTAGCCACTCTGCTTCCGGACTTTGATCCTGATAACTAAAAATGGCCGTCACATCGGCTTTATCTGAACCAAAACGCACATAATTGGTATCGGTGCGTTCACCTAGACAAGCAGACAAGGCATCCAGTAATAACGATTTACCTGCGCCGGTTTCACCCGTCAGGACATTGAAACCTTGTTCAATATCAATGGCTAAGTGATCTGCTAAAGCGAAATTGATCAGAGTTAAATGTGTCAGCATAAACGCATCCAAGCTGCGAAAAGTTTTAATCTAAGATAGTCAAATTTTGTTTTGGTCACAAGACAGCTTTTATTTTAAAAGGACTTAAAACATCAATATCTTACCTTATAAGGCCAAGGAAAATGAAACTTGCACATTAAAATAGCTAATAAAATTTTCCATCAATAAATTGCTGTTTGCTTGTTATAAAAGATAGGCAATTTGAGCTGCATATTCATTGCATTCTGAAAAGTTGGAATTGGATGAACTATTGTTCAGGATTGAAAGTTGATTTGAAAACTGAATCAATTGTGGCTCATGCTATTCGCCTTTGGTCGGGGCAACATTAAAACCGATTTGTGCGTATAATTCTCCAGTCGCTGGAGGTTCTGCGCAACTCGTCAGATTTTCTCTTTAGCCTGCGAAGCAATATTTGTAAAAATTTGAAAAATATTGATTTAGCTGGATGAAACAGCGATTGATTAGTTGCAAGCTCAGCTTTAAACTAGCTCGAGCAAAAATTATAAATGCGCATTATCTGGAGAATACGCATGTCAAATCAGTTTGATCATGTTTCGGTTGTCAAAAAGTCGAATGTTTATTTCGATGGCTTGTGTATCAGTCATACCGTGCAGTTTGAAGATGGCACCAAAAAAACCTTAGGGGTGATTTTGCCAACTGAACAGGCCTTGACCTTTCAAACGCATGTGCCTGAACGTATGGAAATTATTTCAGGTGAATGTCGTGTGCAAATCGGTGACAAATCGGAAAGTGAATTGTTCCGTGCCGGTCAATCTTTTTATGTGCCAGGTAACAGTCGCTTTAAAATCGAGACCGATGAAGTGCTCGATTATGTCTGCCATTTCGAAGGCTAAGTATTCGTCCTGGATAAGACAAAGAAATTTTAACCTGAATCGGTTAAACTAGATTCAAGCATTAATCCTGTAAAGCCTGCTTTGCAGGATTTTTCTTTTTGCATTGTCACCATAGATTTTAGAGGCCGTTCATGGCAAAACCAGAATATTATTATGGCGTTCACTCAGTGGAGTCATTATTGGAACTCGAGCCTGAGCGCGTACTGACTTTATTTACCTTGAAAGGCCGTGATGACCAGCGTTTGAAAAACGTATTGGCTCTGGCTGAACCGTTTGGGATTAGTGTACAACAAGCCAGCCGTGACAAACTGGAAAAACTGGCAGGCCAGCCTTTTCATCAGGGAGTTGTGGCTGCCGTCCGTCCGCATCCGGTATTGAATGAACAGGATCTGGATACAGTATTGAAACAGAACCCTCAAGCACTGTTACTGGCACTAGACCAAGTGACTGATCCTCACAATTTAGGCGCCTGCATTCGTACAGCTGCGGCGATGGGGGTGGAAGCGGTAGTGGTGTCCCGTGACCGTTCTGCCAGCTTGACGCCGACAGCACGTAAAGTGGCTGCTGGTGGTGCAGAAAAAGTGAAGTTTATTCAGGTGACCAATCTGGCACGTACTTTGGGGAATATCAAAGATGAATTTAATGTGCGTGTGGTGGGTACCATGCTGGATGAAAAAGCCTTACCACTCGATAAATTTGATTTTACCGGTACGGCAGTGTGTGTGGTGATGGGGGCTGAAGACACCGGCTTACGTCCGATTACCCAGTCACAATGTGATCAGACGGTGTATATCCCGATGGCAGGAAACTTGCAGAGTTTGAATGTCAGTGTGGCAACAGGTATGGCACTGTATGAAGCGTGTCGCCAACGTAACGTGTAATTTTATTCTCCTTCATATTTAAAAGTTGTCTGCTATGTCGCCCCGGTCTCAAGGTTATCTGTATGTCGCCATTACCATGTGTATTTGGGGCGGATTTACCATTACCTCTCGTCTGAATGCCCAGTGGGGAATTAGTGCCTGGGATATAACCGCCTTGCGTTTTGCACTGGCATTTTGTATTTTGATGCCGATCTTGATCTATAAAAAAGACACTGCTTTTTTATGGAAAAAAGAGCCTTTTCTACTGGCAATGATTGGTGGGGTGGCATATTGCCTGACTTCATATAGCGCCTTTCATTATGTCCCTGCAGCACATGCAGCCATTTTTCTGAATGGTTGTATTCCGCTGTGTACAGCCTTGGCCGCATTTGTGTTATTTAAAGAACCTTTTGATAAGCATATCCGGATCAGTTTGGTGATTATGCTGACCGCGATTGCTGCCATGAGCTTCCTGATGTACCGGGAAACCGGTGTCGCCTTTGGTTTTGGTGACATGCTATTTTTCCTGAGTGCAATATGGTGGGGCGTATTTACTGTCTTGTTACGCCAATGGAAACTTTCAGCCTGGCATTCTATGGCAGGGGTAGCTATCTGGTCTGCGATCATCTATGTGCCGATTTATTTGCTATTTTTACCCAAACATCTGACTGAACCTACGCCTATGCATTTGCTGGTACAGGTTATTTTTCACGGCATTTTTGTAGTGATTGTCGCTACACTGACTTATGTGGAAGCAATTAAACGTCTGGGGGCATTTAAGACAGGAAGTATTGTCACTTTGGCTCCATTTATGGCGGCAATTCTGGCTGTACCACTTTTAGGTGAACCTCTAAGTCTGGCGATTATTTGTGGCCTGATTGGCATGGCGATTGGTGCTTTGCAGCCGTGGCGCTGGCTCAGCCATCAAGACAGTTTGCAGCAGCAAATCGAGCAACAAAAAAAGCAGTCTTAACCGACTGCTTTTTTTAATTTTAGCGTTTTAAATAAGCTTCATGCAGTGGCTTTAAATGAGTGTAGAGATGGTCAAGATGTCCATCATTCAGCACAATATCGTCCGCAAGACTACGCTTTTGCTCACGTGACATCTGAGCCTGAATAATTTTTTCAATTTGTTCAACGGACTGATGATCACGCATGGCAGCCCGTTGAATCTGCAAATCAATCGAAGCATCAATCAGCAGGGTATGATTGGTCAGTTCGTGCTGGTTGGTTTCAAATAGTAGCGGAGAAACCAGAATCACATAGGGGCTGGTCGCTGCTTGAAGCTGCTGGATAATGGACGCACGAATTGCCGGATGGGTAATACTTTCTAAAACTTTACGTGCACCCGGATCTTTAAAAATATGTTCACGTAAAGCTTGGCGATTTAGCTCGCCATTGTCTAAGAGCACCCAATCTCCAAAAGCTGCTTGAATCTGTTCTAAGGCAGGTTGTCCTTTGGCAACAATTTCACGTGCCACAATATCAGCATCGACTACCGTGATCCCTTGGGTTTCAAACCAAGCACTTGCAGCAGATTTACCACTGCCAATTCCACCGGTTAAACCCAAAATGAACGTCATAAAAATACCTGTATTAATGACCTAAATAGATTTTCATAATTTGCTCGCCCCAGATAAATGCAATCCAGCCGGCAATCGCAATATAAGGACCAAAGGCAAAAGGCTGATTCTCTTTACGAATTTTAAGCAAAATGATGCCAATGATCGCACCGACTAAGGAAGACAGTAACACAATCAATGGAAGCATCAATGGGCCCATCCAGGCACCTAGGGCCGCAAGAAGTTTGAAATCTCCATAGCCCATACCTTCCTTACCAGTAATTATCTTAAACAGGTAATACACAATCCACAAACATAGGAAGCCAATGATATAGCCCCATATAGCAGATGTTGGAGTGGTATAAAGGCCATAACTGTTGATCGCCAGACCTAGTGCTGCCAAGGTTAAGGTATAACGGTCAGGTAGAAGTTGAGTATCAAAATCAATAAAGGTGAGTGCAATTAGCACCCAGGTAAGGACTAAACCAAACAGCATTTGTAGGGTCGGGCCAAAGATTGCCACAATGATCAGGGAACAGATTGCAGTCAACAATTCAATCAGCGGATAACGAATACTGATTGGATTTTTGCAAGCACCACATTTACCGCGTAAAGCCAGCCAACTGATCACAGGGATATTCTGGTACCAGCGAATGGGGGTGTGACAGTTTGGACAGGTTGAATCCGGTTTACTGAGGGTAAATTTTGTTTCATCAATAATAGCCTGTTCCGGATGCAGTAAGAATTGGCAGTCTTGACGCCATTCTTGTTCCATCATTTTAGGCGTACGGTAAATCACCACATTTAAAAAACTGCCGATACAGAGACTAAAAAGTCCAACTGCAATATAGAGTGCAGTTGGGTTAATCATAAAATAAGAAATGAAATCGTGCATTAAATGACAGAACCCATTTGGAAAATTGGAAGATACATAGCAATTACAAGTCCACCGACCAGTACCCCAAGCACGGCCATAATGAGGGGTTCCATCATCGAGGTTAAACCATCTACTGCATTGTCAACTTCATTTTCAAAATGTGTAGCGACTTTATCCAGCATGGCATCTAATGCACCAGATTCTTCTCCAATAGCAACCATTTGAATCGCCATAGAGGGAAACTTATTGGTGACACGCATGGCAAATTGTAGTTGTTGACCAGTGGCAACATCATCGCGGATTTTTAGTACAGCTTCTTCATAGACGACATTATTGGTTGCACCAGCAGTGGATTCCAAAGCATCGATTAAAGGAACACCAGCAGCAAATGTGGTGGCTAGGGTACGGCTATAACGGGCAATAATTGCCTTATAGACCAAGTCACCAAAAATAGGGGCTCTAAGGGCTGCTTTATCCAGAAAATCACGAAATTTTTTACTACGCTTTTTGGCTTCCATAAAGCCAGCAATAATAGCACCCACTGCAATAATCATAATAAACCAGTATTTCTGCATCCAGTCAGACATATTGACTACTATTTTGGTGAAAGCTGGTAAATCTGCGCCAAAGGATGTAAATAGATCCTGGAATACGGGGACGACTTTAACCATCAAAATAATGGTCACAATTACCGCAACCACGATAACGGCCATTGGATATTTCATGGCTTTTTTAATTTTTTGCTTTAAAAGTTCGCTTTTCTCTTTATAAATGGCGACGCGATCTAGCATGGTTTCTAGCGCACCTGACTGTTCACCAGATTCCACCAATGAACAAAACAGATTGTCAAAATATTGCGGATATTTTCGGAGCGCACCAGCAAAGGTATTACCGCCTTCGACTTCACCTTTAATGCCAAGCACCACTTCACGCATGGATGGATTTTCCAGACCTTCAGCCACAATTTCAAAACTTTGTACCAATGGCACACCTGCTTTCATCATTGTTGCGAGCTGGCGGGTAAAAATCGTGATATCGAGAGTAGAGACTTTCTTTTTCATGAAACCTTCAAGAATATTTTTTCTTTTTTCTCGAATGGTTTTAATGGTGATTCCTTGCTTACGTAAAGTCACTTTAGCCAGTGCCATATTACGTGCAGGTAATTCGCCTTTAAGTTTTTCCCCTTTGCGATCAATACCTTCATAACTGAAGATAGGCATCATCTGTGCTTTTTTGACAGCCATGCGTTTATCCTTATTTTAAATTTTCAATCTATTCACTGGTCACGCGATTGACTTCCTGAAGCGAAGTCACCCCCTGCATAACCTTGATTAATCCTGAACGGCGTAAATTATTAAACCCCGATTTTTCAGATGCTGCTGCAATTTCAAGTGCATTGCCATCTTCCATAATAATTTTCGAAATTTCAGGTGTTACTTTCATGACTTCATAAATACCGACACGACCTTTATAACCTTCACGACATTCAGAACAGCCTACGGGCTGATAAACCTGAAAATCTTCCTGCTTCAGATCTTCTTCAGTAAAGCCCATTTCTAATAAACTTGGCTCCGGAATTTCAGCAGGTATTTTACATTGAGAGCATAAACGACGTGCCAAACGTTGCGCAATCACCAAGTTTACCGAGGTGGCAATATTAAATGAAGGAACCCCCATATTACGTAAACGGGTCAAGGTTTCAGGCGCACTGTTGGTATGTAATGTGGACATTACCATATGACCGGTTTGTGCTGCTTTCACAGCAATTTCTGCAGTTTCCAAATCTCGAATCTCACCGACCATGACAATATCTGGATCTTGACGTAAGAATGATTTTAGCGCAGCTGAGAAGGTTAAGCCGACTTTAGCATTGACATTGACCTGATTAATGCCTTCCAAGTTAATTTCTACAGGATCCTCAGCCGTAGAGATATTGGTATCTTCACGATTTAGAATATTTAAACCTGTATAAAGTGATACGGTTTTACCCGAACCAGTTGGACCCGTAATTAGCAGCATACCTTGCGGTTTTTCCAGCGCCTGCATAAACAATTCTTTTTGTGCTGGTTCATAACCCAATGCATCAATACCAAGCATGGCACTGGATGGATCTAAAATACGCAGCACCAGTTTTTCACCAAATAGGGTAGGCAATGAGTTGACACGAAAGTCGATGGCTTTGGTTTTTGACAGTTTGAGCTTAATCCGTCCATCTTGAGGTAGTCGCTTTTCAGAAATATCCATTTGCGACATAACTTTTAGGCGTGAAGCCAAGCGTGTTGCCAGTTGCAAGGGTGGATTGGCAATTTGACGTAGAACCCCATCAATCCGATAACGGACACGATATGATTTTTCATAGGGTTCAAAATGTAAGTCGGATGCGCCCATACGAATGGCATCAATCAATAACTTATTAATATACTTAACAATTGGTGCTTCGTCAGCCTGTTGTTCATTATCGTCTTCATCTTTAGCTGATAAATCTTCCTGTTCCAGGTTTAAGTCGATATCATCATCAGAAAATTCAAAGGAGTCTGCTTCAGCAAAATTCTGTTCAATCAGTTTTTCTAATTTTTGATGTTCTACAATAATCGCTTCAATATTCATTTTACTATTGAAACGGATCGCATCCATTGCATCTATATTAGTAGGATTGCTGGTGGCAACATAGAGTAAATTACCACGCTTAAAAATGGGTAAAATACGATGTTTGAGAACCAGTTTATCGTCAATGCCTTCACGAATAATCTGTGCAGAATCATAAACACTCAGATCAAATAGAGGCTCACCAAATTCTTGCGAAATTTTTTCAGCAATATCGAGAGACGAAAGTTTAAGTTGATCAATCAGGAAAGGAACAATATCTTGATTGGCCTTTTTTGCATTCGAAATAGCAGCCTGCATTTTTTCAGCAGAAACTAAGCCATCTTCAACTAAACGTCGAATAAAACCTGTGAATCTTGGTGAACCTTGTAATGCTGTCATGCTTTAGTATGCCTGCTCAATCAATTTGTTTATAATTGGTATCGTTAAATTATACTTTTGTTATATAAAAATACCATATCTTAAAGTGTTGTCATCTACTTAATATCAGATAAAACTTTGAACCAGTCGTAATTACAACCTAAAGTTTTTTGAATATATCTTGAAAAAGAACAAAGTCATAAAAAAGCAAGATGAAAATTATCTAAAAAAAACGAAATTCCGTGTAGAATATGCGCGGTTTAATGAATTGTTTTTAATAGGTTACTGTATGTCGGGTTCGACTATTACTCCTTGGGTTGTCGGCAATTGGAAAATGAACCCAATGCAGGCGGATGCAAAATCATTACTCAATGATTTTAAAAAATTATTGCAAAATAATGAAATTAAAGAACAAGATTGTTATTTAGGAATTGCGCCGACCATGCTGGCTTTGAGCAGTGTTCAGACGGAATTAACAAGCGCCGTTCGACCTGTATATACCGTGGCACAAAATGTATCACGTATTTCAGGAACAGGAGCATATACCGGTGAGGTGAGTGCTGAACTGCTGAAAGATCATCAAATCAATTTTGTACTGATTGGTCATTCAGAACGTCGCGAGATTTTTGGTGAAACTGTTCAGGTCTTAAATGAAAAAGTTAAAAACGCATTAAATGCGGGTTTAACTATTATTTATTGTGTCGGTGAAAGTCTGGAACAGCGTGAAAATGGTCAGGCTGAACAGGTGGTGTTGCAACAGATTTGCGATATTGCTGCGGTTGTACAAGCCGAGCAGTGGAAAAATGTTGTGGTGGCTTATGAGCCGATCTGGGCAATTGGTACAGGTAAAACCGCTTCTCCAGCAGATGCACAAGCCATGCATGCAAAAATTCGTGAAGGTTTAACCCAAATTACCGCCTTTGGGTCAAGCATTGCCATTTTGTATGGTGGTAGTGTTAAAGCTGAAAATGCAGTAGAGTTGGCAGCCTGTCCAGATATTAACGGTGCGCTGGTTGGTGGTGCATCTTTAAATGCAGAGTCGTTCTATAAAATTGCTCAGGCTTTTGCAAATACAAAATAATTAGGAGTTCAGCATGCAAACTTTTGTGCTGGTAGTACATATTATCTTAGCCATTTTAATGATTGTATTGATTCTGGTACAACATGGTAAAGGCGCAGATGCAGGTGCGTCATTTGGTGGCGGTGGTGCTGCAACCGTTTTTGGTGCTTCAGGTTCAGCGAATTTTTTAACCCGTTTAACTGCAATTTTAACCGCTTTGTTTTTTGTCACCAGCCTGACTTTAGCCGTGTTTGCCAAAAAACAAACTACAGATGCTTATAGCTTAAAATCGGTGCAGACAACAACGCCTGCACCGGCAAATTCGACTGAAACTTCACCAGTTGCACCGAAAACAGGCGAATAAATTTATTTAGTTCTTTCCTTTTGTACCTGATCCGACTAGAATGCGTCACAGCTGCGGTGGTGGTGGAATTGGTAGACACGCTACCTTGAGGTGGTAGTGCTTTCGGGCGTGGGGGTTCAAGTCCCCCCTTCCGCACCAACTTATAATCCAGAACATAAGTTGGTGTGAGCAGCAAATCTGTTGATGCGGGATGGAGCAGTCTGGTAGCTCGTCGGGCTCATAACCCGAAGGTCGTTGGTTCAAATCCAGCTCCCGCTACCAATCAATCTTGTTTTAGATGCAAACTAAAATAAGCACCTTGATAGTGAAAGGTGAGATAATTTTTTGCAATGTTGATGCGGGATGGAGCAGTCTGGTAGCTCGTCGGGCTCATAACCCGAAGGTCGTTGGTTCAAATCCAGCTCCCGCTACCACTTTTGATTAAGGTGCAACTTAATCAAGGCAAGTAGAAACGATTTAGATTGAAAAATGGTTCCTATTTGTATATAATTTTTGCACGTTGATGCGGGATGGAGCAGTCTGGTAGCTCGTCGGGCTCATAACCCGAAGGTCGTTGGTTCAAATCCAGCTCCCGCTACCAAGTTTCTAAAAGGCTCACAAAAAGGTGGGCCTTTTTGCACAGTGGACTTTGGTTTTTCTGTGTAAATAGGGGCGATTACGCCCTTTTTTATTGGCTATCGTGTAGTGTCGACATTTAAAATGGTCAAATCGTCATGTTTCACTACTAATATAGTTGAGTTGGTCTGAACCGGTCATCGTGACCATTGAATCGCACAATTGACGAGAGTAAATGAAGCTATCAAATAAAACTCAAGCACTCCAAGACTTAATCGCTCCTGCAGTGCAAGCATGCAATGTAGATCTTTGGGGAATCGAATTTCTTCCTCAAGGCAAGCGTTCTTTATTACGTATCTATATTGATAAAGCAGATGAAAGCAATGAGCAACCTGTCATCAATGAAGATGGGGAGCTTGAGCAAGGTCGCGGAATTGGTGTACAAGACTGTGTTCGCGTAACGCAGCAAGTGGGTGCCATGCTTGACGTGCATGACCCAATTTCAGGTGAATATTCACTAGAAGTCTCTTCTCCTGGCTGGGATCGTCCATTCTTTCAACTTGAGCAGATGCCAGCCTATATTGGGCAGCAGGTTGCATTACGCCTGATTAGTGCTGTAGATAACCGCCGTAAATTTCAAGCGAAACTGGTTGCAGTAGACCTTGAGAATGAAATGATTCAAGTGGAAGTCGAGAAGCAACAGGTCCTTGAAATCGATAGTCATAATATCGACAAAGCAAATTTGATTTACCAAGATTAATTTATCCAATAAATAAGAATCTGAACGAATAGGTGACTTATGGCACGTGAAATTCTTACCGTAGTAGAAACGGTTAGTAACGAAAAAGGTGTAAGTCGTGATGCAATTTTTGAAGCACTTGAACAAGCTTTAGTTGCTGCGACTAAAAAGAAATTTTACGAAGGCACAAACTCGGAAGAAGCACGTTTACGTGTGGAAATCGATCGTAAAACTGGCGATTACCGTACTTTCCGTCAATGGGAAGTGGTTGCCGATGAAGATCACGAAATGCCGGCATGTCAGGATGCCATCTCTGATGTAGATCCTGCAAAATGGTCGATTGGCGATATTCGTGAACTTGAAGTGGAATCGATTGACTTCGGTCGAATTGCAGCACAAATTGCCAAACAGGTCATTGTGCAAAAAATTCGTGAAGCTGAACGTGCGCTAATTGCAGATGCCTACGAATCTAAAGTTGGTGAGCTCATTTACGGTGAAGTGAAAAAACAAACCAAAGATGGTTTCATTATTGACTTAGGTGACAATGCTGAAGCTTATCTGGCACGTGAAGAAATGATTCCTAAGGAAATTCTTCGTCCTAAGCAACGTGTGAACGCGATTTTATATAGCGTGAATCGTGAAGGCCGTGGTGCGCAACTGTTATTGTCACGTTCACGTCCTGAAATGCTGATTGCCTTGATGAAAAAAGAAATTCCTGAAATTTCTGAAGAAATCATCGAAATTAAAGCAGCTGCACGCCAACCGGGTGTTCGTGCTAAAATCGCGGTGAAAACCAACGATCACCGTATTGATCCAGTCGGTGCATGTATTGGTATGCGTGGTACACGTATCCAAGCGGTTCAGTCAGAGCTGAATGGTGAACGTATTGATGTGGTGGTGTGGTCTGATGATCCGGCACAGTACATCGCCAGCGCTTTAGAACCTGCTGATGTATCCAGTATTGTGATTGATGAAGATGTGCACAGCGCAGACATCATTTTCGCAGCAAGCGATCAGTTGGCACGTGCGATTGGCTCGCAAGGTCAAAATGTCCGTTTAGCCTCTGAATTGACAGGCTACAAACTGGATATGATGCTCGAAGAGGAATTCTACGCGCGTCAACAAAACGAAGCTCAACAATATCTGGATATGTTTGTTACCCGTCTTGATATTGACGAAGATTTGGCAATGGCTTTGGTTGAAATGGGCTTTACTTCTTTGGAAGAGATTGCTTATGTGCCAGCTGAAACATTCGATGAAATCGAGCTAGATGCTGAAACTGTTGAATTATTGCAAAGCCGTGCGAAAGAAATTACATTGGCAGATGCTTTAAAACAACAAGAAAACATTCAGGAACCAAGTGCTGAACTTGTTGCAATGCAAGGGATGACACAGGAAATCGCGTATGCACTTGCTGCTCGCGGTGTGGTAACCGTAGATGATTTAGCTGACCAAGCCACTGATGATATCGCTGATATTGAAGGTTTAGGTGCGGAAAAAGCTGGTCAACTTATTATGAAAGCGCGCGAATCATGGTTTAACTAGGAGGAAATATATGACGGACAAGTCGATTAAAGAGTTAGCGCTTAGCGTGGATCGTCCCGTTGAGAAGCTCCTAGAGCAGGTTCGTGACGCAGGTTTACCGCAACGTAAAGCTGAAGATATTATTTCCACTGAACAACAAAATACCCTTGTCAACCATTTGAAGAAAGTTCATGGTCAGGATGATGGGCATGCAGGAAAAATCACGTTGAAACGTAAAACAACCGGTACTGCTAAAGTGGCAAGTACATCAGGTAAGGCCAAAACCATTAATGTAGAAGTGCGTAAAAAGCATACATTTGTGAAGCCTGACCCAGAGCAAATTAAAGCTGAAGCTTTAGCCAAAGCACAAGCTGAGCAAAATACACGTGAAGCTGAGCCTAAAGCGACAGCTGAAGAGCCTAAGCAAGGCGTATCTAAAGCAAAACAGGCTTTAGAAGCAATGCGTGCTGCAGCGAAGCAGGAAACAGCTAAGCAAGAAGTACCTAAAGCTGCTGTTGTGGTAAAACGTAAGTCAACCAACAAGCCGATTGTGAAACAAGCGGTTAAAGTGACTGAAACTCCAGAGCAAAAGAAAGCTCGTGAAGCGCAAGCTGCACAATTGAAAGCAGTTGAAGAAGCAGCACGTCGTAAATCGGCTGAAGAAGCACAACAACGTACGCTTGAACAAATGCGTCAGATGGCTTCTAAGTATTCTTCTGAAGAGACTACAACTACCATTCGTGTGATTGATGATTCTCCGCTTGCAGCCGGTCTGGTTGGTCAGGCTTATGAAGATTCATTTGCCAAAGAAGACCGTGAAATTAAACGTGGTGGCAACACCACCAGTGCACGTGCACCGAAGAAAGGTGGCCGTCGTGGTCAGGAAGAGCAATCTTTCAGCCATAACCAGCATAAACGTGGTTTGAAAACCAGTCAGGCCAATAAGCATGGTTTTGAAAAACCTGTTAAAAAACAAGTTTATGATGTTGAAATTGGTGCCACAATTGTTGTAGCAGATCTTGCGCAAAAAATGGCAGTTAAAGTTCGCGAAGTTATCAAATCACTCATGAAAATGGGCGAGCTTGTCACTCAGAACCAAGCCATTGACCAGGAAATTGCTGCGCTTGTAGTTGAAGAAATGGGCCATAATCCGGTTCTTGTTTCTGATACCCAAACAGAAGATACCTTGCTTGAAGCAGCTGAAGAAGCACGTGGTGAGCAAACGACCCGTCCACCAGTTGTGACGATTATGGGTCACGTTGACCATGGTAAAACATCTCTGCTTGACCGTATCCGTCGTACAAAAGTGGCTGCAGGCGAAGCTGGCGGTATCACACAGCACATTGGTGCTTATCATGTGAAAACTGATAAAGGTATTATTACCTTCCTGGATACCCCGGGACACGCAGCATTTACGGCAATGCGTTCACGTGGTGCCAAAGCGACTGATATCGTGGTTCTGGTCGTTGCTGCAGATGATGGTGTCATGCCGCAAACTGCTGAAGCAATTGATCATGCTCGTGCCGCAGGTACACCAATTATTGTTGCTATCAACAAAATGGATAAAGAATCTGCAGATCCAGATCGTGTATTGAATGAATTGACCACTAAAGAAATCGTGCCTGAACAATGGGGCGGTGATGTTCCAGTGGCGATGGTTTCAGCGCACTCTGGTATGGGGATCGATGAACTTCTAGACCTGATTTCAATTCAAGCAGAACTTCTTGAATTAAAAGCATCTGAAGAAGGTGCTGCACAAGGTGTCGTTATTGAAGCGCGTGTGGACAAAGGCCGTGGTGCAGTCACTTCGATTCTTGTTCAAAATGGTACATTGAATGTAGGTGACCTGGTTCTTGCCGGTGCATCATACGGTCGTGTTCGTGCCATGACTGATGAAAACGGTAAACGTATTAAATCAGCGGGTCCTTCAATTCCTGTAGAAATTTTAGGTCTTCCTGATGCGCCAATGGCGGGTGATGAAGTTCTGGTTGTGAATGACGAGAAAAAAGCACGTGAAGTTGCTGATGCTCGTGGTGACCGTGAACGTCAAAAACGTCTTGAGCGTCAATCTGCAATGCGTCTTGAAAACCTTATGGCGTCTATGGGCAAGAAAGATGTGCCTATCGTCAACGTTGTATTGAAAACAGATGTACGTGGTACTTTGGAAGCGTTACACGTTGCACTTGCTGACTTGGCAACTGATGAAGTTAAAGTTCGTATTATTGGTTCAGGCGTAGGTGCAATCACTGAATCTGACGTGACACTGGCTGAATCTTCAGAGGCTGTACTTCTAGGCTTTAACGTACGTGCTGATAACACTGCACGTCAAAAAGCTGATGCTGATGGTATCGACATCCGTTACTACTCTGTCATTTATGAATTGATTGATGACGTGAAAGCAGCAATGAGCGGTAAGTTGGCTCCTGAGCATCGTGAAACAATTCTGGGTGTTGCTGAAGTACGTGAAGTATTCCACTCAAGCAAATTCGGTGCGGCTGCAGGCTGTATGGTGCTTGAAGGTGTATTACACCGTAACAAACCGATTCGCGTATTGCGTGAAGATGTGGTGATCTTCCAAGGTGAGCTTGAATCTCTTCGTCGCTATAAAGAAGTGGTTGAAGAAGTTCGCGCCGGTATGGAATGTGGTCTTGCGGTGAAAGGCTATAAAGACATCAAACCTCAAGATAAGATTGAAGTGTATGATGTTCAATTGATTAAACGGAGTCTTTAATGGCGGGTAGTCAACGTCTTAAGCGCATGGGGGATACCGTACAACGCGAGTTGTCCGAGTTGATCCGTCAGGAGCTGAAAGATCCACGCTTAGGTGGTCTAGTGACCATCTCTGCGGTGAAAGTTAGCCCAGATTTAGGATATGCCGAAGTTTATGTAACGGTGATGGGTCGTGAGCTTGGCGATGAGCAAAGCGAAGCTGCAAACAAAGACACTTTAGAGGTTTTGAATAAAGCCTCTGGTTTCTTGCGCCACGAACTCAGTCGTCGTATCAAGACGCGTATAACACCTCGTTTGCGTTTCCATTACGACAAAACCAATGCATATGGCAACTATATGTTTGGTCTGATTGCAGAAGCAGTCAAGGACTTACCTCCTGCTGATGATGCAAAAAAAGATGATGAATAATCACTAAAAAGAAAAGCCACCTTCGGGTGGCTTTTTTTATTTCGATTACTTTTAGTGATCTTATACTTTCATTATTTCTTTCAATCACTTATTTATATAACTAATTTACACGCCACTTAACAGGCTTGATAGATACATCATTCTATTGCGCGAGATATAATGTTATGAATAAGCTCTTTTTTATCGTTTCTGTACTTCTTATTTCCAGTTGCTCAAGTGTACCGCCTATTCAGTCGGCTTTAAAAAGTAAGTCTTCATTTGAAAATGCAGTATTTGGTGGGGAAACTGTGATATTGGATCAGCCAATAAAAAATAGTGAAGAGTCCTATCGTATTTTTCGAAAAGCAGCTACTGGTTTTGTATCCTTACAAACTGTGCGAGAAAATGCGGAACATGCATCAATTACTTTTTGTGAACGTAAAAATAAAGCAATGCATAGCCTTACTGAAACTGCTGCAAGACCTCCATATATATTGGGAAATTTTCCACGAATAGAACTAGTGTTTGAGTGCATTGAGAAAACTGAGAATGGAAATAATAATAACCCAGTAGGTAAATATGAGAAACTTACAGCCTTAAAAAAATTATTAGATGATGGTGTTCTTACTAAACAGGAATTTGAAAAAGAAAAGGCTAAAGTTTTGGCTGAAAATTAATTAAATTGACTCAGTCTACTGTAACTTCAACTGAGTATAAATTTTAATTAAAATCAAAATCTTAATATAAGTTAAGAGAAATAGCCTGATTTCATGCGAGATCATCATGTGAGTCATTTTTGGCTTTTGGATTGCGACGACGGGTACGTTGCCAGGGTAAAGGACGATCCAGCGCTTCGGGAACTTCACCACTGGTTGAACGCAAACGCAGATGTAAGGCGGCCTGTGCCATTAAATTGGCCGACACGGGTGCGGTAATGAACGCTAATAAGGTCAGTAGCAGTTCAGCGAAACCAAAGCGTCCTTGAAAGGCTGCGAAAATCATCGCTGCAATCAAAAAGCTCCCCAATCCCAAGGTACTGGATTTGGTGGGTGCATGTAGCCGCATAAACAAGTCAGGCAGTCGTATCATGCCAATGCCGCCCACCAGCATAAAGAATGAGCCAATCAATAAAAAAATCGAGACCAGAATTTCCATTGTTATTTGCATGTCGTGTCTCCTAATCGACCACATGGCCAGTGGTAAAATAGCGTGCCAGAGCCGCAGTAGAGACAAATCCCAGCATGGCTACTAGGAGGGCACCTTCAAACAGCGAGGTACTGGCCCAATAGATGCCCAGAATCACCACCAGACAGGTAGCATTGAGAAACAGGGTATCTAAAGCCAGCAGACGATCCACAATGGAAGGACCCATGACCAGACGGATCAGGCAAAAAAACATGGAAATGGTAATGGCGACCATACAGATTCCCAATGCATAGGGCAAAATACTCATGAGTCTTCTCCTATTTCCACATCAAAAATGGCCATCAGGGCTTTTTCATAGCGATTTTTAATTTCCAGAATATCAATTTCAGCATTGTCGGTGCTTAAAGCATGAACCAGAATATCTCCGCGATCATGGTCAATCCCGGCAGTGACCGTACCTGGGGTGGTGGTAATAATCAGGGCCAGTAAAACATTGACCTGTTCATGCTGGGTTTCTAAAGGAACCCGAAACCATTGCGGATGCAGTTTGTGGGTCGGTCCAAGCACCAGTTTAGCCACCTGAATATTACAGATGATAATGTCCCACAGTACGACAAAGAATAATTTGATCGCCAACACCCAGTTGATATTCGGGGTACGACCAATAAAAGGCTTCACCAGACGTGGAATCACAATCCCCAGCAACAACGCCATCAGCAATGTGGCAGGGTCGGCGCTGTGTGCTAGCATGATCCAGCTTAAAGCCACAATAACGGAAACAAACGGATGTGGTAACCACTTTTCCCAGAACGATGTTTTAGACATGGTTAAGGCTCCATCGGTTTAAGTTTGGCATTATCTGCATCAGCGGGTTGTTGTCGCTGCTGCTGGCTGATCTGACGTTGCTTATATTCTGAAATGTGCCCGCCTTCCAGAGTATCTTTGGGGATGATATATGGAATCAGATGGGCATTCGGGTCTACCGTTTCACCGCCATATTTGGTTTCAGGTAAATTTTCAGGATCATAAGGCTGTACGCTAATCACCTCATTAAGCTCATCTTTGTGCAGAATAATGCTTTCATACAAGACATTATTCTGGATCTGTTCAGCCGTTTTAAACATATATTGCTGAATCGGATGGGCACAGATCATATATAGCACTAATCCGGACAGGAGGAGATAAATCGTTTTGTCATTTCGTGCAGGAGATTGTTCCGGTAAAGCCTGATAGGCTTTAAACGCATCGCTATGGGGATTGTCTTCCGGTGTGGTGGCACGCCAAAACAGCACAAAACCGACCCGGGTAAAGGCAATAATACTGAGCAGGCTGACCACAAGGACCACAGCAATAATCACACCTTGATAAGGGGAGTGTGAAGTCGCTTGCAAGATAAACACTTTGCCTAAAAAGCCACTGAATGGCGGTAAGCCAGCCATCATTAAGGCAATTAAAAAGAAGGTCAGTGACACCGCTGTTTGCTGTTTCATTTGCGGGGCAATATTGAAATGATCCTTGAAGCTGCCGCGTTGTGAGGTAATCCAGCCACTAAGTAAATAAAATGCTGCCGCAATAATGGTACTGTGCACCAGATAATACAGTCCCGCCGCCCATGCCAGGGTATTAAACAGGGAAATGGCAATCAAGATCGTACCGACTGAAGACAAAATCATAAAGCCGACAAAGCGTCGCAAGCGTTCAGCGCCAATCGCGCCAATCACGCCATACACCGAGGTAATCAAACCAATCGGAAGTAACCAGTTGGCCAGAATGCTGTGGCTTAAGTCATCTTCAAACAGGGTGCCATTGACCCGAAGAATGGCATAGATCCCGACTTTGGTCATGATGGTAAAAATGGCAGCTACTGGCGTCGTGGCCACAGCATAGGTTTTCGGTAGCCAAAAACCGACCGGTAGCATGGCGGCTTTAATCCCGAACACGACAAATAACAGTAAGCCACCGGCAACAGCCAGTTTATGCTGATCAGGCTCTAGCAGGGGAATAAGACGTGCCACATCGGCCATGTTCAGACTGCCAACACTGCCGTAGATCATGCCCAGACCAATCAGAAAGAGTGCGGAAGCCAGCAAATTAATGGTGACGTAATGAATGCCCAGTTGGAAACGGGCTTTGCCTTGCCCGTGTAACAGCAACACGTAGGAAGCCATCAGCAAGATTTCAAAGAACACAAATAAGTTAAATAAATCACCGGTTAAAAACGCACCGCATAGGCCCATGAGCAAGAAATGGAACATGGCATGGAAATAACGCCCTTTGGAATCCCATTCACGACTGGCATACCACAGGATAGGCGTGGCTAGTACATAGGTGAGTACCAGCATCAATGCGGACAGTTGATCCAGAACCAGCACAATACCGAACGGTGCAGACCACTCGCTCAAACTATAGATACTGATTTGACCAGTGCTGGCCAAAATCAAATACAGGATGGCCGTGGTTAAGCCTAAAATGGAAGACACATAGCTAATGCCACGCCGCCAGGGTTGGCGCCAATCGCGTGATAAGGAACCGGCACCCGGATTGCCTAAAAGCACCAGTAAAAAGCCGGTCAATGCTGGAATTAAAATACTGAAAATCGGGGTATGTTCAGTCCAAAACTGGATGACAGCATTCATCAAGGCTCATCCTCACGCGGGTCAATCTGGGGTATTTCTTCTTTTGAGTCAACGTGATCGGTCCCTGTTTCATAACGACTACGCAAAGCCAGCTGGATAATAAAAGCAGTAGTTGCAAAACCAATCACAATGGCCGTTAATACCAGTGCCTGAGGTAAAGGATCCGTGGCCTTGCTGGTTTCGGTCAAAATGGCCGGTGCATTGACCTGAATCCTGCCCATGGCAAACAGAAACAAGTTGACCGCATAGCCAATCATCGCCAGTCCTAATACCACGGGAAAAGTACGGGCACGTAAAATTAGATAAATACCTGTAGCTGTGAGTAAGCCAATTGCCGAAGCCAATAAAAATTCGAGACTCAACATTTTATTCCCCCTTCAATACTGGACCAGACATGCTGGAATGGCGCGAGTCGCCCAAGACCGAAATCATCAGCATGGTTGCACCAAGCACCGTCACATAGACCCCGACATCAAATAATGCCGCTGAAGCCAGATGGATTTCGCCCAACACCGGGGGCGAGATATAGATATGCGCACTGGTGAGGAATGGACGACCCCAGAACCAGGCGCCCATTCCGGTCAGCCCTGCAATGGTGAGACCCGAACCAATCCAGATTTCATATAATCGTCCGGACTTGGCTTTCAGCATCTGTTCAGCCTGATCTTGACCCAGCGCAATATATTGAATGACCAGCGCCAGAGAGGTAATTAAACCGGCAATAAATCCACCGCCTGGCAGGTTATGTCCTCGCAGGAAGATATAGAGGCTCACCACCAGTGCCAAGGGTAACACCCAGGAGGCGGTAATACGGAACATCAGCGGGGAGGGGTTAAAACGATAGGTCAGACCTTGGGTCATGGTGGTACCGTGCGCACGCATACCGTCCATTAAACACAAGGTACCAATGGCTGCAATACCCAATACGGTAATTTCGCCGAAGGTATCGAAACCACGGAAGTCGACCAGAATGACGTTGACCACATTGGTTCCACCGCCCAGTGGAATGGACTGCTGCATGAAGAACCATGAAATGGAGTTGTGGTCACGGGTTAAAATCAGCCAGGCAATCCAGCCTATGCCCAGTCCGCCACCAATGGCAATCAGGGCATCCCGCCAACGCCGTGAAACACTGGATTCATAAGGCGTGAGCTGTGGCAGAAGTGACAGGCTCATCAGCAATAACACCGTGGTCACGACATCCACGGTAATCTGGGTTAAAGCCAGATCAGGTGCAGAAAGCGTGACAAAAACCATGGTCACCACCAGACCAACTGCACCACTAATCAGTACAGCTTTAATCCGTTCATGGTGGAACCAGAGCATCATCCAGCAGGCTGAGAACAAGAGCAGCCACAGCACAATGGCAATGGCAGGGGCATGCGCCAGCTCACGTGTCCCGGTACTGAGTCCCTGATTGATTAAAGGCATTGCCACCAAGGCTGCACTAAAGATCACAATCCACATTAAATAGCTTTGCAGGGAACCATTTTCGGTTTTGCGCTTGAATTTTCGCGAGTTCAGTAACAGGTGTTTTAAAAATAAATCAAACAGCACTTTGCCCTGAAATTTACCCAGCAGGGGATCCAGGTCAATGTCACGAATGCGGCCATCTTTGGCTAAGGAGAAATAGAAAATCACACCGCCCAAGAGCGCGATGATGCTCATCACTAAAGGCAGATTAAAGCCATGCCAAATTGCGAGATGAGCGCCTGTAAAGTCAGCCATTTGCGTGCTGGCACGGGCGGTTGCATTGACGATGTTTTCGACCAGTAGGGCAGGTGCCAGACCAACGAGGATACATAACACCGCCAGAAAAATTGCCGGAGCACGCATTCCCAAAGGCGGTTCATGGATTTTTGAATTCGGCACATTCGGTCCCACCGGGCCATCGAAAAATACGCCGTGCACCAGACGGATGGAATAAGCTACCGCAAAGATGCCGGCAAGTGTGGCCACAATGGCAGAAAAGATCAGGGCAGATCCGGAAAGATTGGCCACCAGTTCGGTAAAGAACATTTCTTTGGACAAGAACCCGTTCGTCAGGGGGACACCGGCCATCGACGCCGCCGTGATCATGGTCAGGGTGGCGGTAAAAGGCAGGAATTGCCAGATGCCACTGAGTTTGCGTAAATCCCGGGTGCCTGTTTCATGGTCAATGATCCCGGCAATCATGAACAATGCGGCTTTAAAGGTGGCGTGGTTAATAATATGAAAAATCGCTGCTGCAATCGCCAGTGGTGAACCAATGCCGAGCAAACAGACAATTAAACCTAAATGACTGATGGTGGAATAGGCCAGCAAGCCTTTTAAATCTTCTTTGAAAATGGCAAAGAAGGCGGCCATACATAGGGTGAACAGCCCGATAAAAGTGACAATGTTGTGATACAGCGCTGCCCCGACAAAAATTGGGCTGAAGCGGGCCAGTAGGAAAATCCCGGCTTTGACCATGGTGGCAGAGTGTAAATAGGCCGAAACCGGTGTCGGGGCCGCCATGGCATTCGGTAGCCAAAAGTGAAACGGAAATTGCGCACTTTTGGTAAAGGCTCCCATCAGAATGAGCAGCAAACTGGGAACAAACAGCGAGTGACTTTGAATTTGGTCCTTCATCGTCAAGATCTGGTCAATCTGGTAGGTTCCAGTGATTTGACCGAGCAGAATAAATCCACCCAGCAGACACAGCCCCCCCATGCCGGTAATGGTGAGCGCCATACGCGAGCCGCGCTGTGCCGCTTCATAATTGCTCCAGTAACCGACCAGCAGGAAGGATGAAATACTGGTCAGCTCCCAAAAAATAAGTAGTAAAATCAAATTATTAGACAGGGAAATGCCAAGCATGGATGCCATGAACAGCATCAGCAGAACATATAATTTACTGAGAGAATTTTTCGGACTCAAATAATAATAGGCATAAATATAAATGAGTGTGCCAATACCGCTAATCAGCAGGCAAAATAACAGGCCCAGGGCATCCAGACGAAAGCTTAAATCGATGCCCAGCTGCGGTAACCAGGCCCAGGTTTGGGTGATGGTCTGGCCATTCAGGACATCTGGGGCTTGCATCAATAACAGGGTCAGACTACTCAGGCTGACCCCGATGGCGGCTAAAGCCGTTAGCCCGCGTGAAAATTGCTTCAGCCACGAAACAAGGGTGGTGCCCAGTACTAACGGTAACAGGATAATAATCGGTAGCACACTCATATCCAATGTCGTGAGTTAGGTGATAAAAACCTAAACGTGAATCTTATCTTTCAAGGATTACAGGACCGCAAAGAGCGATCCAAACTTCTCAATCTTGAAAGCCGGTTTGAGTTAAAAAATGCAAAACAAGCTGTGTTGCGCAACTTGAAAAAAGTCCTAGTAAAATCGGATTTTACTATTAAACTTCAAATATACATGATTTTATTACATGAGTAAAATAACATCAATTATTTTTGCGCACACACTCGGGATTATCGACAGTTCATAAATGGCTTATGTTGCTAATGCTGCCAATAAACCCTATTTATTATACGCCCCTCAAGGCTGAAGGGGCGTAGCGTGTTTAGCCAGATGGAACCCTAAAAACCATTTTTTGAAAGATGACCACGATTTTCTAAGATGATTCAATCTTTTCTACTAGGGGATCGGGTGAGAGGAAGATGTATCATCCTGTTGTTTCATTAAGTGCAATAATTCGGTTTGCTGCTCAAGTGTGAGATGCTGCTGAATTTGTTGCCACAGGCTTTGCGGCGTAATGTTGTCTATGACCGGTTCCGGCTCCTGCAAAGTATCGGTTTCAATCACTTCTTCATTAAAAACCAGATTTTCATAAATGGAATCAAACTCTTCCTTGAGCGGTTGCAGTTGCATATCCAGAATCTGTTTATTTTCCAGTTTTAAGCACTGATAGTCCGCAGCATGTTCCAGTAATTCGATGCGGTTACCTGTGGCGATAATCTGTAAACGCGGAAAAGCCTGATGCAAGCGTTGTAAAATCACCTGCGAGGTATTTTGATCCAGTTGATGATCAATCGCGTCGATTAGCAAAATACCATCGCCTTCCAGACAGGGATACAGGCTGTTGGGATTGAGCAGACATAAGCGACGTACAATATCACCCACCAGCGCAATCCAGTTTTTGACACTATTGGACAGTTGTTGATAAAGCATGGTTTTGGACTGGTAGTTGACCATCAGCTGCAATTTGGGCTGATATTGCACATAGATGTCTTGTAAGGCAGGAATCACTTTACTTAGAGCCTGTTTCAGGGCATCCAGACTGGGGGCATTCATCTGCCTTTGGGCATTTACCAGCTGTTGCAGGAAGTCATTATCCTGATTTTTCTGAACAGTCGGGTTGGAAACCACTTGTTGAAATAGCTGTGCCAGCTGGGCATTTTCAATATCGCTAATTTCACGAAACCACTCAAAAAAACGGGTAAAGGTGGTATAGGGAATGGTGGAAATTTCATAGGCATGCGCGCTTTGGAAAATCACTGGATTATTCTTGCTCAGAATATTCATTTCATTGACAAAGCGTTCTGCCGGGTAATAGGCAATGAGGGGGAGGCCCTGTAACTGATCGCGTTTCAGTGCTTTATGATACAGCTCGACCAGATTTTCCAGCTGCTGGGTTTCTGCTTTACTGGTGCCAATACCGTGGCTGTTTAAGGTCTTGTAAAGTTGCCAGTCACAATAAGACAGCGCTTTGTCTTCAGCTTCACTGGATGCGGTCAAGGTGCCAATATCGGGAGGAATGCGCACCCGAATATCAATTTTGGATTGCAGGCGGGTAAACATGATGTCCTGATCCAGCATCACCACACCCGCAGCACGTAAATCTTTATAGCGCGCGGCAAACCAGGTCAGTGCCTGATAGGTGAATTTGAGAATGCCGGTTTTTCCGGAGCCTTGATCGCCCAGAATCAGGGTAATGGGCTTGTCATTAAATTTCAGCTTGAGATCAGCAAAATGTAGCGCGTGTTTGAGTTGAATCGAGTCAATTTTCATAAAACACCTGCCTTGCAAAACTGAAATTATTCTCCCACGGCTTTACGCAGCGATACCGGCATCTGTCTTTTCAGTTGTTGCACCAGATCGTAAATGTGGTGAATATTTAAACTTACTTTAGCACGTGTACAGGCTACGTAAAGCAATCTTAACTCTTCGTCACTAATTTTATGGTCTTTTTCATTGACCTTGAATTGATAGTCATCTTCGATGTGCACCCGGTCCCATTCCAGACCTTTGGCCTTGTGGGCAGTCGAGATGATGTAATCAGCCTGTTCAATCGGGGTAATTTTGGCCAAGGCTCTTTTTAAGGGATCGGTTCCGTGATCATCCACCAGTTTGACCAGCGGTTTAATGTCACTACCATCATTGGTTTCGCAATATTCATGCACGTCGTGCCATGAATTAAACCAGGCCAGTTCAGGGACATCAGTCACCCGGCGGCCCTGTTTCAGCATGCTGGCAGCATCGACAAAACGGTTCAGTCTGGCATGATCCGCCTGCAAGCTGACTTTATCGCCGTGGACTAAACCGGACAGTAACAGTTCCATGGCCCGGGCATTGGTTCGGCATAAAATCGCATCGCGTTGTTTGGTATGCGGCTTATTCACCACTTTGGAATTGAGCTGCGGATTACCCAGTAAGGGCACGGTTTCATTTAAGGCGCCCAAAATGGCATTGGCATTCAAGGCAATCTCTTCACCAAAACGGAACGAGGTAGTCAGGCGAGATTCCGGCAAAGGCAGTTGCTGCATGGCATTCACCGCACCGCGCCAGGCATAAATCTGTTGATGGGCATCGCCGACATAAATCACCTGGGTGTTTCTTTGTCGCAGCAAAATGCCCAGCATCAGCGGGTCAGCATCTTGTGCTTCATCAAATAACACATAGTCCGCCGGAATATTCGGTTCAGACAGCGCCCACAGTTTCAGATAAATATCATGCCCAATACCCGCCTGATGATTGGGATCAATTGATTCCAGCCAGCGTCGTTCAATGGCAGGGTAAAGATGTTTTTGTAATTCTTCAATATCGTCCGGATGCAACCAGCTGGGTGCCTGCAGATGGCGTGGCGCAGGATATTGCGAACTGGTCGAGCAGAAGTAGCTGACGGCATTGGCCACCAGACTGGCCAGACGCGATGGCATCATCACATATTTTTCATAGCGTCCACCCATCATCCGTCGCAGGGTAATGGGCTGTAGCCGATATTCTTTGGCAATAAAACTTGGACTTAAACGGGGGAGACGTAGTTTATCGGTGATGCCACGTGGCACACTGCGAAAAGCCAGCGAGTGAAAGGTCCGACAGTCGACATTGCCATGAAATTTACTCTGTGCCTCACTGGCAATGGCTTTGTTGAATGCCAGATACATGCCACGGCGCTCAGGCATGGCATCGCTGATCATTTGCAGGGTTGTGGTTTTACCTGTGCCAGCATAGGCAATCACCTTGAAGGAATTGCCCAGACGCGCATTATCTATGGCAAGGGCTTGCTCATAGGTCGGATTGGGTTTCACAGTTCTTGGTCTACTTTTTAATGCTGACGGTTGGCTTTTTCAACCAGACCGGACAAGCCTTGGCGACGTGCCAATTCGTTTAACACCAGCTGCGGTTCAAGATCGAAATAACCCAGCATTACAATGGTATGGAACCATAAATCTGCCACTTCATAGATCAGGTCATTTTTATTATCTTCATTGGCTTCAGATTTCAAATCTTTGGCAGCGATGATGGTTTCAACGCTTTCCTCACCGACTTTTTCCAAAATCTTGTTCAGGCCCTTGTGGTACAGCTTGGCCACATAAGAAGAATCTGGATCGGCAGATTTACGTTCTGCCATCATTTTGCCCAGATAATCCAAAACTTCGACCTGTTCAGATTGAGCCGTAGAGGCGTTCATGGCAAGGGTATGCGGATTTGCCGATTTTTCACCATAAATCTGGCTTGGATCTTTTAATTGTGCATCGACAATTTCCCAGCCATTGGCAGTTAACTTACGATAGAAACAAGATTCACGGCCCGTATGACAGGCAATGCCGCCGTGCTGTTCAATTTGCAGCACAATCACATCTGCATCACAGTCCAGACGAATTTCATGTACGGTTTGAAAATGACCGGATTCTTCACCCTTATGCCATAATTTTTGGCGTGAACGTGAAAAATAAACCGCCTGATTTTTTTCTGCTGTCAAAGCTAGCGCTTCACGGTTCATCCATGCCACCATCAGGATACGGCCGCTTTGATGATGCTGTGCAATGGCAGGGATTAGACCTTGTTCGTTAAATTTTACTTCATCGAGCCATTGCAAGTTGTTCATGAGAATTTCACCAAAAATATATTCAAAATAGAAAACAGCGCATTCAAATCGCCCCTACATAGTGTACGTGATTAGCAGCTGTTTGAGAAAAAAATATACGCATGATCCTTTTGATTTCTTATCACAGGCAGCGTAGCAAGGTCATACAATACGATTTTTATTTTTCTATTGTGCAAATCCTAAAAAAGAATCGCTGGGCACGTCAATATGAAAAGAAGTCTATTCATCAATAGACTTCTGAGACGGATATTATAAATCTTGTATAAATTGCGGAAAATTCTGTTTTTCCACCATTTCTAAAAATTCATCCCCTAAGCGCTGACTTTCCGCCACGCATTGATTCCACATCTGAATGCGCTGCTTTTGATCCAGCCCTTTTAAGGTGAAATCTTTACGATCCGGTAAGCGTCCTAGAGGTAAAGATTGCAAATATTCCGCAGAGGGAGAGAGCAATAAGGTTCGGGCGTGATTTTCCGGATTGGCCTTGCGCTTGGTCAATATTTTATCGAACCATCCCGGCGTGATGCTGTCCGTAAAGTGTGGATACAGCACAATTCCCTGACTCTCAAAGGGTAGGTCGATGTGATAGTCAATCAAACCACCATCACGGTAACTGCCTTTCGGTGCATCGGGAATATCGCGAACCGCAGCCATCACGCCTGGGATGGAAGCTGAAGCCATTAACCAAGGTGTAACGTTGCTCAGGTTTAAGGTTTGATAATGGGTCACAAAGTCATCTTCTACCTTAAACTGCGGGCCTGTTGCTGGCTGGCTGATGACCCGTTGCATAAACAAGCGGTTGTGCTTGCGCGCCAAAGCATTGCTGCCAATAATTCCGGCAACCGAGGCCAGTAAAGGCAGCGATTTGTCACTTTGGAAAATGTGCTGGGCTTTCACTGAAATAACGGTGAGATGATAGTCCGGATGTTCAACCAGTTGCTGTTCTTTGCCTTCAATCAGATCAATTAGCATGTCACGGCAAATATTGCCCACTTCCTGACGGGACATTTTTTTGTGGAAATACAGGTTGGTATAAAGTTCGGAAAGACGCTGAGTTCCTGCTTTAGCGCCCCAAGCTGCAATACTGGCAAAACGCCAACTGCCAATTGAAGATCCGACTAGGGTTCTGCGCTGGGGCGCTTGTGCAAAAAAATCACCGAAAATGGCTTGATCGAGTCCCTGAATGCCAATGCCTTTAGGACCGCCAGCCGCGCCGGGAATAGTATCGACAAAACTGGCCTGTAAGCCTTCTTTTTCAATCAGTTGGCGTGCCAGATGACCCGCACGGATGGTTAAGGAAGGCGGACGTTTTTGCAGGATTTGCGTCATGATTCAGGATTCAATATACACATGTACTATTATTCTAGAGGGTCATGTTTATGGCGCAATGGCGAGATAAATCACAAATTGACTGTCGAGTCATTTATAGGCATTTTGAATAAAAAAGCCAGCATATTGCTGGCTTTAAACAATACAGAAGTTAAAACAAATGAAAATTTATCCCTAAAGTTGCCAGTCCATAACGTTTATCTAAGCGAGATGCTGTAACACCATTATATAAAAATGGAATTTGACCCACAAAGTTGCTTTGGTAAATTTCACCTTGCATAAATCCGGTTACTCGTGGTGTAAAGTCATAGCTGAATTTTGCACCAAGCGTATGATTGTCTTTAATGGCTGTGTTGCCAAAATTGCTGATACGGTCATCAATTTTATCTCGCCACAAATACTGATATTGGTACGCAATCTGGCTTTCGAATTTTTTATAGCGCCAGTTCCATGAACCACCTAGACCAGCAAAGTAACTTTCATAATTTAAGTCTTGCTGTATATCTAATCCAAATTCATTGGCATAGCCTTTGATATCTAATTTAGTGATCGTTATTCCACCATTATTACAGGGTTGGGCCAGACTTCCTGCATATTGGTTTTGGCTATTAATGTTGATATTCATTAAACAGCCTTGCTGCGAAGCTTGAATGTGCAAATCATTCACTTCAACTTTACTGTAGCCGATACTGGCAAACGCATTGAGCTGATTCATTGGATCAAGTTTTCGGGAAAAAATACCATCAAACTGAAACTGAATGTCTTTAGGGTCTTCTACATTGACCTTTTGTAGCGTGCGTTGATTCACTTTCGTTGGTGTAGATTTAGTTAATGAGTCCGCAGTATTGCCCCAAAAGCTGGCACGGAAACTGACAGCATCATTCTTGTTTAAATTCAGATTGGGTGTAAAGCGTGCAGCAAGTAGCCCACTTTGGATTTTGTTGGTATCTTGAGCATAATCAATCTCGCGATGCCAATACGTCCCTTCAATGGACCATTGTGGATTCAAGTCATATTTTGCCGAGAGATGGAAGCCTTGGTAATCACCGGCAGATTTGTCAGTAATCCCTTCGCTTTGCCGCATGTTTAAAAAATCAATGCTGTCATTTACAGCATCAACGGCAAGTGTCATTTGTAGAGGAGAGGTATATTTTGCATTAAAATCTTTTGCGCTAAGAAATGGGTCATTGGGTGCAGCAAAACATTGTGCAGCCGCCGCCGAGCATGCGCACAAACATAAAAATCTAAGATACATAGTTCAGCATCACTGTTAAAAATAGGAATTAAAAAAGCCAGTTCGGAAACTGGCTTTGATCGAGTGATTAGTTAAGTTTGAAATATGCAGTTAGTGTTGAACCAACGAATTTTTCATTATTGAATTCAGCTGTATCGGTTGGTAAATTCAATGCTGCATCAACGACATAAGTGATTGGTAGAACAAATGCTGTCACCTTGATAGCATCATTTGCAGCCAATTTGCCATAGAATTGGTTATAGTAGCCTTGCAATTTGTCACTGCTGTTAATGAGCTGTTGCAATGAAATGGCACCATTTGATGACGCAATATTGATGTCATGGTCGATTTGGAATGACACGCCTTGTACGGTATTAAATGTTGATGTAATTGCTACAGTCGTATTAGCAGGAATGACAGCAGACTTAATAGAACCATCCAGATTGAAGTTAACCTTAATATTATTTACGGTCACATTCAGATCTTCTTGTTGTGAACTGCCTCGAGTACCATGCATTTTGAAGGCGAATTTCACTGTGTCAGTCAACTCGCTTTTTGCATTATTTAACTTGAAAGATACCAACAATGCACTGCTAAGCTGGCTCAGGCTGATGCTCATTGGGCTGGTGCTTGATGAGTTTTGAATCTGACTGATGCTGTAATTTGCCAAGTTGAAATCAGCATAAACAGGTGTTTTTAGCTGTTCACTAATAGAGGTTTGGATACCTCCTTCGTTATTTTGCAGTTTGGTTTGCAATTGCGCGCCCGTTAAACTGCTATTGTTTGTAACAACGGTATTTAAGTCTGCTGACACTGTGCTGATGTTGCTATCAATTTGTGAAATGACACTTGGATCAATGTCAACTTTAGAGTCATTGATGGCAGTTTCTGCATTTGCTACGGCTGTTGTAAGAATGTTTTGTAGCGCAGTAGAATCGATTTGAGCTGTGCCAGAGGTAAACAAACTACCTGTTTCAAGCTGTTTTACAATTGCACCAAATGCAATTTCAGTGGCTTTGCTGGCAGTTAGTGCTGTTGAACCATCAGATTTGTTGACTGCTTGTAAGCTATCTTCAATTTGGGTAGCAAGCTGTTGAACGACGAAAATGATCGCCATATCTTTTGCGCTAGCATCGACTACAGGGTTAAATTTTGCAAGGTCAAAATTAGCCGCCTGAAGTTTAGACATTGCGTCAGCAGACAAACCTAAACTGCTAAGCAGAGTCTGAATATTTGCTGCACCAGAGTACACCTGTAATGTGGTCAGTGGACTTACCACAAGCGTATTACTGCTGAGTTTCTGTAAGTCTGTCGCTTTGAGTTTTAATGTTCCGGTAAAGTTTAGATTCGTCGCAATATCAACACCACCCGTAATGGTAATTGGTGAGTTTTGACAGGACTGAGTTGTGGAAAACGTAAACTGACCTTGAGGACCTGTTGTAGTGGTAACAGTTGAACCATCTGGGTTCTTACAGTTATCAAATTGAACGGTGGCATTTTTTAAGTAAAAGTCTACAGCCGTGCCTGAAAAGGAGTTTGAGCTAAAAGGTGCTGTAGAGTTTCCACCGCCACCACCGCCGCCGCCACAACCCGCTAATAGGGCGGTTAAGGACATTACTAATACAGAATGTTTTGAAAATTTAGAAACCATGAATTACCCCAGCAAAAAAGTGCATAAAGATTATACTTATATCAAGAAAAGTATAAAAAAAATACAGATGAGCTTAAAATATTTGAAAAATGTTAATTTTTGTTGAAATATAATTAATATGTGATTGGTTTATCAATTTATAAGATTGAAATTAAAACAAAAATAAATTTTAAAATGGAAATTACAGATTTTTATAACTTCCATTTTAAAATGAGGTGAATTATTTAGCCAGACGCCAAACAGCCAATAAGCTTGCCAACACGATCAGCACAATCGAGACATACCACGGCGCAATAATCGCAATCGACAGCAATATTGCCATGATACTGCCAAACATCCAGCTACGTTTTTGCTGGTGTTCCATTTGCAGACGCATGCTTTGCAATTCATTTAACTGTCTGGAATGCCAGGCCGACTGATTTTTTAAGCCGTTCAGACTGTCTATCATTAGACTTGGCAAGTCCTGTGCACCCAGTAACAGATCAGGAATTTGCTGGCCAATCTCCTTCATATTTTTCACTGGATTCATATTGGCTTTAATCCAGTCGGTCAGGATGGGCTTCGCCAGTTTCCAGATATCAAGATCCGGGTAGAGGTCTGTACCCAAGCCTTCCACATGCACCAATGTTTTGAGCAACAACATTAATTGTGGTGGTATTTCCAAGTGGAAACGACGGGCAATATCCATGACCTGAATCAGGATGCCGGCAAAGTCCAGTTCGCTCATCGGTTTAGAAACCATAGGACCCACCGTGCGGCGCATTTCACGTGCCAGAGCATCCTGATCGGTACCCGGTGGAATCCAACCGGCCTGATGCACAATCTGGATCAGCTGCATGAAGTTGCTGTTCATGACCGCCAGTAACATGCGCGCCACGGTCATTTGATCGTGTTTGGACAATTCACCCATAATCGCACAGTCCAGCGCAATAAAGCGTGGATTGGCCGGATTGATGGTTTCGACAAACACGTTACCGGGATGCATGTCGGCATGGAAGAAATTGTCGCGGAACACCTGGGTAAAGAAAATGGTCAGGCCTTTTTCTGCCAGATCCGCACGATTCATCCCCATCTGGTCAAAAGTCGCGGTATCGGAAATCGGAACGCCGGTGATGCGTTCAGCCACCATCACATCTTTGCTGTCCATATACACTTCAGGCACATACATCATGCTAGAGCCAGTGAAGTAATGGCGCATGCGACGGGTGTTATCTGCTTCCAGGGTCAAATCCAGCTCATTCAAAATGATCTGACGATAGTCCTGAATAATTTCCGATAAATGCAGGGCGCGGGCAGCTTCCAGACGTTTTTCTAAAGTAGCACCTAACCATTCCAGAATTTCAAAATCTTGCAGAATTTGAGTGCGAATGTCGGGACGGGTGACTTTCACCACCACTTCGCGGCCATCATGCAGGGCAGCCGTATGGACTTGTGCAATCGAGGCAGCGGCCAGTGGTTGAGCATCGAATCGGGCAAATAGCGTGTTGACATCGGCTTTTAGCGATTGCTGAATGCGTGCTTTAGCCACATCGCTATCAAAGGGCTTGACCCGGTCTTGCAATAACACCAGTTGCTGTAAAACTTCAGGTGGAATCAGGTCACGACGGGTGGAAAGCAGCTGTCCCAGTTTAATTGCCAGCGGCCCCATTTCCTCTAAAGCTTCTTTCAGCTTGAGCGGATTTTTACGCTCACGACTCGACCATGCTGCCGGGTGTAGTCGTATGAAATTTAAGGCATGACGTGCTTTTTCAGGTAATTCTTCCGCAGCAAATAACGTGTCGAGTCTATAGTGCGCGGCGATGCGCCAAAGTTCGAGTAAACGTGAAATGTGCGGGATCATATATGTGGTTACCTAATCTTGAGATGAAGCAGAATTTGGATCTAAATCGGCATTGATCTGCGCCTGAAGCTGTTGAATCTTGGCTTCGGCACGATCTAAATTTTGATTGAAAATTCGGGTATCTTGTTGTAAATCATTCATTTGCCAGCGAGGGGCAAACACTCCGGTATCTTCTTTTAAGGCATCTTCGGCAAAGAAAGCATAACTTTCAAGTGTGCGTTTTAAATGTTTCGGTGCCAGCTGGATTTTGCCCAGTTCATGTGCCAGGGTAGGGCCAATCCAGGGACTTAAATGCGACGCCAAATCCGGTTCAGCCTGTTGCATAATGCGCTGAATATCCTGTAACAGATGATAGTCACCTTGCAGTGGAATATTGCCCACATCATCTGCCAACAGCAGTTTGATCAGCTCGACCACATTTTTGACCTGCAAGGTCGCTGTCGCTTCCGAGATTTGTTCATTTTTATCGAACCTTGCGAAGCTTGATAGCTTCTCATGTTCGAAAATGGATGCACTTTCGCTCTGTCCGGTAATGGTAGGTTCCAGACGGACTTTATTTTCGTCAAAAAACACATCGACAGACAGCTGAGGTGAATCAATCACCACACGCAGCATCTTACCTTGCAACTGATTGAGCTGAATACGGGTAATCGCATCCAGATCAATCACATGATGAATTAATCGTTCAACTGCACCGAGTGCCAGAATCGACCACATAGCGTAAAACCTTAAAGCTTAAAGCCGCGGTGAACCGCTACAATACCACCGGTCAAGTTGTGGTAATCACAGTTTTGGAAACCGGCATTTTCCATCATGCCTTTTAAGGTACGTTGGTCCGGGTGCATACGGATAGATTCGGCTAAATATTTATAACTTTCAGAGTCATTGGCAATGATTTTGCCCATGATCGGTAAAGCGGTGAATGAATACAGGTCATACAGTTTAGAGAACGGTTCAAACACCGGTTTAGAGAATTCCAGCACCAATAAACGACCGCCTGGTTTCAATACGCGGTACATCGCAGCAAGGGCGGCATCTTTGTCGGTCACGTTACGTAAACCAAAGCTGATGGTTAATAGGTCAAAGCTGTTGTCTGCAAATGGCTCTAGCGTTTCAGCATTGGCCAACACGAAATCGACATTGGTACAGCCGGCATCAATCAAACGGTCACGACCGACATTCAGCATCGACTCATTAATATCCGACAACACCACATGACCGGTCGGGCCAACTTCACGGCTAAAGACTTTGGCCAAATCACCTGTACCACCGGCAATATCGAGCACCTGCTGACCACGGCGCACACCAGACATATTAATGGCAAAACGTTTCCATAAACGGTGAATACCGAAAGACATCAAGTCATTCATGATGTCATATTTGCTTGCCACCGAATGGAAAACTTCTGCCACTTTTTGCGCTTTATCTTCACTGCTGACGGTTTGATAACCGAAGTGAGTGGTTGCACCGACGTTGCCGGTATTGGCACCACGCGGCAGATTGTATTTAGGCACTGAACCGGTCACTGGCGTATCGGTCAACTGTTGTTGTAAAGATTGTTGCTGGCCTTGGGCAGTGCCTTGAGGAAGTGGTTCAGTTAAGAAAGGACTCACTTTGTCTGTATTTTGTGCCGACTCAGGGGTAGAGGTAGGCGTTTGCTTTTCGTTAGACATTAGAGTCACTCCTAACATAAAAATAGGGTTAATGTTGCAGTGCTTGCATGATGACAGATTCTAGGACGTTGTACAGCAATCCGCATGCAATTGTTATGAATAATATACAGAAAATCTGAGCAGTGTTTTTATTCACTGCACAAATTTGTTATTTCCATCATCATATCCATGACTGTTAAAAGTTACCGAAACGGATATGGATCGCCTGCATGGACTTTTTCGATAATTTGACGTTCAACCGCAGTAAAATCTTTAACAAACTTCTCTGCCGACTTTAACGGTTTCATCGCCAAAAAGCCATCCTGCATAAACTCATACATGACATCGAAGTTATATTTACTGGCGGCACCCTTACACATTTTAAAGGCGGTGTGGACCATGAATGAGCGCATGTATTTGTCCAGACTCAAGCCGAGCTGATCAAGCAATTCCAGTTGTTTTAAACGCTGTTGACCCTGATCCAGTTTAAGATAGGTCAAACGCATCATTTCATCATTTAAGTGTTCATGCGGATGGAAATCTTCCAGCAGCTGTATGGCGACCTGCTCATCCAGCTGAACAGCAAGAATTGCCAGAGATACACCAGATGTTCCTGTTTTCACGGCATTTTCAGGAATCAGTTTTTCAGCTTTATGCGCATATTTCATTAAACGCGCAATTTGTTCAGCCAGAGCATCAAAATCGGGACCGCCATACAAACGGTTCAGAAAATATTCTGACATCAACACATTGTGCTTTTCCGCAAACTGTTTGCTGTGGGTTGATTGCATACGCTGCTTTTGCCAGGCCTGTACATCTTGCAAACGCTGAAAAACGTCAGGGTTTTGATGATAATTCAATTGATAATACAACTCTAAAAGATCATCCAATGCAGCCAGTTTCGACATTCTGTGTCTCTATTATTTTTTAGATGGCTAAATCTTAGAGGTAGATGAGCAAACTCGCTATGACAAACTGCAAGAAAAATGCTTTAAATAAGGTCAGTTTGATGGAGAACTAGGCAATGAACAGCAACAAAAACGCCACGTTTTCAAATTCTGCCTTGTTCTATGCTTGAATAGACTGAAATTCATAACAAAATGGGGAAGACATATGGCTGCCGAAAAACTAGAAAAAGCACTGATGGATGAAGATGAGCTGTCCTTAAATCTGATTGAAGCACAATATCTGTTAAAAAATACCCGTGACCAGAAAAATGGGAAAAGTGTGCTGATATTGGTCAATGGAATTGAGCTGGCCGGTAAAGGCGAGGCAGTCAAGCAACTGAGGGAATGGGTCGATCCACGTGATTTGCTGGTCAAAGCCGATGCACCGAATCCCTTTAATCACAAGCAACCTTTTTGGCAGCCTTACGCAGATTTTATTCCAGCTGAAGGTCAGATGATGGTGTGGTTTGGCAACTGGTATAGCGATTTGCTGGTGACCGCGCTGAATGCTTCCAACTCTCTGGATGACACCCTGTTTGATGCCTATGTTGAAGATATGCGGGCTTTTGAACAGGACTTGAAAAACAATCATGTTGATGTAATCAAGATCTGGTTTGACCTGTCCTGGAAATCCTTGCAAAAACGGCTGGATAATATGGATCCCAGTGAAGTGCAATGGCATAAATTACATGGTCTGGACTGGCGTAATAAAAAGCAATACGACAATGTGCAAAAGCTCAGTCAGCGCTTTCTGAAAGATTGGCAAGTGATTAACTGTGAAGATGAAAAAGCCCGTGATCAACAGTTTGCACAGATTATTTTAGGTGCTTTAAAGGATTGCCCAGAACATTTGAGTAAAGGTGAAGTCAAATGGAAGCAAGCCGCTGTTCCAGAGGCTTTATTGCATCCTGAAAATGAATTTGAGGATAATGAAGACTATAAAAAAGAGTTAAAAAAGCTGTCACTGAAAGTTGCAGAAGCCATGCGTGCTGATGATCGTAAAGCGATCGTGGTTTTAGAAGGTATGGACGCTGCAGGTAAAGGAGGGGCAATTCAGCGCATTGTTAAAAATCTTGATCCACGTGAATATGATATTCACTGTATTGCAGCACCTGAGAAATATGAACTGCGTCATCCCTATCTATGGCGTTTCTGGACCAAGTTGCAAACTGACGAGGATATTACGATTTTTGACCGTTCCTGGTATGGGCGGGTATTGGTCGAGCGCGTTGAAGGCTTTGCCAATGAGGTGGAGTGGCAACGAGCTTATGATGAAATTAACCGTTTTGAAAAGGATCTGGTCAATAGTCAAACCGTGGTGATCAAGTTGTGGCTGGCCATTGGTAAGGATGAACAGGCTGCCCGTTTCAAAGCGCGGGAAGAAACACCGCATAAACGCTTCAAAATTACCCCAGAAGATTGGCGTAATCGTGAAAAATGGGATCAATATTTAAGTGCTGCGGCAGATATGTTTGAACGCACCAGTACCGACTCTGCACCCTGGTACATTATTGCCACCAATGATAAAAATACGGCGCGCCTAAAAATATTAAAGGCCATTTTAAAACAACTGAGAGCGGAATAAGCTCTCAGTTGTAAGATTATCAGTCTTGATCAATTCAATGCTGATCACAGAAAGTTTAATGCACCACTTGGGCTTTTTGTTTTTGCTGGATGCCTTTGGCAATTTTGTAACAGTCTTCGACATGGGCATCCGCAACTTTTTTCATCACCATATAGCCTAAACTGGCTGCAATAATCTGGCCGCCTAGGGGAATAAATTTCGTCACTTGTTTGGCAATGACCTTGGCTGCCACGTTGTTCAAGGATTGTTTCACCGCAGTACGAGCGACCACCAGTCCGGAAAATTCGACGCCGCGTTTGCGTAATTCATTCCAGTGCACCTGTTTGGTTTCCGGGTCATAGACACTGATTTGTTCAGGCGCCAAACCAAAACGCGCATTCACTTCCGGGATCAGTTGTGACAAAATTCCAACATCGATCACCACATCGAAAAATGGAACCGGAATGACGGCTGCACCTGCTGAGAAGTAAGCCCGTTTTTTCACCATTTCTAGGCATTCTGTTCGAATGGTGTCTAAATTTAATTTTGGGTCTATTGCGTCTGGAACTTTATCTATTTTCATGGGTAAATACCTTAAACTTCGTATTATTTGTTCTATTCAACCATCATTAAGATGTGAATTTCAAAGCATTTTTAAAGTTAATCTACATTTAAAAGTGACATAGACAGATAGCATTGTATAGTAAATAATCTTTATGCTTTTGTAGGCATTCCATTTTGAAAAATAGCGGAAAAAGGTGAGTAATGGCCATTCATGTGATTCAAAGTCAGCGTATTGATGTGCTGGTGCACGCGATGCTGACGACCGTGAAGAAGCCCGCCACCACACCGTTTCAGGTTTTACAGAAGCAACATTTTATTGTGCCGTCGCATGCGGTTGAAGCCTGGCTGACTCAAAAGCTGGCAGAACAAAAAGGCATTAGCGCGAATACCCAGTTTCATCACCGGATTCGTGGTTTCCAGTGGTCTGCTTATCAATGGGTTTTGGTCGATCAGAAAGAGCAAGTCCGAAAAGCCAATATTCCGCGAATCATTATCAAGTGGCGCGTATTTCAGGCCTTAAAATCCTTTATTCAGGCCGAACACAATCCTTTAGAGCTGGATCATCCTTTACATTCCATCGTACAGCGCATTTATGACAGCGCTGACCGTCTGGAACAGGGCATCGAAAAACAGCTGAAAAAACAGGGCATGCTGTATTGGGTGGCTGAGCAGGTCTCACGTTTATTTAGCCATTACATGGAATATCGCGGACATTGTCAGAAAAACTGTCCTCCAAATAGGTGCACTTGTCCGACCAACTGGCTACAGGCCTGGGGACAAAACCGGGAACTCGCCATTGAGGAGATGTTCTTTAAAACCAATACAGACATTTCTGAATTTACCCTGAATCAGGCACGTGAACTGGAAGCCTGGCAGCGCTGGCTGTGGCAGGAAGTGTTTCATCAGGACTTTGAGCAGATGCAAAGTATTGATGCTATGTTCTGGGAGATACTGGATGATCCTGAGACTCGTAAAGCGGCATTAAAAAAATTGCCGCAGCAGCTGGTGATTTTTACCCTGCTGGATTTGCCGCCGATGCAGCTGGAGTTTTTGCATCGTTTGGGGCAATACCTCGACATTTATATTCTGCATTACAACCCTTCGCAGGAATATTGGGCCGACAGTGTCGATCCAAATTGGAAAGCGCGTTATGACCTCAGAGTTAAAGAGCGTTTTATTGCCAAAAATCCCAAAGCCAGCGATGCCGATATTGAACAGTTTTTCCAGGAATTTACACTAAATTTCAATGCAGAACAGCGTGAGTCACGACATCCTTTATTGACCCGTTTTGGCAAGCAGGCGCGTGATCATTTCTCATTGCTCTCCAACTTGTCTTCGGGGGAAGATGGGGTTTGGGCAGATGCTTTTGTGGATGAATATCAACAGAATTTACTCGGTAAAATCCAATCCGATGTGTTGTATCTGGTCGAGCCGGAGCAGCATCAATACGTGCTGGATGAACAGGATGATTCGATCCAGATTCATGTCTGTCATTCCAGTTTACGCCAATTGGAAGTATTAAAAGAGCAGCTGATTCACTGGCTGGCCCAAGGCACAAAAGATGCACCACGTAGGCCAAGTGATATTCTGGTACTCAGCCCAAGCCTGAGCGAGCTGGAACCGCTGATCCGCAGTGTATTTGCACCGCCGCCAAGTGAGCGTGACCTTATTCAGCAGAAAGCCGGCAGCAGTCATCAGCTCTCCAAAGACAGCGTGTATTTACCGATTAAAATTGCCGGTGTGACTCAGCTGGATGCGCTGAATGCGTGGCGCGCCGTGCTGGGCCGCATTGAACTGATTCAAGGGCGTTTTAGCATTGAAGATTTTGCCGACTGGCTCAGTCTGAGCGCCACCCAGCAGCGTTACAGTCTGGAAGTGAACGCGATTGAGCGCATTACGGAATTGCTGATTGCTGCCGGTTTTAAACGCGGACTGGATGCCGAGCATTTAAAACGCAGCCTGTGCGAGGGCGATGAAGACTATCGCTTTAGTTTTAAATTTGCGCTCGACCGTCTGGCTTTGGGGATTGCGATTCCTGAACATACCTTATTTCAAGGCACGCTGAGTTTTGCCCAAGTCTTGCCCAGCGATTTTGAACTGATTGGCACACTGATCCAGATTTATCAGGATTTTGATGCACGCCGTGACTGGATGATTGCCCATGAACAAGGCCAAAATGTACCAGTTGAACAGTGGCTTAAATGCCTGATGCAGGATATTGCCGAGTTTGAAGAAACGGGCGTAGAGTCGTTATCGACAGTTTATAAAATCATAAAAAAACAGGAACGGATGCTGACGCTCGCCAGCTTCTATGATGAGCAGGATCATCATGCCTTGCGCAGCTTAAGTTTACCGTTACCTTATCTATTAGCCGAAATTAACAACACGCTGGAAATGCAGCTGGATCATGCCGAACCGACCGGGCAGATTACCTTTAGCCAAATCGGTCAGATCCGTCCTGTGCCGTATAAGCTGATCGTGATGCTGGGACTGGACAGTGGCAAGTTTCCAAATCGTAGCCAGCATTTACCTTTCGATTTAATGGACCTGCTCAAACCACAGCTTGGCGATCGTTCCCGTCTGGAAGATGATCAGGGGGCCTTTTTAGATCATCTGCTGTTGGCGCAGGACAACCTGTGGCTGTTTTATAATGGCTTCGATATTAATGATGGTGAAGTGCGTGATCCATCGACCGTGTTGCAGGAACTGGTGCAACATCTAGCTTTTATTGTTCAGGGCAAACAGCCCGATACAGAAGCGGATGCCACTGTAGAGATCAATGGCGTAGAAGTGCCTGAGCAACTCCGGTCACTGTATCATGTGCACCCCTTATTGCCTTTTGATCCGCTGGGATTTGAATCGGCCAAACCGGTGCGTTATCAGGATCAGTGGTTCTGTGTGGCGGGGCAGCTTCGTCATGCCACTGGGCAGCGTTCAGCGTGGGTGAATACGCCTTATCAACATTTGCAGCAAGATGTACAGGTGCTGGACAGTCATCAGTGGATTCAGGATGTCACTTTCCCGGCGCGACTATATTTAAAAACATTAGGCGTGGAAAATCTGCGCCCTGAAGATTTGCCAGCGGTACAGGAACCCTTGCTACTGGATGGTTTAGGGCGCTATGCCGTGCGTCAATTCCTGCAAAAACAGGACGGGGCAGTCCAACCTGAATTATTGATGGATCAGTTGCCGATTGGAAAACTGCAACAGGGCAGCTGGCAAATGAGTGTGGTAGAGCAAGAACGTTTAAAAGACCGCTTGCTGAAATATGCTCCTGAAGTCACGCCGACCACGCAACAGGTCTGGAAAGTGAATGACCATGTGTATATGAACATTTACCTGCCGAAAAATGGCGCAGAAAAATGGGTCAGTCTGGATGCCTCAAGTGCGCGTGCCAAACGCCGTGCCAAAGTCTGGCTGGAATATCTGCTCTGGCTGGCCTACCTGAATCTGGGTGATGGCGGCGAAAAACTGGCGCGAATCGTGGTGTTTAGTGACCGAACCATTTTATGTCACGGGGTGACTTCCAATAAAGCGCGCGAGTGGCTGGATCACTGGCTTACAGCCTGGAAATATGGGCAAAGCCAGCCGTTGGTGTTGCCTGCGGCTCTGCTACTTAAAATTGCGGAAAAAGATAAACAGCATAACTGGCAAGCCAATGCACAGAACCAGATGTGCATTGACGATATGGATGCGATCTATAAAGAATGGCATGAAGATGGCAAATTTACTGGTTTTTCCGTGGCCGATAATGAAGCCACCTACATGCACCGCGACTGGCAGTTTATTTTACAGGAACAGGATGCCACTGCTTTGCTGGAACAGGCTTGTGAGCAATTCTCTTACCAACTGTATCAGCCGGTATTTTGGCATCAACAAGTGGTTGAGGAATAAGAAGAAATGAATCATCCTCAAAACCTGAACAAGATTTCGTTTCAGCCGATTGTTGACATGCAATTTCAAGGTCTGCACTGGATTGAAGCTTCGGCCGGTACCGGCAAGACCTTTACCCTGTCTAGTCTTATGGTGCGGATTTTTCTGGGGTCGTATCTGCCCAATCAGGTGATTGCCACCACCTTTACCCGTGCAGCCGCCGCAGAATTAAAGAACCGGATTCGGCTGCGTTTGGTCGAAACCTTGCGTTATTTTGACAACTGTCAAACCCTGACCCAGGCGGAAATTCAGGCCAAAATCGCGGCTGAATCTGATCCTTTATTTCAAAAAGTGTTGCAGGATTATGCCACGCGTGTTGATTTTGCCCGTGAACGTTTAAAACTGGTGATTGATCAGCTGGATGAACTGTTTGTTGGCACGCTGGACAGCTTTAGCCAGAAGTTATTACGCGAGTTTTCCTTTGAAAGTGGCAAAATTGAACGGGCTGATATTACCGATGATGCCAAAAGCTATACCCATCAGCTGATTCATGATGTCTTGCGTGAATGGATTCAGCTGCAACCGCAAAATGTGGTGAATTACTTACTGCTCAACCAAAAGTTGAAGTCGCAGGATGCTTACGTTCCGGTGGTGGAAAATAGCCTGAACTTTGCTTCGGCGCAGTTCCAGGAAGTGCAGGCGCCCGAGCTGGATTTAAACCAGTTTGAACGGCTGGTGGATGACTTTATCCAGCTGGATTTAAGCCTGATTCCCAGCTTAAGCGATTATTATTCGGAAGATGGACAATATCATGCGGTCATTGGTAAAAAATGGCGCACAGATGGCCTGATGCAACGCACCTTGTGTGAAGATTTACCGGCTTTTATTCAGGCTTTGGCTGAACAGCGCAGCTATGCCTTATTTGCCCCGCATTTTGAAAAGACCCTGAAAAATCTGACTGAACTGGCAACCAAAAAAGTCCTGAATAAATGTGCCGAAGAGGTACTGAATCAGTTTAATCAGCATGTCCTGATTCGAGCACTGAAACATTTTTGCGAGGCGCTATCCAAACTCAGTCTGGATCTGGATCTGCTGGATGCCTATCTCAAATTTTATTTAAGTCGGGAAGTCAAAAAACGATTGCCACAAGTGCTGCAGCAGAAAAGTGAAACCACTTTTGCCCAGCAAATTCGAACCCTTTCGGAAGCCTTGCAAGGCGAACAGGGGCTGCGTTTTGCCAAGTTTGTGCAGGCGCGTTATCCCCTGATTTTGGTGGATGAATTTCAGGATACCAACCAGGATCAGGACAATATGCTCGCGCGGATCTGGCGGGACCAGAAGCGCTATATGCAGGGCTGCATGATTATGGTCGGCGATCCGAAGCAGGCGATTTATGGCTTTCGTGGCGGCGACATGTTGACCTATAACAAAGCCCGTGCCGATGTCTTGTCCAAACAGGGACATGAATATAGCCTGCGCCACAATCACCGGTCGGTCAAAGTCTTGGTCCAGGCCGTGGATGCCTTGTTTCAGCGACAGATGGATTTTGGTGAAGAGGTGACGTATAGCCCGGTTGAAGCCGGTTCGCGTCCGCATCCAGCACTTATCGATGCAGTGGGTGAAAATCATCAGCCGCTACGCTGGTTATTACTGAATGATAAAAAGGATGAGTCGCTACAGGTGGCTTGGAAAATCCGCGATTTACTTAATCAGGGCATTGAAGAAAAACTCTATCTGGCAGAAAAAACCGGCCCCAAATACCTGATTGAAAACGACATCGCCATTTTATCAAAAAATCATGACGGTCTGGATAAAGCCCAATATGAACTGGAACGTTTAGGCATTCGAGTCAATCGTCCTTCCAAGCGCAGTGTGTTTGATCATGCTGTGGCCAAAGATGTCGGCGCCGTGCTCACGGCGATTATGCATCCTTATGATGAAGGCAAAATCAAGCGGGCTTTACTCAGCCGTTTATTGGGCTTTAATTTACAGCAACTGATGCAGCTGGAAGCCCAAGCCGATGGCTTAAGCCAGTTTATTTACGATTTCGACTGCATTCGTGAAATGTGGCTGGAAAAAGGCTTTTTAACCGCATGGCAATATTGTCTGAATTTATTTCAGGTCTGGAAAAATCTGGTGGCGACCCAGAGCCGGGATAATGAGCGCAGCGTGGTGAATTTACGCCATCTGACCGAGTTGCTCAGTCAGCACAGTGAACAGTATCAAGGTGCACAAAAGCTGTATCACTGGTATCTGAAACAGCTGCAATCTCCGGCAGAACGCGAGTGGGAACTGGAACGCAAACTGTCCAATGAGGCCGGGGTACAATTGATGACCATCCACCAGTCCAAAGGGCTGGAGTTCAAAATTGTGTTTTTATTGGGGGCAGACAAGCCACCCAAGGAAATGAATAAAACCCTGAATTTTTCCACCGTTGAGCATGTGCATCCGGTCACAGGAAAGGTGGACATTCAGCGTGTGGTTGCAGTGAATGACAAGCACTTGCTCGATCAAAGCGCGATTGATCAGCACAATGCCCGTGCTGTGGCAGAGCAGCATCGGCTCTGGTATGTGGCCCTGACCCGGGCCAGCCATCGGGTCTATGCCATGTTGCATGATCAGGAAGGCAAGTCCAATCATGGCTTGGCATTCTGGCGTGGGCAAGCTCCGGAAATTTTTAGCCATGCGGCCAGTGCAGATGAGGCGCTATTAAATGACAGGCCCATTAAGTTGCAGGCCAAGCATCAAGCTGAACCTCTACCTTTACAGGCTTTGGAGTTTCCGGCACAGCGGTTTTATCCACGTTCCAAAACCAGTTTTAGTGCCTTGGCCCAGCATTTAAGCCGTAAACAGGCCATGGATGCTTTGGCGGTTAATACCGAACAAATGTCCAGTGCCGCCGATGAAATCCATCTGCTTGAACCGGTTGAAACTGTGGCCACTCAGCCGCTGTCCTGGATCAAACGCAATTTCCCGATGGGCACAGTGGCAGGAACTTTCCTGCATGAAATTTTTGAACATATCGATTTTAAAGATCAGCAAGACTGGCCGCTGGAAATTCGCCGCCGTTTTAAAAATGATTATCCGGGTTTATGGTCAGAACTGACTACAAAATATGAGCAGGAATTTCAGCAAGCAGATGAAGAACAGCTGATTGGCTGGATGGGAGAATGGCTGGCAGAGGTGTTAACGACACCCTTGCATCAGAATTTCCAGTTGAATCAACTGGCTGAACATACATATCTGGCGGAATTTCCGTTTTATCTGTCCCTGTCGGATCATGTCTTAGCCATTCAGCGGATTCATCAGCTCTATGCAGAACATGGCATCGACATGCTGGATTTTAACCCGGCCAATTCGGCACGCTATCTCACCGGATCCATCGATTTGGTGTATTTTGATGGTCTGCACTATCACATCGCCGATTATAAAAGTAACTTTTTAGGTACAGATCAATCGCATTATCGGGATGGGGAAATTCGGCAGAGTATGTCGCAGGCCAGCTACTGGCTACAGGCCGGTTTGTATCTGGTGGCGCTGCATCGTTATCTAAGTGTACAGATGCAGGATTATGACATTAGCAAACATTTGGGCGGCGCAAGTTATCTGTATTTGCGCGGCATGAACGGGCAGGCCGAGCAGGGCTTTTATCACTGGAAGCCGGATGCTGAATTCATCCTGCGGCTTGATGCTATTTTGGGCTATTTTACTGAAGATAAAAGCAGCAAAATCGCCTGATGGGGCAAAATTAATGGCTTGTAAACAATAGATTAAGCTGTGGATAACTTTGAGGATAACTGTGTGGAAAATAAACAATATAAAGATGATCAAAGCGCTGAATGGATCAGCACTTGGAGTCGGTTTATTCGCCAGCAGCCTTTTAGTCACGCAGCACAGCAGGAAAATAGCAGCGATATTATTCAGCAAATTCTGGAAGCAGTTCAACAAGGGGATAGTTGTATTTCTGCAACTCAGGCACAGGCTGATACCCTGAATGATTTGGTGGTGCCGGTCGAGCAGATTCAAGAGCAGTTAGCTCCGTTTGTTTTTGATCATGATCGCCTCTACCTGTATCGCTATTGGGCATTGGAACAGTCTTTGGCACAGCAGGTGGCACGTTTAAAACAGCAACAGATTGACGCTGTGGATCTTGCTGCTTATCCGGATTTACTCACCGATCCATACCAACGGCAAGCCCTGAGCATGGTGGCGAAGCAGGCCTTGAATATCATTACCGGCGGACCCGGTACCGGAAAAACCTATACGCTGGCCAGGATTATTGCCGTGCTAAATCAGGCCATACCCAATATCCGTATTGCGATGGCAGCACCGACCGGTAAAGCGGCACAGCGCATGAAAGAAGCCCTGCAAAAATCATTGAATGATGAAAAATTGCAAGATCTGGTGACCGATGAACTCAAGCAGCTGAATCCGATCACCATTCATCGCCTATTGGGACTGGGAACCACCGCTCAACCACGTTTTCATGCCAAACAGACTTTACCTTATGATGTGATTGTGGTGGATGAAGCCTCGATGCTGGATCTCAGCCTGGCCAATATGTTGCTGTCAGCCGTGCCGGATCAGGCTCGACTCATTTTATTGGGTGATGCAGACCAACTGGCAGCGGTCGATGTTGGCTCAGTACTGGCGGATTTACAACAAGTTCCCGCTTTGGCTGAAAATCGGGTCAACCTTGTCACCAGCCGCCGTTTTAAAGAGGGGGCATTGATTGGGCAGATGGCAAAATTTATTCAACAGCCGCATCCGCAGCAATCTGGCGTTGCTTTACTTGAGCAGTTTGCCCTGCAGGTCGTTGCACCATCTGAAATTCAGTCTGTGCTGCTGCAAGATGCAATGCCAGATCAGATTCAGCTGGAATATCTGCCTGCCCAGTTGTCTCCGCAATCTGACCGGAGCGGGTATTATGACAAGCTGATGTTGGGTTATCAGGGTTATGTTGCTGTATTAAAAAGCTATTTAACCGCAGATGAACCTGAACTTTGGGTGTCGCATGTGATCAAAGTCTTTGATGATTACCGGATTTTAGCCGCTATTCGCCATGGTGCATTTGGTTTAAGACAACTGAATCAGCAAATGGAACAGCGTTTATTGGAAGCCTTGTCTTTACAGATGAGCAAGCAGGGAGACTGGTATGTCGGCCGGCCGGTGATGATGACTTATAACGATTATCAGCTGGGACTGTCGAATGGTGATATCGGAATCTGTTTTAAGCGCAGCCGCGATGGACAGTCGCAGTTTGAGGTCTATTTCCCCAGTCTGGAAAAATGGGTTCCTGCAACCCGCTTACCGAAAAACATTGAAACGGCCTATGTGCTGACGATCCATAAATCTCAAGGCTCGGAATTTACCCATACCGCCGTAGTTCTGGATGAAGCTGCAAAAAATCTACTTAGTACAGAACTGCTTTACACTGCAATCACCCGTGCCAAAAAAGTGGTGAGCTTATTGGCAGATACTGAGGCTTTGGTGCAATCATTAAGTATTAAAACCAGTAGACAAAGCGGCGTGTTAGACAAGCTTAATAATTTTTTAAATTGTTAATTAAAAATAAATAATTCTAATTTTTGTAAGTAAATGCTTACACTGATTCGAGAAATTAGCGCATAGAGCTTTATAAGTCTTTTTGAGATGATGGCTGCACATAAAAAGCTCAACACGGAAAGTTGGGTAATATCGCCATAACATAATAATAATGTCGAAAGACAGCGAACTTACAGTGAAGTAAGTGAAAGAGGAAACTTACAGCCGCTAAGCCTTGTAGTTTTGGGAGAGACTACAGGGCTTTTTTATGGCTAAAAAATGCTGTTGATGAAAAATCATATGGCATGATGTGACAATATTTGTCAGTTTTATGGTTTGTTTTATGTTTCGTTAGGCTGTAAATATACGCTTGTGTAAAGATAATACATGTATTTTAATTAAATTATTGTTTTTAAATATAATTTATGGGTGTTTTAATTACAGGAATAATAAGAAATATTAATTAATGTACGAAAAAACTTACAAGGAGATACGAAAAAGTCGACTTCTTTACACAGACCTTTGTGGCACAATTTGACACATAGGGACGTAAAAGTTAACACAAGGATTGTTAATAATAATAAGCGCATGAATGCGCAGATTACTATAATAAATAAAATAACAATAATTAAAATATAAGAAACTACAGCGCAAAAAAGCCCAAGCCTAGCTTGGGCTTTTTTTTATGCAGTTTATATATTTGCTGCTAAATAATTCAATTAGCATCTATTTTAATACTGTCATTCATTTGTGGAACTGCATTTCTGTTTGCATTTTAAGGTTGCATTAATAAGTTAAATTTAAAGATAAAAAATACAAAACCATTGCTTTATCAAGTAATTGATATAAAAAACTGAAAACAGCGTTCTCTTTTTGCAATCCCCCTGATTTTCCCTTAAAATAACGCACTTGCTGTAGTGATGCACGGCAGTCAATTGAGAAATCAATTGATTTTTATCAAATGTAATTTTTTAAGCATCTCGGAGAAATCGAATGGCTTTAACAAACGCAGATCGCGCAGAAATCGTAGCTAAATTTGCTCGCGCTGAAAACGACACTGGTTCACCTGAAGTTCAAGTAGCTCTTTTAACTGCCCAAATCAATGATTTGCAAGGTCACTTTAAAGAACACAAACACGACCACCATAGCCGTCGCGGTCTTATCCGTATGGTTAACCAACGTCGTAAGCTTCTTGACTACCTTAAAGGTAAAGATACTACTCGTTACAGCGATTTGATTGCTGCTTTAGGTTTACGTCGTTAATTCGATTAAACTTATTTTTTCGGACTATTGCATGTTAAGTGCTGTATGGCTGAAAATTAAAGTATACCTAGCTTTGCTTAGGTAATGGGGAAGGGGCGATTGTTTCGCTCCTTCTTTGTGTCTTAAATTCAAATTTTACTCTTTTTGGGTAATTAATTGTCTGGTGAGGTCGGCTTCTAAGCTTTGTCATTTAAAACTATGTTGTGAATGCCAAACCTTAGGGGTCTCCACTAGAATAATTGTTCACAAGAACTAGGAAAAATAAAACATGTCGATGTTTAATGTTATTCGTAAAGAATTTCAATATGGTCAGCACCAAGTTGTACTTGAAACTGGTCGTGTTGCGCGTCAAGCCAACACTGTTCTTATTACAATGGGTGGCGTAACTGTATTGGTTGCTGTTGTTGCCCAGCCTACAGCTAAAGCGGGACAAGATTTCTTCCCACTTACTGTAAACTATCAAGAAAAACAATATGCTGCGGGTCGTATCCCGGGTGGTTACGGTAAACGTGAAGGCCGTGCGTCTGAAGCTGAAACTTTAATTTCACGTTTGATTGACCGTCCAATCCGTCCATTGTTCCCAGAAGGTTACTACAACGAAATCCAGGTGACTGCGACTGTTGTATCTTCTGACAAAACCATGGACGCTGACATTGCTGCAATGTTGGGTACTTCTGCTGCACTTGCAATTGCTGGTACACCTTTCCGTGGTCCAATCGGTGGTGCACGCGTTGGTTTAATCAACGGTGAATACATTCTTAACCCAAATTTAGAGCAGTTAAAAGAATCTGACCTTGACCTTGTGGTTGCAGGTACTGAAGCTGCAGTATTGATGGTTGAATCAGAAGCGAAAGAACTTTCTGAAGACCAAATGTTAGGCGCTGTGCTTTTCGGTCATGACGAAATGCAAATTGCGATCCAAGCGATTAAAGAATTTGCTGCAGCTGCTGGCGCAACAGAGTCGACTTGGACTGCACCTGCGAAAAACGAAGACCTTCGTGCGAAATTGAAAGAAGCATTTGAAGCCAAAATCTCTGAAGCATACACAATCGCTGTTAAACACGATCGTTATGCAGCACTTGATGCACTTCAAGCTGAAGCTGTTGCTCAATTTGTTCCAGAAGAAGATGTTGACGGTATCGCCGACGACTTGAACGAATTGTTCGAAGACCTGAAATACCGCACTGTACGTGACAACATCTTGTCTGGTAAACCACGTATTGATGGCCGTGATACCAAAACTGTTCGTGCCCTTGACGTACAAGTGGGCGTATTAGATCGTGCTCACGGCTCTGCATTGTTCACACGTGGTGAAACTCAGGCGTTGGTAACAACAACTTTGGGTAATACACGTGATGCGTTGATGGTTGATACCCTTGCTGGTACTAAAACTGACAACTTCATGTTGCACTACAACTTCCCTGCATACTCTGTAGGTGAAACTGGTCGTGAATCTGGTCCTAAACGTCGTGAAATTGGTCACGGTCGTCTAGCACGTCGTGGTGTTCAAGCTGTTCTTCCAGCAGCTGACCGCTTCCCGTATGTGATCCGTATCGTATCTGACATCACTGAATCAAATGGTTCATCTTCAATGGCTTCTGTATGTGGTGCTTCTCTATCACTTATGGACGCAGGTGTTCCACTTAAAGCACCAGTTGCGGGTATCGCAATGGGTCTGGTGAAAGAAGGCGAGCGTTTCGCAGTACTTTCTGACATCTTAGGTGACGAAGACCACCTTGGCGACATGGACTTTAAAGTAGCCGGTTCTGCAAACGGTATTACAGCGCTTCAAATGGATATCAAAATCGAAGGTATCACTGAAGAGATCATGGAAGTTGCATTGAACCAAGCATATGCAGGTCGTATGCACATCCTTAATGCAATGAACCAAGTGATTTCACGCGCTCGTCCTGAAATTTCAATGCACGCGCCAACATTCCAAGTGATCAACATCAACCCTGATAAGATCCGTGACGTGATTGGTAAAGGCGGCGCAACAATCCGTGCGATCACTGAAGAAACTAAAGCAGCGATTGATATTGAAGACAATGGTACAGTTCGTGTGTTTGGTGAAACTAAAGCGGCTGCATCTGCTGCGGTTGCTAAAATCCAAGCGCTTACTGCTGAAATCGAACCAGGTACAATCTACACTGGTAAAGTGATTCGTATTGTAGAATTCGGTGCATTCGTAAATATTCTTCCAGGTACTGATGGCTTGCTTCACATCTCTCAAATTTCTAACGAACGTATTGCCAATGTTGCAGACGTATTGAAAGAAGGTCAGGAAGTGAAAGTACAAGTTGCTGACGTTGACAACCGTGGTCGTATCAAATTGACCATGAAAGACATCGAACAAGCTTAATTGTTCTAAGTCTTTAAAAAAGCCTTGAGTTTGCTAAAGCTCAGGGCTTTTTTTTATGGTTAAAATAAAATTCAAATGAAAAGAGGGGAACTTAGTTGTATGTTATGGCTTAATGTTGCAGCTCAGCCCATCTTTTTCACTCCATGGATGGATAAATTGTTGAAATTTCTATCAGCCCCACAAGAATAAAGCACACTAGAGAATTATTTTCATGCAGGTTTATTACTTTTACCAACATCCCACTGAACAGCATATTTTTGTACAAAAAGCGCCAAGTGCTGAAGCTGAACTTGAATTTGTATGGATTGACTGCACGCGTGAGGATGTGGTGAACCGTGCAGAGGCCTGGCAAAAAGAAATCTACCAGCATACCCAACTGGTATTAAATGAATTTCATCTCAAAGATATTCTCAACTTAGAACATCCTTGTGCTTTTGACACAATGGAAGATTACGATTTATTGATTTTCCGCAAACTGATTACTCCAGATGATGATATCAAATCAGGTGAACAAGCCCTTGAACAACATGAAAAGCTGTTTGGTTTAGCCACCACCCCGATCAGTTTTATCATGACCCCGCAGGTGCTGATTACCGTGCGTGAACAGGGGCATCGAGCCATTGAAAATTATATTTCCAAAATTGAGACCAACTTTATCCGTTCTGGGCAAGAACAGAATAAGTTGCGGAAAATTCCGCTTACGCCTCTGGATTTGGCTTTGCGTTTGTTAAATAGCATCGTAGATGGTTATCTGGATTTACGGGTACCACTGACCCGTCGGGTTGAGTTCTGGCAGCAAGAGTTGTTGCAAGGTCACCGTCGATTTACCAAGTGGGATCAGCTGTTACAGGAAAGTATGTCGTTTCAGCAGGTCGAAAATCTGTGTGAAGAACAGATCGATGCCCTGCAAGAACTGCGTGATGAAATTGTCGATAATTATCCGCATTTAAAAGGCAAGAAGAAGTCTGAACGTCAGGATATCATGCTGGTCCGTATCAATGATCTGGTTAGTCATGTTGGCCGGATTCAAAAGCATACGGTTCGGCTGCGTGCTTCCATTCAAGCGGCCATTGATTTACATTTTTCTGCCATTGCCAATCAGACCAATGAAAATATGCGGATTCTTGCGATTATCACTGCAATCTTCGCACCTTTGACTTTATTAACTGGTATTTATGGCATGAACTTTGAGTTTATTCCCGGATTAAAATCTCCCACCGGTTTCTGGAGCATGTTGATGGTGATGCTCATTACGACAGTCTTGTTGGTTTATTATTTTTACCGCAGACATTTGGTAGGACGAGGGGAAAAGAGCGTGATTGATTTGTTGGCTCAACAGCATAAAGATCAACACGTGAATCTGTTGTGGTTTTTAGATTATGAGCCGATTAAGCAATCTGTCAAAGTGACCATGAAAGAAGTAGAAAAATTAACCAAACTAAAATAACAGGGCTTTGGGATCATCAATGTGATTTAAAGCCCGGTTATTTAAAAACACAATCCAATTGAGACTGTCCAAGTCGACTTGGTTCATCAATCACGCTTCTTGTCGATGATAAGATTAGCTAGGCTGAATATTCTGTGTCAGTATTCTATAAATTTCATCTTTCATTTTGAGCTTCCTGCGTTTTAATGACTCAATATCATGATTGATCAGATTGACCGGATTGAGTTCAAGCTGAGTTATTTCTTTATCCAGATCCTGATGGCTCTCAAATATTTTCGCGAAATGAGGGTCATCATGGCGCAGTTTATGAATGAGTTCCTGATGTTCAGGAAACATTCTTTTGACTTTTTTATTACATTCCTTGGTTTTCATAAGTCTAGATTATTCTCCAGAGTTAGATTTTAGAAAAATTACCATATCCTGCGAGAAGCTTAGCATCCGCAAGATTTAGTAATCCAAGACGAATTAAGCATCTTTGAAATTTAGATGCTTGACCTGTTTACGTAATTGTTGCACTTCATCAATCAGATCTAACATCATTGCCACGGCAGAAAAACTGGCATCAAAGTCACGTTGTAAACGATAGGCACGACGGGCACGGGAAACATCGTCACCAAAGAACTGGTGAATGCGCGCTTCGGGACGAGTATTTAAAATATCGTATTCTAGAAGCTGCAGTACCCATTCTGGACTTTGTCCACATGCATCAGCAAAATGCTTTAAATCAAAACTATGCTGCTCATCAATGACTTCAGCCTGATTAAAATCATCACATACAATTTCACGATAATGAATAGTGCTCATGATGTTCTCCTTAAGCATTGCGCGGCTTAAAATTTGAAAAACTGTCTGCAAATGCCTGATAAGCCCGCTGCTCGTGCTCGTTGTGCACAGTAGGGTAGACAATATTTAAAACCAGATAGAGATGCCCCGGAATTTTGCTTGGAATACCTTTATCTTTTAAACGTAATTGCTGACCAGTTTTGGCATTTTTTGGCACATTGACCTGCAGTTTGGTACTTTCAGGTGTTTGTATTTCAATACTTTGTCCCAATGCGGCTTCCCATGGGGACACATTCACAGTGTAGTAAATATCAGCGCCTTCCACCCGAATTCGTGCGGTATCCTTATAGTGAATCTCGATATAAAGATCGCCATTTTTTCCGCCATTGACCCCACTTTGTCCTTGCCCCGTAAGACGGATGCTTTGTCCTTCTTTCATGCCTTTGGGGATTTTGACCTGTAAGGTTTTGCGCTGAACTTCAGGCTCGCCATAGGCATTTAGAGTTGGAATTTGTAAAGTGATATGCTGCGTTGTACCGTGATAGGCAATTTCCGGGTCAACTTCTATGCTGGCGTGCTGGTCTTCACCCTGATAACTACGCTGTTGCTGTCTTTGTTGGTTTTGATAATGGTAATTTCCTCCACCAAAGCCTGAGCCAAAACGGCCAAACAGGTCTTCAAAACCACTAAATTCTGAATGACCCTGTTGGTTAAATCCCTGACGGTAAAAATTGGACTGATCAAAACCCCCTGTACCTGTATGTGCACCAGATTGATAAAAGGCTTCAGGGTGATCGAGCTGAAAATCATATTCGGTTTTCTTTTCTTCATGACTCAACGTATCATAAGCCACATTAATGGCTTGCATTTTTTCTTCCGCATCCGTTTCTTTACTTACGTCGGGATGATATTTTCGAGCCAGTTTCCGATAGGCTTTCTTAATTTGATCTGGCGTGGCATTACGGTTAACGCCAAGAGTTTCATAATGACTTTTAGGCATAAAATGACAAGCTGAAATTGATTATCTTTTAATCATTATTATGTCTTTCATCAAACTGCAATAGTAGAGAACTGTACCTTATTGTTTCAAAAAATGACAAAAAAGGCTCCTGATCAGGAGCCTTAATAAATCTCTAGAAAGATTAATATTTAATCCATGTCACACTACGACCAATGACGGATACACCGACATAACCACGCAGGTTTAAGTGCTTGCCGCTGGCGCTAAGACGTGCTTTACCTTTATAAACTTTACCACTGATTGGATCGAGTATACGTCCGTTATTAAATTCACGTGGATTATCCGGATTTTGTTTAAAGCCCCAAACAAAAGGTAAGCCAATAAAAGGTTTGTTTTTTAATTCGCCTGGACAGTTAGAACATACAATCATTTTCTCTGTACCCGGTACGCTACGGGTCGCAACGATAACTCCTTCATAGGTTCCATCAGGTTTTTTACTAATTTCAACATCGGCACGTGAATAACCAGTACGGTCATCGATGGTTTTCCATTTGCCGACTATAAGATCATTGTCAGCAAAACTGAATGAAGAAAGTGCTGCTAAAATGATACCTGCAAAAATGCCTTTATATGAATTCTTCATCAACGTCCCCTTGAAATGAATCGTTTTTTAATTTTAGAGTAAAACGCCTAATTTATAGCGATAATCACATATAAAATCAAATGATTAAATTGATATACCTGTCACATAAATAAATGATTGTGCAGTTGGGTTTGTTTTTTATAAAAATTTTGATTAAAAAATCGGATCAGATGCTAAAAATTTTATCCCGTTAAGACTCGAACGAAATTTAATTGTGATGGAAATAAAAAAATCATGATTTAGAATATGATGAATCATGAGTGGTGATTTTATCATTTGATATATTTAAGTTAATAATATAAAAAATTTATTATTTAAATTATTTATAATTTCATGCACAAGCTTTTATCTGAAAAGGCTAAAAACTTGTGCTGATTAAAAAGCAGTTTAATCTACTCTAATCCAGGATACGGTTCGGCCAAGTAAACTGGTTCCGATAAAGCCACGTAAAGTCAGGACATTACCTCGTGCATTCAGGCGACCTTTGCCTCGATAGACATGACCTGAAAGTGGATCAAGTACCTGACCCCCAATAAATTCGTCGGATTTTTTAGGATTTTGTTTAAAGCCTGACAAAATAGGCAGTCCAATCAGTGGAGCATTTTTCAGTGTTCCCGTACATTTTTCACAAAACTCGATCGCGGTACGATTGGGAATTGCATGGACTTGGGTGATTGTGCCCACATAACTGCCATTGTCTTTTTTGCTGATGACAACGTCAGCACGTGCATAGCCAGTTTTATCATCAATGGCTTTCCATGTCCCCGCCAAATCAAGCGTTTTGGCATGAATAAACGGGCAGCTTAAAAGTAATAATATACTCAGCATTATTTTTGTGTTCATGTCGTTATTTCACTCAGTCATTTATTTTTATGCAGTCAAAATAAAAAATTATTTTGCTTTATTTGGGTTCGGAATTTTACTTTAAAATATTAATATTACAAGTTTATAAATTGTTATAAGAAAAATAATGTATTTTTTGCGAATAAAAAAGAGCAGCTTTTTAGTATAGCTGCCCTAATGTCATTGACCTGAATCAACTTAACTTAGATGTTTACCAAACAAACCAAAGGCTTCTTCTGCGGTAAATGTGTAGCGGGTGCTACAGAACTGGCAATCCATAGTAATCGGATTTTGAAATTCCAGCGTTTCACGGACGGCTTCTACCCCAATTTGCAATAGGGCATTGGCACAACGTTCTCTAGAACAGGTACAGCCAAAGCTTAATTGTTCTGCTTCAGGCAAGCGGACATCTTCTTCATTGTACAAACGGTACAGAATTTCAGTCGGTTCCAGATCGGTCAGCTCTTCCGCTTTTAAGGTTTCAGTCAACATGGTCAGACGCGGCCACAGGTCTTCATCTACACGTTGCTGTTCCTCTTCGCTATTGCGTGGCAGGAGTTGAATCAGCAAGCCACCTGAGCGTTCAGTGGTGCTGGCCAGAACAATTTTTGTCGGGATTTGTGCAGATAAATCATAATATTGCATCAAACAACCGGCCAAAGTTTCGTGTTCTAGGGCAATGATCCCCTGATAGCGTTCACCAAATTCAGGTTCAATATTAATAAACAGCACCGGATTCACCAGGGCATTCAACACCGTGCTGCTGTTTTCTGCCTGAAAGAAGCGAGGATCTTCTTCATAGTCAGCAGATGCACGTAGCTCGCCTAAATGGTTGCATTCCGCCATTGCCCATTTGAATGTGCCCGCTGCCTGAATTTGCAGGCTGATCCGGCCTTTAATTTTCAGGGTACTGGCCAGCAAGGCTGTAGCACTGAGCATTTCCCCCAAAAGGATCTGAATCGCCTGTGGGTAATCACGTTGTGCCAGAATAGTTTGAAACACATTTTCCAGATGCACCACTTCACCACGAATCGGGCAATTTTCAATATAAAAGCGTTGACGTAATTCAGACATAAATTTCTCCAATAGCCCGTGTTAATGGTGTCTATATTGTAAAACACAAGCTAGTTACTATCATCTCTTGTGACATCAATGCGCTGATGTGCTAAGCCGCGTTGCAAATTGACGCCTGTCGGTTCTTGACGAATCTGGGCATCGCTTTCAAATAAGTGTTCCAGTTCGGCCAGTGCATTACGATGGGTTTCATAAATCTTCTGTTCATCGGTATAGACCCGTTGTTGCTGAATCAATAATTTTTCATCGTAATCACGGAACAGTTCAATACTTTTGTAAGCATCAGCTTCACTGATATCCAGTTCACGCAAAGCCCGGTAGGCCATACCCAGTGAGGACAGATAGGTTTCTCGCCAGATATGTTCGACGCCTAAATCCCGCAGCAGATGCACATGATGGCGGTCACGGGCACGAACCAGAAGCTTCAGCTGAGGATAGTTTAAGCGAATATGGCGTGCCACATTCATTGAATCTTCAATATCATCAATAGCTAAAACAAAAACCTTGGCATGCGCTATACCAGCAGAACGCAAGATATCTGGTTGCGTTGCATCCCCATAGTATAACGTACCGCCATACTTTCGTACGAAATCGACTTTTTCTAAATTACTGTCAATCGCGGTAAAGGATTGATGCTGTAAATGGGCAATCCGGGCAATAATCTGTCCAAAACGGCCAAAGCCGGCAATGATCATGGGATTATGTACGTCCGGAATCTCATCATACACCGGTGCTTTTTCTTTATCGATAACAGGAATGATCCAGCGACTGATCAGCCAGTACAACAGCGGCGTCAGGACCATGGAAAGGGTCACGATCAGGGTTAGCGGTTCAAGTATGCTCTTGGTGAGGACCTGTTCACTGCTGGCCACTTTAAACACCACAAAGGCGAATTCACCGCCTTGCGCCAGACAGGTCGCAAGCAGCAAACTGTTACGCCATGAATATTTTAAATAACGGGCAATGGTGGTCAGGGTGAGGCTTTTGACTAGCATGAGAATCAGTGCACCGCCAATGATCAGCCCTGGCATATCGACCAACAGTGACAGCTGTGTGGTCATACCGACGGTCATAAAGAACAGACCTAAAAGCAGCCCTTTAAAGGGCGCAATACTGGCTTCCAGTTCATGGCGGAATTCAGAGTCGGCGAGCAGTACCCCAGTCAAGAACGCGCCCAAAGTGGTACTAATACCCAGCACATCCATCAGTGCCACCACGCCCAAGACAATAAATAAGCCCACCGCTGTAATCAGTTCATGGGCACCACTTTTCGCGACAAAACGGAAAAAGGGCCGCATCATATAACGGCTAAACAGGAACAGGCCGCTAAAGGTGGCAATAATCGCAGCGAAATAGGCAATCCCATGATGGGTCGATTCATTGCCGGCCAATAAGGGAATAATGGCCAGCAGCGGAATTGCCGCAATATCCTGAAACAGTAAAATGGAAAACGATTGTTGTCCGAAGGTGGTATTGAGTTGCTGCTTTTCTGCAAGCAGTTGTAGTAAAAATGCGGTAGAAGATAGCGCCAGTGCCATGCCAATCACAAAGCTGGCGGCTAGGTTTTGCTGTAAGGCAAAAAATGTCACTATGGCCAGGATGATGCCGGTGATTCCGACCTGTAAACTGCCCATCATAAAGATGGATTTACGCATTTCCCAAAGCCGCTGTGGGCGTAGTTCCAGACCAATAATGAACATCAGTAAAATGACGCCAAATTCCGCGAGTTCCTGAATGGCTTCAGGGTCGCTGGCCAGATTCAGAACACTGGGGCCGAGTAGAATCCCTGTAAACAAATAGCCGAGTACCGTGGCGATTCCAAAGCGCTTGGCTAAAGGAACCAGAAGCAACGAAGCTCCCAGGAAAATCGTAATTTGTAACAATAACGACATTGGTCTGTCCTAGTGTTTATTTTTAATGTCAAAAAATCAGGCAAATAAAGCAGCTGAACTTAGCTTAATTCTTGAGGATCTATATCTAGTGTAAGTTTCATGGTTGAAGGCTTTTGATGCAACATATTTTGCCACCAAGCACGCATATAAAAGTGTAATCGGGCACGATCTTGTGACAAGAGCACCATATGCGCCTGATAACGTCCGGCTTTGCGCTCCATCGGCGCGGGAATGGGACCCCAGATATCAATCAGGTTCTCAGAAACCTGTCTTAAGGCCTGAGCCTGCTGCTGCAAAAATGCCTGATTCTGTTCCTGACTTTTCGATTCACAGCGAATGAGTGCGGCATAGCGAAAAGGCGGTAATAAAGCCATCTGACGTTCTTTTAGGGTCTGCTGGGCAAAATGACGGTAATCTTGCTGAATCAAGGTATTAAGTAAAGGATGATCTGGGCGAAGGGTTTGCAGATAGACTTCACCTTTACGTTCGCCGCGTCCTGCGCGTCCAGCGACCTGTACAATCAGTTGCGCCGTGCGTTCGGTGGCGCGAAAATCGACACTGAGTAAGCCGGAGTCTATATCTAAAATCGCCACTAAAGTGACATAAGGAAAGTGATGTCCTTTGGCCAGCATTTGCGTGCCGAGCAAAATCACCGGTTCACTTTTTTGAATCTTGTCATAAATTTTTTGCCAGCTGCCGACCCGACTGGTCGAGTCGCGATCAACCCGGATCACCTCAAAGTTGGGAAAAAGCTGTTGCAGCTGTTCTTCCACTTTGGCTGTGCCCATACCTATCGATTTCAGTTCGTTATGATTGCACTGCGGGCAATGCTCCGGCATGCGGTGAATGGTGCCGCAGTGGTGACAATGCAAATGCTGATAGGGTTGCCGATGCACGGTAAAGTTGGCATCACAATGCGGACACTTGGCTTGCCAGGCACAGCTTTCACAAATCAGCACTGGCGCATAACCACGGCGGTTCAGGAATACCAAAACCTGTTCTTTTTTATCTAGTCGTTTTTGCATTTCATCAATCAGGCTTTGACTGATGCCATTTTGTTTTTGGGCAATTTTCAGATCAATCAGATGAATCTTGGGCATGACTGCCACACCTGCACGCTGATTGAGTTCCAAACGGGTCATTTTCCCGGATTCAACCAGTGCATAACTGTCAATGCTTGGCGTGGCTGAACCTAAAATGATCGGGCAGCTCTCCAGATGGGCACGATACATCGCCACGTCACGGGCATGGTAGCGGAAGCCTTCTTGCTGTTTGAAGGACAGGTCATGTTCTTCATCGAGAATGATTAAGCCCAGATTCGGCAGCGGGGTATAAATGGCAGAGCGGGTGCCTAAAATAATCGAGGCTTTACCAGTTTGTGCGGCTTGCCAGGCTTGTAAACGTTTCGAGTCATTTAGTCCGGAATGCAGCAACACAATATTGCCATGAAAACGAGACTGGAAACGGCTAATGGTTTGTGGTGTTAACCCAATTTCAGGGACTAAAACCAAGACCTGTTTGCCCTGTTTCAGCACCTCTTGCATGATTTGCAAATAGACTTCGGTTTTACCACTACCGGTTAAGCCATCGAGTAAAAAAGCCTGATATTTTTTCTGGGCTTTCAATACCTGTTGTATGGCTTTCTTTTGATCATCATTGGCCGTGAGCGGCATTTGTGCCAGAGTCACGGGCTGTGAGCTAAAATCCTGATTCTCTAAAACACATTCCACAACAGCTTTTTTTTCTAAAGCTTTCAGTGTCGCTGTTTCAATGCCGGCCAGATTTAAGATATTTTCAGTGGTGCCTTGAGGATGTAATTTCAGGATTTTATAGGCTTCTTGCTGTTTTTCAGAACGTGTCAGTTTGGCTTCGGCAGTTAAATCCAGAACTTTCCACATCCGCGCCAATAAATTGTAGGGTTTGCCCTGACGTAAAAAGGTCGGTAGGGCGGTCTGGAACACTTCGCCCACCGGAAACTGATAATACTGCGCTGACCAGTTTAATAAATTCAAGATTTTGGCATCTAAAATAGCCTGATCATCCAGCAGTTCAGTAATGGCTTTGAGCTTAAAGCGCGGATCAATCGGGGTATCGGCAGTCAGTTTTTCAACAATAATCCCGACCAAATTCTGTCGTCCAAACGATACGGCAACCCGCGCACCGACTTCAGCCTGTTGATATTGTTCAGCGGTGAGCAGGTAATCGAAGCAGTCATAAATATGCACCGGTACGGCAACACGAATACGATAAAGGTCAGTTGAAGTCGATGTGGTATTTGGCATAAATAAGGGTGCAATGGTCCTGATCAAATTTCGTCGTGCTCAAGATCGAGTTATGTTAGAGTGAGCAAATCATTCATGTTGAAGAATATGAATGATTTTGGTGGTCAGACGCAACAGCGCTGAAGCAAATTTTAGAAAATTAGAGCATCACAATGCCTGCATATCAATTTACTGCCATTGATGCTTCAGGGAAGCAGCAAAAAGGCGTGTTAGAAGGGGATTCTGCACGTCAAATCCGTCAACAGCTCAGAGACAAAGCGCTGATTCCGGTAACGGTCGATCCGGTTGAGCAAAAAGATAAGCATCATTCCGCAGGCTGGTTTCAGAAAAAAATCACGGCCTATGATTTGGCGCTGTTTACCCGGCAACTTTCAGTTTTGGTGGCAGCAGCTATTCCGCTGGAAGAAGCACTTCGAGCGGTGGGAAAGCAAAGTGAAAAAGCCCATGTGCAAAACTTATTGATGTCGGTGCGTTCCAAAGTACTGGAAGGACACTCACTGGCCAATGCCTTGCAGCAATCCGGACGTTTGCCGGAATTGTATATTGCCACCATCGCGGCCGGGGAGCGTTCCGGACATCTCGATCTGATTCTGGACCAGTTGTCAGATTACACTGAAAACCGTTTTGCCATGCAGAAAAAAGTGCAGGGCGCGATGATTTATCCCATTATTTTGATGCTGATGTCCTTTGCTATTGTCATGGGACTGATGACCTATGTCGTGCCTGACATTGTCAAAACCTTTGACCAAAGCAAACAGGCCTTGCCGTGGATTACCGTGGTGCTGATGAAAGCCAGTGATTTTATTCGGGTGGCTTGGCCATTTTTGCTGGTGGCGAGTGTGGTGGGTTTTATTGTTCTGGCGCGTTTTTTAAGAACAGCAGCCGGTCATTATGCATTTGACCGTTTAACCCTCAAATTGCCATTATTTGGTAAATTATCGCGTGGTATAAATGCAGCACGTTTTGCCAGTACCTTGTCCATTTTGACCCAGTCCGGCGTGCCTTTGGTGGATGCCCTGAAAATTGGGGCAGCAGTCAGTAATAACTGGGTGATTCGGGATTCGGTCAATCTGGCGGCAGAAAAAGTCACCGAAGGCGGCAATCTGGCTACACAGCTGGAGCGCAGTGGTTATTTCCCACCGATGATGGTACAAATGATCAAAAGTGGTGAAGCCTCGGGCGAGCTGGACCGGATGTTGCAGCGTGCCTCCACCATGCAGGATCGGGAAGTGACCACACTCATTTCAACCTTGCTTGCCTTGCTTGAACCACTGATGCTGGTACTGATGGCCAGTATTGTGCTGGTGATTGTGATTGCGGTCATGCTGCCGATTGTGAATATGAATAATATGATTTAAGCCATTTTTATAAAGATAATGATTTTACGAGAGAGAAATATGCACGGTAAAAACTATCAAGCCAAGCAGACTGGCTTTACCCTCATTGAAGTGATGGTGGTGATTGTGATTTTGGGTGTATTGGCAGCCCTGATTGTTCCGAATGTGATGGGACGTGGTGAAAAAGCCAAGGTAGATACTTCTGCCATTACTTTAAAAGGGGTGGCCGGGGCTTTAGACCAATATAAACTGGATAATGGTAAATACCCATCCATGCAGGATGGCGGTTTAGATGCTTTGGTGAATCAGCCGGCTTCTGCGAAAAACTGGATGCAGGGTGGTTATGTCAAAGGTGGCTATCCTAAAGACAGTTGGGACAATGATATTCAATATGTCATTCCAGGTGCTGATGGTCGACCATTCGATTTATATTCATTTGGTGCCGATGGCAAAGAAGGCGGTGAAGGTACGGATGCCGATATTTATTATCAGCCTTAATTGAGAATCATTATTTATTTTCAGTTGATAGAATATATCACTTCACTGAATTGGATTATTCAATACAAGGTGAAGTGATAATAAATCTTAATTATAAAAATAATATTAAATATTTGAATTTAAATATAATTACATAATAATGTTTATTTGAGATTTATAATAAGAATTATTTCCATATTTGATGGTTACAATAATCATGAATCGTGAAGAAAAATAGGCTTTCTATTTATCCAAAAGCTTGCATAATGTTCCTAAGGACAATCATTTAGTATTAGGGGGATGGAATGAAAGCATTAATAATTTCAGATGAAATCAATCAATTTCATTGGGCAATGCTCAAATCTGTTCTTTTAATTTTGAGTTTGCTTCCAATGAGTCAGGGTATTCTAACTTTATGGAATGCTACCGAAGGAAGTAGCCAGATTATGGTAGGCTTTTTTGCCATCAGCCTATTTAGTGCATTATTTGTATTGTGTTTCTGGTCTGCATTAAAAGCAACCGTCTTAAATTTAAAACAAGAACAACCTTCAGTTTTAGAACAAGGTGTCGTGAAAATTTATCGTTATATTCCGATGCTGTTTTTAACCGGCATGATGTCGTATTTAGTGACCCAGTTATAAAAGCAATGAAATAAAAAAACCGAGGCATTGACCTCGGTTTTTTTTCAGTCTTATTTTCCCTCTCCTTTTGGAGATGAGAAGCACTGCTTCGCAAGGGAGAGGTTATTTAAAGTTATTTGGCTTAAATCCTTTCTCATAGCATGCGGATCAATCCCCCTTTGGAAAAGGGGGACTTTCTCTCCCTTTAATACGGGAGGTAAGAAGGAATTTTAACGCCGTGATTTAAACGAAACATCCACCTTACGGGGGCGATAAATCCAGCCTAAAAGCAGCAACAGTAATGAGAAACCAAGAACCGGCCAGTCACTCAGACGCATATACAAGGTTTCACCCTGCATTGCAGGAAGCTCACCCCGCAATACTGCGGTTTGATCGGTCGGTGCCTGTTTCACAATGTGTCCGTGATGATCAATAAATGCCGTTACCCCGGTATTGGTTGCACGGATAAACCAGCGGCCATTTTCCTTGGCGCGCATTTGTACCATTTGCAAATGCTGCCAAGGTCCGGCTGTACCGGTAAACCAGGCATCATTGGACACAGTCACCAGATAATCACTTTGGCTGGCATTGCGACGGGTCAAATTAGGATAGGCAACTTCATAACAAATGGCAGCACCCAGCGCATGATTTTTTACATCTAATGGTTTCTGGTCACGTGCCCCACGAGAAAAACCACTCATGGACGGGTCATTCTGTAATGCAGGTAAGACCCAACTCAGCCAGCCAGATAAAGGCACATATTCACCAAACGGGACTAAGCGCTGCTTTTTGTACAAGCCTGTTGATTTATCTCCCGAAGCCATAATACTGTTGTAGTACATTGGACGGTTTTCGATTTTGGATTCTTTCAAATCCCAATACGGAAGTCCGGTGACCCATGCAGTTCCTGTTTTGTTTGCCTGAATTTTCATGGCATTCAGAAAGGGTTTAATATCGGTCTGGAACATTGGAATGGATGATTCCGGCCAGACAATCAAATCACGGCCCCATTCAGTCCGACTTAAGTTGGCATAGATCATCAAGGTTTTGACCTGATATTCTGTCAGCCATTTCAGGTCTTGCGGAATATTGCCTTGAATCAGCGACACTGAAAGCGGCTTCTCATCTTTTGGTTGCACAAAGTTGAGGAAAGAAGCTCCCCATGCACCCAGCAGCAAAATGGCGGAGGGAATAATCCAGAACACGCGTTTATTCAGGATTTCAACCAGCGCGCAGGCCAAGAGGATCACCACAAACGAAACCCCGAAAATCCCGAACAAGGGCGCATAGTTATCCAGAAAGCGTTCAGTGAAGGCATAACCGACAAATAGCCAGGGAAAACCGGTAAATACCCAGGTTTTTGACCATTCAAAGAATACCCACAGTGGTGCGAAAGTCAGCGGGGTTTCCGGGAAGAAACGACGGTAGATCCAGGTTTGTAATGCGGTAAAAAGTCCCATGACCAAGGCCATAAAGGCAATCATTAAGACACTTAAAAAGGAACTGGTATCACCATAAACATGGATTGAGGTATAGAGCCAGAACGCGCCAACAAACCACAAGCCAAAACCATAGGCCCAGCCAATCATAAAGGCCTGTGGCGCAGTGCGTTTACGCAGTGAAGCATACAGCAAGGCTGGGGACAGCAGTGCTAGCCACCAGTAGTAATAAGGTGCCAGCGCAAAACTGAACATGGCACCTGAAAATAACGAAATTAAAAAAGGATAAATTAAAGGGAGCTGCTTGTTTTGTTGAGATGAAGTTAACAGCTTATCAAAGTAGGTTCTCATTTACGGACAGCTCGAATCAGATGAATAGTACGTGCATCTGCTTCTACAATGGTAAATTCCCAATTTTCAAGTTCAATTACTTGACCTTGTAAATCGCTGACTAGACCAATTTCTTGAAGCAATAAACCGCCGACAGTTTCTACCTCATCATCAGAAAATTCAGCATCTAAAACATTGTTAAAGTGTTCAATTGGTGTAAGTGCTTGAACCAGCCAGGTATTTGCTGTTTTCGGGTCTTCATCGGGAATAATGTACTGTGCTTCTTCATCGACCTTGTCGTGTTCGTCTTCAATTTCACCGACAATTTCTTCCAGAATATCTTCTAAAGTAACCAGACCTGAGGTGGTACCGTATTCATCAATGACTACAGCAATGTGGGTCTGGGTATTTTTTAGCATCCGCATGACCTGATCGGAACGGGCACTTTCCGGTACAAACAGCGGTTGGCGCATGAGGGCTCGAATATCCACTTTGGATGTCGGTTCGGTCAGGAAGGGCAGCAGGTCTTTGGCCAGCAAAATACCCACGACGTTGTCCGGTTGATCGGATGAAAATACAGGAAAACGCGAATGTGCAGACTCAACCAGAACATGCAAAATATCAAGCAGTTGATCATCTTCTTGTAAGCTGATCATGGAGGTGCGCGGGGTCATGACCTCACGAATTTTAGTGGCAGGCAGGTCAAGCACGCCTTCAAGCATGGCCACCGTATCGGGTTCTAAAAAACGACGTGAATCTTGTACTAATTTTAGCAGTTCGTCGCGAGTTTCGGGTGCTGTACCTAGCCATTTGCGTAAGCCGCGCATGCCCCACGACGGGCCTGATTCCTCGTGCATGATCTTTCCTAAAGACTCTTAATATCTAAAAAACATAATTTTAATCATACCGTAGAAAATACACTTGTCTATCGCAAATATGCATTTGAAGTGTGGTCGATTGAGTCAGTTAAAAGCATTCATGCAGTGCATTCTGCTAGACACCAATCTCACATGATGTTTATGTTAAAATAAAGACAGATTTTAAACCTGAGTTTTCTGATGTCTGAACCCTCTGTCAACCCCAGCATTCAATTGAATACCCGTGGATTACGTTGCCCTGAACCTGTAATGATGCTGCATCAGGCGATTCGTAAATCCAAATCTGGTGATGTCGTTGAAGTCTTTGCAACAGACAATTCGACTTCTTGGGATATCCCAAAATTTTGTATGCATTTGGGTCATGAGTTGCTGTTACAAGAAGAGCGTTTAGATGAAAATGGCAATAAAGAGTTTCATTATTTGGTGAAGAAGGGCTAAAGCTTCAGTTATTGCTGTTTAATTCTTTGATGATGAGAGTTTTTAAAATCATCTGATTTAAGCGGCATGCTTTCACTGCCATAATTTTTCAATAAAATTGAAAAACATTTGTGTAGATAAAATCTTACTTTTGAGAGGCTAAAATGAGAACCTCAAAATATATTTTGAGTTCGCAAGAAAAGCCCTTGTTACGCATACACAACATCCTGAGCCAGTTTTAAGCGCTGCTTTAAAATGCAGCGCAAGGGTGGGTAACGTGTGGCATCCTTGCCACATCGTATATCCAACGTTTGCTGAAATTAAGCTATGGGACAGTAATAAAGCTTCAGTCCCTTTTTCTCGTGACATAAAAAATCCCCTCATTTGAGGGGATTTTTTTATTGCATATTCGGACACTAATTACATGTTAGGATAATTAGGACCACCGCCACCCTCAGGTGTTACCCAGGTGATGTTCTGAGAAGGATCCTTGATGTCACAGGTCTTACAGTGCACACAGTTAGCTGCGTTAATTTGGAAACGTTTAGAACCGTCATTCTCTTCCATAATTTCATAAACACCGGCAGGACAGTAGCGCTGCGCAGGCTCATCCCATTTAGGTAAGTTTACATTTACAGGAATAGACGCATCTGTCAGTTTCAAGTGAGCAGGTTGGTTTTCTTCGTGTACGGTATTGGATACAAACACTGAAGACAAACGGTCAAAGGTTAGCTTGCCATCCGGTTTCGGATAGTTCGGCTTGAAGTTTGCAGCATCTACCGTTTTCAAGGCACTGAAATCAGGCACAAGGTCATGCAGGGTAAATGGCACTTTAAAGACGTTCTGATCAACAAAGTTGAACGCACCACCGATCCATTGACCAAATTTGTGCATCGCTGGACCAAAGTTACGTGAGTTATATAACTCTTCTTTCAGCCAGCTGTTGTTGAATTTGTCAGTATAAGCCGTGAGTTCCTTCGCGAAGAAATCTTCACCTTCAGTCACACGTGCAACTGCTAAATCACCACCTTTTTCTACACCGGCAGCAATCGCTTCAAATACTGCTTCACCACACAGCATGCCAGATTTCATTGCCGTGTGAGAGCCTTTGATTTTGGCAAAGTTCAAGAAACCTGCATCATCACCAATTAACGACCCACCTGGGAAGGTAAATTTAGGTAGAGAGTTGAAACCCCCTTTCACCACAGCACGTGCGCCGTAAGAAATACGTTTACCACCTTCAAGGTACTGTTTGATTAGTGGATGAGTTTTCCAACGCTGCATTTCCATGAACGGATACATGTGTGGGTTGGTGTATGACAAGTCAACGATCATGCCCAAAGTCACCTGATTGTTTTCAGCGTGGTATAACCACCAACCGCCTGAAGAACCGGTTTCAGATAAAGGCCAACCTGCACCGTGCATCACCAAACCTGGTTTGTGTTTTGCAGGGTCGATTTCCCACAGCTCTTTAATACCAATACCGTAGTGTTGTGGGTCAGCATCTTTGTCTAAATTAAACTGAGCAATCAGACGTTTACCTAAGTGACCACGGCAACCTTCGGCAAAAATGGTGTATTTCGCATGAAGTTCATAACCCGGAGTAAAGTTGTGCGTTGGCTCGCCATCTTTACCAATGCCCATGTCACCGGTTTGAATGCCTTTCACTGAACCATCTTCATGGTAAAGGATTTCAGATGCTGCAAAGCCCGGGAAGATCGATACTTCCAGTTCTTCCGCTTTGGTGCCTAACCAGCGCACCACGTTGCCCAGTGAGATGACATAGTTGCCATCGTTATGCATGGTTTTTGGTACCATCCAGTGCGGCGCTTCCTGTGATTTTTCATCCGACAGCAAGAAGTAAGTTTTGTCTTCGGTTACTGGAACGTTGAGCGGTGCACCTTCTTCTTTCCAGTTCGGGAACAGTTCATTGATGGCACGGGGTTCAAGCACGGCACCAGAAAGGATATGCGCACCGACTTCAGAGCCTTTTTCCACGACACAAACCGACAGATCATTCAGGTTGTTTTCAATTGCAAGTTGACGAATTTTGATCGCTGCAGACAGACCGGCAGGGCCTGCGCCTACGATGACTACGTCAAACTCCATTGATTCACGTTCGATGTGTTCCATGTAGGACTCCTCATATTATTAGAAGGTGGCAACCGTAATTGTTTAACCCGGTGCTGCCATGAGTGTTCTTGATGCCCAGACACAATTTTATTATCGTGTCTTTTATATTGTGGGCTAGTATAGTTTTAAACCTTGATCTAGCCAATTGGCTGAATCATATTATTTTTCCGTCAGCAGGGTCTTTAGCTATGATTAATCAAAATAATTTACTAAATCCGACGGAAAAGCTCGCTATTTCGGATGATAAAAATTTAATGGACATTGCACAATACTTAAAAGATGCACAGGCCGGTCACAAAAAGTCAACTCTGCCTTTGGAGCAATGGCATCCAAAGCTTTGCGGTGCAATGGATTTGAAGATAAAAGCCAATGGAGAATGGTGGCACGAAGGTCAATTGATTAAACGTCAGGCATTGATTGAACTGTTCGCGAGCGTACTTTGGAAAGAAGACAATAAGTTCTATTTAAAGACCCCGGTTGAACAGATTGAAATATCCGTCGAAGATGAACCTTTATTTGTCAATCAGGTGGATCAGGTACAAATTGAGGGTAAGACTTATATTCAACTGACCACTACCACGCAAGACCTGGTGATTGTGGATCCGGAACATCCCGTTTTTATGCGTGAATATGAAAGTGAATTGCGTCCTTATGTACATGTGCGCTTTGGGATTAATGCTTTAATTCAACGTTCTGCTTTTTTTCATTTAATTGAAATGGGACAGCTGCTTGAAAATGACAAAAATGAAACCATTTTAAGCTTACAAAGTGGTGATTTTCACTTGCAATTAGGCACCTGAGGTTTAAGCTTTGATCTTCTCATTTCCTGAACTGTTTAAAGTGAAGCTATGACAGCCATTCATCCTATTTATCCCTTAATCGATCCCATGCCCAAGGCCAAGCCTGATGCACCCATTGGGATTTTTGATTCTGGAATAGGTGGTTTGTCGGTCGCACAGGAAATTGCCAAACATTTACCTAAAGAACGTATTGTTTATTATGCTGATACCGCCCATGTTCCTTATGGTCCAAGGGATGATCAGAATATCCGTGAGCTGAGTGCGCATGCAATTGAATGGCTGTATCGCCAGGGCTGTAAAGTGGCCGTTGTCGCATGTAATACAGCTTCTGCCTTTAGTCTGGATTATTTACGTGAACATTATGGTGAAAATTTTCCGATTATTGGCTTGGTGCCTGCGCTGAAACCAGCGGTCTTACAAACCAAATCTAAAACCGTGGCGGTACTGGCCACACCTGCAACCTTCCGTGGCCAGTTGATTAAAGATGTGATGCAGCGTTTTGCACTACCTGCCCATGTGAATGTGATTCCGGTCACTTGTCTGGATTTGGTGCCCTTTGTCGAAAGTGGCTTACAAATGAGTCCAGAATGTTTGTCTACCTTAAAACAAATTCTGCAACCAGTGGTTGATCAAGGCGCCGATTATTTAGTTTTAGGATGTACACATTATCCCTTCCTAAAAGCTGCAATTCAGTCTATATTTGGTCAGAAACTGACATTAATTGACTCTGGACTGGCAGTTGCGCGACAAACAGCCCGTATTTTGATCAAAAATGAGTTATTATTTGAGCAAGATCAAAATGATGGCTTAAGTATCGAATGTTATGTTAGTGGCAATAATGCGGAAAGTTTAAGACCTGTATTGCAGAACCTGATTCAGGAAAATTTGAATTGGGATGTGCGCAATATTGGTGTTGAATGAGTTTTAAAGTACTTAGTCTTTTGAAATATATCAAAAAAATATTTTATATTGGGGCCGTTGATTTACCTTGTAACTGATTCTTGTTGTTTTAGTTCAACGGTAAGATGCAATAGGAAGAGGATAACCAATGCTCGATAAGCGTTATCAGGTTTTTATTTCTACTTCTGGTAGTGAAATGCAGCCAGAACGGATGATTTTGGCTCAAACTTTAGTGGGTATGGGTTTCTTTTCTTGGGGATTAGAACAAAGAACGCCTTTAAGCACGGCATTTGCACGTCGTCAAATTGATGACTGTGATTATGTGGTGCTGCTTTTGGGCAGCCAATATGGTGAACAATCTGTTTCAGGTGTGGGTTATATGCATCTGGAATATATTTATGCCGTTACTAAACAGAAGCCGATTATTGTCTTTATGCATGACGACCCAGCATCGCGGGATTCGTCTTTGCATGATCAGAAGCCTGAACTACGCGAGAAATTTTTAGAATTCCGTAAGCTGTTACAACAGGAAGTCGATCAAGTGTTTACCTATCGCAGCATACGTGATCTGGAAATGGCAGTTCGTTTTAACATGCCGCAAATGCTGGAACGTTATCCTGTGACGGGATGGGTCAGACCACAGAACACTCAGTCTTTACATGATGAAATTGATCAGCTGAAAGCTAAAATTGAGCAGCTTGAAACCGAAGTAGGTAAACGTGAAGTAGATCCGTTCCTGTCTTTACCAAAAGTTTCCATGCACGAGTTATTTTCTTTTGAATATCGTATGCATGCTTACCAAGACGGTAATTTTAAAGAACTGAAAATTCAGAAAAAACTGACTTGGGCACAGTTACTTGGCATTTTGGGAACGATGTTTGTTAATCCTACTCCGGAAGAATATTTCTCTAAATGTATCAATGATTATTTAAATGATACCGGTTTGGCCGATGCCCGTATAGAAATGCCACGCGCCCATGCCGTTGCTCGTGCCCAGATTAATATTCGTGCCTTGCACAGTATTAAAATGCAAATGCGTCAAAATGACTGGATTATTCAATCGGGTCGGGATGATCGTCAACGCATGTTGTGGCAATTGACGCCCAAAGGTCAAAAGTTACTTGAAAGTAATTTGCTAGATAATGATCGCGTTTTCCAATTTAAATCTGCGTTTTAATCCATATAGAGAACGTGTAGAAAACTGTTAAAGTAAAGCAGTATATTTCATTGGAACAGGGTTTGATGTCATCTGCACCTAAAACGAAAGTCACCATTATTTTGGCCAATTTGGGTACGCCAGACGAACCCACTGTTGCGGCGGTACGTCGTTTTCTGAAGCAGTTTCTTTCTGATCAGCGGGTGATTGAAATTCCAAAACCCATTTGGCAACTGATTCTGCGACTGTTCATTTTACCCTTTCGTCCCAAGCGCGTGGCGCATGCTTATGAACTGGTCTGGCAGAATGACTCGCCAATGCGCGAAATATTGTTGCATCAAGTGGCGGCTGTGCAAAAGGCATTTTCAGGACAGTATCCAGACTTTGAACTTAATGTGATTCCGGCCATGACTTACGGCAATCCGGGTATTGATGCCGCCTTAAATACCTTGTCTCATGATCCACAAGATCACATCATTTTATTGCCCTTATTTCCGCAGTATTCAGCCACCTCTACCGCACCTTTGTATGATGCTGTGGCGAAGTGGATTTTGACCCAGCGTAATTTGCCGGGCCTGTCGATTATTCGTGATTATTATCAACACCCTGCATTTATTCAGGCTTTGGCGCAAAGTGTCCGCGACTTTCAGGCAGAACACGGACAAGCTGAAAAACTTTTGATGTCTTTCCATGGTATTCCGCAGCCCTATGCAGATAAAGGTGATCCCTATGCAGACCGCTGCCGCAGGACTGCACAGTTATTGGCAGATAAATTAGGTTTATCGGATGATCAATGGGCCATCAGTTTCCAGTCGCGTTTTGGTAAACAGGAGTGGGTCAAACCCTATACCGATGCCTTACTTGAAGAGTGGGGCAAGCAAGGGGTGAAATCGGTTCAGGTGCTGAGTCCGGCCTTTTCTGCAGACTGTCTGGAAACGCTGGAAGAGCTCGCGCTGCAAAATGCCGAAACCTTTAAGTCAGCCGGCGGCGAACAGTATGCTTATATTGCAGCCTTAAATGATCGTGAAGATCACATCGCATTGCTCACGACTTTACTTCAGGCTAATCTGGATGCATTAACGCAAACATTGGCTCACTAATTTTTTGAGGTTTCATCATTATGCTGCAAGTTAAAATTGTCCCTGTCACGGCATTTCAGCAAAACTGTTCTATCGTCTGGGATAGTGACAGCAAAGAAGCAATTTTGATTGATGCAGGTGGCGAGCCTGAAAAATTAAAAGCTGAAGTTGAGGCCTTGGGGCTAAATGTGAAAGCGTTATGGCTGACCCATGGTCATCTGGATCATGCTGGTGCGGTAGGGGCCTTGAAAAAAATCTGGTCTGTACCGGTGATTGGCCCGCATAAAGAAGATGCTTTCTGGTTGGACATGATTCAGGAAGTATCTCAGCGCTACGGTTTTCCTATTCCGGAAAAAGTGGATGTTGATCAATGGCTGGAAGGTGGCGAAGTTTTAAAACTGGGCGAAGAAGAATTTGAAGTGCGCTTCGCACCGGGTCATACCCCAGGGCATGTCATGTTCTATAACTCCAACTATGGTCTGCTATGGACAGGTGATGTCTTGTTCAAAGGCTCGATTGGACGTACTGATTTCCCGCGTGGTAATCATCAGCAATTGCTTGATTCCATTCAACGTGAATGCTTTAGCTTGCCGGATGAAACGCAATTTATTTCAGGACATGGACCATTAAGCACCATCGGTTTTGAAAAACAGCATAATCCTTTTATGGCAGGCAAAGCGGGTTAAGATCGTGGTAAAGAGATTGATGAAAGCTGTTCATCAATCTCTTTGAAATGGGCTGCTTCTTAATTGTTTAAGTTCTAACGTAATGATAAATGTGGCAAAAACAAATAACAGTCCAATCGCAATAATAATGCCGTCATGAATATAGAAGCCGAAACTAAACGCGACCATACTTAAAGTGGCAAATAGAAAAAATAAAATTTTTAAACACCAAAGTTCCATAGCCATTTCCTTTTTTTATAGTTATGAGCCAGATAATAATTAAGATCTAGCAGTTTGATTTGACGCTTGGATAACCCAGATATTTGTTTGGTGGCTCTAAGGTGTTCTCAGGTCAAAATTATTTTTATGTCTTGAGTATAGGTTAAAAATTGTGCAGTGGTTATTCTTTTTATTGATGAATGAGCATTTTGACCATGTATAAAAAGAATGTTTTTTAATCGTTTTTTTAGATCAAAATTAATTACATATTGAAAAATAAAGAAACTATTTTTATACAATATGCTAGACATTTCATTCTTTTCCATTTAAAAAGCTGATTAGATCACGGTAATTCAAATTATTTCAATGGATTGGGAGTAGAGATGAAATTTTGGCTGATCAAGGCAGTACTATTAATCTTTAGTGTGGGTGTAGTGCTGTGTCTAGGATTTGGTTTCTATCATCAGGATTTACTGATTACAGCAGTTGGTATCTTGCTGATTTTTTGTATTATTCTATTGGCTCTAGAATATAAAAAGATGGATTCGAATCCTTTTGATTAAGGTCCGTGGATATCCTTTTATTGGCTATATTATTGTTTAAAAATGTCCAAAATCCGAAATTTTAAATTGGTATGCTGCCAGTTCTTGATCATTTTTTTGCCTAGGCAATATTTATATTTCTTAATAAAATCAATATTTTAAAATATATTTTAATTCCGCAAAAACCTTTTGTTCCCTATAGATGAATTTCTGAATCAAGCCTAAGTACTGCTTTAACGTGCAATGCAAGGGATAAGGTTGCGTGGCATCCGTGTCATTTCATATATCCCGTAGAGGAACTCTTTTCTATGTTCTGGTCACATGAATGATTTATGCGACCGGTCTATTCTCTAAACTACACTTTAAAAGGGATCATTTTCACCACTGTCTTCTGCTTGTGGCGCATCTTGAGTCAGCAGTTTATATTCATCATTTGCCCAAGCTCCCAAGTCAATCATTTTGCAGCGCTCAGAACAAAAAGGACGAAATTCATTGTCTTCCCAAGTGGTCTGTTTGCCACAACGCGGACAAGGAAAAGTACGGGGCATTTGATTCTCCATATAAAAACAAGGATTCGATTAGGCAAATACAGTTGCTCTTGTTAGACTTGAGCGGATTTTTGTTAGTTTGATCTGATTATGCCAATTCGTCAATTTCAAGCACAGCGTATGCATGCGCCACGTGATTTTCAAATGATTTCTCCTGAGCCGGTTTGTGTGGAAATTGGGGCAGGCAAAGGTAAACATGCCTTGCTATTTTCAGCGCAAAATCCTGAAAAGAAATTGATTGCAATTGAGCGGACACGTGAAAAATATCTGGCCATGCAAAAGCAGCATGCCCTTGAAGGTCAAACTAATTTACAGGTCATTCATGCCGATGCCATGCCTTGGATTGTGCATGCGTTATTACCGCAGCAAATCCAGCAGTTTTTTATTTTATATCCCAATCCTGAACCACATAATCCGGCACAGCGCTGGTTAAATATGCCATTTTTTGAATTTTTACTGTCGCGTTTACAGGTCGGTGGAACGGTGACTTTGGCTAGTAATATTCCTGAATATATCGCAGAAGCACAGCAACAGTTAATCGATGTCTGGAAATTGCCTTTTATTAAAGAAGTCATTCCAGCGACATCGGCACGCACCCATTTTGAAATTAAGTATTTGGAGCGCGGTGAATTGTGTCAGCAACTGATCATCAGTAAACCTGAAGGTTATACGACCCGTTTTGATGATTTTCAGCCTTTGCAAGGTCAAAATTCAGCGCAAGCTATGGCCTTAACCCACGATTCTCAAGACGCTGAATGAGCCTGCCATGAAAAAGCGTGTTGCGATTATTGGGGCAGGCCCTGCGGGATTGATGGCTGCGGAAGTCTTAAGCCAGTACGATTATGAGCTATCTGTTTTTGAGCAGAAACCTTCGGCTGCACGTAAATTTTTGATGGCCGGAAAAACCGGTCTCAATATTTCCCATGCTGAACCGGTTGAACAGTTTATTCAGCGCTATGATCAAGCTGAATGGCTTGCACCCTGGATCAAGCAATGGGATGCCCAGTGGATTCAGCAGTGGATGAAAGGCTTGGGCATTGAATCCTATATCGGTTCCTCCGGTCGGGTGTTTCCGGTTGAAATGAAAGCCGCGCCGCTACTGCGTGCCTGGTTAAAGCGCTTAACTGAGGAAGGGGTGAAATTTCACTATCGCCATCAATGTTTAGGCTTGGCAGACGCTACACTGCACGTTCAAAATTTAGTTACTGAACAGGCTATGCAACTGCCTTTTGATGCCATTGTGATGGCCTGTGGTGCGGTTTCATGGTCACGTCTGGGCAGTGATGGCGCCTGGCAACAATGGCTGGATACTGATGAAATTGAATCCTTTCAAGCCAGTAATGCAGGGGTGGAACACGTCTGGTCCACGTTTATGCAGCCGGTATTTGGTCAGCCCTTAAAACGGGTAGCTGCTTGGGTGGGTGAACAAACGAAAACCATGGGCGATATTGTCATCACGCATTATGGTCTGGAAAGTGGGCTGATCTACAAACAAGGGCGGGCACTGCGTCAGCAGGTGAAACAGGGGCAGGCCATGCAACTGTATCTGGATTTGCTGCCCGACCAAAGCATTCAGCAACTTGCCCAGAAGTTACAACCGAGTAAAAAACAGTCGCTGAGTAATGTCTGGCGTAAAGCAGGACTGGATAGCGCCAAAGCCAGTTTAGTACGTGAACTGGTGGCGAAAGATGTATGGCATGATCCACTGGCTTTGGCCCAGCAGATTAAACATTTGGCTATTCCTTTAACTGGTTTTCGCCCGATTGAAGAGGCGATTAGCTGTGCCGGTGGGGTGAAACGCGAAGTTTTGTCCAATCAGTTGCAATTAAAGTCAAATCCGCAGGTGTTTTGTTGTGGGGAAATGCTGGATTGGGATGCACCAACTGGCGGTTATTTATTAACGGCGTGTTTTGCGACAGGTCGTGCTGCCGCTGAAGGGGTGCATGCTTATCTTGCTGAGAAAAAATAATTGTGCAAACTGTGAACGATGAATTTGAGACATGTTAAGTTAAGGCTCATTTTGATTAAAAGAAGTCGATATGTCTGAACCGAAGCGATATACAGGAAGTTGTTTGTGTGGCGGTTTGCGCTATGAAATTCACGGTGAAATTGGGGAGATTGTGCAATGTCATTGTCAGCGCTGCCGTAAGGCCAATGGCAGTGCATTTGCCACCAATGCCCCGATTCGTAAAGCCGACTTTAAGATTGTACAAGGTGAGCATTTATTGAAAAAATTTCAGTCTACTGAAACCACCCAGCGCTGTTTTTGCAGTGATTGTGGATCACCGATGATCAGTATTAAGGCTGAAACACCGGATCTGTATCGTTTGCGAATTGGCACACTGGATACGCCATTGCAGCAAAAACCGACGCAGCATATTTTTGTGGCGTCAAAGGCAGAGTGGGATACGATTTGTGATGGCCTGCCACAATATGCTGAGCGACCTTAAACAAATCACCTTTTTCTAATCAGGGATCCACAGATCCCTTTTTTATGAGGCCGTTTCAGTGGTTTTGGCCTTCGCTGCTTTTGGGTATTGAGACTGCCAGTGTTCCAGTTGTTCTTGTGCATGTAAAAATTCACCTAAACCTTTGACTTGATCTGCTGAATTTTTTATTTCTTCAGTTTTGCTGTCTTTATGTGCATCATATAGTTCAGCCTGATTTTGCCAATATTTTGCAATTAAGCCCTGAATATAACGCCCTTGCTCGGTTTTGAGATTCAGGTCTTTCAACATATTCAACGCTGACTGAATATTGTCACGCTTACGGTTATGAGCAAATTCATCGGTCAATGACCCTTCATCATGCATTTTCACCAGCTCATCTTCCATTTCATCACTCATCTGGTTAAACCGTGTGTCAAAATCAGTGAGTAAAGCAATATCGTGTTGATCATTTGGGGTTTTTTCGAAAGCCTTCACCGGTTCGGTAATTAACTCCTGCATTACTTTATCATCAGGCTGAATTTTATCGCTTTGAGATGCTGTATCCTGACTATTGTTACAGGCACTCATGAGTAAACCTGAACAGAGTAAAACTGGAAGACCCAATTGTTTGAATTGAAGTTTTATCATGATGGCTCCTTTATTTCTGATCTATTTTCTTGAAGTCATAGGCATAGGTGATATAGGGAAATGCAATTTCCTCCTGCGGTTGTTTGCCTGTGTACTTTAAAACAATCTGTTCAAATTGAGTTTTTAAGCGTTGTTGTTCATGTTCGGGCATTGCGGCAATAAAACTGGTGGACAGCAGCCGTTTAGAAACCACCTGTTCTACAGTGCCAATATGTTGCTGCCGAAAAATGGCAGTATTGGCCAACTGAAACAGGGATTGATCTTCAAAGACCTGTTTCCACTGAGCACTATGATAACGCGGGGTGTTACCCTCCAAAGGTTCAATCAGATCGGCGAGTGCTTTGACCCAATCAATATCCACATCGCGCTGATTCCAGATCAAGGTTAAATGCCCTTCAGATTTTAAGACTTGATGAATTTGCCCTAATGTTTCAAGATTGGCAAACCAGTGAAATGACTGTGCACAAATCACTGCATCTATACTATTTGCCAGAATAGGTAAATGTTCACTCGAGGCCTGTAATGTCTGAATCTCCGGATAAGCCTGTCTTAACTGCTCAAGCATGGCAGGAATAGGTTCAACAGCAAGGATGTGTGAAGTCAGCTGTTGCAGATAAGGTAAGAATTTGCCAGTACCGGAGCCAAGATCTATCACTTTTGAATTTTGATTCAGTTGAATCTGCTGGGCTAGCCAAGGCACGATATCTTGTGGATAATTCGGGCGCACCTGTTGATAAAGTTCAGCGGCAGAACTGAAGCCTTTTTGAGCAGCGGGATGGAGTGATTGTGTCATATTTTGCGCTTTTTAATCTGCTGAGCATCTATAAAATAACATATTCGCTTTTCGTAAATAGGCAATGTCTATTTGTTTCATTGACTGTCATAACAAGGGCCGATTTGCCTCGGTGTGGAAATGGATAAACACATTATTTTTGAAGACGAACAGATTCGTGTAATCTTTCTCAAAGGCTCATCGGATGAGTTGATTTTCTCATTTGGCGATTTGATCACCCGCGCCAAAGGCCTGTCCATTAATGCCGAGAAATCGCTATTTAAATATCACTTTAATGTGATTGGCATCATGCCCAAACAGAAATCCTGGTTTCCAGAAAGTTCCATGCGGGCCATGCTGGCCCAGATTCAGGAGCTGATTGCGCCGTTCAAAACCCGGATCGGTTATGGCGGTTCAATGGGTGGCTATGCCGTAATCAAGTATTCCAACCTGCTGGACTTGAAGCGGGTGGTGGCTCTGGTTCCGCAGTATTCCATCAATCCGGCAGATGTCGAAGACCCGCGCTATAACATGTTCTATCATCCTGAAATCAATGCCAATATGTGTATTAAGGCAGAGGATGTTGCGGCTGAACGTGAATATATCGTGGTCTATGATCCCTACTGTCCGGAAGATCGTGCGCATTATTTAAAACTGGAGCAGGTACTGCCTAAAATTCAGACCCTGAATTTACCATTTACCGGGCACGATGCTATTGCGGTCCTGGCCAGTTCCGAATTGCTGCGTGATTTTATTCTGCATGAATTTGATGCGATTTATTTTTATAAAAAAATCCGTCAGGTCAAAAAGAACAGCAAATTTTATTATCGTAAGGTCATTGAAAACCTGTTGCCCCGCCATCGCGATGCCTTGGGCTCGATTCTGGTCAATAATGATTTGCAGCTGGATAACCAGTTTTTTGATTCTAAATTAAAGCAGAATTTATTAAGAGAATTGCTCAGCAACAAGCAAGTCAGTCAGCAAGATTTATTGAAACTGGGCATTCAGGTCAATTTGCCGCAGGAAAATCGCAGCCAGTTAATGGATTGTTTTGGACATGGCTTGGTATTTAATGTCATTAGCCAGAAGATTGAAAGTTATGCCGCCAGTGCGATTGCCTTGAATCATAAATTCCTGATTCCGGTTTTTGCCAAAGGCAGTGGTTTGCTGCAAATTAGCCTGAATGATGAGCGTTATATTGTGGCGATGAATGACCGGGAAGTGATGAAACTGTTTAAGGAACAAGAGCCTTTAGCAGTGGGCATGCATCCGCTAATCATTAAAAAATATAGTGATTATTATGTGCTGAGCTATAAGCATCTAAACTTGAGTAATAATGAATATGGCGGTCATAACTTTATTGAGGATACGCCTGAAACTACACAATTTATCACTCAACCGGAGCAGCCTTAAGCTTTTAGGCTGCATGTTATGGTTTAAAATAAACATGATGTTTGTTTAAATTTTAATCTCTTGCTTTATATTTTAATCGGACTAAGATAGGAAATATAAGGCAGATTTAATCGGCTTTATATTTAAAAATAAACAATAACAGGTGCCTAAGGATGAAACATGATGTTCTCCCTGCTGTGCTACTTACTTTGATCACAATCACTTTACCTTCATATACATTTGCCCAAAGTCCGGAAGGGACTTATATTATTATGGGCGGGGGATTGCTACTGGTCTTTACCTTAGCAATTTACGTGTTTTATGAAATCAGGAAGTCGATTCAACTGCATATCAACAAACCCACTAAATAGTGGGTTTTATATTTTTAGCGCTTAAATTGAGTTGAAAAAGAGCCCAAATCTGGCTTCTAATGTCTGGGTAATCATTTAGATCTCCCTCAAACTCAGCCAAGGATAGCCGCATGAAAGCCGTATTTTTAGATTATGCTTCACTTGATAAAAATGATTTGGACTTCAGTGCGCTTGAAGCTGCATTCGATCAGCTTGAACTGTTCCCGACGACCACTCCTGCACAGTTGCTGGAACGGGTGCAACATGCTGACGTCGTGATCAGTAATAAAGTGGTCGTGGATGCCGCCACCCTTCAGCAATGTAAAGCCTTAAAACTGATTTTAATTTCTGCCACCGGCACCAATAATATTGATCTGGTTCAGGCGCGTGAGCAGGGTGTTGTGGTGTGCAACTGTCAGGGTTATGGCACGGCAGCGGTAGCACAGCATACGCTCAGCCTAATGTTGGCTTTAGCAACCTCATTACTCAAATATGATCGTGCAGTAAAACAGGGGCAATGGAATAAAGCCTCGCAATTCTGTCTGCTGGATTTTCCGATTATCGAGCTCTCCGGAAAGACGCTGGGTATTATTGGTTATGGTGAATTGGGTCAGGCGGTTGCCAAACTGGCACAAGCCTTTGGCATGAAGATATTAGTTGGCTCATTACCCAAGCGTCCAGGTGATGCAACGCGAGTGCCTTTTGCTGAGTTGTTGCCGCAAGTAGATTTTCTTAGCCTGCATTGTCCTTTAAGCGATGACACCCGTGATTTAATTGATGCTCAGGCTTTTGATGCCATGAAACCAAGCGCATTTTTAATTAACTGTGCGCGTGGCGGCATTGTCAATGAAACGGCGCTGGCCGAGGCTTTGATACAAGGCAAAATTGCGGGGGCAGCAACCGATGTACTCACGGTGGAACCACCGAAGGATGGCAATGTATTGTTGTTAGAAGATATTCCAAATTTAATTATTACCCCGCACAGTGCATGGGGTAGTGTAGATGCACGACAACGCATTGTGCAGCAGATGCTGGAAAATGTAACTGCCTTTAAAGCAGGACAACCCATTCGTCAGGTGAATTGATTGATCTCAATCAATTTTGATCCATACAATGAAGCCTCTATCGTTAAGACAGAGGTTTCGGACTTTAATAAGTGCTTACTGCACGGTTTGCAGTGTATTAACTTGCCGGTTGCACTGGTACAGATGAACTTTCTGTTGAGGACTGGCTTAAAGGACGAGAAACAATAGGTGCTGGCTGATCATTTGGGCTACCTAAAATAGTATCTTTGGTTTCATTGAGTTTTTTGTTGACGCTCACTGCCGCTTGCTGAGTTTTTTCTTTGGCCATTTCTGATTTTTCAGTTGCGAATTCTTTGCTGTTTTCCCAGGCATTTTCAACTTTTGGCTTAACTTTGGCGACGCCTTTCTGTAATCCATGATCCACTTTTTCCGCCGTGTTCTCTAGGCTTTGCTGTGCCTTATGTCCTAGTACCTTAAAAATATTGGGATTATCGCCATAAGGTGCGACCTGAGTTTGGCTGGCAGTGCTTTCAGTTGCAGTGGTGGTTTGAGCCCAAAGGGGAGTAGTTGCCAAAATGGTGCTGCTTATCAATATCGTCTTCATCATTTTCATTGTGAGTGTTATTCCTGTTTTAGAGATCGTTAAAAGTCTTGTCATCATCTATAGAATTTTATTCTAAGGGCTAGTTTTGCTTGAAATGTGAAGTTTGGCGAAATTAATACAGATTCATTACATTTAGGATAAAGACGATATACACCTCAAAATACACATCAAAAAAAAAGCTCATAGAGATGAGCATTTTTAGGGGCTGGTTTAAAAGGTTGATTGATTACTCAGATGTTTTGGTTGAAAAACCTGAATGAGGGCGTCCAGTCATATTTTCTAACTCAGCATGAGTTTGACCGTTAATATCCATATTACTTGGGTGTGAACTAGTTTCTTTGTTGTTCTGAGCTTTTTCACCAGCAAGGTTCTTGTTATTTGCTGAAGAGTTTTTGCTGGCAGCTCGAGTGGTATGGGTGTTTTTTGTTGCCGCCTGATCGACTTTTTTAGTACCTGGTTCTGCTTTGACATTATTTGCTGCCTGAACGGCGGTATGTGTCAAAACCAAGGAAGTGGTTAAAAGGATAGCTGCGGTCAATGTTGTTTTGATCGTTTTCATAGCGCGATTTATCCTGTATGACAGAACCCGAATGTCTCCGAGTCATAAGTTAACTATCATATTCGGTTTAATAGGGAAATCATTCACTTGAGAATAAATTCAAACGTTTTAGCAACAGCGAATTAACATTCATTCCGTGTATGTGAAAATGATTTACAATCGCAATTGGTTAAGATTTTGAATCCTTGATAGTTTTATAAAATCAGGATTTTTTCAGATACAAATGCAGGTTTAAGCACACTGAATTCCGTGCACAGTGAAAGGAATTTGAATTGACGTTAAAGTTTGGGTAATGGAGAGATGGATTGAGTGAGCTCTATAAAGGATGATAGATAAACGTAATACAGGGCGATGCTGAGAAGGGCAGAATCACCGGGTCAAAGTTGAGCCGATGATTCCTGATGAGATTAGTCACATTGTGCCAAAGCATCTTTATGGAAGTTGTTGCGCAGGGCAAGGAAGTTCTTTTTCACTTCCGGAGCATTCAGGTCAAAGTTCTGTGCGGTGCTTGTCCCGTCCTTAGCAAAGGTTGCTGCGCCACCGGACATGAGGGTTAAACCTTTAAATGACCATTGTTCTACCGATTTTCCTGCGGCAAGGTTGCCGGTAAATTCAATCACGCATTTGTCGAAAAATTTAGTCAGTTTGGCTTTGTTGTTGGTGGTATCCGGATAGACATCCAGGTTTTCAACTTCTTGTAGAACACCAGTTTCCAGTTGTGGGATTTTAGGAGCAGTTGTACACGCCGTAAGAGCAATACCCGCAAGACCTGTCAAAATAATCGTTTTAAATTTCATATGATTCTTTCTTGTTGAGTGTTGTTAGTTTGAGTATAGGGAATTGATGAATTATTGGCTATAACAAATAGTCTAAATATTGTTTGGGTTGAAGATGTTGTATATCTTGATTTACGACATCAATTTTTTTCGTATTTGGAGCAGATAGAAAGCTTATAGACCCAACTATAATGAGTACAAAAATTAATACTATCGCGTGTCGTAAGCGGAAAACTTTTAGATCACGAATATAGATTAGCTTTAAATGTTCATAAGCTAATTCTTTTGAAATATCTAGAGATACATCTTCAATTTCATTTTTGTAGTCTTGGACAGATTTTGAGGCAAAGTTCTTTGTTCGCCAAAATATATTTATTAATTTAAATTGAAATAAACCACCATTGAAGTAAAGACCATTTTGATCTGTATTATCTTTAATATGTTTGGCTGGGTTATCAATTGCTGATAATGCAGAAAGTAGAATAAGAACTATGGCTAGCCAAATTACAAAAATAATAGCTGCAATAGCGTGTTGCCACCAAAGATCATTCGTTAGGAAGAACTTAAAAATGTCTCGTATTTGAGGAAAGGGAACGATAGAGCCTGCTAATAAAGCTCCGATTTTAAAATCTACAGCACGAATATTTTGTTGAGTGTCTTGGATAGCTGAATGAAGAAAATCAAGTTTATCCATTGTCTTGAACCCATGTATCCATCAATGTATTTATAACGTCGCACTCATGAAAATCCGTATAAGGTACTTTGTTACATAATTTTTTGTTGTCATCATTTAAATTTTGATGGAAAACATCAGAAAGAATGATCGGTTTGCGCCATCCTTTGTTAGCATCATTGCAATATTGAGCCGTTTTTCCAATTAGCTCACCAATCCAAGTAACTTCATTGATACCACTACCTTTATAGCCAGCTTTTATAACTAAAGCTTGCCCATAATGAAGTCCAATACCAACTTTAAGCTGAGTATAATTTTTTTTCTTAAGTTTTATATTTAAAGTATGAATTAGTGAATTAGCTTTAGCAGCTGTATTGAATACCTCATTGATTTGAACAATTGTTTCAGTATTAAATACCCCCCAAACACAATCACCCTCAATATAGATTTGCTGGATATTTAGATTACCGTTGAGGAGAGCAACCAATTCGGAAATATATGCTCTATATATTTTTGCTAAGACCTTTTTTTGATGTTTAGTAGCTAGTTCTTTTGAACCACGTAAATCAATAAATAGAGCAGAGCAATTTATATGATAGCCATTGTTATACGTTAGATCATCAATACTAGGTACTTTATTACTCTCTTGATAATTATTATCGGAAGAGTCTAATATTTCATCTATCCTTTCACGACTTTTTTCAAAATCATAAACTTTATAGTTAGCTTGCATTTTATTTATCTATTAAAAAACCCCACTAATTTATAGCGGGGTTTCTTTTAACTTTCAAGCAATTATGGCTCAGTGCTGCAACACTGAAATATCTGCAACACTGGTAAACAAACCACGTAATTGAGCAAGTAAACGCAAACGGTTTGCTTTCAGTTCTGCATCATCTGCCATCACCATGACACCGTCAAAGAACGCATCAATAGGGGCACGCAGTGCAGCTAACTTAGAAAGTGCTTCTGTGTAGTCTTTCGCAGCAAGTAATGGCTCAACCACAGGTGTGATTTTCGCAAGTTCAGCGAACAATGCTTTTTCAGCATCTTCAACCAGATTTGCCTCAACCACAGCACCTGTAGGTTCAGCTTCTTTCGCCAGAATGTTGGCAACACGTTTGTTCGCAGCCGCAAGCGCAGCAGCTTCAGGCAGGTCACGGAAGTGATTCACCGCATTTACGCGTTTGTCAAAATCAAGTGGAGATTTTGGCGACAAGGCTTGAACCGCTTGAATCACGTCAACCGCAACACCTTGGTCTTCGTATTTCGCACGGTAACGACCTTCAAGGAATGCAACCGCATCTGCCAAAGTCTTGTCGTGGTCTTTCAATACATCGCCATAAGCAGCCAAAGCCAACTTGATTAAATCTTCTAAAGACACATCAAGATTGTTTTCAGTCACTAAACGCAAAATACCAATTGCAGAACGACGTAGTGCAAACGGGTCTTTAGAACCTGTAGGTGCCTGACCAATCCCGAAAATACCAACCAAAGTATCAAGACGATCAGCAAGCGCTACCGCAGTACCGGTTTTGGTTTTTGGCAATACATCACCAGCGAATTTAGGTAAATACTGTTCACCTAGTGCTTCAGCAACTTCGTCATTTTCGCCTTCAATGCGTGCGTAGTAAGTACCCGCAATACCTTGAAGTTCAGGGAATTCACCGACCAATTCAGAGGTTAAGTCGCATTTTGCAAGCAAGGCAGCTTTTTCTGCATCTTCCGCTTTCGCACCAGTGATCGGCGCTAATGCTACAGCCAATTTCGCAATACGTTCAGACTTGTTCCATAGTGTGCCAAGCTCTGCCTGGAATACCATGTTTGCCAGTTTCTCTTTACGCGACGCAAGCGGCTGCTTTTGATCTTGTAAGAAGAAGAATTCAGCATCTGACAAACGCGGTCGAACAACTTTCTCATTCCCTTCAATAATTTGAGTCGGATCTTTAGACTCAATGTTTGAAACGGTAATAAAGTAAGGTTGAAGTTTGTTGTCAGCATTTACCAAGCAGAAATACTTTTGGTTGTCCTGCATCGTGGTGATGAGTGCTTCTTGAGGAACAGCAAGGAAACGTTCTTCAAAGCTGGCACGAAGCGCAACAGGCCATTCAACCAATGCAGTCACTTCGTCACGAAGATCGCTTGGTACAATCGCAATCGCATTCACTTCATCCGCAAGTGCTTTCACTTGCTCGTTGATGATCGCTTGACGTTCTTCAAATGAAGCCACAACGTGCGCTGCTTTTAACTTCGGTAGATATTCTTCTGCATTTGCCAAAGTAATGGCTTCAGGTGCATGGAAACGGTGACCATAAGTCAGGTTGCCTGCTTTGTGATCTTGAATCGTTGCATCAATCACATCGTTATCTTTCAACAACACAACCCATTTCACCGGACGTACAAATTCAGTACGGCTTGCCGCAGAACGCATACGTTTTGCAATTGGAAGATTGTCCAAAGCCGTTTGTAAAATTTGTGGCAGTAAAACGTCAAGGCTTTGACCTTTGACATCTTTTAAGTAGCAAACTTTTTCAACTTTACCTGCTTGGAAAGTCGATACTTGATCAACAGTAATGCCTTGACCACGCATAAAGCCTTCAAGCGCTTTGGTTGGGTTGCCTTCCGCATCAAATGCTGCTTGTTTAGCAGGGCCATCAAAACGTTTTTGTGTGTCTGCTTGTGCGCCATCAACATTGACAATTTTAAGCGCAAGACGACGTGGTGCTGCATAAGCTTCGATTGAATCAAACGCTAAGCCAGCATCTTTTAAGCCTTTAACGGTTTCTGCTTGCAGCGCATCACGTAATTTTTTTAAGCTTTTTGGTGGAAGTTCTTCACAACCAAGTTCAAATAAAACTGTATGTGTCATTTTCAAATGTCTTCTTTAAATGTCGATGTATCAAATTCAGTTGATTTAAACATCAACTTTAAATCCTAAAGGAACATCACAGGCTGCCAGTCCTCCACGGATTCCCCAATTTTCCAGAGGAATGTCACGCACAATAATGGTGACATAGGTCGGTGGAATACCAAGCAACTTAAGATTATCTACAATACCTTGATAAAGTGCGCGTTTTGCTTCAACAGAACGCCCAGCAAAAGCATCAATAATAATTTGAGTGTAAAACTCAGGTTGATCTTGATGCGGTGGACAGGCAAAACGATGCGGTAAATGAGCAAAGAAGCGAATGTGCTTGTCCTTTTCAGGAATCTTAAAGTGTGTCACCAAAGCAGATTGAACCGCTTCAATAATGGCAATTTCTTGCTCGACTGTATATTCGCGTCTTACTTCAATGGTCACACTTGGCATAGCTTCACTTCCATTTCATTATTGTTTTATCAAATTGTTAACCTTGCTGTGCTTCTGCTTCAACTTGTGCTTTTAGCTGTGCAAGCACTTCATCACGTAGGTGTGGTTCCGCCATCGGGAAACCAAGTTTCGCACGTGCTGCCACATAACTTGTTGCGATTGAACGCGCCAAAGTACGTACACGTAAAATGTAACGTTGACGTTCAGTCACCGAAATCGCACCGCGTGCATCCAGCAAGTTAAAGCTATGCGATGCTTTGATCACCTGTTCATAGGCTGGCAGTGGAAGTTCAGCTTCAATTAAACGTGTTGCTTCAGCTTCATAGAAGTCGAACAGTTCAAACATCTTGTCGACTGGTGCATATTCAAAGTTATAGGTCGATTGCTCAACTTCGTTTTGATGAAATACGTCACCGTAAGTCACTGTACCAAACTGACCTTTGGTCCAAACCAGATCGTAAACTGAGTCTACACCTTGCAGGTACATGGCCAGACGTTCAAGACCGTAAGTGATTTCGCCTGTTACCGGGTAACACTCAACACCGCCCACTTGCTGGAAGTAAGTGAACTGAGTCACTTCCATACCGTTGAGCCAAACTTCCCAACCTAAGCCCCAAGCGCCCAGTGTTGGCGATTCCCAGTTATCTTCCACAAAACGGATGTCGTGAGTGAGGGTATCAATACCAATGGCTTCTAACGAATCCAGATACAATTGCTGGATGTTGTCCGGGTTTGGTTTCAGCACCACCTGGAACTGGTAGTAATGTTGCAAACGGTTCGGGTTTTCACCATAACGGCCATCTTTGGGACGACGTGAAGGTTGTACGTAAGCCGCGTTCCATGTTTCTGGCCCTAAAGCACGAAGGAAAGTTGCAGTGTGGAATGTCCCTGCACCCATTTCCATATCGTAAGGTTGTAACACCACACAACCTTGTTCAGCCCAGTAGTTTTGTAAGGCAAGAATTAAGCCTTGAAATGTATCAATATGCGATATGGCGCGACTCATGTAGCATCCATTAAAATTAGAGAAAAATTGGCTCTAAGTATAAGGATTTTGGCGGTGAGTGGCAAAGGGTATCCATGAAATCTACGCAATCAGATGTCATTGTTTTTGATATTTTCCCTATGACTGCGCAGGCTTAAAAAGATAAAAAGTCCGACTGTAGGTAAGGTAAAAAATGAAAACTTATAAATTGAATTCAGTAGGTTATTAGGGCTTATGCTATAAGCAAAAATGAAAATGGCTAAAATAGCGCCTAGGATAATGCTGAATAATTGAAAGAATTTAAAATGTTGTAATAACAAAAAGTAAATGATCAGTGGGGGATAAATGAATAAAACATAGAAAAGGATAGCAGGGATAAAAATAAGAATGTATAAACTCAAGACTATATTGATCTCATTGTAGAGATCTTGGAATACAGCCGCTAATAATAAAATAGGTAAATCTACGAACAAGAAGCTATTTATCGGGGCGAGCAATAAATTGAGCGCAATACGTTTTTTGCTTTGAACTAAAGGGCGAAACAGAAGTTGCATAAGTTAAGCATCTTTTTTAGTTTATTTTAAATGTTTGAGATCATTGGTTTTTGTGGCATCTATCTCATCATAAGTAGGAAAATGAATTTAGAAAAGATATAAAATAAATACACCTTTATATTACCTCATTCTATAATTCCAAACTTCCACCCAAAATAACAAAAGGTGCACTGTGTTCCATCCCCAACGCGAATGGCTGAATACCCTCAAGCCCAATTTCAAGATTCTTCCCTTAAAAGATCGTCTGTTGTGTGGCATTGGTGCATTGCTGGGGTTGGCGCTCTCTTCCTTGATCAGCTGGTGGGTGCTGGGCGATATCAATGCCTGGTATATCGCGCCGATGGGAGCCTCATCGGTATTGCTGTTTGCCGTGCCTGCCAGTCCGTTGGCACAGCCTTGGAATATGGTGGTCGGAAATACCATTGCGGGAATTATTGGGGTGACCTGCGCCATGTATATTCCAAACCTGACAGAAGCGTTTAGTGTGGCAGTCGGCCTTGCTATTATTTTGATGATGAGTACAGATTCCTTGCATCCACCGAGTGGGGCCGTGGCCATTACTGCGGTACTGGGTGGGGAAGCGGTACATGAGTTGGGATATCACTTTATCTTTTATCCGGTGTTGTTAAATTCACTGCTGTTGCTGGTGATTGCGATCGGGTTTAACCGTGTGTTGGGTAAACAGTATCCACAAGTGGCACAAGTGAATCAGCGTTCCAAAGACCCGACACCAACGCAAAAAGTCACCATTCAACCGCAAGATATTCAGGAAGCACTGGGTCAGCAAACCGAGCTTTTGGATATTAGTGAATATGACCTGCAAAAAATCATTTTAAAGGCTCAGGAAAAAGCCAATGCCAGAGGATTAAGTCAGTTCAAATGTCAGGACATCATGAGCAAAGATGTCATGAGTCTGAACGAAAATGAGGATATTCATTCCGCGCTGGATAAATTCAAGGACATGAATTTAATGAGTCTGCCGGTGGTGAATGCCCAGCAGCAATTGGTGGGGACGCTGGCTTTATATGAAGTGGTGGAATGGTTTCAGCGTGCGACTGATTTAAGAACCACCTGGCAGCGGCAAGTGAAGGATATTATGGTACGCCAAGTCGTAACGGTAAAACCGGAGCAGCCGATTCAGGATTTGGTTCCGTATTTTGTGGAACGCTCATTTAACTACATTCCAGTGGTAGAAAATTACCACATGGTTGGAATTATCAGCCGGGCCGATATGATTGCGGCATTAAATCAGCAATTGAATCTGGTGGCATAAATCAAAAGCAAAAAAAGCCACGACTCTTTGGGGGAAAAGCCGTGGCGAAAAAGGATCAGTGTTTAACGATATGGATTAGCATCCTGATTTACCGTCCGAACCGGATTTTGATAGCCTGCTGCTGGATCTATAAGAAAGGGCTGTTTAGGAATCACCAGCCACAAAATCAGATAGACTAAAATGCCCGGGAATGCTGCACTCATGACAGAAACAAGGACAAAAATAATGCGAAGTAAAGTAGCATTCCAACCAAAACGTTCAGCAATACCACCCATTACACCGGCAATCATGTTCTGGCGATTAGAGCGATATAAACCAACATTGGCCATCTAGGTCTCCTTAAAAATAACAAAACAGTTAAAAAATTTGGTGATGATAAAAAGATGGAGATGCGATATCCATTTTTAAAGTGCTAAATACTAAAAAATAGTTAAGTTATGTAAATGCATATTGGTAATTGCTAGGAATGAGACCTAAAATTCGGTTATCTTAAAAAGGTTGATTAATATCAATAAAAATCAACCATGTGAATTGCATTTCAATAGAATTAATCCTGTTAATTATTCCTGTCAGTCAGTGAATATATACATAAGCAGTCGAAAAAAATTTATGATTTGAGAGGCTATGGGTGTTGCTAAAAGCAGATTATCATCAATGTATATTTGTTGTACTTATTGCAGGATTGACAGGTTGTCAGCAACCTGTAGAAGATTCTGTGGCCAAACAAATGGATACCACAACTTCTGCAGCTGCAGCGACTCAAGGTAAAAAATTAACAGATGTGGCAGGGCAGGCAACTATTCCTGTGCAGCAAACAGAGTCAAAGATCAAAAAAACAATTCCGAAAATTGCTGAGCCCTATATTGGCCGTTATCAAACCACCATCAGTTGCGATGATCCTTTTGTGAATTGCAAAGGAGGGAGTTCTGATTTTGTGGTGAATTTACTTGAAGATGGCACTGCTCATCGCACCATGATTCATTCGGGGCAAATCACCTATACTTCAAATATGTATTATCATCAGGATCGTTGGTCTTATGATCCGGTATACCATCAAGTGATTTTACATCGCTCAAGTGGTGTGGATTTTTTTTATGATGTGGATAAGCAGTCTAATCTGGTGATGAATCTGGATAAAACTGCATATGCTACAGAAATCAATAAACAATATTTTGCTGAAGGTAATCCTTTTCCCAAGCAGGCTTATCGGTTAAAGAAAGAAAAATAAACTCAAGATAAGTTAGGGTCTGTTGACATTTCATAAATGGCTTGCGTTGTAGGCCAAAATTGAGCAATGAGATGTATACATCGTAAAAATGAAATGCAAAGAATGGTGGTTCCATTTTTAAATTTCATGACGCAGTTTGAGATAATTTTAGCCCCAACCCTTCGGGACTAGAGTATTTTTTGACGCTACGTCGTTGTGAACTACGCATTTAGAATGACTAAATTTTGTAGTTCACGCCTTGTATCCTCTAAAAAATACTCGTAGTCGCAAACATAGACGAATTGTCAACAGACCCTAAGTGATTAATAAAGTTTTAATAAGAAAATATGCGCTTATAGGGCGCATTTTTATATGATCCGGAACAGATCGGAATTAGCATGGAATCTGGTGGGTTGTGAGGGGCTCGAACCCTCGACCAATAGATTAAGAGTCTACTGCTCTACCAACTGAGCTAACAACCCTGAGTCAGGATTAGTGAACTTAAAGCATTGCTTTAAGGGTTCACCCGAGTGCAAGAAAAAATCAAAGATTTTTAAAAGTGCATTGAAGCACTGTATTTTGCAACATCGATATAGCAAAATTTCGAGAATGGCGAATCAACCGAAACGGTGTGGTTTGTCTTGGTCGGAATATTGCAGGTTTCGTTTCTATTGTAGTACAGAAAGAAGCCCTAAGAAAGAATGGTGGGTCGTCCGCGATTCGAACGCGGGACCAACGGATTAAAAGTCCGCTGCTCTACCAGCTGAGCTAACGACCCATTCAAAAGACGCTTTTTAAAAGCTAAAAAAGCTTCATGTCAGAAGCCTTTTAAAAGATGGTGGGTCGTCCGCGATTCGAACGCGGGACCAACGGATTAAAAGTCCGCTGCTCTACCAGCTGAGCTAACGACCCATCTCTAGGTTGATCAAATTAAGTGGTGGGTCGTCCGCGATTCGAACGCGGGACCAACGGATTAAAAGTCCGCTGCTCTACCAGCTGAGCTAACGACCCTGAACCAACATTCAAGCTAGACTTGAATGTGCAGTGCAAGAAAATAAAGAGTTTTCTCAACACCACTTCGTTTGATGGAGCGTATTGTAGCAAGATATCAAACGAGCGCAAGTAAAAATTAGCAAACTTGTTGATGTTTGATTATAAATACAACAAATTTGCTATATCTAGCCAAAAAACACTCGCTTTGAAATTAGAAGCGATATTGATAGGCTTGAATATTGTTGAATATTTCTGCACTTAATTCACAATATTCTGTGGCATTGGGCAGTAAAACCAGCATACGCTCATCGGTTTTATTGGGATCAAAGCCTTGTTCTTTGAGCTTGTTCTTTTGATATTTGAAGGTGCCCGTGGTTTCCACTTGTGCCTGAACACGTAAAAATACCGGAACGGCATAAGCAGGCAGGCATTTTTTAAATGCTGTCGCCATTTGCTGCAAATCTGCGGCGCTTAATTCCGCATCGGCATTCAGGGTAATGGCTGCCATGCCAGCTCGGCCATTGGTATGTGGAATTTCCACGCCATAGACCACGGCTTCAGCAATTTTTTCATATTCGCTAACCACATTTTCGACTTCTGTTGTGGAGACATTTTCGCCTTTCCAGCGGAACGTATCGCCCAGACGGTCTACAAATTGCGCATGACGGAAGCCGATATCTCGAACCAGGTCGCCAGTGTTAAAAAAGGCATCACCCTGTTTAAACACGTCTTTTAGAATCACGGATTTATTCTTTTCCGGGTCGGTATAACCATCAAAAGGTGAACGACGGGTAATTTTGCCCACCAGCAAACCGACCTCGCCTTTTTTGACTTTTTTACACCAGCCTTTGGCGTCCTTCACAGGTTGGTTGGTTTCTTTGTCAAATTCAATAATCGCATATGGTGTAGGGGAAAAACCGACAGTATTGTCAAAGTTAAACACGTTGCTGAAACCAACATTGCCTTCGCTTGAAGCATATAACTCCAAGATTTCTTCGATGCCAAAACGGTCCTTGAATTTGTCCCAGATATTCGGGCGCATACCATTGCCGATCATCTTTTTAACACGATGGCCTTTTTCCAGTTCAGATGGAGGTGCATCCATCAGGTAACGGCACAGTTCACCGACATAACCAATCGCGGAAGCATCAAATTTTTTGACATCTTTCCAGAACGAAGAGGTTGAATATTTGCGACGTAAAGCCAAGGTTGCACTGCTGGCAATCACTCCGCACCAGCACACCACAATACCGGTAGCGTGATAGAGTGGTAGTGTGCAGTACATGACATCATTGGGTTTTAAATCCAGTACATGACCGTAGGTACCATAGGCCAAAGTCCAGCGGCTATGGGTGAAAATAACGGCTTTCGGTAATCCGGTCGTGCCAGAGGTATAGATGTAAAACAAGCCATCTTTACCCTGAATGGTATGCGTGGTCGGCGTATTGAATTTTGGAAATTGATCAACTTTTTCAGCCAGATTGGCCCAACCCTGAGGTGCTGTGCCTGCATTTGTTTGAGTGGGTTGATCGGCAAACCAGTGGAAACGGTCTGCTGCAAGTTCCAGATCCTGGCGAACTTCTTCGACTGCTGCGCGGCATTCTTCACCTGCAATTACAGCAATCGGTTTGACCAGATTAATACTGTGGGTCAGTGCTTTACCGGTCTGTGAAGTATTGACCAAAGCGGCGGTCACACCAATTTTTGCCAGGGCAATCACTGTGGCAATCAGTTCCGGACGGTTTTCGACCATCACGGCAATCACATCGCCTTTTTTTGCGCCTAGAGACAAATAAAAGTGGCCAATTTGGTTGGCCCATTCATTCAGTTTTTCATAACTGAATTTTTGATCTTCGAACAATAATGCGGTACCTTGCGGATTACGTTGAACGGCCTTTTCAAAGGCAATTCCCAATCCTGCCGGAGTATTCGGTGTACGCAGATAGGCCTGTTTAAGCCCGCTCAATAAATGAGGAAGTTTACCCATAAACTGGGGGAGTTTTGCTGCGACATCCGCAATACCGATAAGATCGCTCTGAGTAGTCTGGTTCATGTGAATCCTATTTATTTTTCGTAATCCAATACGCTCTTTTGTTCGCAATTAAGTCTTGCAGTCATTTGCGCACTTGTCTTTTAATCGTTTAATTCTAGTGCAATCAACCTAATCCGACAAAAGTATCAAAAAAAACCTAGTCACCGAAATGACTAGGTTTTTTTATTTCGATAAATTAGAGCTAATTATGACTCATTTGCAGGAGTCGCTTTCTTTGGTGGACGACCGCGAGGACGACGAGGGCGAACAGGTTTGTCAGCTTCTTCACCTTCAGTTTTTTCAATTCCTGGTTTAGGCTCTGCCGTTACATCCTGCTGGTTTTCGACTGCCAATTCAGCTTGTACCGCTTCTGGCTTGGTCACTGGTGCAACCTCGGCCACGGTTTCGCTGACAGCTTCAGCAGGAGCGTCAGTGATCACAGGCTCAACCACTTCTGCTGTCACAGTTTCTTGCTCTGCCACAGGAGTCACTTCAGCTGCAGCTGTTTCAGGCACAACTTTAGCGGCTTCAGGTTCGTGTGCTTGCTTCGCTTGTTCTAAAGCTTGCTCAGCAGCCTGTTTAGCCAAACGGCGACGTTCACGTGGGTCATTGGCTACACGGTTGTCAGACGCCGGTTTTGGTGGTGTCAGATCAAGCACAGGTGCAGGTTCTGCTTCAGGCGCAGCTTTGATAACTGCAACATCACGAGTCACTGGCTGTGCAGGTGCTTCTGCTTCAGTAGCTTGATGCGCGATCGTCTCAGCATACTGCTCGGTGAATTTCACCAAAGCACGATTGAAGGTTGGAATTAATCCAAACTGTTCAATCAGTACTGAACAATCTTCACCGTAAACATGGCGAATTAAACTGCCCACTGTATATTGACCTAAAGTTGGCACTTGAGAAGGGCTTAACTTCGGTGCTTGAGCCTGTTTAGCCTGAGCTTCGCGTTTATGGCGACGACGCATACGCGGATCGTTGCTGGCACGTTTGTCTGCAGAACGCGGTTTGTGCGACTCTTGCATTTCAGTGCTTGCAGCAGGTTTTTCATCCTGAGCAACCACTGGTTTTTCACTTGCTGCAGCTTGAGTTTCAGCAGCGACCGGTGCTGCAGAAGCGATAGGCGCTTCAGCAACTACAGCAGCAGTTGAATTCAACGCGACGATTTCACTTTTCGCCTGATCAACATTCACCACTAAAGCCGTTGGAAGTACGTCCTGACGAGGTGTATCAATCACTTCGACTTTAGGTTGTTGTTCGTTTACAACAGCAGGAGTGGCAGCTTGAGGCTGTGCCTGTTCGTTCAATACGCTTTGATCGCGGTGGCGATTTGGACGCTCTGGACGTTGCTGGTTGCGACGGTCACGGCGTGGAACAGCATTTTGTTCTGCTTGATTATCAGCCTGTTGTTCCGCATGTTGACGGCGGTTCGGACGCTTGTTTTCACGTGAATCCTGACGCTGTTCTTGGCGCTCTTGACGTTCCTGGCGAGAAACCTGAACCACTTCTTCATGCACTTGATTGTCGTGCTGAGTTTGTTCACGTTGCTCTTTAGGCTTATTGCTACGTTTTTTATTGTGACGTTGCGATTTTTCTTCTTTATCAGAATATTTATCTGCAACTTCACGTTGTTCCTGTTTATGGCTTACAGGAGCAGTTGGCGTCAAGTAAGCATTGCTGCTTGTTGCAGCGGCTGCTGGAGCAGAGACAGCGGTCGTAACCTGACCCAATTGACCACGACTTACCGCACCGGCATTGACCATTTGCTCAATCGCAGCAGCGGCATTATTTGCAGTACGGGATTGGTCTACAGTAGCTGCCTGTTTTTGTACAAACAGATTTTCTAACCAGGCACATGGACTAGATGCTGGCGCAGCTGGTGCTGCTACTTGAGCAGACGCAGGTTGTGATCCTTGATTTTTTTGCTTTTTATGGCCGCGCTCTTGTTGAACAGGCGCTTGAGCTTGGAGAGCCGCTTGCTGTTCTTCTTCCAGATGCCATTCAGATGCTTCGTAGCCCAATTCTTTTTCACTAGAACGGGTTGCTTCAGTACGTTCATAGCTGGTTGGCGCAAAGCCTTCCGGATTGTAGGAAATTTCGTAATGTGGTGTTTCCAGGTGCGGGTGAGGCAACACGGTGACACGGACATTAGAAGTTTGTTCCAGGTAAACCAGGCTGTGACGTTTTTCATTCAATAGGAATGCTGCAATCTCAACCGGAACTTCAACTTGCACTTCACCATGACGTTCGCGCAGGGCAATTTCTTCCACTTTACGCATGATAGAAAGTGAGAGAGAGCGCAGGTCACGAACCATACCTGTGCCATGACAGCGTGGGCATACATAACCAGTGGCTTCTTCAAGCGATGGACGTAAGCGTTGACGGCTCATTTCCATTAAACCAAAACGTGACAATTGGCCGAACTGGATACGGGCACGGTCGCTTTGAGTCGCTTCACGCAGTTTCGCTTCAACCATGCGCTGGTTGCGGTCTTTGGTCATGTCGATGAAATCGATTACCACCAAACCACCGATATCACGTAAACGCAATTGACGGGCAATTTCTTCAGCGGCTTCTAGGTTGGTATTGAGCGCTGTGTCTTCAACGTCGTGACCACGTGTTGATTTAGCCGAGTTAATATCGATAGAAACCAAAGCTTCAGTCTGGTCAATCACGATTGAACCACCAGAAGGCAGTTTTACTTCACGTTCATAAGCAGTTTGAATTTGGCTTTCAATACCAAAGTGAGCAAATAAAGGCTCATTTAAGGTATAGGTTTTGAGTTTGTCGATTTGACGTGGCATCACGGCTTTTACGAAGTTATAGGCTTCGTTATAGGCTTGCTCTGAGTCAATTAAAATTTCAGCAACATCATCACGCAGGTAGTCACGAATTGCACGTGTGACCACACCGGCTTCTTGATGAACCAGCATTGGTGATGGGCCTGAACTTGCGGTGTTCTGGATTTGCGCCCAAAGGTCGAGTAAGTGTTGCAAGTCAAGTTGTAATTCTTCTTGAGAACGGCCAATACCCGCAGTACGCACAATCACGCTCATGCCGCGAGGCACATTTAAAGAGGCCAACATTTCTTTCAATTCTTCACGAACTGAACCTGAAATCTGACGGCTAATACCACCACCTTTCGGGTTGTTTGGCATCAACACCAAATAGCGACCGGCAAGTGAGATAAAGGTAGAAAGCGCAGCCCCTTTATTACCACGTTCTTCTTTTTCCACTTGTACTAAAAGTTCGGTACCTTCAGTGATCAATTCACGGATATTGGAAGTTTGACGAGGGTCAGCCTGATAATATGAGTTTGCGATTTCACGCATCGACAGGAAGCCTTGACGGCCTGCACCATACTCAACAAAAACGGCTTCTAAAGAAGGTTCTACGCGAGTGACGTGACCTTTATAGATATTAGATTTTTTTTGTTCACGGGTACGATTTTCTAAATCAAAATCGTAAAGACGCTGACCAGTGACAAGTGCAACGCGAATCTCTTCGGCATGTGTTGCATTAATCAACATACGTTTCATGGGTGTAACACCTAATAGTGATACACAACAAAACATCGCTATTCACGTAGCGAACATCACACATTACGGATCAACACCCAGATCTCAAAATGACGCAATTGTGGTCTGAGCTTTCTTACCGGCCTTTTAGGTGGGCTTCGGTTTTTGATTCACGTATTGAAGATGGCAATACGGCTTCAATCTTTAAACGATTAAAGTCACCTGAACGATTCACTGGCGGACAAACGGTGCATTAGATGTGAGTAACTTTCACTGTCACGTAGCTTGAAGATCATCCCTTCCTTAAAGATAGAGCGTCTTGATACGGAATTATCATCGTATCGGTGCTTTATGTGCAGATCCAATGCATCAACGTTGTAGCCTGAATGCGACTTCAGGGTGCGACTAATCTGATGTGTATCAGTTTACGTTTAAAAACCAACTAAGTTGGCGACATATTTTTTAGGGCAAACTGATTTATGTACCTAAGTACAATTAAACGCAACAGTTTGCTTTTTTGCCGATATAATAAGCCTTCGGCGTCGGCATATTCTTTAGGGACCTTTCCGCATTTAGTGTGAATTGTGAAATTTAAGATTCGGCTTCAAAAATATTGAAGTGATTAAATTTTTTCCCACTAACGGTGGTATCCGTGCGCTGACTATATCAAACCTTGCATCATCTGCCTATGGGCTAAGCTTATCTTTCTTGTGTAAAGCATAGCCTAAATGATCAGTTTTTAATCAATTTTAGTATTTTTTGGGTCATCGTAACTGTATGAATTCTACGCAAGAATGGCAAAGTGTCACTTGGTTTGAAGTGGACGAGCATCAATCAGGCCAACGCATCGATAATTTTTTATTTTCCAGACTTAAAGGTGTGCCTAAAAGTCGGATTTATCGTTTGATTCGTGAAGGACAGGTTCGGGTCAATAAAAAGCGGATTAAGGCGGAGACCAAGTTGAATATTGGCGATCAAATCCGCGTTGCACCTATTCGCTATGAACAAAAAGATGAAACCGCTGCGCCTATTTCAGACAAAGTGGCGCAAAGCTTACTCAGCCGTGTAGTGTATGAAGATGAAGGCCTGATGGTGGTGAATAAACCTTCAGGGATTGCCGTGCATGGCGGTAGTGGCGTGGCATATGGCCTGATTGAGGGTTTGCGTGCCGCCACTGGCAAGAAATATCTGGAACTGATTCATCGTATTGACCGTGATACTTCCGGTCTGGTGATGATCAGTAAAAAGCGCAGTACCTTAAAAACATTGCAGGACATGCTGCGTGAACACAAAATCCAGAAAACCTATGCAGCGGTCGTGAAGGGCGTGGTGAGTCTGGATAAACAACTTATTGACCAGCCTTTGCACCGTTATGAGCTGGCCAATGGCGAGCGTCGTGTACGTGTATCTAAAGAAGGTAAGGACAGCAAGACCCAATGGAAGGTTGCTGAGCGTTTTATGCATGCCACTTTGGTTTATGCATCGCCGCTTTCAGGCCGGACACATCAGATTCGTGTGCATGGTTTGAGTATTGGTCATCCGCTTGTGGGTGATGAAAAATATGGTCATGAAACTGAATATAAAGGGCCGAAGCCACGTCGTTTGTGTTTACATGCCATGCGTCTGGAAATTCCGGGTTATCCTGTGATTGAAGCACCTTTGCCTGAAGATATGCAGAGTTTGGTGGCGCAGTTAAGAGCGCAGAAGAAAGATAAAGAGTCTTCTTAATTTTTAATTTCCCTCTCCTTTAGGGAGAGGTGATTAGAATGATATAGCCTCTTCTTATTATCTTGGCTTGAATTATTATCGCGTAGGCATTGCCTTACTTTTCAAAGATGAGAAGCACTGCTTCGCAAGATAAAAATCTTTTGTTGATCTGATGGTGCATCCTGAACGAGCTTTAAAGCGGAGTGCAAGACAGATCAACGGCGGCATCCATGTCGCCTTCATATGGCAAATTACGTGCTATAAATTGTTATTGTTGAGAAGGAGAAGGTTTAGTTTATTTGCTGAGCTTTACCTCTCCCTTGAACAGCAGCGCTGCTCATCTCCTAGGAAGGAGAGGGCTTTAATGCACTGAATCAAACGTTGGAACAAAAACATGCAACAACCTGTAGAACTGATTATTTTTGACTGGGATGGAACCTTATTTGATTCCGTGGGACAAATTGTCGCTAGTCTGCAATTTGCAGCTCAGCAGTTTAATCAGCCTTTAACCCATGAAGCAGCAAAAAGCATTATTGGTTTGGGTTTGCCTGAAGTAGCTCAAGTTCTATTTCCATCAGTTCCAGAGTTGCATGCAGAAATTTTGCAATGTTATGCCGATCACTATGTGGCAAATTCAAAAAATGATGCCTGGTTTGATGGTATAGCAGACATGCTTTTTGACTTGAAATCTCAAGGCCTGAAACTTGCTGTGGCGACCGGGAAAAGCCGTAAAGGTTTAGACCGTGTACTTAATCAAACTGCCAGCCGGGAATTATTTGCAGCAACGCGTGCGGCTAGTGAAACCAAGTCCAAACCTGATCCTTTAATGCTGACTGAAATTCTACAAACCACGGATATTCAGGTTGAAAATGCGATCATGGTGGGCGATACATCCTACGATTTGGAAATGGCACAAAATATTGCCATGCCGCGTGTTGGGGTGAGTTATGGTGTGCATACGCGTGAAGTGCTGACACAATATAATCCGCTTGGTATTGCCGATGACGTTGCCAGTTTGCATCAGCTTTTACTCAATCATGTGAATTTAAAACAAGCGGGTTGATTCAATGGGATCAATAAAAAGGGAGGTGATCCCACTGCTGTCCCACAAATATCACAATAGGAACCTCAATTGAGGTTCTTCTTGTTTTAGCCATTTTTTATCAGGCAGAAAGAGTGACCTTAAGAGCTTCCTTTCGAATAAATTTAGTTGAATAATTCT
>NZ_CADDTS010000039.1 GCF_902753875.1 Acinetobacter bouvetii | reverse complement strand
TCGGATGCTTATATTTCAGAAATCACTCAACGTTTGAATCATCGCCCAAGAAAAAGACTCGGATTTAGAAGCCCGAGTCAGGTATTATTCCAAGAACATGGTGTTGCACTTCAAATGCTAATCTAAGTTCTACAGTTAAACCTTCAGGTTCCCAGTAATCTATTCTGTGATTGAATAACATATCTAGCTGGCCGAGTGTAACTGCATCCATTTTCTGAATCAAATTTCCGCTTAAGTCATACACATATAGTCTTTTGGGATGAGCGTTTTTACCGCCACTGAGTAAATAGACATAATTGCCATCGGTCGTGAGTCCTTGAAATGCTGCCTGATGCTGAGTCAAGCCGCTATCAATGTTCCATTCATCTTCATAGAGTAGACTGATATCGGATAAATTTTTCCGGGCAATCAGATCATATTTAAAAACCCGGATTACATTCATGTGATTGATATTGCCGCGTACCAGCAGATATTGACCATCCGGGGTAATCACAGGCATGCTATTGGTGATTTTGCTGTATCGTTTATCAAATAACTGAATAATTTGAGGATTTCTAGGTTCGGCATTGGTCATGTACTGAAACTTGAGCATATACCAGCCTTTATTGGGAACAGTAGAGCCAGCAGAACTCAAAAGAAAGTCACTGTGTGGATCGACCGAAATGCCTTGATGACCAATCAGCGGGGAAGGCTTTTGCGCATCTTGTGCAGACCATAGGTTTGAATTTTGCAGATGAAACCGGTTAATCACGCCTTGTTCAGGATCGCCTTCGACATGCGTGGTATACAGCAGCTTGTGCTTTTGATCGATGGCAAGGCCTTGGATAATATGCTGATTACCCAGACCCATCCGGATCAGGGTAATCGGTGGTGCTGCATCGCCGATATGTGGAGTTTGGGCTAAATCCAGTTCCTGCTCCAGATGCCGCGCATTCAACGGTATGGCATTGGCCTGTGCCTGATGAAATCGACTTAGACTCAAAGGGAATTTTTTCATCTAAACGCGACCTGCTTTTTTTATTATTGTAGGTCAGTGAAAAGCGGCATGACATTGAGATTATTGTAGTCCATAAAAAAGAGCGCCGTAGCGCTCTTCTCTGTTTGAAAGCTTAAGCCATCACATTAGTAATCGAAGCTAAAGTGTTCAGGTGCTAAAGATGTCATGGTTTTAGAAGGATTCACCATCGCTTCGGCATGACCTTGAGTACGTGGCAACATGCGTTCAAAGTAGAAATCAGCAGTTTTAATTTTGGCTTTATAGAATTCAGGAACTTCCTGACCTTCACCTGAAGCCAGTTTCGCAGAAGCGACAGCGGCTTGTTGCGCCCAGAAATAGGCCATCATCACATAGCCCGAGAACATCAAGAAATCGACAGAAGCTGAAGAAACTATGTCGCGGTCTTTACGTGCAGCAAGCATGATACGTACAGTTAAAGCATTCCACTGTGCGCATAACTTGGTTAAGTCCCAAGCAAAACGGCGCATGTATTTGTTACGTGCATGTTGACCACAGAACTTCAAGATTTCAGCCGTGTAGTCACGAATCACTTTACCTTTTGAAGTCAGTAATACTTTACGACCGATCAAGTCCAGTGCTTGAACACCGGTTGTACCTTCGTATAGGGTAGAGATACGTGAGTCACGAACGATCTGTTCCATGCCCCATTCTTTGATATAACCATGACCACCATACACTTGCATACCGTGGTTAGCTGCTTCATATCCCAATTCAGTCAAGAAGCCTTTAAGAATAGGGGTGTAGAAACCTAAATGGTCGTCGTGTGCTTCAAAGGCAGCAGTATCACCACGCGCCAAAGCATCCGCCATTTTGTCGGCAATTTGTGCTGCGTAATAAATCATTGCACGGCCGCCTTCAGCAATTGATTTTTGGGTCAACAGCATACGACGGACGTCAGCGTGGTGAATGATCGCATCAGCGACTTTTTCAGGGTCTTTTTTACCTGAAAGCGCGCGCATGGACATACGCTCTTTGGCATAAGGCAGGGCACCCTGGAAAGACAGTTCCGCATGGGCGATACCTTGAATCGCTGTACCAATACGTGCCGTGTTCATGAAGGTGAACATGGCATGTAAGCCTTTATGGGGTTCGCCAATCAGATAACCAACTGCATTGTCAAAGTTCAAAACGGCAGTTGCTGAAGCGCGGATCCCCATTTTGTGTTCAATTGAACCACAGCTTACCGGGTTGCGCTCACCAATCGTACCATCTGCATTCACAAGGAATTTAGGCACGATGAACAGTGAAATCCCTTTGGTGCCTGCAGGCGCATCTGGCAGGCGTGCAAGGACAATATGAATGATATTGTCCGTTAAATCGTGTTCACCAGCCGAGATGAAGATTTTGGTTCCCGAAATGGCATAGGTGCCATCAGCCAAAGGTTCAGCTTTGGTTTTCACCTGACCCAAGTCGGTACCACATTGTGGTTCAGTTAAACACATGGTGCCTGACCATTCGCCAGTGACCAGATTTGGCATATAGAGATTTTTCTGCTCTTCAGTACCAAACTGCAGAATGGTATTCATACAGCCTACACTTAGACCCGGATACATCTGGAATGACCAGTTTGCAGTACCCATCATTTCCGATTTGATCAGGTTTAAAGACTGAGGCAGGTTTTGACCACCAAATTCTTCAGGAAATGACAAACCTTGCCAGCCACCTTGTACAAACTGGTCATACGCTTCTTTGAAGCCTTTAGGCGTGGTCACTTCACCGTTATTAAATGTACAACCTTCTTCATCACCGCTTTGGTTCAAAGGCGATAAAATATTTTCACAGAAATCTGCTGCACCTTCTAAAATCATATCTACAGTATCGGCATCTGCAGCTTCGCCATTTGACAAAGTTTGATAGTGTGCAGGGTAATCAAGTACTTCATTCATTAAGAAGCGAATGTCGTGTAAAGGGGCTTTATAAGCTGGCATATGTTTAATCCTAATTTAAAATAGTTTTGGATTATCCGAATCGATAATATGATTATTCACATTGTTGATAAAAATACATTGATGATGCAGCCTTGTAAAAATGTCAGAAAGGCGAATTAAGAACAATATAATTTAATCCTGCGTTGAAATGATTAGATTGTTTGGTGTAATTTTTTTCTTGGCTTAAGAATATTTGATTTTAAAATAGTGAATTAAATTAATTTGTTAATGTAAATTTTAAAGTTTAAATACATGATTAATTGAATATTTTAGATGAATGATGAAAAACATTTATAGATGTCATTAAATCCAATTTAAATACATCTATTTGCACAAAAAATGAAAAGAAGTCAGCTTGACTTCTTTTCAGTCATTTACTTGAAGCTGCTTATAAAAAGTCTTTCAGTGCCGGTTTGATGCCATTCCAGATCGAGAAAGATTCAATCGCCTGTCCTACCAGCATGCCATAACCTTCTGAAGTAGGTACACCACGGGCCTTGGCCTGATCCAGAAAGCTGGACGGCTTACCATAAGCCATTTCATAGGCATGTTTGAACTGTAAACTATCTGGTAAAACTAGAGCATCACCGCTCAGACTGGCAGAAGTGGCATTAATGACCAGATCAAAATTGCCCGCTAAGTCATTTAATGCAATGGCTTCAAGCGTTGCTTGTGGGACGGCTTGCTGTAAGTCGGCCACCAGTTGCTCTGCGCGAGCTAAAGTACGGTTGGCAATCACGATTTTCTTGGCACCTGCCTGTACCAACGGGTAGACAACACCGCGGGTTGCGCCGCCAGCGCCAATAATTAACAATTCCGTGTTTTCCAAGTTCCAGTCCAGCGCCTTGATGGCATCGACCAGACCCTGACCATCGGTATTATCCCCATGCAGTTGTCCATCTTGCATCCATAAGGTATTAACGGCTTTGGCTATTTTGGCACGTTCGGTCAGTACTTGGCATTGCGCAAAGGCTTGTTCCTTAAAAGGCACAGTCACATTCAAGCCCATGCCGCCTTGAGCAAAGAAGGTTTTGATATTGGCCTCAAAGCCATCAAGGGGAGCCAGACGTTTGCTATAGATCAGGTCAATGCCGGTTTTTTCTGCAAAAGCATGATGAAGTTCTGGAGAGCGTGATTGTTCAATAGGATTACCAACCACGGCAAATTGTTTGCTCATTTCACAAGATCCATATGCGGAAATGGCATTCAATATACGTGATTTTTAGCTCAGGCTAAAGTCACGTAGCAAAAAGGGAGGAAGTAATGAAAGATAAAAGGAAAAAACACGGGAGTGCTTTTTTTAACGGGTTTCACTTTAGACTGTTCATGAAACCGGCTATTAAGGATTACAGATTTCATGAACCTTGTCTTCAAGCAGGGTTGCTGCAGTAAAAAACAAACCCAAACAGGCAAACACTGTAACGGTCATCGATAAACTGTCAGCCAGAGTATTCTTTGAAACAAGGGTAATGGTCACAGAGCAGATGAGCATGGTGAAAATTGACCAAAATAATATCACCTTATGATTCGAAATCGCATTAAACATAGTCTTCTCCTTGGAGCATGATTTGTTCTATTTATGCATGCTGAGTCATCATCAATTGAATGACTTAGTCTACGCGATTTTGAAAAACACACGAGTCCAGTGCTGTAAGTAAATATGTCAGTTAGCTTTATATTTGTTGAATAATAAAGTATTTTCAGCGACTGAAGGACTTGGGTTTAATGGATTTAAGTGTTTGAAATTCTATTATTTTTAGAGTTGAAAATCACTTTAAAAGAATCCCTTTTTCAGCGCAGAAAAAGGGATGGGTGTTAATGGGTTACTTTTTTAGCTCGGTTAGCCAATCCCGTGGTTTTAAATAATAGTCGGTCAGGCGTTTTTCAGGTGAATGTTCATCCCATTCAGGACGATATGACCATGCTGCCAGTGGTGGCATGCTGACTAATATGGATTCAATCCGGCCGCCGGTCTGTAAACCAAACAGGGTGCCACGGTCATAGACCAGATTATATTCTACATAACGGCCACGACGATACAGCTGAAAATCACGCTGCGCTTGGGTATAGGGCTGATTTTGATGACGCTGAAAAATTGGTAAAATCGCTTCTAGATAGCCATTACCGACCGCTTGCATGTATTTAAAACAAGTTTCAAAATCCCACTGATTTAAATCATCAAAGAATAATCCGCCGATGCCGCGTTGTTCATCACGATGTTTTAAATAGAAATAATCATCACACCATTGTTTATGCTCGGCATAGACCGTGTCACCAAAAGGCGTACACAGATCATGGGCTTTTTGATGCCAGGCCAGAACATCCTGATCATCCGGATAGAAGGGGGTCAAGTCAAAACCGCCTCCAAACCACCACACTGGATCTTGTCCTTCAGGTTCGGCCACGAATAAACGCACGTTGGCATGTGAAGTCGGCACATTCGGGTTCTTGGGATGAATGACCAGGGAAACACCCATGGCTTGCGCTTTTGCACCGGCAATTTGCGGGTGTCGTTCTGTGGCAGAAGCAGGAAGTTTGGAAATGTTGATGTGCGAGAACATCACGCCACCTTTTTCAATCACCTCGCCATTTTGCAGCACACGGGAACGGCCACCACCGCCTTCAGGACGTTGCCATTCATCAATTTCAAACTGTGCCGTACTTCCACTTTCTGCCTCACGTTGCTCTAAAGCCGTGCAAATTCGGGCTTGTAAATCGAGAAGAAATTCGCGAACGCGTTGAATATCAGCGGAATTGGGATGCTGCATCAGAACCCTCATAGGGAAAGATAGAGAATGCCTACATCAAACCATAAAATCATAAAAAGATTAAGGGATTTTTCCCGATTGAGCTGATTGAAAATGCCGTCAAATTTTTAAAGCAAGTACATGAATCGAAAATATTCCGACTAAAAGGCTAGGTTGAATTCATCCATCAAGCTCAGCACAATAACAACAGCAGACCGTTCCTATTGGGTTCGTACGATTCATTTCTAGGGGGCAATCTTGATGTCAAAGCCGGCGAGTTCTTTAATTCAAAAATACAATGTGCCTGGGCCGCGCTATACCAGTTATCCGACTGTGCCGTATTGGGAAGAACAGGATTTTTCCCTAGAGCTTTGGAAACAAACCCTGAAACGTTCTTTTGATGAGTCGAATCAAAGCGAAGGGATCAGCCTGTATATCCATCTGCCATTTTGTGAAAGTTTATGCACCTTCTGTGGTTGTCATAAACAGGTCACCAAACGTCATGAAGTCGAGCAGCCTTATATTGCTGCGCTGTTGAGAGAGTGGGATTTATATTGCCAGTTATTGGTGGATAAACCGGTCATTAAAGAAATTCATTTGGGTGGTGGCACGCCGACCTTCTTTTCGGTGGAACATTTAACTCAGCTGATTGAAGGGATTCTGGACAAAGCTGCAATTGCTCCACAGCACGAATTTAGCTTTGAAGGACATCCGAACAACACCACGCGCGAACATTTACAGGCCTTGTATGATCTGGGCTTCCGCCGGGTCAGTTACGGGGTGCAGGACTACAATGAAAATGTGCAAAAAGCTATTCACCGCATTCAGCCTTTTGAACATGTAGAGCAGGTCACCCAGTGGGCACGTGAAATTGGTTATACGTCTATTTCACATGATTTGGTGTTCGGATTGCCATTTCAAAGTCTGGACGATGTCCTGAATACCATTGATCAGACCAATCGCCTGATGCCGGATCGTCTGGCATTTTATAGCTACGCGCATGTGCCGTGGATCAAGGGCAATGGTCAACGTGGTTTTAAAGATGCCGATGTGCCGAAAGATGACATCAAACGCCAGTGCTATGAAGAAGGTAAAAAGAAACTGCTCAGTCACGGCTATCATGAAATTGGCATGGATCATTTTGCTTTGGCGCAAGATGGCATGTATCAGTCATTTCAAGCCGGGACTTTACACCGTAATTTTATGGGTTATACCGCGTCTAAAACGCAAGTGATGATTGGCTTGGGCGTTTCATCGATTAGCGACAGCTGGTATAGCTTTGCGCAAAACGAAAAAAAACTGCCCGACTATTATGCGCGCTTAGAAAACAATGAAATTCCGGTATATCGCGGGCATGTGCTGAGTGCAGAAGATTTAATGATTCGCCAACATATCCTGAATTTGATGTGTAGCTTTAGCACCTCATGGGACAAGGCAGACCTGCGTTTTCCGGAAATTCCAGAAGTGCTGCAACAGCTTGAGGAAATGCAGCAAGATGGCTTGCTGGAGATTCAATCTGAGGGAATTGCCATTACCGAAAAAGGTAAACCCTTTGTGCGGAATATTTGTATGGCCTTTGATTTACGCTTAAAACGACGGGTGCCTGAAAACCGGATTTTCTCGATGACGATTTAAACCCCTTCAACCTCCCTTTAATAAAGAAGAGGCTTTTCCCCCTCTTGATTAAAGAGGGGTTAGGGGAAATTCTTGTAGAATGATTTTAAGTTTTAAAAATCGCCTTTTTTATACATATGCGCCATGCGTTCATGTTTGGTCTTTAAATATTCGGCATTAAACGGATTTAAACCGACAGTCAGCGGAACACGATCGACTACATCAATGCCTAACTCTTGTAAGGCTTTAATTTTGAGCGGGTTGTTAGTGATCAGTTTGACCTGTTTGACTTGCAGATAATCCAGCATGATGGTGCACATGTCATAACGTCGTGCATCGGCAGGTAGGTTGAGCATCAAATTGGCATCCACCGTATCGTGACCTTGATCTTGTAAGGCATAAGCACGAATCTTGTTGGTCAGTCCAATCCCTCGACCTTCTTGGCGCAAATACAAAATGACCCCTTGACCGACTTCATTAATCAGTTTTTGAGTGGCTTGGAGCTGGGGACCACAATCGCATTTGAGAGAGGCAAAGGCATCACCGGTTAAACATTCAGAATGGATACGCACCAAGACGGGTTCATCGGGTGGTGTATCCAAACCTTTAGAAAGTGCTACATGTTCTTCACCCGTTTTAGGATCTTGAAATACCGTGATTTTAAATTCACCAAAAGCGGTTGGTAATCTTGAAGTCGCGACAAATTCTATAGGCACTGTTTAACTCTTCAAATAGTTCATTAATTAGCTAAAGTATAGCTGAATGCTAGGACATTAGTTGAATTGCATTGAGGAATTTATGCAGAAGATTTTCTTTTTTGTATAAAGCGAACGATAATAGTTGATAAATAGTAAGATTATTCTGGATAATCTCGCTAATGAACAAACACCCAGTGTAGAGATTTGCCTCTAAACTGCATCGCTAGAAATGTGGCTGATTTAAAGGTGATACAATTCGACTATTATGCTCGAATAACCCATTTACCTAGCTTAGGATTTGCCAGGCTTTAGAAGGCTTTGCCATTTATGTTGTATACAGAAATACCGACTCACCGCCCTGTAACACCGTTGCTGGATGCGATTGATCATCCTCAACAATTAAGATTGCTCGAGCGCAGCCAATTAGAACAAGTGGCGGATGAGTTACGTCAGTACATTTTGTATGCAGCAGGCCAAAGTGGTGGACACTTTGGTGCCAACCTCGGTGTGATCGAACTGACGGTGGCTTTGCATTACTGTTTTAATACACCGCATGACCGACTGATTTGGGATGTCGGTCATCAGGCGTATCCGCATAAAGCCTTGACCGGTCGCCGTGAACAGCTCACGACTATTCGTGCCAAAGATGGTTTGGCTGCTTTCCCGGCGCGTGATGAGTCAATATTCGACACCTTTGGCGTAGGACATTCCTCAACTGCAATTTCAGCCGGTTTGGGTATGGCACTGGCACGCCGTTATCAAAAAGACCCATGTGAAGTGGTGTCAATTATTGGGGATGGAGCCATGACGGCCGGTATGGCCTTTGAAGCCATGAATGATGCCGTCGCACACGATGCCGATTTAATCGTGGTACTGAATGACAATGACATGTCCATTTCATGCAGTACCGGCGGATTTGCCAAGCATTTGGCCGCCATCTGGGAACGTGGCCAGTCGGTCAATATTTCTGATGCAGGTGAAGCCTATCTGCAGCCGCATCCAGAATGGAATTACAACTCACGTTTGCATAGCTCAGCGACCGATGCAGCGGACAACCTGTTTAAAGCCATTGGTTTTGACTATTTTGGGCCTTTTGATGGCCATGATGTCAATCAACTGGTTCAAGTGTTTAATGCGCTAAAAAAACGTAAAGGCCCACGTCTAATCCATGTCTATACCAAAAAAGGCAAGGGCTTTGCACCGGCTGAAACTGATCAGATTAAATACCATGCTATCAGTAAATTAAATGCAGCCGCTTCAAACAATACAGCACCAAAATATTCAGATGTCTTTGGACAATGGCTGTGCGATGAAGCTGCTCAAGATGAACGCTTACTGGCTATTACTCCGGCCATGTGTGAAGGTTCAGGCATGGTACAGTTTGCCAAACAGTTCCCGGAACGTTTCTTTGATGTGGCGATTGCCGAACAGCATGCGGTAACACTGGCAGCCGGAATGGCCTGTGAAGGCTTAAAACCGGTGGTGGCGATTTATTCGACTTTCCTGCAACGTGGTTATGACCAGCTGATTCATGACGTGGCTTTGCAAAATCTGGATGTGACTTTTGGCATCGACCGTGCCGGTTTGGTCGGTGAAGATGGCCCGACGCATGCCGGGGCCTATGACTATGCCTTTATGCGTACCGTTCCGAATATGGTGATCATGGCGCCTAAAGATGAAAATGAATGTCGTCAGATGCTGCATACCGCTTATTTATACAATGGTCCTGCAGCCGTGCGTTATCCGCGCGGTAACGGGGCAGGCGTTGAAATTCAGCAACAATTAACTGCTTTGGAGCTGGGTAAAGCTGAAATTGTGGCCCGTTTTAATGAACAGCAAGAAGAGCAAATCAGTCTTTTTGCGTTTGGTAGCCGTGTCAATGCGGCTGTGGAAGCAGCACAAGTTTTGGCCGCTGCTCATGAAGTTGGCGTACGTGTCGTCAATATGCGTTTTGTGAAACCGCTGGATGAGCAGATCATTGAACAACTTGCAGCGACAACCAGTTTATTTGTCACTGTTGAAGAGCATGCCGTGATGGCAGGTGCGGGCAGTGCGGTGAATGAGTATCTGGCTCAGGCACAAATTGTCAAACCGATCTTAAATCTCGGCTTGCCGGATACGTTCATGCACCAAGCCACCCATGCACAGATGTTGCAACAGGCCGGACTAGATGCCAAAGGCATTGAAAAATCAGTTGAATTGACCTGGTTGAAACTTGTGCAGTCAGCGTCTTTATAATTTTAGAAACATTTTTCCCCTAAAAGCTCTGACATTTGCTAAAATGTGAGGGCTTTTATGCATTATTCTTTATCAGTATCTTCAAATTTGTAGTGGGTGTTCAATGGAACCTATGGTGGTGATGGCTGCGCGTGCGGCTCAATTAGTTGGTCAAGAGCTTTTAAAAGCGCATCAAAATCGTCATAAACTCGATCTACAAGTCGAAGAAAAAGGAATTGATGGTCCAGTAACACGTGTAGACCGTTACTTGGAACAATTGACCATCGATACCCTACGTAAAAGCTATAAAAACCACAGCTTCCTGGGTGAAGAGTTTGGTCTGCAAGAAGGTAAAGGTCACGACGCTGATTGGTGTTGGGTGATTGATCCGCTTGATGGCACTCTAAACTTCATTAACGGTTTCCCGCATTTCTGTATTTCTATTGCTGTTCAACATAAAGGTGTGACTCAACACGGTGTTATTTATGACCCTGTGAAAGACGAGCTATTCTCTGCCAGCCGTGGTCGCGGTGCCATGTTGAACCAACGCCGTATTCGCGTAAATGTCAAAGACAGCCTGCAAAATACTTTCCTTGCTGTAGGTCATGCTTACCGCGCGAAACGTGGTGGCGAAGTAATCTCTTATGCAAAAAACCATTTTGATTCATTATTAAATGTTACTGAAGCCGGTGCACAATACCGTCGTGCAGGTTCTGCTGCATTAGACTTGGCGTACGTGGCTGCAGGTCGTTTGGATGGTTATTTTGAACTTGGTTTGAAACCTTGGGATATCGCAGCAGGCGAGTTAATCGTGAAAGAAGCGGGTGGTACTGTAGTGGATGCACGTGGTGGTGCCGATTCTATGGAAAATGGTCAAGTCATTGCTTGCTCTATGAAAATGCTTAAACCTTTAATGCAAGCTGTTGTTCCAGCTTGGGGTGACGCAGCCAAGTAAGCTTGATTGAATCGAGTGATATGACCAAGAAAAGCTCTCCAGGTGAGGGCTTTTTTTGTTTTTGAAGTAGCCTGATCCGCATGGATCACATCGCAGTTTTCATCTATAAACAGACATATTCAGTCATGGATATATTTTGAAATTAAAATATTTGCTTAAAATTTAAACAAAATTGAGTTGTAAAATAGACTGTTACTGAAAAAAACAGTATCTAATCCACATTTGATCGAAAAAAATGATTACTTTTTAAAATGATTCTGTTATCATGCCGCCACGCACTTAAATTTCCGTTCTTTACCTGAACATTATCTTCTAATCATTGTATGCGCGTCCTGTCCATAGAGAGGACATATCCTTCGCGCCCCAATCGCTTAAGCGATTCCTTCAGGTTTGCGGCCGTAATCATGCGTGCGTTATATCCACATCGTCGTTATTCGGATCGCTGCTGAATCCTAAATTTTCAGCGCTAATTGCTGTGCCGCTTTTTGCCGATGTCCATATTGTAATTTATTAAATGGAGCACCCATTTCAGGGTGAATACTCTCTATGAGCAAAACTTTTGCTGATTTTTCCCTTGATGAGTCATTAACTCAGGCTCTCGAAGGTTTAGGCTTTACTACGCCAACTCCTGTACAAGAACAAGCTATTCCTGCTGCGCTTGAAGGTAAAGACCTTTTAGTATCTAGCCAAACTGGTTCTGGTAAAACTGCTGCATTCTTGCTTCCAACTTTGAATGCGCTTGCAAATCAAGACACTTTTGTACCGTTCAAAGAACGTATGAAAGCAATTACACAACCTTCTATTCTGGTGATTTCTCCGACTCGTGAGCTTGCACAACAAGTATGTCAGGATGCGATTGCATTCGTTCGTCATATGAAAGGTGTTCGTGTAGCAGCGATCATGGGTGGTATGCCTTTTGGTAAGCAAATCCAACAGTTAAAAGGCGCACAAGTAGTTGTAGCGACTCCAGGTCGTTTGCTTGATCTTGTAAACCGTCGTCAAATTAAACTGGATAAAGTTGATTCATTAATTGTCGATGAAGCTGACCGTATGCTTGACCTCGGTTTCTCTGAAGACCTAGAAGCAATTGGTGATTTGGCTGCAAACCGTAAGCAAACACTTATGTTCTCTGCGACTTTTGCACCACGTATCATTACTCTTGCTGAACGCATGATGAATGATCCAATGCGTATTTCGATTGAAACTGGTCACTCTACAAATACTGACATTACTCAGACTTTGCACTGGACTGATGGTTTTGAGCACAAGAAAAAATTGCTTACTCACTGGTTAAACGAAGAAGACGTTGACCAAGCTGTGGTATTTGCTTCAACTCAAGAAGACACAGATATGTTGGCTGAAGAGCTTGCTGAAGCAGGTTTATCAGTTGTAGCACTTCACGGTGCGATGCCGCAAACTGTTCGTAACCGTCGTTTACGTAGCATCCGTGAAGGTCGTGCTAAGATTCTAGTTGCAACTGACGTTGCTGCTCGTGGTCTTGATGTACCAACAATCTCTCACGTAATCAACTTCGGTCTTCCAATGAAGAACGAAGATTATGTACACCGTATTGGTCGTACTGGTCGTGCAGGTCGTACAGGTAAAGCGATTACCCTTGCAACTTACCGTGAACGCGGCAAAATCCGTGCTTTAGAAGACTTCCTTGAAGCGCGTTTAAACGTTTCTGAAATTGAAGGTCTTGAGCCATCTCCACCTCCTGCACGTGGTGGCCGTGATGGTGGTCGTGGTCGTCGTGACGGCGGTCGTGGTGGCCGTGGTGGTTTCGGTGGCGGCCGTCGTTTTGAAGGCGAAAGCAACTTCAAACGTCGTGAAGGTGGTGATGACCGTCCACGTCGCAGCTATGATGACAAACCTCGTGGCGAGCGTCCTTCATTTGGTGAAGATCGTCCACGTCGTGAATTTAACAACGACCGTCCACGTCGCGAATATAATGGCGACCGTCCACAACGCAGCTTCGGTGGCGAAGATCGTCCACGTCGAGAATTCAATAACGACCGTCCACGTCGCGAAGGTGGTTTTGAAGATCGTCCACGTCGTGACTTTGGTGATCGTCCACGTCGTGAAGGTGGTTATGGCGACCGTCCACAACGCAGCTTTGGCGACAAACCGCGCTCGAATGATGACAACCGTGGCAACCGTGTAGACTACAAACCAGCTCGTGAAGGTGGTGATCGTCCACGTCGCGAATACAACGGTGACCGTCCACAACGTAGTTTTGGTGATCGTCCACAACGTTCGTTTGGTGATGACCGTCCTAAACGTGATTTTGGCGACCGTCCGCAACGTAACTTTGGTGAAGATCGTCCTAAACGCAGTTTTGGTGAAGATCGCCCACGTCGTAAATTTAACGACTAATCAAAATCGATAGATTTTGATAGAAAAAAACCGGTGGAAACACCGGTTTTTTTATGGGATTAATCTTTGACCTGAATCAATAAAAATGTATACTGGATCATATTTTATTTTAATTTCGTTAAATATGGATAATAAGTCAATTCCTTATGTTTCGAGCTTCAATCAAGAGGTGATTATGCCTTATATTGGTTTGATTTTATTGCTATGTAATATAGCGTATTATCTCTATAGTTCTGTTGTGTAACGCAGCGTCCTGTTTTTGGCGCTCTATTTTTAAAAAAATCAAACTATAATTAAAAGAATTAAAAATTATGGTAAATCGGTTACTTTTTATCTAGAGGTAACATTTCTAACCCGAATCCTTTATAGTATGCATGCTGAAAAATGTAGGAAAACGCTCAGCTATGAATAATCAAATCCCCCCTCAATCGCAATCATTGATTGAGATTAAAAATCTGAGCTTTAAACGCGGGGAGCGTGTTATTTATGACAATGTCAATTTAACCATCCGTCGTGGTCAAATCACTGCCATCATGGGACCGTCAGGTACCGGTAAAACAACTTTACTGCGTTTGATTGGCGGGCAACTGATTCCCGATCAAGGGCAAGTTTTGCTTGATGGTAAAGACATTGCACGAATGTCGCGTACTGAACTGTTTGCTACGCGGGCACGTATGGGTATGCTTTTTCAAAGTGGCGCCTTGTTCACCGATATGTCGACCTACGAAAATGTGGCATTTCCGCTGCGTGCACATACCCAATTACCAGAACATCTGATTGCGGAAATTGTGGCATTAAAATTGGAATCGGTCGGTTTGCGTGGTGCCGAGCAATTGATGCCATCTGAGCTGTCTGGTGGTATGAATCGTCGTGTCGCATTGGCACGAGCGATTGCACTAGATCCGGAACTGATTATGTACGATGAGCCATTTGCAGGTCAGGATCCAATTGTGAAAGGGGTGTTAACCCGTTTGATTCGTTCTTTACGTGAAGCGTTGGACTTAACCACCATTATTGTCTCGCATGATGTCGAAGAAACACTATCGATCGCCGACTATATTTATGTGGTGGCTGAAGGCAAGATTCAAGGCGAGGGCACACCTGCCGAATTGAAGCAGCATGCTTCATCTTTTGTCCGTCAGTTTCTGACTGGTTCTCTGGAAGGTCCGGTTGATTATCAATTTAGCCATCAAGCTTATTTAAGTGATGAGGTACGTTCATGAATGCCATTGCCTCATTAGGTAGACGCGTTATTGAACGTGTACGCGGTATCGGCGTAGCAACGGTAATGTTGCTGCAAATTTTATTTTCTCTGCCGACCAAACTGGGCGTCAAACTGTTTGTTTATCAGATGTACCGTGTCGGGGTCATGTCTTTACTGATCATCTCGGTTTCTGGTTTGTTTATTGGTTTGGTGCTGGGTTTACAAGGTTATTCCATTTTGGTCAATGTCGGTTCCGAAGCCATGCTGGGCACCATGGTCTCATTGACTTTATTGCGTGAGCTGGCGCCGGTGGTTGCTGCGCTGTTGTTTGCAGGTCGTGCCGGTTCCGCACTGACTGCAGAAATTGGCCTGATGAAAGCCACAGAACAGCTGTCCAGTATGGAAATGATCGGGGTTGATCCGCTGAAGCGTATTGTTTCACCGCGGTTGTGGGCGGGTATTTTCAGCTTGCCGATGCTCACCGTGGTTTTTGCTGCCATTGGTATTTTGGGCGGCAAAATGGTCGGGGTCGATTTTCTAGGTGTGGATGAAGGTTCTTACTGGAGCGGTATGCAAAGTAGCGTGCAATTCTATAAGGATATTTTTAATGGCACCATCGTCAAGAGTTTTGTTTTTGCATTAATTTGCACATGGATTGCGGTATATCAAGGTTATGCTTGTGAGCCAACATCAGAAGGTATAGCAACATCTACAACACGTACAGTGGTGTATTCATCGTTGTGTGTATTAGGTTTTGATTTCGTGTTGACTGCGGTCATGTTCGGAGGTGTTTAATGAAATCACGTACAAGTGAGCTGGCCGTCGGTTTTTTTGTCATTCTGTTTGGTGTGGCCTTATTTTTCTTGGCCATGAAAGTGAGTGGTTTAGTTGGCACTAATTTGCGTGACAGCTATAGCATGACGGCCAATTTTGACAATGTAAATGGTTTGAAACCACGTGCCAAAGTTACCATGAGTGGGGTCACCATTGGTCGGGTAACTGAAATTACGCTTGATCCTGTTTCGCGTTTGGCTACAGTTCATTTTGAACTGGATGGCAAGTTGACTTCTTTTAATAAAGAACAGCTGAAAACCGTCAAGAAAAATGCTCTGGAAGAATTGCGCTATAGCACAGAATATACTGAAGCAACGCCTGAGCAACAAAAAGTAATGGAAAAGCAACTTGCTGATAACATGAACTCCATTACCAGTATCGATGAAGATGCTTATATTATGGTCGCAACCAATGGTTTATTGGGTGAAAAATATTTGAAAGTAGTTCCAGGCGGTGGTCTGAACTATGTCAAACGTGGTGAGAGTATTGCTAATACGCAAGGCACCATGGATCTTGAAGATTTGATCAGCAAATTTATTACTGGTGGTGCAGCGAAGTCGTCAGATAAAGCCGCAGAAGAAAAGACATCAACTGAATCAACAGATGCGCAAACTTCATTTGTTGAGTAATTGGGAGGAGAGATTTTAGTGAATACTTTATTTAAACAATCGCTTACAGCAAGTGTTTTATCAACAATGATCGCAGGTACTGTCTTTGCAGCACCCACTGAAACTCCACCGGCTTTTGTTAAAAAAGTGGCCGATGGTTTGGTTTCACGTTTAAAAGCGGATCATGCCAAATTGCAGAATAATCCAGCTGCTGTCAAAGCGATTGTGCGTCAAAATCTTGACCCTTATATCGATTCACAATCTTTTACCCGTATTGTGATGGGAACTTATGCGACCAACCAATACAGTACTGCTGCTCAGCGTGCCCAATTTGAACGTAATTTCCGTGAATCTTTAATTGAAAACTATGGCAGTGCATTTGCCAAGTTCTCTAATCAAAGCTATAACCTTCGTCCATACAAAGACACCAACAGCAAAAACCCTGTAGTGACTATGGACTTCAATAACAAAGGCGAAAAAATTCCGGTCTCTTTCCAGTTGGTAGATAAAGGCAATCAATGGAAAATCCGCAACATGAATGTTTCAGGCATTGATTTAGGTTTGCAGTTCCGTAATCAGTTTGCGGCAACAGTAAAACGTAATGGCGGTAATATTGATAAAGCGATTGCGAACTTTGAGCCAGATGCAGACGCAGCTGTAAATAAAAAATAACAGAGTAGGTGTTTAGTGATTGAATTCATTCATCAGGAATTACAGGTATCTGGCAAAATTGATTATGCCAATGCTGAAAATTACTACCAGCAAGGTTTAAAGCTGATTCAATCTCAGAACCAGTTTCCTGTGGTCGTAAATTTGGCCCAGCTGGAACAAGGAAGTACCTTGGCACTGGCAGTACTGGTGCGCTGGTTACGCCAGACACCGAAAGCTCAAGGTCTGCAATTCAAAGCGGTGCCTGAGAAAATGATGAAAATCATTCAGGCCTGTCATTTGCAAGATGACCTGCAATTGATTGCCTGAACACTGAATTTAAAAAAGCACCTTAAGGTGCTTTTTTATGGTCGGCATCTTTTCCTCTACCAAAGGAAGATGAGGAATATATTCGGTAAAGGATAAAGGTTGCACATTTAGATTTTTTTATTTGTAGCTACATCATGACACGTAAAAACAGCATTAGGGAGCTATCACATTTAAGGGATGGACAAGACCTCCCTCTAACTCCCTCCTAAAAGGAGGGAGAATATAAATGTATTAGATCCATTTCCTCCAGCGGAAATAAATCAGTGGCCCAATAAAGAAGGCGACTAAAATAATACTGACGACGACAAAGCTGGTGGTTCCTCGGGCAAAAGGCAGCACGTCAGTGTTCATCCCATAGACACTGGCCACCAGCATCGGTGGTGCAAGCATACTTGGCAAGATCGAGAATCGACGGATGGTATCGTTCTGTTCGGTGTTAATGAATCCGGATGTCGTATCCAGCAAGAATCGAACCTTTTGGAACAGGAAGGCATCATGTTCAACCAGAGAGCGGACATCTTCACTGAGCTCTCGAATGTCGGCATCATAAATATGACTGCCTAAAGCCCGTGGACGGGACAAGAAGGTGAGGACACGACGTAAATCAATTAAACATAGCTGTGCTTTCCCCAGCATATCTTCCAATTGCGCCAAACGGGTAATCATGTCATCCAGATCTAGAATCTGTTCACGATGGCGGTTATTGAGTACTTCAGTGGAATATTTTTCCAAATCCTTGTGGATATCTTCCAAGATATCCGCAAGTTCATCCAGTTTGGCTTCCAGTAAACCTAACAAGACCCAGGTCGGATCTTTATAGTCAATTTCGTAGTCATTACGACGCGCACGGGCACGAAACGCGCGGAAAGCCACCAGTTTTTCACCACGTAGGGTAAACAGGCGTTCTTTATGTAGAATAAAAGCCACGGTTTGTACAGTGGCCAAAATACTCGAGTTGTCGTCAGTTTCACCATCGACCTGAAAATTTTTATTTTTAGTTAAAAAATAAGTACTGATATGTAAAATTCCGTCATCATCACGGTAAAATCGAGCAGATGAGGAAATATCTTCTAAGGATTTAAGTGTAGGCAGGTTTTGCTCATAAGCATCCAAGACCCATTGCTGTTCTTCTTGTGATGGGGCAATGAGGTCAATCCACACTAATTCTGGATGAAGATCAAAACCACCGTTAATGGTGGCATCTTCCAAACTACCGCGCTCTGTGGCGTAAAAGGCTTCAAGCATGCTGTCTTTTCTCCCTTGCGCAGTGTGGGTTAATCAATGGGTGTATTTTAGACAAGGAATTGAATAAAAACACTGATTCAAGCGCTTTTTTATTAAAAAATCTCCTGAAAATTTACTTTAATAGTATGACATCTTCAAAACATGGTGAAAAAATGACAAATGCTATCGCAGTTTTTTGTGGCTCGGCTGTGGGGACAGATTCCATTTTTTTAGATACGGCGCAAAAACTGGGCCAGACACTTGCAGAGCAAGGTAAAACTCTGGTGTATGGCGGTGGGCGTTCAGGCTTAATGGGGGTGGTGGCAGACAGCGCCTTACAGGCTGGAGGTAAAGTCATTGGAGTAATTCCAAATGTTCTGGTGGATCGTGAGCTGGCTCATCCCGATTTAACAGAATTGCATGTGGTGTCTAATATGCATGAACGCAAAACCAAGATGTCGGAACTATCCGATGCGTTTATTGCCATGCCGGGTGGGGCTGGCACCCTGGAAGAAATTTTTGAGCAGTGGACTTGGGCTCAGCTGGGTATACATTTGAAACCTTGTGCCTTTTTAAATGTGGCGGGTTTTTATGATGACTTATTAAAGTTTATTCAGTTAACCTCGGTGAAAGGTTTTACCCATCCACGCTTTGCTGACAGTATTATCGCCTCGAATGATATTCCAGATATTTTGCAGCAGTTTGATGCTTTCCAGGCTCCGCAGCCGAAATGGGGCATGGCGGATCAACAGCAGTTGGTGAAGTAAAGATGAAAGTGATTACGGTCGCTGCGGCGATTATTTTAAATCAACAACAGCAATTGCTGGTGGTGCGTAAGCAGAAGACTTCCTGTTTTATGCAGGTGGGCGGAAAGTTGGAACCGGATGAAGCGCCTGAACAGACCATGTTGCGTGAAATTCAGGAAGAAATTGGTTGTGTAGCTTCTATTCAACAATTTGTCGGGCGTTTTGAAACCGCTACCGCCAATGAGCCGGATCATCAGCTGGTGAGCTATGTCTATTATGTGAATTTAGATCAGGCCCCGAAAATTGATGCCGAAATTGCAGAGATGAAATGGGTCGATTTAGATGATCAGCATACCAGGCTTGCGCCATTGACCACTGAAATTGTCATGCCTTGGGTCAAGCAGCAGTTAAGCGTCAATGCGCTTTTGTGAGGGCGATTCTCTCTTGTAAAAATACCGGCGATCGATTAGAAAAAGGCTTGAGAATAGGGAAAGAATAAACTTTCCCTTTTTTTTTTAATGTTCTGCATTTTTAGCTGTCTGCAGCGGCGATACATGCCGCATAAATCTGCTGGCAGCCTAATTTCTGTAAGCTATTTTTTAAAGCATGTAGCGAACTGCCAGTCGTGACCACATCATCCAGCATCAGCACTTTGCGGTAACGGACTTTACTCTTTGTAGCAATCACGAATTGCTGCTCAATCTGGTCCAACCGTTCGATACGGCTCAAACCTTTTTGTGAATGTTGCGCCCGTCGTGCAACCGGTTGCCAGACTGGAATATTCAGCTGTTTCGCCAAAATCTTGGCAATAAGTAAAGACTGGTTATAACCACGTTCTGCCAAACGCTGATGGGAAATCGGCATGGGTACGATGGCCTGAATTTTGGGTAATCTCAGCCCGATGAGTGAGCCTGCAAGCAGGGTTTGAAAATGCAGCTGCTGTTCGTATTTGAATTTTTGAATAATACGATCCACCGGATAGGCATATTGAAAAGCCACTTGGATATCCATTTCCTGCCGTTGAATGGTCTGTTTCAACCACGGTAACTGCTGCCAGCAATCGGTACAGAGTGAATAATGCTGCTGATGGTCTATGCCGCAAAGTAGGCAAGGGGAAAGGTTTTGGATTACTTTTTGCAGTAATGGGTGAATCAATTGCAGCATGTTTTCTTCTTCTTTTTATTTTGCTTTAATTTTGCATAGTTTGTATCTGGCTTCAAGAAAAATGATTTTTAGTAGGTATTGGATTCATGAGTGTGGCATGGATGCCACACGTTTCCCATCCCTTGCGCTGCATTTTAAAGCAGTGCTTAAAACTGGCTCAGGATGTTGTGTGTGGGAAACAAAAGGTTTTTCTTGCGGACTTAAAATATATTTTAAGATCCTCATTTTGACCTTTCAAAAGTAGAGGTATTGCCTACACGAAGACATCAAAATGAAATTTATCAAATGGGGCTATGCTGATCTAAAAAATCTAATATTGAGCATTTTTTGATGTCTGGAAAACATCTATTGATGATTAAATCTATTTTTTGAAACTACTCTACTATACGTAGGCATAGCGTGGAGCTTCAGGCAACCAGCGTTTTAACAAGGCTTCGGCATTGTCAGGATAATCTTTTAAGATTTGCTGTGCGACATAATGGGCCTGATTCAGTAAATGATCATCGCGTTCTAACTTGGCCACCCGAAAACCCATATCGCCAGTTTGTTTGGTACCCAGCAATTCACCCGGCCCGCGAATTTCCAGATCCTTTTCGGCAATGATAAAACCGTCATTGGTTTCACGCATAATTCGCAGCCGTTCCTGTCCATTTTGCGAAAGCGGACTTTTATACAGCAGGGCGCAGAAACTGGCAGTCGCACCACGACCCACCCGGCCGCGCAGCTGATGCAGCTGTGAAAGTCCCAGACGTTCGGCATTTTCAATCACCATGATGGAGGCATTCGGTACATCCACACCAACCTCAATCACGGTGGTGGCAATCAGGAGTTGCAGCTGATTGTCTTTAAATTGCTGCATCACGGCCTGCTTTTCATCGGCTTTCATTTTGCCATGTACCAGACCAATGTTGAGCTGTGGAAAGCGTTCCTTAATTTCCTGAAAGGTGGCTTCTGCCGCTTGGGCATCCAGCGTTTCTGACTGTTCTACCAGCGTGCATACCCAATAGGCCTGTTTGCCTTCGGCACAGTTAGTCGCTATACGCTGCAACACTTCTTCACGGCGGTCCAAAGGAATGGTCACGGTCTGAATCGGGGTTCGGCCCGGTGGCAGTTCATCAATCACCGAGGTATCCAGATCGCCATAAGCAGACATCGCAAGCGTGCGCGGAATCGGGGTGGCAGTCATCACCAACTGATGCGGGGTCATGTTATTGGCGCCTTTATTACGAAGCGCCAAGCGTTGATCGACCCCAAAGCGATGCTGTTCATCAATAATCACCAGCCCGAGTTTGCTGAATTCGACATTTTCCTGAAACAGGGCATGAGTCCCCACCACCAGATTGGCCGTCCCTTGTTTAATGGTTTGTTCTGCCGCAGTACGGGCTTTGCCTTTCTGCTTGCCGGATAGCCAGGACACATTCAGTCCCAATGGTTCAAACCATTTTTTAAAATTCAGATAATGCTGTTCAGCCAGAATTTCTGTCGGTGCCATCAGTGCCACTTGCCAGCCTTCTTCCAGTGCATGACAGGCAGCCACCCCGGCCACCAGCGTTTTACCGGCACCGACATCGCCCTGAACCAGACGCAGCATTGGCTTGTTCTGTTTTAAGTCCTGCACAATTTCTTTGGAAACCCGTTTTTGTGCGCCGGTCAGACTAAACGGCAAACTGTCCAATAACTGCTTGGCAAAATTTTGACTTGGACTAAAAGAAGGGGCGGCAATCTGCTGAATATAGGCACGACGAGATAACAAGCTAATTTGATGCGCCACCAGTTCTTCAAAAATCAGCCGCTGTTGGGCCGGATGGGAACCTTGAGCCAGCTGTAGCATATTGGCATTCAATGGTGGTTCATGAATATATTCCAGCGCCTGTTTCAGCGCATAACCATTGGTAAATTTTTCTGGCAATAATTCAGGCAGCTCATCACTATGCTGTTTCAGAGCCTGTTTGACATATTCACGCAGCTTGGGCTGAGTTAAACCTTCGGTCGCGGGATAAATGGCGGTGAGCTGGGTTTTGGGTAGCGGCGTATGCTCAGTAATCAGCTGAATTTCAGGATGATACAGTTCCAGACCACGGGCACCGACGCGCACTTCACCAAAGATGCGGAGCTGGTTGCCGACTTTGGCCCGATCAGTCAGGGCTTTATAGACATGGTAAAACCGCAAGGTGACTTTGCCAAAATCATCCTGTAACTGGATGGCCATGGATTTTCGTTTGCCCGGCGGAAAATCGACACCTTTGACCAGACCTTCCAGCAAATAACTGCGCCCCACGACCAATTGGTTCATGGGGATGATCGTGCTACGATCTTCATAATCACGCGGTAGATGAAACAGTAAATCATCCGTGGTGAGAATATTCAGTTTTTCCAGTAATGCAGCAGAGGCAGTGCCTACCCCTTGCAATTGATGGACTGCAGCCATGTCCCCTCAACTTGAGTTAAATCATCAGGTGCTTAATGCATATATTATTTATCGGTTATGGTAAAACATCTACCCGGGTTGCTAAACAATTATTTCAGCAAGGGCACCAAATTACCACAATCAGCCAAAGTCCGAAAACTGATGCTTATGCAACCCATCTGATTCAGGATGTGCATCAGCTGGATTTAACAAAACTTCCGCCTATTGATTGGGTCTATGTTTTATTGTCACCATCACAAAGTACTGTAGAGGGTTATCAACAGACTTATGTCGATTCGGTTGCTCCGATTGCTAAAGCCTTAAAGGCACACCCGGTGCAAAGAATTGTGGTGGTGTCATCAACCAGAGTCTATGGTGAAAATGCAGGTGAGCGCATTGATGATGGATCAGCTATTCAACCTGTGGATGAGCAGGGGCAATTACTCTGGAAGATGGAGCAGCTCTACCAACAAGCCTTCGCTGAACGCTGCATAATCATTCGTCCAACTGGGATTTATGGCACGTCTGTGGCGAGGATGATCAAGTTGGCTGAAACGACCCAAAGCTATCCTCAAATTCACTGGTCTAACCGGATTCATGTTGATGATCTGGCCCGCTTTCTGGCACACGTGATTCACGTGGAACATCCTGAAAAATCTTATATTTGCACCAATAATCAGCCTATCCCTTTGCATGAAATCATTCAGTGGTTTCAAAGGCAACTCAATTTACCTGAACTGGTTGTGGAAAGTCAGAAGGAAACAGGGAAGCGGATTTTTGCGACTCGGATACGTGAAAGTGGATTTGAGTTAGAACATGAGGATTGTTTTAGGGATTATTTGCAGATGTTAGAAAAGTGATAAAAAATTCCCCCTCCTTTTTTAAAGGAGGGGGAACTTTTAAGGCTGTTATTTCTTCTTCCGTTTCAAACGACGTTTTGCCTGTTGTGCTGCAACTGCATCCAGAGCTTCCTTCAGCTCTTCATCACTAAAGGTAGTAATGTGCTGAAGCATTTGCAAGGTCACATCATCTAACACCAGATTGGCGTATTGGGCAACGTTCTGGAAGTTCTCATCAAACACAATCGCGTTATCTTCATTGTTACGAATATAACCTTGCTGAGTCAGCACTTTGATAAAACTTTGGAACAAGGATTTATCAAAGAACTCCGGCGAGTTAAATTCATACAGCACAGATAAACGCTGACCGACCAGATGACTGAGTTCTTCGACCTGACGGGTGGAGATATTGCCTGAACCACGCTGGGTGATTAAAGCCAGAGTCATGTAGTAACGTTCCAAACTCTGCATTACAGGGGCAGCAAGTACCACCAGCTGGTTATGATCTTCAGAATTAGGTGCCGGGGAAACCAGATTGCCTTCAATATCTTCAAAAATAAATTTGGCTTGAATCAAGGCTTCGACATAGGCACAGATTTGATCTTTGAGTTCCTCATCTTGCCATTTTAAGAACAATTCTGCTTTTAAGAATGGGTAGAGGGTGCGAATCACATTAATCAAATCGCCACGGCGGATTAAACCGTTGTGTTCCACCAGAGCTGCAATCAGGGATGGCAAGACAAAGGCATGCAGAATGTTGTTGCGAAAGTAGGTCAGCAACACCGCCTGATTGTCTTCAATCGCAATGATATCGCCTAATACATGCTTCACGCGTTTAATCAGTTTTAGTTTGAGGCCATAGGCAATAATTTCTTTGCCTGAAAGTGGCGTCACTTGAGTACGAGTATCATAAGGCAGGGCGGTAACCAGATTACGGTAAGCATCCAGCTGCTTGATGCAAATCTCTTCGTCTAGCGTATGTTTAGGCGTAGCCAGCAGAATTAGCGAAAGCAGTGATACCGGGTTAATCACCACCGCGCGGTTAATGTTTTCCAAAATCGCATGGGCAGAACTGTTGACAGCATCTGAAATTTCTTGCGGGATTGGATCATCATTTTTGGCAATTTTAATATTTTCTGCGCCATGTTTTTTCAACATGTCATCGAGGAAAACCGGCTCACCAAAGTTGACATGTACTTTACCGAAAATTTTCTCAATCTTGCGCAGGGTTTTTAAAATGCCCATGATGGATTCGGATTCTTTATCCTTACCGTTCATTTCACCGACATAAGTTGCACCTTCCATCAGGCGTTCATAACCCACATAAGTCGGGACAAAGACGATCGGTTTGGAACGGCCACGTAAATGTCCGTGAACCGTCATGGCCAGCATGCCGGTTTTAGGCGGTAGCAAACGTCCGGTTCGTGAGCGGCCACCTTCAATAAAGTATTCCAGTGGGGTATTACGGGAAAGAATGCTGAATAGGTATTCTTTAAACACGGTAGTGTACAAGCCATTGCCACGGAAGGTACGGCGAATAAAGAACGCACCGCCACCACGCAATAACTGACCGACAAAAGGCATGTTCAAGTTATCGCCGGCAGCAATGTACGGCACCATCATTCCGCGTTTGTAAATCACATACGACAGTAACAGGTAATCAATGTGACTGCGGTGACACGGGGTATAAATAATTTCGTAATCTTTGGCCAGTTCACGTACGGTACTGAAGTTATGTACTTCAACACCATCATAGAGCTGGGTCCATAAACGGGTCAGAGCCATGTCGGCAAAACGCACAGCCGAATGTGAATAGTCTGAGACAATCTCATTCAAATAACCAATGGCACGACGTTCAGCCTCAATCATGCTGATTTTGCTGCGAATGCTTTCACGGCGGATGGCATCCTGAACATCACTGGCTTTGATCAGTGAATGCATGACATTGCGGCGGTCTGAAAGATCAGGGCCGAGCACCACTTCACGTTGCCCATCCAGATAGTTATTTAAGGTATTGAGAATATAAGTCGCAGGCGACAGGTTCGGATGGGTCTTTTGTGCAAAATCGATCAGCGCACGCAAGGACTGTCCTTCATGGAATTCCAGATAAGATTGACGACCATGCAGACCAATATTAACCAGCTGTTTCACTGTACCCGGCGTTGCCCAAGTGTCGGTAAACAGGAGTTTTAACCAGGAATCTTCTTTATCAGGCGAACGACCCCACAGTACGGTCACCGGAATCAGTTCAATGTCGACTTGAGGATGATGTTCCAGAATGTCGATCAAACGCAATAAGCGCGGTGGAAACGCATGCGGAGGAGGATTGAGCAGGTTATTTTCATCATGATGCTGTAAAAACAGTACCGATGCTTTTTCCTTATGATCACCGACCACCAACGGGTTTAAAGCGGGTGACAGTTTCAGACGACGGGTTTCGCCATCGACAATCAGGGCATTACTGCGTGAATAATTCTGTAAAACATAGCACACCACTTTTTGCTGGATGAGCTGCGCTGTAGAGGAATTGATTTCTGTAGTCGGTTCAGTAGGAACCTCACCAAGAACATGCGGGGTTACCACCAGGTCAAGCAGCTTACTGGAAAGCTGGCGATAGATTTGACCAAAGCCACTCTTGGACATACATACTCCTACTTAAATGACCGAAACCACAGATTTTCTGAGGGGAAATAGTTTTGCATCATTGTAATTGAAAACAATATGTCATTTTCTGACAAAATGCATATTGATTGTTAAATTTTATCGTTAAAAATCGTATTTTTAGAAGACATTCAGTACAAATAAGGTGACAGACCAGTCAGCTTAACTCTAGGGATATAGTCGGGATTTGTGGCAGAATGGAATAAATAGCTTTGCTGATTGATTTAAAATTTTGCCTGTATTTTAGGTTTCTCCCATTAATAATAGGTCGCTTATGAATGCCTTAACTCAAGAACTGGTTGATTTACTTAGCCTTGAAAAAATTGAAGAAAATATTTACAGAGGTCAAAGCCGTAATCTGGTCGGTAAGCGGGTCTTTGGTGGGCAGGTATTGGGGCAGGCCTTACGTGCGGCATCCTATACGGCTGATCGACCTGCACATTCACTGCATGCCTACTTTTTATATGGTGGTGATGTCAATGCACCGATCATTTATGAAGTGGATCGTCTGCGTGATGGCAAGAGCTTTGTCAGTCGTCAGGTGCGTGCCATTCAGCATGGGCGGACGATTTTTACCGCCATGATATCCTTTGCCAGTCCTGAAGAAGGTTTGAATTATCAAATTTCGGAGCCGGAATATCCTGCGGTTGAAAATTTAAAAAATGAAGCTGAGTTAAAAGCACAACTGGTTGAATTTGTACCGGAGAATGTGCGTGCAAGTTTTATGCGCGACCGTCATGTGGAAATTCGCCCGGTGACGCCAATGAATCCGTTTCAGCCTCAACCTGAAGCACCGTCTTATGCACATTACATTCGCACTCATGACCGAATTACAGCAGAGGTCGACGAGATTTCCTTGCATCAGGCTATTGCTGCGTTCTATTCAGACTTTACTTTAATGACCACGGCCTTACGTCCACATGGTTTAAGTTATATTTCCCCAAGTTTGCAATGTGCCAGTATTGACCATGCCATGTATTTCCATAAGCCATTCCGTGTTGATGAATGGATGCTTTATGATATGGAAGCGACTATTAGTGCCAGTTCACGTGGATTGAATTTCGGTCGTATGTGGCAAAATGGTGAGTTGGTTTGCAGTACCACTCAGGAAGGTTTGATTCGCTTGCGTGAAATCGAAACCCAATAAACATTCAGAATTGATAAAAAAACCGGACAAGTGATCCGGTTTTTTTGTGCTGTTGTATGGGTTTATGAGCAATGCGGGATGTCATCGGAGACATCTTTATGGCAGCCATGACCTGAATGCGCAAAGGCTGTGCTAGTACTCAATATTAGTGCGATGATAAGCATGATTTTTTTCATAGTTGTGCTCTTGTAATTATTGAATAGGATAGGCTCTGTTGATGAAAAGTGAACGGCCTATTACCTCAAATTATCAACAGATTCTAACTGAATTAAAAGCAGATTTTATGCCATCTGCGGCTTTAGGTATTGCTTATTCTGATAAAGGGTAAAATATGCTTTTGTCTTATTTATGCTGAACTTGTGACAAAAAATTGCTCGATTCTCAAAATCTGCCATGGCATAGTGCCTGACAGGACTTAATGATAAAAAGCATGTCGTGATGAGCTTAAATACACAAATATTGATTGCTGCCATTTTAGGCGTGGCCTTCGGGTTTCTGTTAAATCTGTTTCCCCATACAGCATTCTTTGATTTCAGTCTGTATGGTTTGGGACTGGCCAGCAGTATTTTTATTGGCTTGTTGAAAATGCTCTTGATCCCGCTGATTTTCAGTTCAATTGTGGTCGGGGTGTCGAACTTGCAAGCGGGTGGACAACTGGGTCGGGTCTGGAAAATTACCCTGCTGTGCTGTGTCACCACCACGACTTTAGCGTTGATCTTGGGTATTGGCTGTGCGCATCTGTTTGATGTCGGTAAGGGCGTGGATATCGTGATGTTTCAGGATGCCATGAACAGCCATCAAACCCCGGATACCTTGACGCCATCGTCCTTTTTTAGCAACTTTATCCAAAATACCCTGATCAATCCCTTTAAAGCCTTTGCCGAAGGCAATGTGCTGGCGGTGGTGGTGTTTGCCTTGTTGATTGGTGTGGCGCTGGTCAAAGGTGGAGAGAATTTCCGTAGTGTGCGTAAATTAAGCCTGCAATTTTTTGACATCATGATGATGATGATCGGCTGGGTGATGAAGCTGGCACCAATCGGTATTTTTGCATTACTGGTCAAACTGATTTCAACCGAAGATATTTCAGTCTTAAGCCGTTTGGCCGAGTTTGCCGCCGTGGTGACAGGCACCACGATTTTTCATGGCGCGGTGGTATTGCCTCTGCTGCTGTGGATTTTTGGCAAGATGAGTCCGATCACCTTCTTTAGAGGTACCCGCGCGGCTTTAATCACAGCCTTTGCCACCAGTTCCAGTTCAGCTACCATGCCTTTATCGATGAAATGTGCGCAGGAAAATTTAAAGGTCCGTCCACAAACTGCGGGCTTTGTTATTCCTTTGGGCACTCAGTTGAATATGGATGGAACGGCACTGTATGAAGCGGCGGCGGCACTGTTTATTGCCAACCTGATGGGGCTGGATTTGAGTCTGGGGCAGCAGTTGATTGTTTGTGCCACCGCGATGATTGCCTCACTCGGTGCACCCGGCATTCCAAGTGCCGGCATGGTGACCATGATTATGGTGCTGCAATCGGTTGGTCTACCGGCGGAAGCCATTGCGATCTTGCTGCCGATCGACCGCTTGCTGGATACAGTGCGCACCGTGGTTAATGTTCAGGGTGACATGATGATTAGCGTAGTGGTGGATCGTTATTCACGTGAGCCGCAAGTCGATTAATCCATTTCCCAGCTGGGATTAAACACCAGTTCCCAGACATGACCATCCAGGTCTTGAAAATAACCTGCATAAGCGCCGTAAAAGGTCGATTGTGCAGGTTTAATAATTTTGGCACCGGCATGTTTGGCCTGAGCCAAGACTTGATCCACTTCCAGTGGGCTATAGACATTATGTCCCAAGGTCATCTGGGTTGGACACATCTCGCTAGGCTCCAGTCCGGTATCATGTTGAATGCTGTTTTGGGGCCATAAGGCCAGTTTCAGTCCGGCTTGTAGTTCAATAAACGCCACAGCGCCATATTCAAATTCCTGACCAATAATTCCTTCACTGGCAAAGCCCAAACCTTCGTGATAAAAATGCAGGAAAGCCTCCAAGTCACGCACGCCAAGCGTAATGACTGAAATCCGTGCTTGCATACGGTTATCCTTATTGTTGTTTTCATATCCTTTTATCTTAGAACAAATGCAAGGTAGGGCTTAAAGCCCTACTGTGGTGAAATTGTATATGGGGGAAGGAGAGTCCCGAAGCCTTTAAGCCACTTTGAGAACAGCACGCTTGGCTGCCGGTGAGTGATTGAGATAGGCAATAGCATCTTCCGTTTTGGCTTCATGCAAAGGGTCATACCACGGCATCAGATAGGCCAACTGCTGTGACACCAGCCAAAATGGACTGGGCATCAAGTTATTGTCGCGCTGGGCAATCGTATACCATTCGCGCCAAATCCACGGTTTGTAAACCGCTGGGCGAATAGATTGAAAACGCGGGTCCTGCTTGAGCAGATGCGCGGTTCCATCGACCCATAAACCAATCACTGCTACAATCACAATCAGGCTTAAATAATAACGGGCAATATAACCACCGCCTAAATGACGATATAAATCAAATGCCACGGTACGATGTTCAATTTCTTCTGCGCCATGCCATTTAATCAAATCCAGCATCGAAGGGTCAGCGCCCAGTTTTTCCCATTCCTGATTATAGAGCGCGTATTTGCCCAGTACGCAAGTCATGTGTTCTACGGTCGCGATAATGCCCAAGCGGAACAGGTCCCATTGATGATCAAGCCGTTTAGGGATTTTAAAACCCAAGGACTGATCTGCCAGTAATTTGTTGAACAGGAAATTCATGACATCCAGATTGCGCTGAATATCAATGTTGCGCACAGTTAAATATTCTTTATTGGCAGAATTATGCGCCTGAGCATGCATCGCTTCCTGACGCACAAAAGCCTGTACATCCTGTCTCAGTTTTTCATCCCGAATTTGCGGCAGAACCTTGTTGTATAAACGGCAGAACCAGAATTCACCGGCCGGCAAAATCATATTAATTTCATTGATGAAATAGCTGACATAGGGCTGATTGGGAATCCAGTCGACCGGGGTGTCCTGCCATTCAAATTTCACCTTGCGCGGCTGTATGTGATAAGCAATCGATGAGGCGATTTTGGAGTTTTTTAAACGGGAGAGAAGTTTCATCATACTGTCCTTTTTGTTCTGATTTATGGCGCGAGCGGCATTCAGGTTCAGTATGAAAAAAATGTCCTGCATTGTGTTTAGCAATACAGGACACGGAAATATCAATTGATGATGATTTTGGTCGGACAATCTGGATCAATCAGCCCCGATTAATCGGCTTGTCGGCTCTCATCGGTTGCATCTTCAGCGATTTCGGTCTCACACTCATCTTCTATGGCATCTAAAGATTCGAGGGGTTCGTCCAGATCATCTGCACTAGCTTCAGGAATGCTATCCAGGTCAAACTCAGTTGATTGTTCAAGGGTAAAGTTCAAACGACCCGCCATGACGCTGGCCAATTCTTCCAAACCTTGCTTGTTGAGTGATGAAAACAATTGAATAGAGAATTGCAGTTTCATCTTTTTCAATTGCGCTTTGACTTCTTGCAGCGCTTTGGAAGCAGGACCGCGGTTTAATTTGTCTGATTTGGTTAATAACACATGCACAAACAGCTTACGTGAATAGGCCCATTCCAGCATCATGATGTCAAAGTGTTGCAGTGGATGGCGAATATCCATCAGCAGTACTAAACCTTGTAAGCTCTCACGATGAATCAGGTAATTTTCCAGTTCTTTTTGCCACACGATTTTCATTGCTTCAGGCACGGCCGCATAGCCATAACCGGGTAAATCGACCAGACGCTGGTCCGGATTGCCCAGGCTAAAGAAGTTGATCATTTGCGTGCGTCCCGGCTTTTTAGAAGCGCGGGCCAACTGCTTTTGATTGGTCAAGGCATTGATAGCACTGGATTTCCCGGCATTGGAACGACCGGCAAATGCAATTTCATAGCCGGTGTCTTCTACACATAGATTGAGCTTGGGCGCACTCATTAAGAATTCAGCTTTACGCAGCCAGTTCAACGCGCGAACAGAGTACTCAGTAATGGCAGGATCCACTTTTTTCTCATAGCTGATCTTTTGCTTGGGCGCGTGGGCTGTCTTACTGTTTTTGGATTTTCCTCTGTGCTGATGCATAACTCAACTTCAATAAATGATCTACAAGCGAACATTATAAAGGAAGTCGTTGAGGCAAGCGAATTTTGCAGTCGAAAGAGCTGGAATTAAAAATGCAGTATTCAAGATGAGGTGTTAAAGATTGATCATCTGGATGGGCGACTGGGTGGTGTATTTGGCCGCCGGTGCGTTATTTAACACTTGTCCCAAGCTGTATTGGTCCAAACTCAGATAAAATTGTTCCAGAGCCTGATCTAAAATGCCTTTGAGTCCACATTTGGAACGCAGTACGCAGGGTGGGGTATTGCATTCGACAATCTGGTTTTCACCTTGCAGGATGCGCACGATCTGACCCAGATTCAGTTCCAGCGCTTGCGGATTGAGCCGGATACCTCCGCCTTTGCCACGGGTGGTAATCAGCCAGTCCTGTTTACCCATAAAGTGCACAATTTTCACTAAATGGTTTTGAGAAACATGCAGGTCCTGAGCAATTTCTGCAATGGTATAAGGCATATCTCGCGGCTGGGCGATATACATTAAAATGCGCAGGGCGTAGTCAGTAAATTTATTCAGTTGCATGATAATACTGATGTTTTTGAGTAAAAATTAGGGCTAGTCTAGCATAACCAGACTAACCCTCTCTTTATTTTATGCTGACGCTGCAGGTTAGTGCTTGACGCCACCTGTGCCAAACGCTTCACTGTGAATATTTTCAGCAGGAATACCGCGAGCAACCAGCGCCTTTTGCTGTTCAGCCATAAATGGCATTGGACCACACAGGTAGTAGTCAGCATTGACTGGTAACAATGCACTATCGAGGCTGCTTAAGTCCAGACGACCGGCAACATCATAATCCTCACCTAATTTGTCGCCTGCATGTGGGAACTCATAAGCGGTAAATGTGCTAAGGCGCGGATATTTTGCTTTTAAATCCTGAATGTGCTGATGCATCGCATGCACTTGTTTGCTACGACAAGCATGGATGAATGTCACAGGTTGAGGCATGTCCTGAGTCACCAGCTGATTCAGCATGGCAATCATTGGAGTTAAGCCTACACCACCACTGATGAACACATTACGCTTATTTGAATCAATCAGGTAGAAATTACCAGTTGGTGCAGAAACTTCAATTTCAGAACCTTCTGGCAGACTATGTAGTGTATTAGACACCCAGCCTGGTACGAAATCACCTTTTTGATCTTCACGTTTTACCGAGATGCGTAAGTAATCCGCTTGTGGGCTGGTTGAAAGCGTATATTGGCGAGGCTGTTTCAAGCCAAGTTCTTCGACGAAAACACGCACTGAAATATATTGACCAGCTTCGTATTTCGGCAATGCACCGCCATCTGCAGGTTGAAGATAGAACGAGGTGATTTCACTGCTTTCCTGCACTTTTTTGGCAATTTTAAAATTGCGCCAGCCTAACCAGCTACCCTTGGTTTGTTGATGCTGATCGTAAATGGCTTTTTCAGTGCTGATGAACAGGTCTGCCAATTGACCATAAGCTGCTGCCCAAGCGCCAATTAGCGGATCGTCCATTGAAATGCTTAGCACTTCACTGATGGAATGTAACAGGTTTTCACCGACGATATTATAGTCAGGTGCCTGAATGTTCAGACTAACGTGTTTGTGCGCGATTAACTCAACTACAGGTAATAGCACAGAAGGATCTTCAATGTTTTCAGCATAAGCCAGCACGGCACCTGCCAAGGCTTGCGCCTGTGCACCACTGCGCTGGTGCCCCATATTAAACGTTTCTTTTAGATCTGGATTATTGCCCAGCATGCGGTTATAAAAATAACCAGTCAGGGCTACGCCATTTTCACGGAGTACAGGAACTGTTGCTTTTACTAGGTCAATTTGCTGCGGAGTCATGTTTGATCTCTCATGGCGGTTATTTATAAGATGTATTTAAAATACATCTTATAAAGTGCTTTGACAATAGGATGAATTTAAAAACCATAAAAAAATTATGGGATATAAGAATATCCCATAATTTTTTACTTATTAATCAGATTATTGAATTATCGTTTACCAAATAGCGAACCCAGTAAACCACGCACGATTTTCTGCCCAGTGCTGCCACCCAAACTGCGGGCAGCGCTTTTGGCGAATGTGCCGACAATGTCCTGTGTGAATTTTTCACGTTGTTTGGCTGCACGTTCAGCTTCTTTTTCTTGCTCGCGTGCAATGCGTTCTTGTTCACGTGCCTGCTGCTTAGCTTGTGTCTCGGCTTCTTTGGCTTGCTGTTTGGCTAAGGCTTCCTGTTCTTTGGCTTGCAATTTCGCCTGCTCATCGGCGACGGCCTGTTGCTGACGTTGTTCGACTTTCTGTTGCAACATTTCAAATGCACTTTCACGATCCAGGCTCTGTTCATAGATTCCTGCAACCATGCTTTGGCTCATCAGGACTTTGCGTTCTTCAGCCGCAATCGGGCTAAAGGCAGAGTAGGGCGGCATCACCCAGCCACGTTCCACCATTTGCGGTGTACCTTGCTCATCCAGACAACTGATCAGGGCTTCACCCACGCCTAGTTCAGTAATGGCCTGATCGACATTGAATTCAGGATTGGCACGGAAGGTATCTGCGGCAGTTTTGACTGCTTTCTGGTCTTTCGGGGTGAAGGCGCGCAAGGCATGTTGCACCCGGTTGCCCAATTGTCCCAAAACACTTTCCGGCAGATCCAGCGGGTTTTGGGTGACAAAATAAATACCCACGCCTTTGGAGCGGATCAGGCGTACCACCTGTTCAATTTTTTCTTGTAGTGCGGGACTGGCATTATCAAACAGTAAATGTGCTTCATCGAAAAAGAACACCAGTTTCGGCTTGTCCATATCGCCCACTTCTGGCAGCTGTTCAAATAACTCGGACAGCATCCACAACAGGAAGGTGGCATAGAGTTTGGGGGTATTCATCAGCTTGTCAGCCGCCAGTAGGTTGATGATGCCGCGGCCCTGACTATCAGTCTGAATGAAATCCAGAATATTTAAACTTGGCTCACCAAAGAATTGATCACCGCCCTGATCAGCAAGTGCCAGTAAATTGCGTTGAATGGACCCTAAGCTGGCTGGAGAAAGATTGCCATATTCCGCTTTAAACTCGGCGGCATGCTCGCTGACATAACTCAGCATGGCTTTGAGATCTTTAAAGTCAATCAGCAATAAGCCCTGATCATCGGCAATGCGAAAGACGGCTGAAAGTACACCTTCCTGCGTATCATTCAGATTCAGCATTTGCGCCAGTAATAACGGCCCAATTTCAGAGATAGTGGTGCGAATAGGATGGCCTTGCTGACCGAACAGATCCCAAAACACCACCGGTGAAGCCGTAAAAGGAACCGATTCCACATTCAGCACTTTTAGTCGTTCTTCAAACTTGGGGGTGCTTTCACCGGCTTTGGCTAAGCTGGACACATCACCTTTGGCATCGGCGAGAAAGACAGGTACACCAATACGGGAAAAACTTTCGGCCAATACCTTTAAGGTCACAGTTTTACCGGTTCCTGTTGCCCCGGCAATCAAGCCATGACGGTTGGCAAACTGGGAATGTAAAACAATATCTTGCTGTGTATTGGTGGTTTTCTTGGCAATAACGATTGGTGTACCCATATATTTTCCTGTCTCTTTCTTATTGAACTATTCGAGTTTTTGCGTATTCAATTGTTTTAGCGCATTTTCTATATCTTGTATCAAATCTGCAGGATGTTCTAGTCCTATACAAAAACGAACCAGCAAACCTTGTTGTAAATGTGTATGTGCCAACACCCGCATATCGCTCAGGTTATATAGCATGACCAGACTGACCGGACCACCCCAGCTAAAGCCCAGTTTAAACAGTTGCAGTGCATCGCAGAAAGCCCGGATATCTTTTAGCGTATATTCAGGTTTAAAGATTACACTGACCAAGCCGGCACTTTGCCCATCGCTACAAATTTCTTTCCAGTATTCATGTCCAGCTGAAGCCTCATCGGCAGGGTGCAAGACCTGAACAAACTCCGGTTGTTGTTTGAGCCAATCTAATAGTGTTAAGCAGCTTTGAGATTGATGCTGATAGCGAAGTTGCATCGATGCCAGACTGCGTTGTACCTGAGCGACATCATCACCGGACACGCTAATGCCTTGGATGGCATGGGCACGAAACAGTTGGTGATGCAGCTTCTTATCACGGGTTACGACTGAGCCCATCAGAATATCTCCGCCACCACTTGGATACTTAGTCAGGGCATGCACGCTTATATCCACACTTAAATGTTCGTCGCCAAAATCGAAGGCGTTAAATGCTAGTCCCGCGCCCCAGGTATTGTCCAAAGCGGTAAGAATGTTGTGCGCTTGAGCTTTTTTCACCAGACCAGTCAAATCTGGAAATTCTAAAGTGACTGAACCTGCTGCTTCCAACCACAGCAGCTTGGCTTTCTCTGTGGGCTGGAATGTAGCTACGTCAATCGGGTTATACACTTGAACCCGAATGCCATAACGCGTTTCCAGATTGCGCAGATGTTCCATGTTTGGCCCATAGATATTATCTGCCACCCAGACTTCATCCCCCTGACTTAAGAAACAGGAATTGACCAAGTTAATCGCTGATAAACCACTAGGGGCAAGCAAAGAATAAGTCCCACCTTCAATCTGGGCAATGTTATCGCCTAAAGTGAATGTTGTGGGTGTGCCATGGGTGCCATAACTATAGTCATAGTCATCAGTCCAGTGGCGATTAAATAGTGCATCAGTGTTGTCAAAAATGATGGTCGATGCACGAAACAGGGGAGGTTGAACGGTAGAAATATATTGCGGGGCTTTTCGTGGTGCATGAATCAGCGCGGTTTGTGGATTCTTTTTCAAGATGCAGCTCTAAGTTGTATCAAAATTGCTCTTAGCTTAAGAGAATCACAACAATTAGGCTATATAAATGCTGAAATGTATAGAAACGTTAATTTGCACATAAAGTTGGCTTCATTCTTGCTAAACCTATAACAGAGCTAAAACAATAGGCGGAGGCGCATGAAGTCGCATTTAAAAGTACATTATTTTCAGCATATTGCTGGTGAAGGGTTCGGCAGTTGTTATCAATTTTTAAAACAACACCACGCTAAAATTAGTGCAACGGAATTTTTTGCTTTACCTGTGGATCGGCCACTCGACATAGAGGCTTTGCCTCAAGTGGAAGATGTAGATTTGCTTATCATTATGGGTGGGGTGATGAGCGTGAATGATGAAGCTAATTATCCCTGGTTAAAAATTGAAAAACGCTGGATTAGACGTTACTTATCCATGGGCAAACCTGCGATTGGTTTATGCCTGGGTGGGCAGTTAATTGCCAATGCCTTGGGAGCAGCGGTCAGACGTAATGAACAGCAAGAATTAGGTTGGACAGAAGTGTGTAAGGTCAACCGTGTGCCGGAAGAGTGTTTTGAATTGCCAGAACAGTTTAAGGTCATGCAATGGCATAGTGAAACCTTTGAAATCCCTAAAGGGGCAATTCATCTGGCAGAAAATGAGGTTTGCCGTAATCAGATGTATCAAATTGGAAAAAATGTCTTGGGATTTCAATTTCATCCAGAAATTACACCAGAGGTATTACAGTTGTTTTTGGAAAATGATGAAGAGTTGGATCACTTTTCAGGAGCATATGTACAAACAGAACGACAGTTAAAAAGCTCAAATAAAAGTAACTTTATTCAAGGAAATCAGATACTAAACCAAGCAATAGAGTACGTTTTGCAAAAAACTTCAACTTGATTAAATTATAAGCAGTTGATCTTTCGAATAATTTGAAAAATAGGACAAAATAAGGAAAATGGATTTGCTTATGCATTAAACAATGGATATAATGAGCGACCCTTTGATGAAAGGGGGTTGGCTACGAATAAAGTAGTTAACATCGTGACAGTCGCGGCATCGATCGTGACCTTAGTGATAATTCACTGCTCTTGACACTTGCCTCTATAAAGTGGGGTGAGATGCGTCAAGGGTGATTCTTTATATATTTGGCTTGGAGTTAACTGGTATGTCTAACCAGAGAATTCGTATCCGTCTTAAGTCTTTTGATCATCGTTTAATTGATCAATCTGCTCAAGAGATCGTAGAAACAGCAAAACGTACTGGCGCACAAGTTTGTGGTCCAATTCCGATGCCTACTCGCATCGAACGTTTCAACGTTTTAACATCACCACACGTTAACAAAGATGCGCGTGACCAATACGAGATCCGCACTTACAAACGTTTGATCGACATCGTTCAACCTACAGATAAAACTGTTGATGCGTTGATGAAGTTAGATCTTGCAGCTGGTGTTGATGTTCAGATCGCATTGGGTTAAGGCTTTCGGTTAATTAACGCTCTAAGTTAATTAGGCCGCTTTTTTAGAGGTTTATGCACATGGCTATTGGTTTAGTCGGTCGCAAGTGCGGTATGACCCGTATCTTTACAGATGCTGGTGTTTCTGTACCTGTAACAGTGATTGAGGTTGATCCTAACCGCATCACTCAAATCAAAACGCTTGAAACTGATGGTTATCAAGCGATTCAAATCACTACTGGTGAACGTCGCGAATCTCGCGTAACTAACGCTCAAAAAGGTCACTTCGCTAAAGCGGGTGTTGCTGCTGGTCGTTTGGTTAAAGAATTCCGCGTTGCAGAAGCTGAGCTTGAAGGTCGTGAAGTTGGCGGAACTATCGGTGTTGATTTGTTCACAGTAGGTCAAATTGTTGACGTAACTGGTCAATCAAAAGGTAAAGGTTTCCAAGGTGGTGTTAAGCGTTGGAACTTCCGTACGCAAGATGCGACTCATGGTAACTCTGTATCTCACCGTGTTTTAGGTTCTACAGGTCAAAACCAAACTCCTGGTCGCGTGTTCAAAGGCAAGAAAATGGCTGGTCACTTAGGTGATGAACGCGTAACAGTACAAGGTCTTGAAGTTGTATCTATTGACGCAGAACGTTCAGTTCTTGTTGTTAAAGGTGCGATTCCTGGTGCTACTGGTGGCGACGTTATCGTTCGTCCTACGATCAAGGCCTGAGGGGAAATAACGTGAATTTAAATACTGTTTCCGGCTCTGCTGTTGAGTTGTCTGAAGTTGCTTTCGGACGTGAGTTTAACGAAGCTCTTGTACACCAAGTTGTTACAGCTTATTTGGCTGGTGGTCGTCAAGGTTCTAAAGCTCAAAAATCACGTGCTGACGTATCTGGCGGTGGTAAAAAACCATTCCGTCAAAAAGGTACTGGTCGCGCTCGTGCGGGTTCTATTCGTAGCCCTATCTGGGTTGGTGGTGGTAAAACTTTTGCTGCACGCCCACAAGATTGGTCTCAAAAAGTTAACCGCAAAATGTACCGCGGTGCAATGCAATGTATCTTAGCTGAACTTGTTCGCCAAGATCGTCTTGTATTAGTTGAAGAGTTTGCTGTTGCTGCTCCAAAAACTAAAGAATTGCTTGCAAAACTTAACGACTTAAATGCTGTTCGCGCATTGATCGTTACTGATGCTGTAGATGAGAATCTATATCTTGCAGCTCGCAACCTTCCACACGTTGATGTGGTAGATGCTGCTGCGATTGATCCTGTAAGCTTGATCGCGTTCGATAAAGTTGTTATGTCTGTTGCTGCTGCTAAGAAAATTGAGGTAGAACTCGGATGAACAACGAACGTATCTATCAAGTCCTACAAGGACCTGTATTCTCAGAAAAAGCACAAGTTTTAGGTGAGACTGCTGGTGTTCAAGTATTTAAAGTTGCACTTGATGCAAACAAACTTGAAATCAAAAAAGCAGTTGAACAACTCTTTGGTGTTCAAGTTGTTAAAATTAACACTACGATCACTAAAGGTAAGACTAAACGCTTTGGTAAAACATTAGGACGTCGTTCTGATGTTAAAAAAGCATACGTCACCCTGAAAGCTGGCCAAGATGTTGAAATGGCTGACTTGGGCGATACCGCTGAAAGCGCAGCGGAATAAGGACGAGAATTATGCCTATTCAAAAATGTAAGCCAACGTCACCAGGACGTCGCTTTGTAGAGAAAGTCGTTCACGACCATCTTCACAAAGGCGCACCTTATGCTCCGTTGGTTGAAGCTAAAAAACGTACTGGCGGTCGTAACAACAACGGTCACATTACGACTCGTCACGTTGGTGGTGGTCATAAACAACACTACCGTATCGTTGACTTCAAACGTAACAAAGATGGCATTCCTGCTGTTGTAGAGCGTATTGAATACGATCCTAACCGTACATCGCATATTGCTTTATTGAAATATGCAGACGGTGAACGTCGTTACATCATTGCGCCTAAAGGTTTACGTGCTGGCGATAAAGTACAATCTGGTAACGATGCTCCAATCCGTCCAGGTAACTGCTTGCCACTTCGTAACATGCCTATCGGTTCTACTCTTCACAACATCGAGCTTAAAATCGGTAAAGGCGCGCAATTAATGCGTTCTGCTGGTACATCTGCTCAATTGTTGGGTCGTGACGGTTCTTACGCAATTATTCGTCTACGTTCAGGCGAAATGCGTAAAGTACACGTTGAATGTCGCGCTGTGTTAGGTGAAGTATCTAACTCAGAAAGCAACCTTCGTTCACTTGGTAAAGCAGGTGCATCACGCTGGCGTGGTGTTCGTCCTACCGTTCGTGGTATGGCGATGAACCCGGTTGACCATCCACACGGTGGTGGTGAAGGGCGTAACAAAGGTATTCAACCTGTAAGCCCATGGGGTCAAAAAGCTAAAGGGTACAAGACACGTACCAATAAGCGTACGACTAAGATGATCATTCGCGACCGTCGCGTTAAGTAACAAGTAAAGGAATCTGACAATGCCTCGTTCTCTGAAAAAAGGCCCATTCGTCGATGCGCACTTGTTCGCTAAGGTTGAAGCGGCTGTAGCGAGTAACTCTCGCAAGCCGATCAAAACTTGGTCGCGTCGTTCGATGATCCTCCCAGATTTTGTTGGTTTAACAATTTCTGTTCACAATGGTCGTAACCATGTTCCAGTGATCGTATCTGAGCATATGGTTGGTCATAAACTCGGTGAATTCGCGCCAACTCGTACCTATCGTGGTCACGGTGTTGACAAGAAATCTAAACGTTAAGGTGCTATGATGGAAGTTACTGCTAAATTACGCGGTGCCGCTATCTCGGCACAAAAAGCTCGTTTGGTTGCAGATCTAATCCGTGGCAAATCTGTTGCTCACGCTTTAAATGTCTTGAACTTCAGCAACAAAAAAGCTGCAGTTTTAGTGAAAAAAGCGTTGGAATCTGCAATTGCAAACGCTGAACATAATAACAGTTTAGATGTAGACGACCTTAAAGTATCTACGATTTACGTTGATGAAGGCATCAGCCTTAAACGTATTATGCCACGTGCGAAAGGCCGTGCAGATCGTATTACTAAGCGTACTTGTCACATCACCGTTAAGGTAGGGGTTTGATATGGGTCAGAAGGTTCATCCAATCGGTATCCGCCTAGGTGTTGTGAAACGTCATAACGCTAACTGGTATGCGAATCCGAAACAATACGCTGAATACTTGCTTAAAGATTTGCAAGTTCGTGAGTTTTTGACTAAAAAACTTAAGAATGCAATGGTTAGCAATATTCTTATCGAACGTCCAACAGGCGCTGCTAAAATTACGATTAGCACTGCTCGTCCTGGTATCGTAATCGGTAAAAAAGGCGAAGACATTGAGAAATTACAACGCGAATTAACATCTATTATGGGTGTTCCTGCGCAAGTAAGCATCAACGAAATCGATCGCCCAGACTTAGACGCTCGTTTAGTTGCTGAAGCTATCGCTTCTCAATTAGAAAAACGTGTAATGTTCCGTCGTGCTATGAAGCGTGCGGTTCAAAACTCTATGCGTGCTGGTGCTAAAGGTATCAAAGTTGAAGTTTCTGGTCGTTTAGGCGGTGCTGAGATTGCGCGTACTGAATGGTATCGTGAAGGTCGTGTACCTTTGCATACACTTCGTGCAGACATCGACTACGCTACTATGCGTGCTGAAACTACTTACGGTACGATTGGTGTTAAAGTTTGGATTTTCCGTGGCGAGATCTTAGGTGGCATGAAACAAGTCATGAACCCTGCTCCTGCTGAAGAACGTCCAGCTAAACGTGGTCGCGGTCGTGGTGAAGGTCAAGAGCGTCGTGGTCGTCGCAATGATCGTTCTGCTGAAAAAGGAGAATAATCCATGTTGCAACCTAAACGTACTAAGTTCCGTAAGGTTCAAAAAGGCCGTAACACTGGTCTAGCGCATCGTGGTAGCACTGTATCTTTCGGTTCTATCGCACTTAAATCTGTTGAGCGTGGTCAAATGACAGCTCGTCAAATTGAAGCTGCGCGTCGTACAATCAGCCGTCGTGTAAAACGTGGTGGTAAGATCTTTATCCGTGTATTCCCGGACAAGCCAATTACTGAAAAACCATTAGAAGTTCGTATGGGTAAAGGTAAAGGTTCTGTGGAGTACTGGGTTTGCCAAATCAAACCAGGTAAGATCTTGTACGAAATGGAAGGTGTAAGCGAAGAATTGGCACGTGAAGCATTTACGCTTGCTGCTGCTAAACTTCCGTTTAAAACCACTATCGTGACTCGGACGGTAATGTAATGAAAACTAAAGATCTACGTGAAAAATCGGTAGAAGAGTTGACAGCTTTGCTTGATGAGCAACAGCTTAACCAATTCCGTCTTCGTATGGCTAAAGCAACTGGTCAATTGGGTAAATCGCATGAAGTTGCGCTTACTCGTAAGACTATTGCTCGTATCAAGACACTCCTTACCGAAAAACAGGGGAACGGACAATGAGTGAACAAACAGTTCGCACGTTAACCGGTAAAGTCGTAAGCGACAAGATGGACAAGTCTATCGTTGTACTTATCGAACGCCGCGTTCAACACCCGTTGTATGGCAAATCAATCCGCCGTTCAACTAAATTACACGCTCACGATGAGAACAACACTGCTAAAACTGGCGACGTTGTGACTATCAAAGAAAGCCGCCCAATTTCTAAAACTAAGTCTTGGACTCTAGTTGAAGTTGTTGAAGCTGCTGCTGAGTAATTAGACGTATCTGTTGCATCATCGGTTAATTTCGAGTACTCTTTGAGCCTTTCGAAATTGTGACCGGTGATGCTCGGTTTTGGAGTAGGGCAATGATTCAAACCGAAACTATGCTAGACGTAGCAGACAACAGTGGTGCTCGCCGCGTACAATGTATTAAAGTACTTGGTGGTTCACATCGTCGTTATGCTTCTGTTGGCGACATTATTAAAGTTACTGTAAAAGAAGCTATTCCACGCGCACGTGTTAAAAAAGGTGACGTGATGAATGCTGTAGTTGTACGTACAAAATTCGGCGTACGTCGTCCAGACGGTTCTATTATCCGTTTTGATGATAACGCTGCTGTTATTTTGAACAACAACAAAGCGCCGATTGCAACTCGTATTTTCGGACCAGTGACTCGTGAACTTCGTACTGAACAGTTCATGAAAATTATTTCATTGGCTCCTGAAGTTCTATAAGAGGCACTCATGGCTAAGATTAAAAAAGGCGATCAAGTAATCGTGATCGCAGGTAAAGAAAAAGGCAAACAGGGAACTGTTCTGTCTGTTTCAAATGACCGTGTTATGGTTGAAGGCCTTAACCTGGTTAAGAAGCATCAAAAGCCGAACCGTGCAACAGGTGCTGAAGGCGCTGTAGTTACACAAGAAGCTTCGCTTCATATCTCTAACGTGGCAATTTTTAATGCTACAACCCAAAAGGCTGACCGTGTTGGTTACCAAACGATTGAAGGCGTGAAAACTCGCGTTTACAAATCTAACGGTGAATCAGTGGCGGTAGCGAAGTAATAGGTTGAAATAGGCAATGGCCAGACTTAAAACACGTTACAACGACGAACTTAAAGCTCAGCTACAAGAGCAATTGAGCGTTAAGAATGTGATGGAGATTCCTCGCATCACTAAAATCACCATTAACATGGGTGTTGGTGCGGCATCAGCTGACAAGAAATTGTTAGATGGCGCTCTTTCTGATATGCAAGCGATTGCTGGTCAAAAACCAGTTCTAACGTTAGCTCGTAAATCAATCGCGGGTTTCAAAATCCGTGATGGTTGGCCAATTGGTTGTAAAGTTACTTTACGCGGCGAACGTATGTACGAATTCTTAGACCGTTTGATCTCTATCGCGATCCCTCGTATTCGTGACTTCCGCGGTTTTTCTGCGAAATCATTTGATGGTCGTGGTAACTATTCGATGGGTTTGAAGGAACAAATCATGTTCCCTGAAATCGATTTCGATAAGATTGATCGTATTCGTGGTATGGATATTACCATTACTACGACTGCTCGCACCGATGACGAAGGCCGTGCGCTTATGCGTGCATTCGGCTTCCCGTTCAAATAAGAGGTCGATATGGCTAAGAAAGGTATGATTAATCGCGAATTGAAACGCGAAAAAACTGTTGCTAAATACGCTGCAAAACGTGCTGAATTAAAAGCAATCATTGCAAACGTAAATGCATCAGACGAAGAACGTTTCGAAGCGATGATGAAGTTTCAAGCATTACCACGTAATGCATCTCCAGTACGTCTACGTAACCGTTGTGGTTTAACTGGTCGTCCTCATGGTTACTTCCGTAAGTTCGGTCTAAGCCGTAACAAACTACGTGATACAGTAATGCAAGGTGATGTACCGGGCGTTGTTAAGGCAAGCTGGTAAGGAGCACTATAAATGAGTATGCAAGATACCGTTGCCGACATGTTAACACGTGTTCGTAACGCACAAATGGCAAAGAAACAAACTGTTTCTATGCCAAATTCTAAGTTGAAGGTTGCTATTGCAAACGTACTTCAACAAGAAGGTTATATTTCAAACGTAGAAGTTGCTGATGCTGAAGGCAAACCAACTTTAACAATTACGTTAAAATATTTTGAAGGCAAACCAGTTATCGAAACTGTGAAACGCGTAAGCCGTCCAGGTCTTCGCCAATATCGCGGTAAAGATGCACTTCCGAGCGTTAAGCAAGGTTTAGGTATTGCAATTGTTTCTACAAGCAAAGGCATCATGACTGATCGCGCTGCACGTGCTGCAGGTATCGGTGGTGAAGTTATTGCTTTTGTATCTTAATAGGTGATTCCTCATGTCTCGTGTGGCTAAAGCCCCAGTAACTGTACCTAACGGTGTAACAGTTACTCAGAACGGCCGGCAGGTCGAAGTGAAAGGCAGCAAAGGTACATTGTCTTTCAACCTGCATGCGCTGGTCGAGCTAAAACAGGAAGAAGGTAATCTTCAAGTTGCTCCAGTTAAAGAGTCGAAAGACGCTTGGATGCAAGCTGGTACTGCTCGCGCTGTACTTAACAACCTTGTAAAAGGTGTTAATGAAGGCTTCGAACGTAAGTTGCAATTAATCGGTGTTGGTTATAAAGCTGCAGTTAAAGGTGATGTTGTTAACCTTAACTTAGGTTTCTCACACCCTATCGATTATAAACTTCCTGAAGGTGTAACTGCTGAAACTCCTACAGCAACTGAAATCATTCTTAAATCAGCTGATAAAGCTCGTTTAGGTCAAGTTGCTGCAGATATCCGTGGTTATCGTCCGCCAGAACCTTATAAAGGTAAAGGTGTTCGTTATTCTGACGAAGTTGTACTTCGTAAAGAAGCTAAGAAGAAATAAGGCGCGAGGTTCTTATGAACGAAAAGAAACAATCCCGTTTGCGTCGTGCGAAAAGCACACGCTTGCACATTCGTGCATTGGGTGCGACTCGTTTGTGTGTAAACCGCACTCCGCGTCACATCTATGCTCAAGTTATCTCAGCAGATGGTGGCAAAGTTTTAGCTCAAGCTTCAACTTTAGATGCTACTTTACGTGCTGGTACAACTGGTAACGTTGAAGCGGCTACTAAAGTAGGTGCTTTAATCGCAGAACGTGCTAAAGCAGCTGGCGTTACTAAAGTTGCATTTGACCGTTCTGGTTTCAAATATCATGGTCGTATCAAAGCCTTGGCTGATGCTGCTCGTGAAAACGGCTTGGAGTTCTAATCATGGCTAAAGTTGAACAAAACGAAGGTCTTGTTGAAAAGCTGGTTGCCGTTGATCGTGTAGCCAAAGTTGTTAAGGGTGGTCGTATTTTCTCTTTCACAGCATTAACTGTTGTGGGTGATGGTAACGGTCGTGTAGGTTTTGGTCGTGGTAAGGCACGTGAAGTTCCAGCTGCTATTTCTAAAGCACTTGAAGCTGCTCGTCGCAACATGATCACAGTTGACCTTGCAGGTACAACTCTGCAACACCCTGTGAATGCTCGTCATGGCGCAAGCCGTGTGTACATGCAACCTGCTTCTGAAGGTACTGGCGTAATCGCTGGTGGCGCAATGCGTGCCGTTCTTGAAGCTGCTGGTGTACATAACGTACTTGCTAAATGTTATGGTTCTACTAATGCTGCTAACGTAGTAAACGCAACTTTCAAAGGTTTGCGTGATATGACTTCTCCAGAGAAAGTTGCTGCGAAACGTGGTCTTTCAGTAGAACAAATTCAAGGGTAATCAATCATGAAAACGATTAAAGTTACCCAGACTAAATCTTCTGCGCATCGTTTGAAAAATCACAAACTTTGCCTACAAGGTCTAGGTCTGCGTCGTATTGGTCATACTGTAGAAGTTCAAGATACACCTTCTAACCGTGGTATGATCAACAAAGTCTACTATATGGTTAGTGTAGAGGAATAAGCCATGACTCTGCGTTTAAATGAGCTTGCACCTGCTGAAGGTGCAAAACGTGATAATCTGCGTTTAGGCCGTGGTATCGGTTCTGGCGTTGGTAAGACTGGTGGCCGTGGTGTCAAAGGTCAAAAATCACGTAAAAGTGGTGGCGTTCGTCCAGGATTCGAAGGTGGTCAAACTGCGTTATATCGTCGTTTACCTAAATTCGGTTTTACTAGCCAACTCGCTTTAAAAACTGCTGAAGTACGTTTATCAGAGCTTGCTAAAGTTGAAGGTGATATCGTTTCACTTGAAACTTTAAAAGCTGCGAATGTTGTACGTAAAGATATGACTCGTGCTCGTATCGTACTTTCTGGTGAAATTACTCGTGCATTCACTGTTCAAGGTGTTGCATTGACTAAAGGCGCTAAAGCTGCTGTTGAAGCTGCTGGCGGTAAAGTCGAGGAGTAATCGCTAGTGTCTATGTCTCCTAGTTCTTCAGGTCATGTCAACATGATGAAAGGGCAACCGTTTCATGTGAAATATCGTGAAATTATTCGCCGGATGATGTTTCTTATCGGGGCATTAATCGTCTTTCGACTAGGAGCACATATTCCAGTACCAGGCATTAATAATGCTGCACTTGAAAATTTATTTAATGCAAACCAGGGGACTATCCTTGGTTTGTTTAACATGTTTTCAGGTGGTGCATTAGAGCGGATGTCAATTCTTGCCTTAGGTATCATGCCTTATATCTCTGCATCTATTATTGTGCAGTTGATGTCTACGGTTGTTCCTTCGCTGGAAGCTTTAAAGAAAGAAGGCGAGCAAGGTAAACGTAAGATTAATCAATATACGCGACAAGGTACGTTGTTACTTGCACTTGTACAGTCAGTAGGGATGTGTGCGGGGCTGATCAGTCAAGGAATTACTTTGACCTCAGGTCTGGCATTTTACGTTCCGGCGGTGACTTCTTTAGTTGCGGGTACTATGTTCTTAATGTGGTTAGGTGAGCAAATTACTGAACGTGGGGTGGGTAATGGTATTTCCATGATCATCTTCGCTGGTATTGTTGCTGGTTTACCAAACCACGTTTTGCAATCATTTACATCTATTGATAATGGTCAATCAAGCTTAATAGGCTTGGCTGTATTTGCTTTATTATCTGTTGGTGTACTTGCAGCAATTGTGTTTATCGAAAAAGCGCAACGTCGTATTCCGGTAAACTATGCACAAAAGCAACAAGGTCGTCGTGTATTTACAGCACAGCAAACCCATTTGCCATTAAAAATTAATATGGCTGGGGTGATTCCTGCAATTTTTGCCAGCTCATTACTTTTGTTCCCAGCGAGCTTAGGTCAGTGGGTAGGTAGTGCAGATCCAAATGCTGGATTGATTAAGCGTAGCTTACAAGACTTGGCACTCGTGTTATCGCCTGGACAGCCGTTGTATTTGGTGCTCTTTGGTGCGTTAATTATCTTTTTCTGCTACTTCTATACTGCGCTAGTATTTAGCCCGAAAGAAGTGTCAGAGAACTTGAAACGCAGCGGAGCTTATGTACCTGGTATCCGTCCAGGTGAGCAAACTGCTCGTTACTTAGATCATATTCTCAATCGTTTGACTTTTATTGGCGCGATTTACATCACAGTCATCTGTTTAATGCCGATGATTCTGCAAAGCTCTTTTGGTATTCCATTTAGCTTGGGCGGTACGTCTTTACTGATCGTAGTGGTTGTGGTGATGGACTTTATGGCTCAGCTACAAGCACATCTCACCTCGCACCAGTATGACAATCAAACATTAATGAGAAAAACGACTGCTCATCCTAAGGGATAAGCGCACTTGAGGTTTCATCATGAAAGTACAAGCTTCTGTAAAAAAAATTTGTGGTAGCTGTAAAGTTATCCGTCGTAATGGGGTTATTCGCGTAATTTGTAGCGCTGAACCTCGTCATAAGCAGCGTCAAGGTTAATCTAATCAAGACCTGTTGATTTCAGTAGGCGAATTGGGTTAATATCCGCCCCTCAAGGTTTTTGTGGGGCGGTTGATTATCTCTACTGCCTTTTTGGAGAAAGTGAATGGCTCGTATTGCCGGTGTAAACATTCCGGATAACAAGCATGCTGTTATCTCCCTCACGTATATCTTTGGTATCGGTCGCCACACTGCTAAGAACATCTTAGCTGCTGCGGGTATTGCACCTACTACTAAGATCCGTGAATTGGATGATGCTCAGCTTGATGCGATTCGTGCAGAAATTACTAAGGTTCCGACCGAAGGTGATTTACGTCGCGAAATTTCCATGAACATTAAACGTTTAATGGATTTAGGCTGCTACCGCGGTCTTCGTCATCGTCGCAGCTTGCCTGTCCGTGGACAACGCACCAAAACTAACGCACGTACCCGTAAAGGTCCGCGCAAACCTATTAAGAAATAAGATTTCTGGAAGCTAAAAGATGGCTAAAGATACACGCACACGCAAGAAGGTCACTCGTACCGTCTCTGAAGGTGTTGCACACATTCACGCTTCTTTTAATAACACCATTGTGACTATTACCGATCGTCAAGGTAATGCACTGGCTTGGGCTACCTCTGGTGGACAAGGCTTCCGTGGATCACGTAAATCAACTCCGTTTGCTGCTCAGGTAGCTGCTGAAGTTGCTGGTAAAGCTGCTTTAGATTACGGTTTGAAAAACTTGGACGTCCTTGTAAAAGGTCCTGGTCCTGGTCGTGAGTCTGCGGTTCGTGCTTTAGGTGCAGTGGGTTATAAAATTAACAGCATTACCGATGTGACGCCAATCCCGCACAACGGTTGCCGTCCACCTAAAAAACGTCGCGTGTAAGGAGAAACATTCATGGCTCGTTATATTGGTCCAAAATGCAAACTCTCTCGCCGCGAAGGGACAGACCTGCAATTAAAATCTGGCGTTAAACCATTTGACGTCAAAACTAAAAAACATGCTAAAGCTCCTGGCCAACATGGTCAAAGCCGTGCTAAGCAATCTGAGTACTCACTACAATTACGTGAAAAACAAAAAGTACGTCGTATGTACGGTGTGTTAGAGCGTCAATTTAGTAACTACTATAAAGAAGCTGCTCGTGTTAAAGGCGCAACAGGTGAAAACTTGTTGAAATTGCTTGAAAGCCGTCTTGATAACGTAGTTTATCGCATGGGTTTTGGTTCTACACGTGCAGAAGCTCGTCAGCTTGTATCTCACCGTTCTATCACTTTAAATGGTCGTCGCGTTAACATCGCGTCTATCCAAGTTAAAGCTGGTGACGTGATTGCAGTTCACGAAGGCGCTAAACAACAATTGCGTATTAAAAACGCAGTTGAATTAGCTGCTCAACGTGGTATTCCTTCTTGGATGGAAATTGACCATTCTAAATTAGAAGGTACATTTAAAGCTGCACCAGATCGTTCTGATTTACCTGCTGAAATCAACGAAAGCTTGATTGTAGAATTGTATTCTAAATAATCCTTGAGGTAGCAATAATGACGCGTACTGCAAATGAGTTTCTAACTCCGCAAGCGATCAAGGTCGAAGCGGCAAGCGGGACCTCGGCAAAAGTTATTCTAGAACCCTTAGAGCGTGGCTTTGGTCATACTCTTGGTAATGCTTTACGTCGCATCCTTCTTTCTTCTTTGCCTGGCGCTGCCGTGGTTGAAGTTGAAATTGAAGGGGTCGAGCACGAGTACAGTACTTTGGAAGGCTTGCAGCAGGACATCGTCGAGCTCTTGCTGAACCTAAAAGGATTGTCGATTAAGCTGTTCGATCAAAACGAAGCATATTTGACATTAGAAAAACAAGGTCCAGGCGATGTAACAGCTGCTGATCTTCGTTTACCTCATAATGTTGAAGTGGTAAACCCTGAGCATTTGATTGGCACTTTAAGTGCTTCAGGCAATCTAAAAATGCGCCTGAAAGTTTCTCAAGGCCGTGGTTATGAAACTTCTGACTCACGTTTCCCAGAAGGCGAGACTCGCCCTGTGGGTCGCTTACAGTTAGATGCTTCTTATAGCCCGATCAAACGTGTGTCTTACACAGTGGAAAACGCTCGTGTAGAACAACGTACTGACCTTGATAAATTGATCATTGATCTTGAAACCAATGGTACAGTTGATCCTGAAGAAGTGATCCGCAAAGCGGCAACAATCTTGCAACAACAAATTGCAATTTTTGTTGATCTTCAGAAAGATCAAGCTCCTGTTGCTCAAGAGCCTCGCGAAGAAGTGGATCCAATCTTGCTTCGTCCAGTAGATGATCTAGAGCTTACTGTTCGTTCTGCTAACTGTTTGAAAGCAGAAAATATTTACTACATCGGTGACTTGGTTCAACGTACTGAAGTTGAGTTGTTAAAAACTCCTAACCTAGGTAAAAAATCGTTAACTGAAATCAAAGATGTTCTGGCTTCAAAAGGCTTACAACTCGGCATGCGTTTAGAAAACTGGCCACCAGCTAGTTTACGTATGGACGATCGTTTTGCCTATCGTAGCCGTTAATTAAGTAGGACTATCACCATGCGTCATCGTAATAGTGGTGTGAAATTAGGCCGTACAAGCAGTCATCGTAAAGCGATGTTCCAAAACATGGCTAACTCTTTGTTCGAGCACGAGTTGATTAAAACAACTGTGCCTAAAGCTAAAGAGTTACGTCGTGTAGCTGAGCCTTTAATCACTTTAGCTAAAAACGATACTGTTGCAAACCGTCGTTTAGCGTTTGCTCGTACTCGTTCAGCAGCAACTGTTGGTAAATTATTTACCGTTCTTGGCCCTCGTTACAAAGAACGTAACGGCGGTTATCTACGTGTTCTTAAAGCGGGCTTCCGTGCAGGTGATGCTGCACCGATGGCTTACGTTGAGCTAGTAGATCGCGAAGTTAAATAATTTCGCAAGAAGAACTTTAGTTGTTCTAAAAAAAGACCGGTGTTTCACCGGTCTTTTTTTGTTTTGATTGTTTGACACTTTCTGACTTTGTCCTGAACTGACATATTTTTTATAAGATTTAAACAAACTTGACATTGTGTATTGTCAGTTTTATGGTTTAATAAAATAAAGTCTAAACAAGGTTATAAAAAGAACATGGAAAAACATATTGATATTTTGATTGCTGGTGCTGGTATTTCTGGAATTGGACTAGCAGTACATCTTTCAAAGCATTGTCCGCAACGTCAGTTTGAGATAATTGAACGTCGTGAAAGTTTTGGTGGGACTTGGGACTTATTTAAATATCCAGGTATTCGATCAGATTCGGATATGTCGACCTTTGGTTTTAATTTCAAGCCTTGGCAAAAAGCCAGTGTTCTAGCTGATGGTCCATCCATCAAAAATTATCTATCAGAAGTCATCACTGAAAACCATCTGAAAGAAAAAATTCATTTTCAGCACCGTGTTATATCTGCCAATTATGATTCAGCCATTAAAAAGTGGGTTGTTGAAATTGAAGATGCCTCTCAACAAAAACAAATCTGGATTACTAATTTTGTGTTCGGTTGTACCGGTTATTATAATTATGATCAGGGCTTTCAGCCTCAATTTCCCAATCAGTCCGCATTTAAAGGTCAGTTTATTCACCCACAGCATTGGCCAGAAAATTTAGATTATAAGGGTAAAAAAGTAGTGATTATTGGCAGTGGTGCTACTGCTATCACTTTGGTTCCTGCAATGGCAAAAGGTGGAGCAGGGCATGTCACCATGTTACAACGCTCACCAACGTACATAGCATCTGTGCCTTCTATCGATATGGTTTACGACAAGATGCGTAAAGTCTTACCTGAAGATTTGGCTTATAAGTTGACGCGTGCACGAAATATTGGCATGCAACGCGGTATATACGCTCTTGCACAAAAGCAGCCCAAGTTGCTTCGTACCTTGTTGTTGAAATCGATTGAATTTCAGCTTAAAGGTAAAGTGGATATGAAGCATTTTACCCCTGATTATGCACCTTGGGATCAGCGTCTTTGCGTGGTACCTGACGGGGACTTATTCAAAATTTTACGTGAAGGCCACGCCAGTGTAGAGACCGATCAAATTGAAAAATTGACCAAAACCGGTATTCAGCTGAAATCTGGCAAGCATTTAGATGCAGATATTATTGTCTCAGCGACTGGTTTGAATATTCAAATTTTAGGGGGCATACAGGCCACGATAGATGGTAAGCCTATGGATACCTCTAAACATATGTTATATCAAGGTATTATGGTGAGTGATGTTCCGAATATGGCGATGATTATTGGTTATATCAATGCCTCATGGACACTTAAAGTGGATATTGCTGCTGAATATATTTGCCGCCTCATCAATTATATGGATAAAAATGGTTTTGATGAGGTAATTCCTCAAGGTAATGCCACCGAGTTAATGGAAGATACGGTGATGGGGAGTTTATCTTCGGGTTATATCGCGCGTGCAGCGGATGTCATGCCGAAACAAGGTAAACATGCTCCTTGGAATGTGACCAATAATTATCTGGCTGATCGTAAAATCTTAAAAAATGCCAAATTTGAAGATGGTGTGCTGAAATTTCATAAAAGAACCGATCAGTTAGACCAGAAACCAAGACTGGTATCATAAGTTAAGCCAGATTAAAAAGGAGCATAATTGCTCCTTTTTTTATGGTGAAAATGAACTGCAAGTTCAGTCTTGCTTGCTTTTATTTCAGCCAAAACTGTTGGATGATCTTTCAAGAAAAAATAGCAAGACGGGGAACAGTTTTGGATATTGTCGCTCAAACTCATCAGATTCAAATGCAATCACATTACATTCATGCTCACTCATGGCAGTCAGGGGCTGTAGATCTCAGCCTCACACCAATTGTCCTGATGCATGATTCTTTGGGATGTATCGAGCTTTGGCGTGATTTCCCGGCACGATTGGCTATACAAACGCGTCGTCCGGTCTTTGCCTATGACCGTCTTGGTTTTGGATTGTCTGCAAAGCATCCATCATCTTTAGCTGTGGATTTTGTGCTGATGGAAGCAAACAGTACTTTCAAATCAGTATTAGAATATTTTGAAATTCATAATTTTGTCATACTGGGTCACAGCGTGGGTGGGGGAATGGCGGCTGCGATTGCTGCGGCATATCCTGATCGTTGTCAGGGACTGATCACGATTGCTGCGCAATATGAGGTAGAAGAACTCACCTTGTCCGGAATCCGTGAAGCCAAAGCAGGATTTCAGCAAGCGGGACAACTTGAGCGTCTGGCAAAATATCATCCTGAAAAAGCACAATGGGTATTGGATGCTTGGACAGAAACATGGCTGGCTCCGGTCTTTAAGGACTGGAATTTAAAGACAGCGCTGCCACAGGTGAGGTGTCCAACTTTGGTCATTCATGGTGAATTGGACGAATATGGGAGCGTACGGCAAGCTCAGCAAATTTTTGAAGGGGTGAAAGGTGCTGCTGAATTACAGATACTGGAAGGTTTACATCATATGCCGCATAAAGAGCAGCCCGAGTTGGTCGTGGCACTAATCACTGAATTTTTGGAAAATATCGCGTAAATAAAAGCCCATATTTTATGGGCTTTTTGATTTATAAAGATCGAGAGATCAGTTCTTTCATAATCTCATTGGTGCCGGCATAGATCCGGTTAGCCCGATTATCGATATAAGCACGGGCAATCGGATATTCCATCATGTAACCATAACCGCCATGCAATTGCAGACATTCATCCACTACTTTGGAAAACATTTCCGAAATTTTGTATTTGGCGGCTGCAGCTGCATCAATGCCCAGATTTTCAGTGAGTTGTAGTTGCATACAACGGTCTAAATAGACACGGCAGAAATCGATTTCAGTACGTAATTCAGCCAGTTTGAAACGGGTGTTTTGAAAAGCGCTGATTAGTTTGCCGAAAGCCTGGCGCTGTTTGGTATATTGCACGGTGTGTGCAAAGGCTGCTTCAGCACCGGCTTGGCAAATAATTGCCACCAGCATGCGCTCCCAAGCCAGCTCTTTCATTAGCATCATAAAACCCATGCCTTCCATGCCTAACAGGTTTTCTTTCGGCACGCGGACATTTTCAAAGAACAGTTCACAGGTATCTTGTCCTTTCATGCCAATTTTATTTAACGGTTTGCCTTTGCTAAAACCGCAACGATCTGCCTCGACCATGATTAAAGACAGATTGGCAGAGCCTTTATCACTACTGCCGGTTTTGCAGACCACAATTGCCATATCGCATAAATAACCATTGGTGATAAAGATTTTTGAACCATTGATCACATACTCATCACCCTCTGCTACAGCGGTGGTACGCACCGCTTGCAGGTCGGAGCCGGTTCCCGGTTCGGTCATGGCAATGGCAGTGACGACTTCACCGGAAGCCATTCTGGGTAACCATTGCTGTTTCTGTTGTTCATTGCCAAAATTGAAGATGTAATTTGCGACAATATCTGAATGCAGCGAGAAGCCGGTGGATGAATCCATGGCGTAAGCCTGTTCTTCAATCAGGATCATGCTATACAAACGATCTACCCCTGAGCCGCCATACTGTTCTGGCATGGTGGCGCACAACAGTCCCATGGCACCGGCTTTATTCCACAAGTCACGGTCGACATGCTGCTGCTGTTCGTATTTGGCGGTATTGGGCACAACTTCTTTGGCATAAAATTTTCGTACTGTTTCACGAAAAGCCTCATGCTCTGCATTAAATAAATTACGTGGCAACATATTGGCCAGTGGTCGAATCATCCCTGATTGCATGGTGATATTGTCCATTAAATAATAATAATGATTTAAAAATTAGAAGATTGCTAAAGCAGTGACAATGAGATGAATGCTCAAATCCATCACGGCAATGATGAATTTGGTCAATTCAGGGAAATGAGTCGAAATAGGGCAGGCGGATGGGTTAAACTAGCAAAAATTTTCACACACTTGGGGACAGCTATGAGCGAAGAAATCAGTCTAGAAGAACGTAAAGTCATTTATCGTGCTCGTCGTGGCTTAAAAGAAATCGATGTGTACTTTGACCCCTATGTTAAAAATTATTATCTGAAGGCGGATGAAGCAGAAAAACAAGTGTTTGCTGAATTGGTGGCACAAGAAGATCCTGATTTACTGGACTGGTTTATGGAAGTTTCTGAACCACCGCGTCCTGAAATGAAAGATTTAATTGTCAAACTGAAACATTATGTCCACGGCTAATCGCGCTTTTCTGCTGAAACGTAGCCGTTTGGCTTTTGTCTTTCAGCTGACCATTTTTACAGTAGTGATCGTACTGTTGCAGCAACTGTTGCCTGTCTGGTTGTGGTTGCTGTGTACCCTGTTGGGCGTGCTGGCCTATGTCTATGGTTTAAAAGCACTCGAGCCGATCAGTCTGGAACATCTGGATGCGCGTGAGTGGTCACTTTCTCATGCAAAAACCGAGTGGGTGCAACGTGTTTCGATGAGTCACATGATTGATCATCAGCTCTATATTGTGGTGTATTTCCAACATTTTCAGGCCAGACCAGTATTAATCTGGATGGATCAATTACCCTTTCAGCAATGGAAAGCCTTGAAAAAATTGGCGAAATTAACCTGATTGTTAGACAGTTGGGTTTATTTTATTTTTATAAAAATATTAATAATCAAACAGATAAATAAAAAATAAGATTTTTTGTAAGACAGATTGAGCATAAAAATACGAAAAATTTGAATTGTTAGACAATTTTACCTCAGAAAAATTTACACAAAATGTACATTAAATCTACCAACAGCAAATGAGGACATCATCATGGTGATTCCAACTTGGATGTTTCTGGTGGTAGCAATTGTTTTAGCAATTGTTATTGGACGACTAGGAACTGTGCTGAAGGATCGATTTGCACAACATGAAAGCCGTTAGGCTTTGACCCCTTGATAAGTAGCATGTGCCGAACCGTCGCAATGCTACTTTTTTTTGCCCAAAATTTCTAACTTGATGGAATACAGTCAATTTTCTTGAGCTCATTTCATGGCAAAGTATTAAATCCAATTAGAGTAAATACTCTTTTATTCAGATTTCTCATCTGATATGTTTAGTTGCTATGGACATAAACACAATTATAGAGGACAGGAAAATGTCGAAAGTCCAAAAAATATGCCAAGGTATGGCTGTTATAACAGTTGCAAGTTTTTTATTCTCAGGTTGTTCTCAAGTGGTGAAAACAGGTGCCAATGTTGCACTGGGTTTTAGTGAGAAGCATATTGTCCCGCCAATTTTGGCCATGGATGATGCCGATATGGCATGTAATTCAGGCAATGCATTAACTCCCGCCATTATGTCAACCAAAGATATGGGGGCAGATCCAACCCGTATTGCCGTACTTTTATACGCTTCTTCCGGTATTTGTGCTGAAAATCAGGCGCTGGAAGCAGAACTGCATTATTTACGCGCCTCTAAAGCAGGACAAGTCTCAGAAGCTCAAGATGCACGAATCCAGCAAAAACGCTGGGCTGCCATTGCTGCACAGCGCCAGTACGCAGGCTACCAACTTTTAGAAAAGCGTTGGGAAGCAAAATATAATAAAGCACTGGGTGATGGTTGCCCGAAAATGAGAAGTGATCTGGATCAAACTGTCTATCTGATGGGGATGATCAGTGGTTTACAGGCCATGACCAACGATATTAATTCTGGTGGTGCAGTCAATGTACCTAAAGATATTGCAGCGGTGGTGGAGCGCGGTATGGTGTGTCTGGACAATGCCAAATTTTGGGGTGCGCCTAATGCGGCACGTGCCGTGATTTGGACTTTATTACCAGGTGCGGGAGATGGAAAACCTGATCCTTATCAAACCTTAAAAGAATCGGTGCAATTAGGTGAGCAAAAAGGGGTGCGTCTGTCGCATGCCTTGTATGCAGTGGCAGCTCAGGCCAGTGGTGATGATGGCAAGATTCGTGATGCACTAAAAACTTTTGCTGCTTCACGTTCTGAAGAAAAGCCAGTCAATCCACAATTCAGGTTAGTAGACAGCATGGCCCAGAACATGGTTCAGGGAATTTCTGACCGTTACTGGACGGAACATACCGGTATTCGTTCTAGCGATGAAGGCATGCAGCGTTTTTGGGATGAAAAGGATGACTCAGCAAATCTAGATGATTTGTTTGATGAAAAAGAAGCATCTTCATCCTAAATTGTAGTCATTCAAAGTAAATTTTAACTGGCCTGAATAAATGGTTTTTGATAAACCATTTCTAAGCTGAGGGCATGTCAATGAGAGACCAATTTGTAATGCAAAAAATTATTTTTATTGCATTTGTTGTGTCATTTTCGGCATGTCTTCAGGTTTTTTCAGATTGGTTTATTTATTGGCAAGCTGGTTTATTGAAAGAATTTTGGCGTTTATGGACCGCACATTGGGTTCATGTGGGCTGGACTCATTATGCACTGAATATGCTGGCTTTCGCTTGTTTACCTTTTATTTTTCCACGCGTCAAAATATGGCATTTCGCAGCCTTATTACTTCTACTTCCTCCTTTTATTAGTCTTAGTTTTTATTATTTCTTTCCAAATATTGAAGCCTATGCAGGCCTGTCTGGGGTTTTACATGGTGCTTATGTCGCAGTTGCAAGTGTCCATCTGCTATATAAAAAAGAGCGCAGCTTTGCAGCTTTGGTTTTGTGTCTTATCTTGGGAAAATTGATTTGGGAAAATACCATGGGCAGTGTCGGAACTGCTGAATTGATTGGTAGTCCTGTTTTGGTTGAAGCACATTTATTGGGGGTGATTGGTGGTGTCATGATCGCAATGATATATGTTTTATGGGAATATTTTTTTGAATAGTACTGAGATTGACATTTAAAACAGAAAAGAAAATGCATATTGTCATTTTCATTCACAGGTAGTTCATGCAAATTTGTAGACAACAATAAAGAGATTGGATAGGGAAAGGATATTCTCTGTTCATAAAGCAAGATTGGCATTACTGAATCGCTTGTAATGACCAAAATAAAAATAGGAATACACATGCAAAATGATGAAAACAACAGATCAGGATTAGGTCTGTTACGTTATATATGGACAGAGTGGATTTCGACTTTTGTCATTCTATTATTACTTTTGCTAACACTCATCATTGGTACAGGTGAGATGATTCATGGTCAGCTATTACGTGTAGGCGAGCGTTTGTATGGCAATGAAGAAATTGGCATGCAATACTCTTTTCTGCGTGCAGAACCGGCTAAACCTAGCTGTGACCGACATCCGAATATCGATGCGCAAGTTCAAAAGCAGATGAAAGCCAATGCCAATGATGAATTTGCCGATATATTTGGAACAACTTCTGAAGCCGATGTTCGTGCCTCAGTACTGGCAGGACAGCAACAGTGCGAAGAAAAATATCAGTTCTACGACAAAGCGGTTAAATATATTAATGATCATCCAACCATCAGAAGCTACCGTACTCTTGAAACCTCATTCTTTGGTGTTTTTAAATTTGGTACTGAAAACCGGGTCATTATTTTATTACTGATGGTGGTGGTTGCGGCTATTACTGCATCTGTGAAGTTTCATCATATTGGTTTGCGTGCGCCAACTACGAAACTGGATTATCGGGTTTATGCGCTGTTTATGGTGCTGGGGAATGGTCTATTGACAGCTTCGGTACTCAGTCAGTATCACTCGATTATCAATTCAGGCGTGACCTCCACCTATGAAACGCTGGTGGTTTACTGGCTGTGGATTTTCCTGTTTATTAGCTTGACCTTGATCAGTTTATTACAATTTTTTAAACCACCAGTAGCCAAAGAGGAAAGTAAAGGTAATTTGGGTTTAGCGCTATTGAGCGTACCTTTATATGCCTACATGGCCTTGCTGACCGGGATTGTGTTTACCTTCTTCATGGACTATCCAATGGGGCAAGGGATTTATCTGGGTATTTTGGTAGAGTTCTCAGGCATTTTCTTGAACCTTGCGCTGTTCATCTGGGCAGGGATGTTACTGACTCAAACCCGGGTGATGGATTTGTTCCTGGGTATTTTACGTCCATGGAACCTGGCACCTGAAACGCTCACCTGGCTGATCTTGATTGCGGCGGCCATTCCAACTGCTTATACCGGTGCATCGGGGATTTTCGTTGTGGCTGCCGGTGCGATTATTTACAAGGAAGTCTGGAACTCGGGTTCTCGCCGTCAATATGCCTTGGCGGTTTCGGCAATGTCAGGCTCGCTGGGTGTAGTGATACGTCCGTGCTTGCTGGTGATTCTGATTTCCATGCTGGATAGCCGTCATGTTACTTCGGATGAGCTGTTCAATCACGGGATCTATGTTTTTTGGCTGACCGCGTTGATTTTCCTTGGGGTATCGTTGTATCTGGCCGAAACCCGCTTCCGTGTAAACTCGCCTAAAGTGGCGGTACCGGGCATGTTAAAAGCAATTGTGCCAGTGATTCCGTATATTGTGATTACAATTGTAGTGATTGCTTTCTATAAGTATGGTCTGGATACCAAGATGGATGAATTCACAGCACCTGTGATTCTGCCAATTATCCTGATCGCATATATTATGTTTGATAAATGGTGGGGCGATCGTTTTGCAACGCCACCAGACCGTCATGCTGCTTTAGCTTTGGAACATGAACAGCAATCGACCTTTATGCGTGAGCATACCCCGCATGCGGGTGAGAAATCACGTGGTTTTGGTCATTCGCTCTGGTTCGCTTCAGCAGAAACTGTAGGACATATTGGTGCCCTGATTATTTTGATGGCGCTGTCGGCAAGTGTCGGTGGTTTGATTGAGCGTAGTGAAATTGTTGAATTATTGCCAACGCATTTAGGCAATATCTATATTTCACTGGCATTTATTGCATTGCTGTTGGCAATTGTCGGGATGACCACCGATCCGTTTGGTGCGGTCATTTTAGTAGCTGCAACCATTGCACCTGTGGCCTACGAAAATGGTATTCATCCAATTCATTTCTGGATGATTGTACTTGTTGCATTTGAGTTGGGTTATGTGACACCACCTGTGGCACTGAACCATCTATTGACCCGAATGTCTGTAGGGGATGATGAGGTTCGGGCGGCCGATGCCGAAGCCAAAGCCAAATACACCAAGTTCTATTATCGTTACGAACGCTGGTTGTTACCAATTATGGTGTTGTTCCCATCCTTGTTGATTGTGACCTATGCACCATACATTTTTAAATTGTTTAATTGGTATCATTAACTCATAATGCAAAAAACAGTATCTTTAGTTATTATTAGTTAAGTAATCTATATAAAGTATACAAAAAAGATCTCTTAATGGGATCTTTTTTGCTTTGATGAAAATAATTTCAAATGAATCTTACTGGTAAATTATATATAAATTATAAAAGCTAAAATGAATTGTATTGATTGATCATGGCACTTCCTCAGTAAGTGATTTGACTTAATAAATCATTGTGAATAGGCTTCAATTTATATTTTCCACTTAGCAAGGAATGAATGTGGAGTTGCGATATGAATTTTCAGAAGATGATTTTCTTGCACTATGCCTGAAGAATCTTGAACGAAAAAAAACGACTATTTTTGAAGATATATACGAAGCTCTTAGGCATTTTCTTAGCATTCCTGATTCAGTCTTGATAACCGATGTAAGGCATAAATACCACAATGAGTATTATGATCATCACTTATCTCTAAAAGAGTATATGGACGAAGGGAAGATGACACTCCCTTATGTTCAATTTGACCTAAGCAGCCATAAGGATACTGATCTGGAGGTTACAGACATTATACTTCCTTCATTTGTGCAGTTGTCTGATTTCCAATATGGTGGAGGAATTACTAGGAACTATAAGATCAAAAACACCAAGCTGAAGACAAAAAACAAAACATCAATAAATCTTCTTTCTGTAGAAATTCCACTAGATTTTTTAAATAAACTATATTTACAAATGACAATAACCTCCGAACTCTTGCCATCGAAATTAGGTATGTATGAGTGGAGGCAAACTTTCTATAACAAAAAGACTGGGGAGAGTTTCTTTTGCTCATGTTTTAAAAAAGCACTCATTAAAAAACGTGATGAAATCTTAAATATGCATTCGCATCTTAAGAATGCGTTGGCACTTAATTCATTTAAAGATTCGATTTGTCACATTTGCACCCAAATAAACTCAGATTTAATGTATTGCAATCCAATGTATGGTTCGGCATTTAAGGCCAGATATGGTGCTTACATTGCTAAGCACGCAATACAAGAAGGTATTGATGAAAGGGAAGCTGAAAACCAGATCAGAGATTTGAAAAGTGTAGCTAGAATAGGTGAAAGATGGATTAATGAAACATTGTTGTTCAATTACATTAATTTGTTATTCCCACAATTCACAGTTCAAAGAGAAGCATCACCTAGTTGGTTAAATAGGCAAAGATTTGATGTCTATGTACCTGAACTAAATCTAGCTATCGAGTATCAAGGTAAACAACATTATGTGGCTGTTGATCTGTTTGGGGGAGAAGAAGGTCTGAAAAAAACAAAACAAAGAGATAAGGAAAAGCTCCATCTCAGCAAAATTAATGGTGTGGATATTGTCTACTTTAGTTACAAAGATAATTTAACTGAAAAATTAGTGCTTAATCGGTTAAAGAGTTACCTGAAAGAAGATAGATAATAGGCAATAAAAGCGGTTTAAATTATATATAAACATGGGAAATTAATTAAATACACGATATGTATCATTAATTTCCCATGTTATTCAATTTTAGACACTTTCAACTAGAAATATTCAAAGGTGCTTTTTTTATGATGCTTAGATTCTCAAATGAAGTGCAACAGAGATTAAATTATTGGAAGGAAGCAAGATGAGCTAGCATTTTGCTTCCGACCGACCAAAGTCAAAGTTGCATCATGAACTATACTCATCTCACTCTAGAAGA
>NZ_CADDTS010000038.1 GCF_902753875.1 Acinetobacter bouvetii | reverse complement strand
TCGGATGCTTATATTTCAGAAATCACTCAACGTTTGAATCATCGCCCAAGAAAAAGACTCGGATTTAGAAGCCCGAGTCAGGTATTATTCCAAGAACATGGTGTTGCACTTCAAATGCTAATCTAAGATGGAAAAAAACTGGCTGAATGATTAGGCTAAACGTTTTTTCACCAAAGGACTACACAGAATAATCGCACTCAAAATCAGTGCAAAGCCGATTAAACTATAATGATCTGGTATTTCACGCCAAAAGATAAACCCCCAAAATCCGGCAAAAATAATCGCAATATAATTCACTGGGCCAATTTGTCCGGCAGGTGCGAGTTTATAAGCATTCGACATGAAAATCTGACTGATATTGGCCAGTAGTCCTGCTCCAATCAGAAAACCGAGTTCAGTCCAGCTATAAGGACGCCATAACCAGAACATCGGAATCATGGAAATCAGAGTGCCGATAAAGCAAAAATAAAAGACAATTTTTTCTGGCGATTCGGTACTGGTCAGTGCCCGAACTGTCACAAAAGCCATGGCGGCCAAGAAACTGGCACCTAGTCCAATCACTGATAGTTGATTAAACAGCCCTGCATCAGGTTTTGCTACGAACATCACTCCAGTTAAGCCTAGAGCGGCAGCAAACAGCATGGAAGGCGTGATCTTTTCTTTTAGAAATAGCCAGGCAATCAATGGAATAAAAATGGGAGAAGAATAGGTAAAGACCATGGCATTGGACAGTTTTAAATGGGCAATGGCATAAAAGAAGCCATACATTGCGATTAGTCCGATGATGGCCCGCCAGCTATGCATCCAGATTTTCTCAGTTTTAATAAACCCAATACCATTTCGACAGATGAGCGGTAGGAAAATAAACAGGCCGACAAAATTGCGGAAAAAGACAATGGTCGGGTTATCGACTGTGTGCGAGGCATAGCGTATACACACGCCCATGAGGGAAAATAAAAAGGCAGAGCAGGTCAGTAAAGCAAGCGCTGTAAACAGATTTCGATTGCTGGTCGCTAGGGACATGAAAAAATCAGCTAAAAAATATGCAACTATTTTAGCTGAATATTCAACTATAAATTTATTGTTTTTGAGCTAGTTGAGCTTCGAGCAATTTGATCTGTTCTTCTTTCAAAGCGATCAGATCGTCTGCATCAGCATGTTGGGCTTTCAGCATGGCTTCCTGTTCATTGAGCTGGCTTTGAATATCATCCAGTTTGGCCACTTCTTCTTTGGCTAAAGATTCATTTTTAGGAACAGCATCTTTCAGAATTTTTTCATCCACCAGCTGAACGGTTTTCTGATCGGCTTGAGCCACCGGTTCTGCAGGTTTTTCAGCTTTTGCTGCAGCTTGTACAGGCGCTGTTAAGTTGGCACCTTCATGTGCAGGTAGAGCTTCCCCAGAAGTTGCAAAAAACCATTGATATGCCAAAAAAAGCGCAATGATTGCAACCAAGCCCCCAGTAATGCCCAATAAAAGTTTTGGGCTATTTCTTTGATCTAATGTCATATTGAACCTGTTTTTATTTAGGCTGACGAGGTTTGAACTGAATGACACCAATCTCATCCGGTAATTCCGGCTTTTGTGGTTCTTCGACATGCGTTGGCCGATTTTCGGTATAACCGCAATCGATACATTCAATCCATTCATCGTCGCCAGAAGTTAGCATGACAACCCGATCTAACGCTTCACATTTTGGACATTTAACACCTGCAATGAAACGACGTTTGATAGTCATCATCCTAACCTTCCGAACAATCTTAGACGCCTAGTTTAAGCGTTTTTAGAGGGGTTCGTCCAACCTTGATGGCGTAATAACGCATCTATTTTTGGCTCGCGTCCGCGGAAATTGATAAATGCATCAAGTGCTGTATCTTTTCCGCCAACTGCTAGAATAAATTGCCGAAATTCTTTTCCGGTCTGTACATTAAAAATTCCTTCTTTTTCGAAACGGTCGAAGGCATCACTGGCCAAAACTTCAGCCCATTTATAAGAGTAATAGCCCGCAGCATAGCCTCCGGCAAAAATATGACTAAAGCTATGCTGGAAACGGTTATAACTGGCAGTCGGTGCGACCGCATATTTTTGGCGAATATCATCCAGCGTGGCTTGTACTTGTTCGGCATTTAAAGCGGAACTGTGTTTATGAATCGACAGGTCGAACAGTGCAAATTCGATTTGACGCAAGGTTTGCATGCCGGACTGGAAGAAACGGGCATCCAGCAAAGATTTGAGCAAATCTTCTGGCAAATGCTGTTTGGTTTCAATGTGTTCACTAAGCAGATCCAGACTGTCGGTATCCCAGGTCCAGAATTCCATAAACTGGCTTGGTAGCTCGACGGCATCCCAGTCCACGCCGTGTGTGCCGGCGACGGCAATATGGTCAACTTCAGTCAGCAAATGATGCAGGCCATGACCGAACTCATGGAACAGGGTATTCACTTCATCGTGGGTGAGCAGGGCAGGTTGATTACCGACTGCCGGGGTGAAGTTACAGACCATATAGCAAATCGGTTTTTGCAGGCCTTGGCGGGTTTGCATGCGAGAGCGGAAACCGCTCATCCATGCACCACCACGTTTGCCGCTACGTGCATAGAGATCAAAATAAAAACCACCAACCACCTTGCCTTGATCTTCCAGTTCAAAATAGCGTGCATCTGGATGCCAGACTGGCGCTTCACGTTCCACAATGTTGATGCCATACAGACGGTTTACAATACTGAACAGGCCTTGCAGAATCTTCGGTGCAGGGAAGTAAGGTTTCAGTGATTCTTGAGATAAATTGAATTGTTGCAGTTTCAGCTTTTCAGAATAGTAGCCAGTGTCCCAAGGTTGTAAAGTCAGAATACCATCTTGAATGGCAATGGTTTTTAATTCGGCAATTTCCTGAGTGGCTGGGGTTTTGGCATGCTCAGCCAAATCAACCAGAAACTGATCTACGGTTTCGACATTCGGTGCCATTTTGCTGGCCAGCGATAACTCTGCATAGTTGTTGAAACCTAACAGCTGGGCCATTTCATGGCGTAGACTCAAGATTTCTTCCATCACCTGAGTATTGTCAAATTCAGGATGATCAGACAGATCCGAGGCACGGGTGGTATAGGCTTTATATAGCTCTTCACGTAGGGCTCGGTCATCCGCATAGGTCATGATGGCCAGATAAGCCGGAATGTCTAAAGTGGCAACCGGCTGTTCAAGCTCACGTTGCTGGCCATATTGTTTGAGTAGGTCGATGCTGCTTTGCGGCAAGCCTTTGAGTTGATCTTCGGTCAATGGCTTGAAGTAAGCTTGAGTGGCATCTAAAACATGATTGGAGAAGTCGGATGAAAGTTGGGACAAACGCGCGGAAATTTCTGCATAGCGTTTTTTCGCTTCGCCTTCTAATGCTACACCGGAAAGTTTAAAGTCACGCAGTGCCAGTTTAATCGCGCTTTGCTGCGCAGCAGGCAATGTATTAAAAACCGCAGCATCATGTACATGCTGATAGGTTTGATACAGCACCGTATGTTGGCCCAGCTGGGTATAGTATTCGCTTAAAGCAGGAAGCAAGGACTGGTACAATTCGCGGGTTTCTGCATTATTCATCACGGCATTAAGATGCGACAGCACACCCCAAGCTTCGCTCATATTATTTTCCAGCGTATCTACCTGTTCCAATACCTGAAGCTGTGCATCCGAGTGATCAGGTACCGCAGTTAAATCATTTAAAAAACTTTGTCCCTGTTGAATGGCTTGTTCAATCTGTTGTTTTAAATCAGAGAGTTGAATCTGATCAAATTGGGGAACGGGCAAGCTTGCTTTTTCTAAAGTCATTTCTATAGGCCATATCATTTATAAACTTAATAGTAGATGTAAGGCTTGGCGATAGGGAAATCAAGGCCTGCTATTTTTTAGCTCTACTATTTTTCAAGTTTATTATTTTTTAGTCTCGAAACACCTTGCCCGGCTTAGGCATTAAAAAACCCTACCGAAGTAGGGTTTTTTATTGAGCTATGATTCGATTTTGGCTTTCGCATTCGACTTTTTCTTTTTCTGCTTGACTTTCTTCTTCAGCTTGTCTTTGGCTTTGGCCTCAGACTTGCTGGAAGATTTTTTATCCGACTTTTTAGTTCCAGATGCAGACTTGGTTTTCGGCTTCTTCTTGCGAACGGGCTGTTCACCATCTTCACTGACCACAGCTTTCTCACGTGGACTAAACACTTCTTCTGTGGTGGTCTTGGCTACACGCGGCGCACGGCTACGAATCACCCGACCGGCATGGGTCAGTTGTTGTAACAGTTCAAAGTCAATCTTGCGATCTTCCAGATTCACGGCCGCCACTTTAATTTTGACTTCATCGCCCAGACTAAAGGTTTGACCACGATTTTGTCCAATCAGGCTTTGGCTGGCCTGATCATAGACAAAATAGTCATCGCCCAGTTGGCTCACGTGAATCATGCCATCGACATATAAGTCTTTTAAGGTTACGAACAAACCAAATTCAGCAACTGCACTGATAGTCCCGACAAATTCTTCACCTAAATGCTGCTGCATATAGTGACATTTCAACCAGGTTGTCACTGAACGGGAGGCTTCATCGGCACGGCGTTCCGTTTGCGAGAAATGTTCACCGGCATCATCCAAAGCAGCACCGGAAAGCAGGAACGGCTTTTGTTTTAAATGCGCTTTGATGGCACGGTGCAATAACAAGTCCGGATAACGACGGATAGGCGAGGTGAAATGCGTGTAGGCATCATAAGCCAAACCGAAATGTCCGGCATTTTTGGCGCCGTAATAGGCTTGCATCATCGAGCGTAACAACACCGCGTGAATACTTGGTGCATCAATACGGTCTTTGGTGGCTTCAATCACCGCTTGGTAATCTTTTTGCGTTGGCTGTTCCGGGAACGGTAAGCCCAGCAATTTCACATATTCACGGACTTTCTGAATACGGGAAAATTCAGGTGGCTCATGCACACGGTATAACATTGGAATGTCATTTTCCAAGGCATATTCTGCTGCGGCGACATTGGCCAGCAACATACATTCTTCAATCAGTTTATGTGCATCATTACGTGAACGCGGCAGAATTTCATTAATGCCACCGAGCTCATCAAAGGTCATGTAGGTTTCGACGGTTTCAAATTCCATGGCATGACGCTGCGCACGTAAACCTTTGAGTACTTGATACAGCTGGAACAAGGTATTGAGTGATTTACGCACCTCGCGATCTTCAGGAATCGCTTTGCTGTCACCGTCAAAATACTGTGCCACCTGGGTATAAGTGAGACGTGCTTTGGAATGCATGACTGATGGATAGAATTCAAAACCTGTGACGCGACCGGCACGGGACAGTTTTAAATCACAGACCATACATAGACGGTCCACATGTGGATTCAGCGAACATAGACCATTAGAGAGAGCTTCAGGCAACATTGGCAAAACAAAATGCGGGAAATACACCGAGGTGCCACGTTCTTTGGCTTCATCATCCAGCGGTTTGTCGTTACGCACATAATGACTCACGTCAGCAATGGCTACGACCACGCGGTAGCCGCCACCTGAACGTTTTTCCGCATACACGGCATCGTCAAAGTCGCGGGCATCTTCACCATCAATGGTGACCAGTGCCAAATCACGTAAGTCGATCCGGCCTTCACGGTCTTGCTCAGACGGTTCTTTGAAATGTTCGGCATCGCGAAGCACTTCTTCCGGAAATTCATAAGGCAAGCCAAATTCTAAAATGGTTTGCGGAATAATGATTTCGGTATCGGCTTTGTCTGCCATGGATTGCACGATATGGCCGGTCGCCAGTTCTTCGCGGGTCGGGTAGTCATCAATCGCCACGCGAACGGAATCACCCACTTTCACCTGGGCATGTTCAATCAGTTCTTTTTCCAGGGTAATCGGTTGATGGGCATTCGGATTGGCCGGCTGAATAAAGTATTCGCCATCGTGAATGGCCACTTTACCAATAATCTGTTTTACCCGATGTTGCACTACTTCGGTAATAAAACCCCAAGGCTTACCTTTGCGGTCGACCGAGGTTTGTCGCACCTTGACGCGGTCGCCATTAAACACCAGACGCAGCTCGCGTTCAGGCAACAAAATGTCATCATGATCGGCAATTGAGGCACTGCCTAAACCTTTGGAATTGATATAGACAGTGGCTTCATGAGTCGGCTGGCTGGCTGCAAGCTGGAACTTGTAGCCATCTTTCATTAACTGGCCATCGCGAACCATGGCGATCAGACGATGGCTGAGGGCATCAATACTTTTTTGATCTGCAATTTCAAAATGCTCCACTAAATCTGCATGTGATTGTGGTGCTTGTAATTTTTCAATCGTTTCAGAAATCAGAATACGGCTGGGAATAGGATTTTCATAGCGTTCAGCTTCGGCTTTCGCTTCAGGATCGACCCAATTTTTCATAATGTCTTTGGCTTCATGTCAGAAGATAGGATTAGCATAAGTCATGCTGCAACAGACTGCACGTAAATGATTGCAATAATGTGTTTTTCAGTTCAAATTTTGGGGTGAAGTTGAATATTTCACGGTCACCCGGCATAAAACAGACAGAAAAGGGCGGGGTGAAGTCGTAAATTGTTTAAAAAATAGATGATTGATTAAAAATATCAGAATTTTTTGAAATCTGACTTGAAGAAATGAAGTTTAATTTGTATTATGGCGGCTCGTTACGGTGAGGTGGCCGAGTGGCTGAAGGTACTCCCCTGCTAAGGGAGCGTGGGTCTTAAAGCCCACCGAGGGTTCGAATCCCTCTCTCACCGCCACGAATAACTTGAAATGCGCTCATAGCTCAGCTGGATAGAGCACTTGGCTACGAACTAAGGGGTCGGGAGTTCGAATCTCTCTGAGCGCACCAATCAAGTTAAACGTAAATGTAACGAATGCTGAAAAGCAACTCAAGTACGCGCTCATAGCTCAGCTGGATAGAGCACTTGGCTACGAACTAAGGGGTCGGGAGTTCGAATCTCTCTGAGCGCACCAACTTGAACACATCGACAGATGTAAAACTGGAAGAAACCGCACATGTTGCGGTTTTTTTGTGTCTGAAATTTGTATAGTTGAAATAGGGTCTGTTGACATTTCATAAATGACTTGCGTTGTAGGCTAAAATTGAGCAAACGAGGAATGAAATGCAATGAATGGTGGTTCCATTTTTAAATTTCATGACGCAGTTTGAGATAATTTTAGCCACAACCCTTCGGGACTAGAGTATTTTTTGACGCTACGTCGTTGTGAACTACGCATTTAGAATGACTAAATTTTGTAGTTCACGCCTTGTATCCTCTAAAAAATACTCGTAGTCGCAAACATAGACGAATTGTCAACAGACCCTAAGTTGCATACTCAAAATAAGTTCTAGGCGACAAAATAAAAAAACGGCCAGTATGAGAACCATAACCTGAGAACAAAAATATGAGAAAAATCATTGTTCAGGAATTCATGACTTTAGATGGTGTGATTCAGGCACCGGGCGGACCTGAGGAAGATCCATCAGGCAACTTTCAATATGGTGGCTGGGTTGCGCCTTATTTTGCAGATCCAGACCCCGTGTTCGATAGGATTATGCAGCAATGGATGCGTTCCACTGACATTCTGTTGGGAAAAAATACCTTTAAAATTTGGGAGCCTTATTGGCCCAAGCATGCCGAGATGTGGCCGGGAATTAATGAGGTTAGCAAGTACGTTCTGTCACATAGCTTGGATCATTCAAACTGGCAAAATACGGTTTTTTTGAAAAATGTGGATGAGGTGAAAAAGCTCAAAGCTTCAGCAAGTGGGGATCTCAAGGTGCATGGCAGTGCCAAGATGGCACAGACGCTTTTTCAGCATGATCTGGTGGATGAACTGTGTTTGATGACTTTTCCGATCATCTTGGGAGTAGGTAAGCGTTTATTTGCTGAAGGCGCAGCGCCTGCGGCTTTTGCATTAAGCGACAGTTTGGTCACGTCAAGCGGTGTGGTGTTTACGTATTACAGGCGAGTTGGAGTGGTCAAAACCGGTAGAGCGGGTTAATGAGCAATATGATTCAGTTATTGTTTAAAAAATAGATGAAAAATCCAATTTTGCCCAATAACTGTCCACTTGAGTATGGATTTGTTAAAAAGCACTTAACACAATGTTAAAAACGCGTATAATGCACCACATCAAGACGTCGCGCTCATAGCTCAGCTGGATAGAGCACTTGGCTACGAACTAAGGGGTCGGGAGTTCGAATCTCTCTGAGCGCACCAACTTGAACACATCGACAGATGTAAAACTGGAAGAAACCGCTTAATTGCGGTTTTTTTGTGCCTAGCATAATACGAAACGATGACACAATTATTTCATTCGCTGCTTAATTTTTAAGGCCAGCACGGTATTTCCGCCTACAGCCGGTAACATTTCATGATAAGGCATGCTTCTCATTGCTCGCAGCAGGAAAGGCGCCTGGTCATGAATTTTCATGGCACTGGTGACATTGAACAGTGTGCCATTCGCTTGCGGAATCAGCTGCATTCCGCCTTGAACAAACTGCAAATCTCCACCGACCGCATGAAATTCATTTTCTAGGCGGTTTGGATAATCAAAGCGCAGTTTAAAATCAAAAGGAATATTGATCACGCCTAGTCCGACTGAAATTTTGTAATCAGCATCAAAGGTGTTGGCATCAATCTTTTGCATGTCAATGTCTTTGATTTGTCTTGGAAAAAGTTCCTGAAAAGCAGGTGCATTCAGCCAATGCTGTAACTGTTGGGGACTTTGGGCAAAGTATTGATAACTGCTACTGAAACGTAGAGTCTCCCAGCCGTGTGGATAAGGCATTTGAGTCGATGGCAAGATAAAAGTCACCGGTTCTCGGGATTGCTGACTGATGTTTGCAATGCTTTGTCGTTGTGATGAATTTAACTGGACTTGGGGTAGTTCAGCGGTTTTTAGGATTTGTGGTGTGGCGGTTCTAAAGCGTTGCTGCAAGGCCTCAAGCAGAAAAGCATTGGTTCCGGATGGAATCCCCAGTTTGGCTTCCGGAATGGCTTTCAAAATGGTACTGAATAAAAAGCCTTTGGGATGATTTAAATCGCCCCATTGGGTAATGGTAATTAAGGTCTTGTTATTGCCTACATCAAACCATTCCATTTTGCCAGCGCCATAGGGAATAGGCGCATCTACCACCAGAGTCGAAATACTGTTGGCACTGATATGATGTTGCATCAGTACACTTTCTTTAAAGTTTAAGATGGGAATCGGGGTGGGGATATGTACCTGATATTTCATCTGGGTAATCGTACCTTGCTGTTCTACGATTTTTGCAGATTTTAAGGTGGGGAACAGGCCATTATACCCACTGTAATTCGTTAAAAGTCGGGCTACATTCTGGCTATTGGTCGGTACAATCACTGCACCGGTATAAAATTTACCGACCATGCTTTGCTGATTTTTGAGCGTGGGTAAGCTAATGGATTGCGCGGGATGGGCATAAATGAAAATACGGTTGGCGGTTAACTCGGCCAGTGGCTGAACTTTGCCTTGAAAGACACTTAAGCTACTGGGAATCTGTTCTTTCCATGGAATAATCTTGGCGGAAACCTGTGTGCCGAACAGACAGCAGATCAGGTATAGACTCCAGGTGTATTTGTTGTTGTGTTTTTTATTTGGCATATCACATCCTGTTTTATGCTTTTTTTTAACTGAATGTGGATGTTTTAATCAATTTTCAAATCATTGTGAAGCAAACTTATGTAATTTTGGCTGTAGTAGGGGCAAGCAAAAATAGTAAGGAAAAGCCTGAATCTGGTGTACTATCTAGCACAATTGTTTGAATAATTTGATGATGCATTATGTCAGAAACCAAGCCTGCTGTATCGCTACGCTATCACTTGAATCTTGAAGAATCCCAAGACGGTTTTGCGCTGGCGACCTTTGGTAAAAAGCAGATGACCCGTTTTATTACGCCTTTGGTCAGTGTGGCCATTATTGTCTGGGGGTTTTATCTCGGCTTTGAGGGCGTGGGTCGCTATTATGTGGCACTGGGGGCTTTCTTTCTGGTGTTGCAACTGTTGATGCGTTACTGGTTCTTGCCGATGATGTTCAAACGTCAGTTTGTGAAATACCAGTTTGGTAAAAGTGAACAAGGCATTGAATTATTTCAAGATCATGCAGAACTGTATGCCAATGGCCGCAAGCAAATTTTCAATTATAGCGAAGTGCAAAATTTTGCCGTCGGTAAACTGACCTATATGATTGAATTGAAAAACCGTACCGTGGTGATTGTACCGAAACGGGCGTTTGAGCAATCAGCAGATCAAAGCGTATTTGAAAATACATTTAAAAAATAAGTTTTAAATCACCTAAAAGTGCAATAAAAGGGAAGATCATGAGTACACGTCCATCTAAAATTGTCTGTGTCGGTCGTAGCTATGCAGACCATGCCAAAGAATTAGGCAATGCCATTCCTGATCGTCCAGTTTTATTTATCAAACCGCCAAGTAGCTTAATTAATTTGGAACAAGGGATTTCATGGAATCCGGCATGGGGCAATTGCCACTATGAATGTGAGTTAAGCCTGCGTATAGACCAGACTTTAAAGGCAGAAACCGATCCTGCCAAAGCATTGCAAGCCGTCGGTGCAGTGACTTTAGGTCTGGACTTGACCCTGCGTGATTTACAGGATGACTTGAAAAAGAAAGGTCAGCCTTGGGAACGTGCCAAAGCCTTTGATGGTTCGTGTGTGTTGGCAGACTGGGTGGACGTTGCTGAAGTTAAAGACTGGAAAGATGTGCATTATACTTTTCATGTGAATGATGAGCTGCGTCAAAAGGGTGATACCGCTTTACTGATTTTTGATATTGCAACCTTGCTGGCTGACATCAGTCAGGTGTTTACTTTAGAGCCGGGTGATGTGGTGATGACGGGTACACCTGCAGGCGTAGCCGCCTTGCAATCAGGCGATCAACTGAAAATGACCTTGCAAGGTCAAACTCAGGAGTTTGTCTGGACTACTTTTGTGAAATAAGATTTGCAACTTCTAAAAAAGGCTGCCTGTGAGCAGCCTTTTTTATGATCCATTATTCCTCATGTTGTGAATCAGCAGGCGCTTCATTCGGCTGTAAAGGACCAGTATTTTTCCACTCATCATAGGTGTCTGCCATTCGTTGAGAGTCTGCATTACCGAGAGCACCTGCTTTGACATACCACTGTCTAGCCATTTCTCCATTACGAACGTCATAGTGATAATAATGCGCCATTTTCATGGCAGCATCGGCATCTTGACCCTTTTCCGCAGCATAAGTTAAATATTCCGTTGCCTTTTCATTACTTGAGTGTTCAATTTCACTAAAAAAATGCTGATTGCCCAAGGCTTTAATGGCTAACACATTATTTTGCTTTGCTGCTCTTTCATACCAGATTTGGGCTTGGTGCGGGTCTTTGATTAAGCCTTTACCTGTATCGTACATCCAGCCCACAGCGTATTGTGCACTGGGATCATGGGTCTGTTTTGCCGATTCCAATATCCAATGTGCCAGAAAAATATTGCCTTCATTTTGCATATCATGAATGACTTTTGCCGCTGCTTCATTGCCATTATAGGCTTGTCCCATCAGCCAGGAAAAAGCTTGAGTATTGGCTTGTTGAGCAGCTTTGCTATACCAGTTGACACTTTCTTGGACATTCTTTTCTGTCCCGGTTCCTGCAAAATAGAAGTCAGCCACTTTCATTTGTGCGATAGCATCGCCTTTTTCTGCAGATTTTAAAGCTGCTTTGAAAGCACGTTGTTCAGGCGAGCTACATGCAGTTAATAAACTCAGAGCTACGCACAGGCTGAGGATGGTGTTCTTATAGTGGTTTTCATGAGAATGACTGGTTTTTGAGTTATGAGTTGATCATACAAAACCCAATGTTCTAGTCAATAATAAACTGATTTTAAATTAATTTTTATTTATAAGTGGTGGTTGGATTTCCTGAATTGATCAGGTGTACATAGCATCCAGCGTTTAAACATATTGATAAAGGCGGATGCATTGGCATAACCCAGATCAAAAGCAATGCTTTCAACGGTTTTGTTGTCTTTCAGCATCGACATGGCTTTCATGACTTTCAGACGTTGTCGCCATTCATTGAGTGACATCCCCAATTCTTTCTGGCAATAACGGGCCAGAGTGCGTTCTGTCATATTGTGCTGTTTGGCCAAACAATCTAAAGAGCTGTGATCCGCTGGGTGCTGATGCAGATAATCCAGAATTTCTTTTAAAAGAGGATGCTCGGAATGGGGCAGATAACTGCCGATGAGCTGTGCATGTTGGAGCTGATCCAGCAGCACATGCAATAGCCGTAAATGTTCCGCCGAATCTTCTGCAATAGCATGATGTTTCAAATGTTGTAGCACTGCCGTCACCAGTGGAGAGCTGAGTAGAATGCCTGCTTGATTGGGTAAATGTTCACACAGGCTTTCATGCACATACAGGGTTGCATGTGAAACCGCAGTTCGATTCAGACCGCTATGTTTTAAGTTGGGTGGTAACCAAATTCCATAGGGAGGTGGGGTAATATAATCCACCTGATCAATATTGACTTCCATCACGCCGTTGAAGGCATAGATAAATTCTCCCCAAGCATGTCCATGCTCTGGATAGACAGACAAAGCCGGATCATCACGAAAGCTGAGCCATAGCGGTCGGTGAATCTGATCATTGGTGCTTAGCTGTTTGAGCGAAGGGGTTGGCTTGTGTCTTTGTGGCATGGTGAAATTTGCCTGAATAAGAAGATAGCTTGTCTGCTTTGAAGTATATCTTTTATTTCAGACAGAATTATAGTGTGTGCTGAAAGAGTTATTTGAGTAATTTTGGTGGAACAGCGTAAAGCACTGGATATTCAGGCCTCGGGTCTGATGATGATTTTATGTATGATTTGGGGAATACAGCAGGTGGTGCTGAAATTGGCCGCACCTGATATTTCACCCATCATGCAGATCGCTATCCGTTCCGGTTTGTCAGCTTTACTGGTTTTTCCCCTTATTCAGCTCAAAGCCGGAACTCATTTATACAGTAAAGAATATTTATTGCCGGGCATTTGGCTGGCTTTTTTATTTTCTGCTGAATTTGTACTGGTTGCCGAAGCATTACGCTATACCACGGCATCGCATACGGTAGTTTTACTCTATACCGCACCGATTTTTGTAGCTTTGGGGCTGCACTGGAAAGTGCCAGCTGAAAAACTCAATCTGATTCAATGGTCAGGTATTCTGATAGCCTTTTCCGGGATTGTGCTGTCCTTTATGGGGCGTGAACAGGGGTCTACTGAACTGCTGCAACAGGCGTTATTCGGTGATTTTCTGGCCTTGATGGCAGGCGTCATGTGGGCATTGACCACGATTTCACTTCGACTGACCCGTTTGTCTGATGCACACCCAACCCAGACCTTGTTCTATCAACTGGTCGGGGGCTGTGTGTTTTTACTGCCGGTTGCCTTTATCTTGGGCCAAACCACGATTCACTGGACCACAGTTGCCATCAGCAGCATGGTTTTTCATGTGTTGATCATGTCTTTTTTTAGCCTGATGTTGTGGTTCTGGTTGCTACGTAAATATTTGGCCAATGGCTTGGGCGTATTTTCCTTTTTAACCCCTATATTCGGCATGATTTTTGGAGTGATGTTTCTGAATGAGCAGATTGAACTGAATTTTCTGCTGGGAACCGGTTTGGTGTTCATTGGGGTGATGACTGTCAGTTTACATGGCTGGATCAGATGTCTCTTTCCTGTCAGTAAATCGGTTTAATCATTTCTTAGATTCTCAAATGAAGTGCAACAGAGATTAAATTATTGGAAGGAAGCAAGATGAGCTAGCATTTTGCTTCCGACCGACCAAAGTCAAAGTTGCATCATGAACTATACTCATCTCACTCTAGA
>NZ_CADDTS010000037.1 GCF_902753875.1 Acinetobacter bouvetii | reverse complement strand
TCGGATGCTTATATTTCAGAAATCACTCAACGTTTGAATCATCGCCCAAGAAAAAGACTCGGATTTAGAAGCCCGAGTCAGGTATTATTCCAAGAACATGGTGTTGCACTTCAAATGCTAATCTAAGTTTAAAAAAAGCCTTCATGTACGAAGGCTTTTTTAATGAAGTGTGAATGGAGCCTAATGATACAGGCCAAACCCCTATTTTTTTTCAAACAGTGTTGATAAAGGAATAGACAGTTTGGCCGCCAGATAATCATCAGATTCAACCAGAGCCGGGCCAAGTCTTTGCATCCATTCATCATCTGCACGAATATTGGCGACATCTTTATGGCGCGGTAGTGGATAGGGTAACTGGGTATAAAAACTCCAGAAATCCACTTGAGCCAAATTGCGCGAGAGGACGTATCCATTATCATCAGTGCGTTTCACCAGATTCTGTTTTTCCAGCATCAGCACATACGTCGGCCAGCGCCCAATTTCATCACGACCCAGAACTTCCAGCGCTTCTTCATCAGAAACACTTTCACCCCGTTGCTGCTTGTTATAAAACAGCTCCATCAAATCCAGCAGCATAATCACGGGATGGCGCTTTGGCTCTTTACCCGAATTAAAAGCGGTCAGTGCATAACTGATTTCAACCCCTAACAGGACAATATTCCAGGACAGGTAAATCCATAACAGGAAAATCGGAATCGCAGCAAAAGCACCATAGATAATTTCATAACTGGTGAAATTCGACATGACCACGCCGAACAAATTCTTGAGTAATTCAAAAACGACAGCACTGAAGGTCCCGGCAATCAGGGCGGCTTTAATCGGAACGCTACGGTTGGGGATGGTCCAGTTTAAAATGAAAAAACCTAATATGGTGAGAGCAAAGGAAATGCACCAAAAAACAAATTCGCCATTGACCTCATAGCCGGCAAAATTATTACTCAGAAGATTTAATGAGGCTACGGTCGATGAAATCACAAAGGCACTGCCGAGCAGAATTGGGCCCAGTGAAATAATAGTCCAGTAACGCATGAAGCCAATAATGCCACCACGAGTTTCCCGCACCCGCCAAATATGGTTAAACACGGTTTCGATACTGGTCAGCATCATTACGGTGGTAATAAACAGAAATAAAACCCCAATCACGGTCAGGTTGCTGGATTTATCGGTAAAGGCATTAAAGGCCTTGTCAAAGGCAATGGTGGTTTTGGGCAAAAAATTACTATAAATCATGAGTTGTATTTGTTGCCTTGCCGGTTCCAGCGCTTTAATAGAGGACAGAATCACCAGAAAAACAGTCAGCATGGGTACAACAGCAAACAGCGTGGTATAGGTCAGTGATGCGGCCTGATCTCGACAACGGTCTGCTTCAAAACGTCTTATGATAAATAAAACAAACTGAAACCAGGTCTCATTATAAAAAGGAAGCTTTTTTAAATACTTTTCTAACATAGTGATAAAGTCTCAATTTTTTTAATCATCTTTATGTATTTTCATAACTAAGCTTAACCAAAAAATGGGAAAAATACCGTATAGTTTTCTCTTTTAGCTTCGTTTATAAAAATTATGCAGTCTTATGTCCTTGTTTTATATTACAGCAAATATGGTTCGACCAAAGAAATGGCGCATTTAATTGCCAATGGAATTGAATCGACAGGAACGGCGGTAAAAATTCGTACCGTGCCCAATCTTTCAACTGTGGTGAAACAAGCGGAACCCAGTATTCCAGATGAAGGCGATATTTACTGTAGTTTAGAGGATTTGGCTAATTGTTCCGGTCTGGCCTTGGGTTCGCCTACACGTTTTGGCAATATGGCCAGTGAAATGAAGTATTTTTGGGATCAGACCACCAGCCTCTGGCTGAATGGCGCTTTGCATCAAAAACCGGCCTGTGTATTTACTTCTTCTGGCTCTATGCACGGCGGGCAGGAAAGCACCTTGCTTACGATGCTGCCACCTCTGTTTCATCATGGCATGATGATTATGGGCCTACCGAATGCCAACCCGGCATTATCCAATACTAAATCAGGTGGTACGCCGTATGGCGCCAGTCATGTCAGTGGTCCACGCCATGATTTAAGTCTGAGCCAGGATGAAAAAATCTTGTGTGAAGAGCAGGGTAAGCGTTTGGGTGAAGTTGTGAAGAAGTTGCAGATGAACTGATTGGTTTAAACTGAAATTGTTTGAAGATATAAACTCGAATCAACTGGCGGAAGATCTGGATTAAATTCAAAAAAAGACCATTCAGGAATGAATGGTCTGGATAATCATGATCACACCAGAAAATGTGCGAGCTGAAATGCTTATTTTTGTTCTTTAAAGCGATGCTTGCATTTCAAACATTTGTAATCCAGGAAAACATTTTTATCGATAATCACGCCAGCTTTTTTACCAACGATATTGCCTAAAACACCCCCTGTAACACCAGCTGCAATTGCACCTACAAATGTTCCTACAGTACCACCGAAAATTACACCTAGAGGTCCCGCAACGGCACCAATAGCTGCACCAGTGGAAGCACCAGTAGCTGCACCACCTACAGTTCCTGCTGTTGCACCGGCGGATGTCATTAAAATTCCACTCAGGGTTTTAAGGTTTTTTTCATGATCACGTTTTTCTACTTCGGATGATCCACATTTAGGACATTGCATAGATTTTTCCATCAAATATTTACCTTTTATTTATCTTGAATTGACGTTGCTGTATTCATCAAGATAAGCAGTCATACCAATCTGCGACGACAGTATGTATCTTTAGACTTATGATGTCAGGAACATTTCATACCAACTTGATTTTAGCTGAAGCAAATCAATTAAAGTTTATCTGAGTTGTAAATCAGCAGTTTTAACTGGATAAATCCAGCAAAGTATATTGAGTTTGCTTGATTTCTGCATTTAGCTGTCGTGGGAAAAATAAACAAAATTTTTCCTTAAAATAAAGCTGGCTTTGGTAATATTTCTCAGCTTAATTGTCACAGACAGGGTGAATATTTATTCTTTTGTTAAGATAGTTTATTGATCTCTTTGATCTGGGTTTAGCTATGCCGAAGTCATTCTGGGAGAATGATGAGCTATAGAGAGCGAACATTTCTGCAAATATAATGTTTTTGTACATTTGTTTCACGGCTTGCTGTTTTGGGATAAAACATGTAGCGCTGCTGTAAATTCCTATCAGGTATACGCTGTTTCTTGCACATTCATTTTTCTGCCAGAATTTCTTTATAAGTGTTCTTAATTGTGATTGCTTTATTGTATTTTTCATAAAAAGAGCTTTTTGTCACGTTTTGGTGAAAGTTCTAATAATGTTAAATTTTACAACTTCATAAAACGGAATGGAGGTGACTCGTTAAGTGTTTATCTAAGAAATTAGGGTTATTTTTTAATATAAAAAAAATATTATTTTAATTGGGTTTTTGATGTAAATTTTAATTTTAAAGATTTATTACATTATAATTTCTTACAATTCAAAAACACACAATAAATAACAATTATTTAATTATAACAACAGGATACTTTATTGAAGAAAACATAAATCATCCAAAACTTGATAAATTTCGCCTTTTGGTTTTTTTATGTGATTTAATATTTTTAATATAAATTAAACCTTACTAAATAAAAAATAAATAAACATCCGCGATCAAAGGACGGTAATGATTATGAAAATATCAGTGATCAATGTCGGTTTATTTTGTTTCTGTGTGCTGAGCAATACTTATGCAACATCGGATGAATGGAGTCAGCGCTGGAAAGCCTCAAGTACTCGTTCTAGTGAGAATTTAGTTCAAGCGAATCTGATTGAGCTCAAGGATTCTGACTATTACGAGGGATTTGGCAGAACGACAATAAACAGCACTTCGACCAGCTCGATTGGTACGGTTAATTCATCGACCAGCAACGTCAATATTAATGGTTCAAACAACGGTGTAGATATTTCGAATGATACTTCGAATGAAGGATCTTTAAGTTCGACCACCACTCAAAATAATCAGCAATGCCCTAACCTGAGCACTCAACCAGGAGCATTAACATGCTGAATTTATATATAAATAGAAGAAAAATCTCTGCAGTGAGTGCTGTGATTCTTTTTAGCCAACTTCTAACCGGATGCACTGGCATGGCGATTTCAAACAAAGAGCCCGTCAGTCTGGTGCAAGGACCCCCCATTACGGATATTTTTACCCCTTTTGATATGGCTTTATCTTGCCTGAAAGGGCAACTGCGCAATGATGTCAGTTTCTCCGTAGGTGCAATTCTAGACCAGACCGGAAAAGATGTCGTGACCAATGGAGGTAGTGGCAAAATGGTGACCCAAGGAGCTGGAGATATGGTGCAATCGGCACTGTTTCAGGCAGGGGTCAGTTTATTGAATCGACGAGATCCCCGGATTATTGAAAGCGAAGCCAAATGGGGTATCCGTGACCCAAGGCAAATTCAGGCTTCTGATTATTATGTAACTGGCAGCATTAACAGTCTGGATTTTATTCCTGGAGGTGGTTTTGACATGCAGATTGGCGGTGTAGGCCCCAATTATAGTCAAACGCGAATTATGGTCGGTTTGGATTTATCTCTGACCGATACCCGCAGCAGTAAAGTGGTCGCCAATGTTTCATTGCAAAAGCAGATTGCGGCGCAGGATTATGGTGTCAATGCAGGTCGGTTTGCTGGACATACGTTATTGAATATCCAGGTCGGAAAAAGTGAGAGAGAGGCAACTAATTTTGCATTACGCCAAATGTTGAATCTGGCAACCTTTGAGTTGCTTAGTCAGGTGATTCCACCTGCAACATTTGAAAGTTGCCGCGCAGCAATACCGCCTGAATTTGGCCAATTGAGTTTAACGCGCAGTTCTGTCGCCCTATATAAATACAAGCAAAGCCAGCAGCAAAAAAATATAAGTTCTAGCAGCGCGCTTCTGGATTCATCCTCACATTCGACAAATTTACCCAACGAAAAAAATAAATCGACCAACTCGCCAAACAAAGATACACAGCCACCCAAGAAAAAAGAGTCTGATTTGATTGAAAACCCTGAAGGTGAGTCTGAAATGAGCAAGCAGGATCTGATTAAATATATCAGCATGATTCGTCACTCATATGCTTTAGATAAAATCAATGAAGAAAAAGAAAATGAGAAGACGCAGATATTGTGGGATGTGAATCCGGCCATGGTAGAAAATTACTGGTCAACCACTCAGCGTGATTAAAAATATATAAAAATGGGCTCGCTCCCATTATAAAAAGAAGTGCTTAGCGAGAAGTACTTCAAAACTAGAAAAGGAAAATAACCATGAATAAGACTATCAAAACAATCGCCTTATCTGTTGCCTTCCTGTCCGGTGCAGCTATGGCAAATGCTCAACAAGTCACTGTAGATACTGGTTTAAACTCTACCTTGGCTGCTATATCTCAACATGCTAACAATGGTACTGCGCTTAACCTTGCCATTAATACCGCGACTATTGATGCAACAGTTAATGTGGATGGTCGGTATAACTCACTGAATAATGTGGGGGACAAACTCGCAGTAGAAACTTCAGCAATTGGTGCAGTAAACACCGGTAGCATTAACTTGCAACAAGGCAGTCTAAGTGCTGTGAATACGGGTACACTAGAATCAACGCTTGATGCTGAACGAAGTGCGGCACGTAGTTTGGAGGAATGGCGTTCTGAGCGTTCATCAGAGTTTGAAAGTTCTATTAGTGCCAGCCTGAATACTGACACTTATGATCAGTTCACTGAAACCCTGAGTAATTACACAGCAGCGAATTTAGCCTTTAATTCAGCAGCTATTGATGCATCTGTAAATGTAGACGGAAGAGTGAATCATATTGATGGTATCAAAACTTCTGCAATTGGTGCTGTGAACACCGGTAGCATTGCTGTGACTGTAAAGTAAATCCACCTCTCAATATGATCCAGGGTCTAACTATTTGCGGATAGTTAGACTCTTTTTATTTTAGAATAAAAAATGTTCGATGAGTTTTTTTTCTGTCGAAAAATTAACAGGCCAGAAATGAATACGTGTCTCAGATTTGCTTAAAATCAAATTTGAAAAGGTGAGACCCAAGCTGAACCAAAAAGTCTTTGAGGAACTTGACAGACTTAAAAAAGATTTTTTAGAAATTGCTAAGATTGAAGAATACATCATTATCTAAACGACTGTGCAACACACTGATTTTATATAAAAAATCTTATACATAATTCAGCTATAAAAAAAAGCGCCTGAGCGCTCTTTTTAAATTCTGTTCGAGTCTTAGTCACGAACAAATTCAACAGTACCATTTTCTAAAGATTTAACACGTGCTAAAGATTCAACACGGTAACCTTTGTCCAGTAACAATTGGCGGCCAGGCTGGAAAGATTTCTCAATCACAATACCAATACCGACAACTTCAGCATTGGCTTGATGAATTAAGTCTGCAAGACCTAAAGCCGCTTGACCATTTGCCAAGAAGTCATCAATGACTAAAGCTTTATCGCTAGAGTTGATGTGCTTGTTGGAAATAGCAATCGTGCTTTCAATTTGTTTAGTGAAAGAGAACACTTTAGAACGGTATAAATCATCTTTTAAAGTTAAAGACTGATATTTACGTGCAAAGATCACAGGCACACCAAGTTCTAAACCGGCCATTACTGCTGGCGCAATACCAGAAGCTTCAATGGTGATAATCTTTGTGATTCCTGCATCTTTAAAACGAGCAGCAAATTCTTTACCAATTTGCTGCATCAATACAGGGTCAATTTGATGATTTAAGAAAGCATCAACTTTCAGAACTTGATCAGATAGAACGATACCTTCACTTAAGATTTTCTGTTCTAGTGCGTGCACGGGAGAATTCCTCTAGGGGCAGATGCTTTTTCAAGCAAAAGCGTATTTTAAAAAGGCTCTCAAAAAATGCAAGCGAAATTGATCAAATCGATTAATTCGTTGCGCCTTTATAACCAGTGAGCAGCAAACCGTATGATGTTTTACCATCTTGGTGAGTTACTTTCACTGGAGCGTAGTCAAGTTTAGGGGCTAACCAGAAAATCGTATCACGGTTTGGCTTATCATGTTTCATTACCACTTTAATGGTATCGAAGGTGCCATAAGAAGTTTTTACTTTTTCTGAACCCTGTTTCACAAAGCGACGTGCTTCAACTTCTTTGGCATCGGCAATAGCATAACTGGATTTTAAGCCTGAAGCTTTTAAGTCTTCACGCAGCTGTAATTCAGCATTCAGCTCATCCAATACACCCGATTTCCAGGCAAAAGAACGGGCTTTATCATCCTTTTTGGTGTTAATGGTTTTAGCACCTGCATTAAAGTTAATGCTCATGGTGTTGTTATGCACTAAAATTTTGCTATGACGGCTAAAATTATTGGAAAGAACTTGACCATTGTTAAAACTAAAACGGCTGGTCTCGGTTGCAGATGCCATACCGCCAGCTTTTGCGGCAAAAACATAAGTCCAATTATTGCCAGACTTGCTTAAAGTACGTGTTGCTGAGCCCAAATTTTTGCCGTTATAGCTAAATTGATAACTTGCCTGGAATGGACTCATGGCGAATGCTTGGCTTGAGAAACCAGCCATCAACAGGGTAGTACTTACACCAGATGCCAACGCAATTGTTTTCAATACATTATGAGCCATAAGTAAATGGTTCCTATGAAGTTTAAGTAAAGCGCAATTTTATTTTGCTTGGTTGCTATTATGCGCTTTGATTATGAAGATAAAATTTGATTTTTTGTCCAATCTGTATCTTTATGTAGTGTTTTTCTAGTTAAAAATACAGGTTTTCATCATGAATAACAATCCAGACTATTTTTGCTTGATCTTGCTGACCTGACTATCTTCCAGTTCCTCATCAATTGCCCAGTCTTCCATCGGTTCTTCCGACATTTTTCTAAACAGCGCCGTCAGATTGACATTGCCCAGCACGACTAATTCTGCTTCACGTAAAACAGCATGATTTACATTAACTTTTGCTAAGGTGTCAATGATCGAACGCTTCTTGCCTAGCCAGCGGTTCAAATCTAAATGCAATAAGTCATCTTTGACTTTAATCACATTCAACTTTTCCAGAATCATGCCTAAAGGGTCTTGATTCAAGACTTTTTGATAGAAAAATAAAGCACAGTTGACGGCAATCTTTTGGAATACATTTTTAAACTTGGCTTCAATGACTTTGGTGTCACTAATCTGTTCAAACACAATTAACTGGGTGTCTTTATTTAGCTCCATTTGCACCAGTTTTAAATCGACTGAAAGGGTGAGGTAAATGCCTTTGACATCCAGTGTGGCATATAAGCGTAGCCAGTCTTCATGCAAGTCCGCATGCAAGTCTTTCAGCATGGCAACATTGTCAGTCACAAAACGCTGGAAAGTTGCGTTTAAAAAAACTTGAGATAGTGGGAACTCACGCTCATCTTCAATAAATCCTTCTGCCTTTTGGTACACTTGACGTATACGTTTAGAGAGATTGGATATTAGCGTTTGCATATAAAGCGTCCTAGCGAGTAAATCTTGTTAGACTTCGATAGATTCTGTCGAAAGTATTAAAAATACAGATATTCCACCTTGCAGTTTAGCAAAATTAATTGCACCATTTTCATGATTTTAATTGTCTACAGCGCGCTTGTTGATTGAGTTCTCGTTTTTTCATTCAAAAGTAGAAGCTGTTTTTATTTTATACCGCTTTTATGTGGTTTGGGGAATCAGACTTTTTGTCGGTTTAATGTGATGCTTAAGAAAATCAGTTTTGCACCTCTCGTACAGGCATGGTGGAAAGATCCAGTTTTCACCAGCGCAGTTGTTTTGGCTGCCGTTTTGCATTTGATTTTTTTGACTCTGCAATTTGCAATGCCTAAGGAAAGTGATGCAGCAGTGAAAGAAATTGCAGTGACTTTACGCCCAAGTCAAGAGAAGGTTGAAAATGCCGATTTTCTAGCACAGGCCGATCAGCAAGGTTCTGGAACCTTCCGTGAAGCACATCGGATGTCCAGTGATATGCCGTCTCCCATGATTGAACAGAGTACCGGGCAACAGCAGCAGGAAACATTGGAACGTTTACAGCAAAAACGGGAACTCAGCTTTGAAGAAAAGGTGCTGATGACCACTTTGAGCTGGAAGAAGGAAGCCGAACAAAACCAGCGTAAAAAAGCCATGGAAGAGTTGAATAGCCAGTTTCAGGCCAAAGCTGCAATGGTGGCCAGTTTAGAAGCACAATATTTACAACGTCAGCAAAATTTTAGTCGTCAGCAAAAAATTAAAACGGTAGATGGCATACAGGCCAAGCAGGATATTTCGGCGGCTTATTTGGAAAAATTCCGTCAAAAAGTTGAATTTTATGGTAACCGTTATTATCCCGATGCTGCCAAAGCACAACACTTGGCAGGCGAAGTGCGGTTAATGGTGATTCTGAATAGAAGTGGCGGGATTCGCGCCATTCGCCTGATTGAAAGTTCTGGTCATGCTCTACTGGATGAAGCGGCAAAAACATCGGTGCGTAAAGCGGCTCCCTTTGGTGGTTTTGATCAAGGCATGAAAGATATCTCAGAACTGCGTATTGTACGGACCTGGCGTTTTGATCCGGCAGATGCAGAGTTTGAGGTGCATTAGAAAGTACGGCATATCTTTTGAAACAGAATAAAAAGGTAAAATGTAATGTCAGAATTAAAAGAAAGTCATTTAAAACTATGGAATCCCAATGCAGCAGGGTGCTGGGCTCTGTTGGTTACACCTATTTGTAGCAGCTATTTACTATATAAAAATGCCCAAAATTTAAATAATCAAGATGACATGACCAAAGCAAAAAACTGGATGGTCGCTGGTCTGGCAGTATGGTTACTATCGGTGTGCTGTGCCATTTATTACCCTGAAAATACAGGAATGATCAATGGCTTTTCTTTATGGTATTTAATACTTTGGTATTTTTTATTTGTACGAAAACAAGTTGAAAATTTAAAGCAACAATTTGGTGAAAGTTATTTGCGTTATGAGTCATTTGAATGGTTTAAATTTCTCATAATTGGTTTTGTGGTTCGTCTTATTTTGATAGGTCTTTCAATCGTGATTGTCTCTAGTTTTGGGTCATGAACAATAGGCTTTCTGAATTTCACAAATTTCGACACTAAAATTTTTATACCACTTTTCTTTTCCTAAACGCTGTGCAACTTGATGCTCTGCATCTTTATGCCAAGTGTGAATATCTTCTAAACTATTCCAGTATGACAGGGCAACCTCAAAATCATTTTCGCTGATCGTTTCAAATTTTTGACAATTGAATTGTTTCAGTGCTTTTTCGCGCAACAATTGGGCCATTGTTGAATATTCTTCATCAAGGACATTTATTTTTGCTTTAAAAACCACAACATATTTCATGTCATATTCTTTTTAATGTATTCAGACGGCTCTTTTATAAGGGATCTAATGCTTCTTTTGCAAGAAAGAAGGGTGAATTTGGTTTAAAAAGGAATCAGTAAAAAGAGGATTTTTTTCTAGGCTATTAAAAAATATTTGGATAAGAATGATGAATGTTTTATTGGATTTACCCTCATCCTCTTTCGGAATATATTCCTCATCCCATAGGGAGGAGGAATTACCGGTTTTAAATTAATATTGAAAGTTCCCTCTCCTTTAAGGAGAGGGTTAGGGTGAGGTCGGGCTCAAATATAGAGTATAAAAAAGCGAGCCTAAGCCCGCTTTTTTATTACATTGATTTAGTCTTGCTCTTTATACGGATTTTCAAATCCTAACTTCGCCAGAATTTCAATTTCCAAAGCTTCCATTTCTTCCGCATCTGCTTCTGAAGTTTCGTGATCATAGCCCATCAAGTGTAATGTGCCATGCACCAGCATGTGAGTGAAATGTTCAATCGGGGTTTTGCTTTGATCCTGTGCTTCTTGTAAAACCACAGGAATACAAATCACCAAATCTCCCATTGGCCATGCATCTAGCAGGGGTAAAACTTCTTCTGGGATATCGCTCGGAAATGACAACACGTTGGTCGGCTTGTCTTTTTGGCGGTATTCCAGATTCAGTTTATGGCTTTCTTCATTGTCTACGCAGGCAATCCCGATTTCGCAGTCCTGATCGACTTCGATATAGCGCAATGCAGTTTCAATGACTTTCTTAATATAAGCACGTTTTAGTACGAGCTCCGGTGCTTGAAAGTCTTGTTGGAGCGATAGGTTAAGTTTCAAAATGAATCCTTAAATTATCTTAGTCCTGAGCATCTGCAGCAGCGTCATTTTCAGCAATTAAGGCTTCCTGACGTGCTTTGCGTTCTGCACGGGCTTCAGCACTAAGACGGTGTTGTTCACTGTCCCATCCTTCATAAGCTTCGACAATTTTTTGTACCAGCTGGTGACGAACCACGTCACGAGAATGGAAACGGGTGATATGAATTTCGGTTACAGGTTCCAGTACCCGTAAAGCATGGGCCAAACCGGATTGCTGACCGCGAGGTAAATCGACCTGTGTGATATCCCCGGTAATGACGGCGCGCGAACCAAAACCTAAACGGGTCAGGAACATTTTCATCTGTTCTGGTGTCGTATTTTGGGCTTCATCTAAAATCACGAAAGAATGGTTGAGGGTACGACCACGCATGTAGGCGAGGGGTGCAACTTCAATAATCTGACGTTCAATCAGTTTGGCGACTTTTTCAAAACCCAGCATTTCATACAGGGCATCGTAAAGCGGACGTAAATACGGGTCGATTTTCTGGCTTAAATCCCCCGGCAAGAAACCGAGCTTTTCACCGGCTTCAACTGCAGGACGAACCAGTAAGATACGCTGGATTTCATTTCGTTCCAGCATATCCACAGCAGCAGCCACAGCCAGATAAGTTTTACCTGTACCAGCTGGGCCTATACCAAAGGAAATGTCGCTTTGCAAAATACGTTGCACATAGCGTTTCTGGTTAGCACCACGCGGGTTAATCCGGCCTTTACGGGTTTGCAACCAGACTTCATCCAAACCGGTATGTTCCTGATGCGGATCAATCTGCAGTTCACGGTCGGTCTGACTGCCCTGAATCATCAGATGCAGGGTATCAGCACTCACTTGCTGGCTAATTTCGGTTTCTTCATATAGACGCATCAAGAGGCTTTCGGCTCTCTCTACAGCATCAATTTCACCATCGATGTAAAAAACATCACCTCGATGGGAAATATTGACATCTAAACGTTGTTCGATTTGTTTCAAGTGACCGTTATAAGCACCCAGCATGCCTTTTAAACGCTCCATTGAAATACCAGGAAAAGTTACTGTACGTCGAATCGCTGCAGTCAAGAGAATTCCTTATGATGGTCTAGCTGATTCCCTTACATTACGCCACGTCAGGCTCAAGATTCAAGAGCTCACCGTAAACAAAATTCAAAGTTTTAATTTCGGTAATCTCGATCTCTGCAAAACGTCCAACCCATGCAGCATCGCCAATAAAAGACACCAGACGGGTATTGTCTGCAGACCCGATTAACAGGTTCGGATCTTTGTCGGAAACTTTTTCAATAAGAACACGTTGGATGGTGCCCAGCATGGCATCTGTTTTATCAATGCTGGAACGTTTAATCCATTGCTGAACTTTGGCCAGACGTTCTTTTTTCACATCTTCTGGCGTATTGTCTTCAAGTTCTGACGCGGGTGTACCCGGACGTTTTGAATAAATGAAACTATAAGAATGGTCGAAATCCAAATCTTGAATGAATTGATAGGTTTCTTCAAAGTTTTGGTTAGTTTCACCCGGGAAGCCAATGATAAAGTCACTCGACAAATGCATGTCAGGGCGCACTTTACGCAGTTTGGCAATTTTTTCGATATACACGTCAATGGTGTGGTTACGTTTCATAGCTTGCAGTACATCATTGGAACCACTTTGTACTGGCAAGTGCAGGTGCGAAACCATTTGTGGCAGGTCACGGTAGCATTGAATCAAGTCATCATTAAATTCAAGCGGGTGGGACGTGGTATAACGCAAACGACCGATACCCGGAATTTCAGCCACCAAGCGCAGTAAATCGGCAAAGGTACAGATATTGCCTTCAAAGGTTTCGCCGCGGTAACCATTGACGTTTTGACCCAATAGCGAAATTTCACGCACGCCTTTTTCAGCCAAACCGGCAATTTCTGCAAGCACGTCATCTAAAGGACGAGAAACTTCTTCACCACGAGTATAAGGCACCACGCAGAAAGAACAGTATTTTGAACAGCCTTCCATAATCGAAACAAAGGCTTTATAACCTTCCACACGCGGTTCAGGTAAAAAGTCGAATTTTTCAATATCCGGGAAGGAAATATCCACCAGTTTGATTTTTTCTTTTTTCGGCTTTTCCACTTGATCGTTATGCTGATCCAGCATTTGCGGTAGGCGGTGCAAGGTTTGTGGGCCAAACACCATATCGACATATGGCGCACGTTTTTGAATGTTGTCGCCTTCCTGAGAAGCCACACAACCACCGACACCAATCACCAGTTCCGGATTTTTTTCTTTCAGCTTGCGCCAGCGGCCCAATTCAGAGAACACTTTTTCCTGCGCTTTTTCACGGATGGAACAGGTATTCATCAGCAGAATATCTGCATCGGCTGGATCCGTCGTCAGCACATAACCGTGCGAATCACCTAACAAGTCTGCCATACGATGACTGTCATACTCATTCATCTGACACCCTTGCGTTTCGATATACAGTTTTTTCACTGAACCGTCGGCTGGGGTGTGCTGTGGCTGGGTAACAGTGTTTTCTGAAGCAGCTTGGGCACTATTTGGAATGAAGGTTTGAACCGTCATGTAGGCTCCTAAAGGATAAATCAATGAAACCGAATTTTAAAATTCCTCATTCATACAGAGGTATGGCGAGCAGTATTTTCCTTTTGATTTCAGCATGTAGCTAGAAAAGGTTGAGGAAGATGATGCTGGCTGTAATGTTTAAAATTGCGATTTGAATACAAGAAAGGCGCATATTTTAGCAGGAATCGAACATAAACTTATAGCGCTAAATAAGACTGCAACAATATTGATTTATGGAGCAAAAATGATTGAAAATTAATATTGTCTAATCATAAGGTTACATAACAGAACAGTAGAGTAGTTTAATAATAATTAAACTATTCAAAAATGATTAGGTATGTCCAAGGCAATACTAGATGATAGAAGGCAAGCATATGTACGATCGGCTCAACAATAAAAAATATTATAAAGTGCTTGCTTTGGCTGTGGCATCAACTGGTTTTGTTTCAATTTCTCATGCTGCAGATGAACAATTTAATGATGCCTTAAGGGCAGCGAACTCGGGTAATGTAGCCTTGCTACAACAGTATCAAGCTTCAATGCAAAATGATGCACTGGGTTATTATCCTGAATATTGGGCATTGAATAGCAATTTGGCTACTCAACCAGTCAGTAGTATTGTGAATTTCTCGCAGCGTTATCCGCAATCTGCCATGGCGGAAAAACTGGCGGCAGATTATGTCGAAGAAAAAGTCAAACAGGCTGATTTTGCTACGGCTCAACCAGTATTGTCTTATGTGACCAATCCTGATCAGGCTGAAAGCTGCGCGGTTGCTCAGGTTCGAGCCAAGTCAGGGGATCCTCTGGTTTTTGCTGAATATAAAGATGTTTGGTTGGCCACCAATACCCAGCCTGAATCTTGTGCCGGTTTAGGCCGTATGATGTTATCCAGTCCTTTGATGACAGAACAAGACCGACAGCAGCGTTTGTGGGGGCAATTACGCGCCGGTCAGTCTGGTCAGGCTCTGGCAACGGCGCAAACCATTGGAGTGAGCTTATCACTTGCTCAGCTGAATCAGATTCAAGCCAATCCATTAGATTACGTATGGTCTGCGCCCAAAGCATCAGCGTCAGATCAAGCTTATTTAATCTACGCCATGGGGCGTCTGGCAGACAGTGATTTAAATACCGCCATAGCTTCAGTCAAACGTGCTGCTGAAGGCACACCGGTATCTGTGCAAAAGGCTTTATATCGTACCGTGGGCTACATTGGTGGTACTACGGTGATGAAAAATAACTTTAATCGAGAAGTGTTGAATTATCTGGATGCCAGTTACGGCTTACCATTTAGTGCGGAAGAAGCTGAAATTTATGCCCGTCAGGCTATTCGTTTTAGCGCATGGGAAAGTCTGATTCGTGCGATTGATGCCATGGCTGTGAACCAAAAGCAGGAAGACCGCTGGCAGTACTGGTTGGCTCGTGCATCAGAGCAGCGTGGTGATGCAAATTCTAAACGTGTCGCACAGGAAATCTTTAAAAAACTGGCGCAAGGGGATGATTATCACAACCTGTTGGCGCGAGATAAATTGGGGCAAAGTTACAATAATATTCCAATGAATGTTCAGCCTAGTAACAGTGATGTACAACGTTTAAGCCAAAATATTCATTTCAATCGTGCTTTTGCTTTACGCCGGGTGAATGCCCCGGATAATTATATTAATCGTGAATGGAACTGGGCGGTTCGTCAGGCTTATTTAAAACATGATGATGGCTTGTTGCTGGCAGCAGCAAAACGTGCCACGGATATGGGTTGGTATGATCGTGCGATTTATGCTGCAGACCGTACTGAAAATAAACACAATTATTCTTATCGTTATGCCATGCCACATCAAAGTTATGTGGTGAGTCATAGTCGTAACGCCGGTATTGATCCTGCGTGGGCTTATGGTTTAATGCGTCAAGAAAGCCGTTTTGTGTCTTCAGCACGTTCGCATGTGGGCGCGGGTGGCTTGATGCAAATCATGCCGGATACGGCAAAACTTGTCGCTCGGCAAATGGGGGAGACATATAACCCGGCTGCTTTGACTGATATGAACACCAATATCCGTTATGGCACTTTTTATTTGTCTATGATTCAAAGTCAGTTAAGTAATAGTCCTGTTCTGGCCACAGCTGGTTATAATGCCGGTCCAAACCGGGCACGCCGTTGGCAACCAGAGCTACAGGCGATTGCTGCTGATCAATATACTGAAACCATTCCACTGACTGAAACACGTGACTATGTGAAACATGTCATGACCAATGCTACCCATTATGGGGTATTACTGGGAGAAGGGGCGCAATCGATAGAAAAGCGTATGAATATCATTCCATTTAGAAATAATCCTTAAACTTTGATTTTATTGATAGGTCTGACTTGTTGATGATTTTTTTTGGGTACACACCGATGATAGCTAGGTTGGCACTGCTCTTTGTGAGTGGTGCAGGACTGGGGCTATTTACATCTCAGGTTTTTGCTGCGCCGTTACAGGGATATGTAATGGTGGTGCAAATGACACCTGCGGTGTGTATGTTTGATGCCCAAAAATCAAAACAGCGCAAATGTTTAGAAGGATATGCCCTAAATATTTCCGGCCTGTTTCCGGAAACTTCACAATCAGAGTGTAAAACAGCCTCATCTGCGGCTTTATCGCCATTACAGGCCAAAGTTGTCGCACGGATCATGCCTGATGAAAATGCCCGGGTTCAGCTTTGGCGTACAATTGGTGGCTGTGTGCCGATGAATTCAAGTCAATATTTTCGGACTATTATTAATTACGCAGAACGACTGAAAGTACCGGCGGAACTGACCAGTCCAGAAACTAAGGTCGTTCATCAGGCTAATCTTAGATTGCATTTTTTACGTACCAATCCAAGTTTGCCTAATAATGCAATCAGGTTAAATTGTGCATCTATCAATGGAAATCCAGTTCTGACTGAAGTTAAACTTTGCTATAAAAATAATGGTCAATACAAACCATGTTCTTCAGAAGTGGAAAACAATTGCCCGAATTTATTTACAATAAAAGGTTCTTATTAAGCTTTTTCTTCTATTTTATTTATATTTCCTATCAGACTTTTGTTGAAATTCATTCTCTTTTGCATGCATCCGTTGATTGATTGGAGTACAATCTTTCGCGTTTATGATTATTAGATTAAATAGACTAACTATTTAATCGCATTGACTATCCTCAATTGGAGATAATTACATGAAGCAACCTGTTCGCGTTGCCGTTACAGGCGCAGCTGGTCAAATTGGTTACAGCTTATTATTCCGTATTGCTAGCGGCGAAATGTTGGGTAAAGACCAACCCGTTATTTTGCAATTGTTAGAAGTTCCTTTTGAGAAAGCTCAAGCTGCGCTTAAAGGCGTAATGATGGAGCTTGACGACTGTGCTTTCCCATTATTGGCAGGCATGATCGGTACTGATGATCCTAAAGTTGCATTCAAAGATGCTGATTACGCTTTACTAGTTGGTTCACGTCCACGTGGTCCAGGTATGGAACGTGCTGATTTACTTAAAGTAAACGGCGAAATCTTCATTGGTCAAGGTCAAGCACTTAACGAAGTTGCTAGCCGTGACGTTAAAGTTCTTGTTGTAGGTAACCCTGCAAACACTAACGCTTACATCGCTATGAAATCTGCTCCAGATCTTCCAGCGAAAAACTTCACAGCAATGTTACGTCTAGACCACAACCGTGCGTTGACTCAACTTGCTCAAAAAGCTGGTGTTGCAGTTTCTGATATTGAAACTATGACAGTTTGGGGTAACCACTCTCCAACAATGTATGCTGACTACCGTTTTGCAACTGTAAACGGCGAAAGCTTAAAAGACAAAATCAACGATGCAGCTTGGAATAAAGACGTATTCCTTCCTACAGTTGGTAAACGTGGCGCTGCGATCATCGAAGCGCGTGGTCTTTCATCTGCTGCTTCTGCTGCGAACGCTGCAATCGACCATATGCGCGATTGGGCTCTTGGCACAAACGGCAAATGGGTAACTATGGGTATTCCTTCTGACGGTTCTTATGGTATCCCTGAAGGTGTAATGTTCGGTTTCCCTGTGACTACTGAAAACGGTGAATACAAAATCGTTCAAGGTCTTGAAATCGATGAATTCAGCCGTGAACGTATCAACGTAACTCTTAACGAGTTAGAAGAAGAACGTGCAGCAGTAGCTGACATGATCAAATAATTTAGTCTTTTAGATTAAATTGAAAAAGCACTCCATTCGGGGTGCTTTTTTTATGTTTAGAATTTATTTTTGAACAAAAAATAACATGCTGTCATGCACTGACAACTGAATTTACAGGGGCTTCAGTCTAATTTAAAAGAGAACAATAAAGGTTTTAAGGAGAATGAGATGTTTGAGCAGCGCCCCACTTTAGAACTGTTTTTTGAGCAACTGGGACTAGAATCTAACTCTGAAGCGATGGATGAATTCATTAAAACCCATCAAATCGGGATGGATGTGCCTTTGCACAAGGCACCATTCTGGTCTCAATCTCAGCATGATTTCCTGATCAGTCATTGGAAAAAAGATGATGAATGGGCCATGATGGTAGATATCTTAAATGAGCAATTGCATACGGAAGCTTTACTTACAGCATCTACTCATGACTGAACACAAATTGAAACAACAAACCTAGTTTTATTGCTAGGTTTTTTTATCAATATCTTATAAGTTAATCGAATAATAAATGACAGTTTGATTGATAAGGAGTGTGTAATGTCGATGAATAATAAGCCATCCTTTGAAATGTTATTCCGACAGCTCGGTCTGGCTTCCAGTCCTGCTGCTATGGAACTTTTTATCCGAACCCATCAATTACCGGCACATCAGAATTTACATGATGCGCCTTTCTGGAATAAGTCTCAGCGTGAATTTTTAATTCGTTATTTGGTGGAAGACGCAGATGAATGGGCCATCTGGATAGATGAATTAAATCAACAATTACATATGAATGCCACGAAACTGCAACCGGCCTGATTTTGGTATACATGTGGGGTATAAAACTTGCTCAGAGAAGGAACTTTTAAGCAGAGTGAAATATAAAAAACGCCTTTATTAGGCGTTTTTTACAGGTTTATTCAAACATCAATGTAATTTACTTTTCACCAGATTAACAAACCAGTCATGCTCACGAAATGGATTAAAGGCGTGGTGTTGTTGCATCAGAATCGCGTCAAAATCAGAGGTTTTACTGTATTTGGTCAGCCAGTGTCGTGCTAAGGCTGTTTCACTTTTCGCCGCAGACGCATAAGCCAGCATGAAATAAATATCGCCATAGTGGTCGTGGGTAATAGGTTTTAGGATCTGCTGGGTAATTAAGGCAAATCTTTGTTCCTTGGTAATCTCAAAATACAGCATATAGGCTTTGGCTAAATGCAGTGACAAGCCCATGTATAAATTCATCGGCATTTCGTCAAATTCAATTCGGCCTTGTTCAAGCAAAACCACTGCTTCTTGTAAAAAATGAATCTGTTCCTGACGGGAGTTACTCAGCATCACCAATTGCATGCGTAACTCCGCACGATCCAAAGCAAGTTGGGGAGTATTTCCTTCTAAATACAGCTGATCAGTTTCGCCAATACGTTGAATAATTTGTTTGGAGTTTTCCCGCATCGGTGACATCCTCATCTATTAATGATAGCTATATGAGGATGTTTTTGCAGATTTAAAGCGTGGCGGCCAAATTACCACATCGAATTGCCACTGCGTAACCAGGCGGTAATAGATAGCCGCTGATGCTTGGCTTGAATCACTTCATGCAGCAAATCACTTTGGAATAATGCAATGCGGTTGGGCTTTGGCGGAATGATGTGCCATTGCTCATTTTTATCCTGTAAGCGTAACTCACCACTCCAATCATCCTGCCAGTCTTCATGCAAATAATAGACTGCTGAAATCACCCGATCATTTTTTTGCTGTGGATTGTCGCGGTGCAGGGCATAAAATTCCCCGGCGTTATAGCAGGCAAAATGTGCTTCAACTTCACGAATCCCAAAGAAAAATGCACGGTTTAAATGTTCTGCCAAGCCTTGCAGCATGTTTACATGATGTTGCGCTTTTTCTAAACCGGGATGAATCCATAAAATATGATCGCTACGAATCTTGCTCACCACGCCGTTTTGAATGGCTGCATCTCGAAACTGGTTTAAATGAGAAGTACACTCTTCAACTAAGGCATGGATGTATTCTTGAGGATAGACATCATCAATAATGCTAAAGCCGTGTTGATCCAAATCTTCAATAATTTGATCAACATTGCATGACTTTGGGAGGTGGATTGTATCCATACAGATATACTCAAAAACAGGATAGAAAAAGCTGGCGTATTCTAGAGCAAGATATCCTGCGGAATGAAACATTTTTTCATGCTAAAATGTCCGTTGATTTCAGGAATTAAAGAAACATGAATTACCGTCACCATTTCCATGCCGGCAACTTTGCCGATGTCATGAAGCATGTGTTATTGCTACAACTTTTAACACGTTTAAATGCCAAAGATAAACCTTATCGCTATATCGATACGCATGGTGGTGCCGGTAAATATGATTTATCGACCTCTGCGGCACAAAAGTCCGGTGAGTTTTTAAATGGTATTCATCGTTTAGTAAAATTGGACGAATCCATTATCCGTAATGCCCCTGAAGGCGTGAAACAGTATCTGAAAATCGTTCAAGAAATGCGTGAAGCTTCAGGTAAAGGTGCGTATCCAGGTTCACCTTGGTTTGCCCTGGAAGGCATGCGAGGGATTGATAAAGCCACCATTTTTGAAATGCAGCCCGATGTTTTTCAACAGCTGCGCTTTAATGTGCGTGACCGCCGTGCCGGTCTGCACGAACGTGATGCTTATGAAGGTTTGCTGGGTGTGATTCCACCGAAAGAAAAACGTGGTCTGGTCATGATTGATCCGCCTTACGAATTGGAACGTAAAGATTTTCCACAATTGGTAGAATTACTGGCAGCTGCACATAAAAAATGGTCGACAGGTGTTTTTGCGGTGTGGTATCCAATTAAAGACCGCGCCATGATTGAACGTTTTGAAAAGAAAATGATCAAAACCGGAATCCGTCGTCAATTGGTCTGTGAAATTTGTGTGTGGCCAGATGACACTCCGGTCGGTTTAAATGGTTGTGGTTTACTTGTGATTAATCCACCATGGAAATTTTCTGAAGATGCTGATGAAGCATTGCAATGGTTGTTTCCGCATTTACGCATGAGTGAAAATGGTGGGCATGCCGCTGTACGCTGGTTGGTTGGCGAATAATAGATAGCTTTGAAAGAGATACGGTTACAGTTAGGATCGACAAGAATGACAAGTATAAACAAACCTGAAAGTGAATCTTCTACACGTGATGAGCATGGTTTTGATGGCATCACTTTTGAAGTGGAAGAAGAAGAGCATACCCATGAGGGACAAAAGGTGAAACGTCGTGGCATCTATCTGTGGCCGAATCTGATTACAACGGCAGCCTTGCTATCCGGTTTTTATTCCATTATTGCCAGCATGAATGGTGATTTCACTCAAGCCATTTATGCCATCTTTCTGGCAGCATTGTTTGATGGACTGGATGGTCGGGTGGCGCGTGCGATTGGTGCGCAAAGTCCATTTGGCGAACAGTTTGACTCCTTGTCAGACTTGCTGGCTTTTGGTGTGGCACCTGCGATCTTGATGTATAGCTGGTGTCTGCACGATTTGGGTCGAATTGGACTGGCGGCCTGTTTTGTCTATACCGCCTGTGCAGCCTTTCGTTTGGCACGTTTCAACGTACAAATTGGTGTGGTAGATAAGCGCTATTTTATTGGCGTGGCCAGCCCGTTGGCAGCGGTTATTATGATTACACTGGTTTGGGTAGCACGTGATTTTCCAGAAATTTTTGCGATACAGGAAGTTGGCATCCAAATCTTTAATGCAGTGGTGATTGTTGCTGTTGGACTACTGATGATTTCTAACATTAAATATTATTCATTTAAAACCTTTGACCGTAAGCGCGTACCATTTTTTGTATTACCGATTGCGGTGTTTATCTTTGCTGCAATTACTTATAATATTCCAGTAGGGATTCTGGTGATTTCCATTATTTATGCACTGTCTGGTTTTGTCACCACATTCATGGCGAGAAAAAATACTATCTGATGAAAATGAGATCACTATACTGAAAATAAAAAGGAGCACGAGATGCCGTTGTTTCAAGATTTATTTGATCAGTCCAAACAACTCAATCGAGCTCCACTTCAGGCACATTTAGCGTATCATGCACAAAAAGGTCGTTATAAAATTATTCATCAAGGATTGATGATTCCTGGTCTACCTGCACCCTTACATTATCTTAATTTTATTAGTCTTATTGGTCAGCCCAATGTTCCCATGCTACGCAATGAAAGTGCAATTCATACTACGGCTTTGGATACCGCGACCACAATTTCCAGTGTGAGCGCACACATGCTGGGACAACTTCATTCCTATTCCATTGAGCATGAATGTCAGTTTAGAAAAGAATATTTTCAGTTCTCGGATCGAGAAATTATTACAGGAAATTTCCCGTATTTTCGCATTCAACGTAAGGATAAAGAACTGAGTTTTGATTTATCCATTACTACAAGCAATATTGTTTCTTATTTTACCAAGCTGCGGATGGGTTTGGCGGATCACTGGTCTTTACTCTGTAAATGTGAAGGTCAGTTGATATATAAACAACAAGAATTTGAAATTCAGCAAATGGGCAGCTTTGAATATGCCCGTTCCATTAATTTTTCTTATTTACCACTTGCATTTTTTACCTATCAGGTGATTAACCTGGAAAATCAGCGCCAACTGCTTTTAGCGCAAATTCGAGATCCATTTAATAACGTATTGCAATCACGTATTTATTTAAGAGATGCTAAAACGGGTGTGGCGCAAATGTTTGATCAAAATGTCCGTTTTAAAGTGCATCGTGTTTATCCAAAGGTGAAAACACCAAATGGACAAAGCATGTATTTACCGCGCGAATTCGAATGGGGTTATGAAGGCAAAGATGGCACCTGTATTTCTGTACAGGCACAAAGTCGGGGCGATTTTAAATTTGGTCTGGCGGCAGGCTATGTCGGAAGCTTTAAATATCAAGTTCGAATCAATCATCATGAAGAAGTGGGGGAAAGCGGTTATTGTGAATATATCGATTGCCGCTCCCTCAACTGGCAAGAAAAAAATAAACAAGAAAAAATGCGTGATGAATTAGCCAATCCTGTCCCTTTTGCATGCAAAAAATAAAAAAAGCGTCCTATTTTGTAGAATAAACAAACAGTCGTAGTGTTTTTTAGAAATTAATTAAAAAATGGGGTTGCATGGGGTGGAAAATGCTGTAGAATGCACATCCATCGGCGGTGATGAGAATTAAAACTTCTGATAAAACAGTAGCTTAGCATTAAATGGTTAAGTTGGGTTTTAGGAAGAA
>NZ_CADDTS010000036.1 GCF_902753875.1 Acinetobacter bouvetii | reverse complement strand
GAGTGAACCACCTGATCCCTTCCCGAACTCAGAAGTGAAACCTCTTAGCGCTGATGGTAGTGTGGGATTACCCATGTGAGAGTAAGTCATCGCCAGCTCATTATTCGAAATCCCCCTCCGCTTATGCTGAGGGGGATTTTTTTTGCAAGGGGATGGGTTTGGTAAAAAAATACCCCATCATTCTAATAGAGCATTTTCAAAATAGAAATTATTTAAATTTCATTCAACTGTCTTCTTGCATGTTTTAATGCGCTTCTTAGCCCTTCCTCCAAAGTAGGATGGTAGAACGGTTTATTTAAAATCTCATCAATGGTTAAGTCTTCGGAAATCATCCAAGCGAGCAAATGTGCCATATGTTCTGCAGATTCTACTAAAAGTTCAGCACCTAATAGTTTACGTGAAGCTTTATCGATATAAATGTCAACAGCACCCGAGTTTTTACCTAGCACTAAGGCACGACCCTGTTTTTCATAAGAGATACTTCCTGTAATAAAATCAGTTTTCGTATCTGTCAGTTGTTTGAAACTTTGACCCACAGTCGCCATTTCTGGTGAGCTAAACACGATGCTTAAGGGAGTCAGTGTCTTTAAACTTTTAATTGCTGGATAATTTAAACAATTATGTACCGCACCACGCCCTTCATAGGCAGCTTCATGCTGAATAGGGGTGTTGGTATGAGCATCACCCACAATGAAAATAGGAGAATTGCCGAGTTGTTTGTTTTTAGGATGAATAGGAAGTTTTTTGAGATCTGTAAATTCTTGATCAACATTTAGCAGTTGCAGGGTGTCTAAATAGCTTTTACGACCTGTTGCAACAAGTAAATATTCTGTTTCGATACACTGAGTTTGATTATCTTCTTGGAAAGTTAAACTAACGCTATGTTTACTACGTTTCACTTGAGTCGGTAATATTTCAAATTTGATATCGAGACTTTGACTTATTTCATGTTGTGCTATTTTTTGCAGGTTTGGACTAGTCAGTGCGCCCACTTTGCGGCTACGTGCAAATACAGTGGTTTTCACGCCTAGTCTCTGCATGGCTTGTGCTAATTCAATGGCTATTACACCACTTCCAATGACTGCTAAGGATTGTGGTAATTGTTCCAATTCAAAAATTTGATCTGAAGTAATCAGTCGATCATCCAGTGCATCTTTCCACTGTGTATCAAAAGTTGGTGTGGAGCCTACAGCAACAATAAAGCTTTTAGCCTGATATTCTTTTCCATTTACAGATACGGTATTGGAATTAATAAAATGGGCTTGCCCAGAAATTTTATGTTCTTTTTTCCAGGTGTTAACATCTTTAAGTGTAGCTTGAGTAAAGTGATCCCGAAGTGTACGTACATGCTGCATGACTTTCGAGGTATCGATTTTTGAAGTGACAGATAGACCTACTTTATCAGCAGTTTGAATATCATGCATGCGATTAGCTGCGGAAATAAGCACTTTACTTGGCATACAGCCGACTCGGGCACAGGTCGTATCCCAAGGACCCTCATTAATAATAAGAATGTTTTGGGTATGTTTGATGGCTTCTTTATAGGCACTGATACCGGCTGTACCGGCACCGATAATAATGATGTCATACATTGTGAAATCACTCTCATTTTTTATAATTTTTAGGTTAACACACTAAAACATTTCAAATGCTTTTGTTTACATAAAGCACTATCTATGATTACATATCGAGCAATATTAATTAATAACAATCTCAAATTTTTGAGGGTTCTGGGGTTTATAAATGACTAAAAATATTAGCTTAAAATTGTCTACAGTAGCTTTAGCTGTATTGCTTGCAAGTTGTGGTGGTGGTGGCAGTGAGGGATATTTTAATAAGGAAGGTTCTAGTAATGGAACTACAACAGGAGGATCAACAACTGGAGGGTCAACAACTACTCCTGGAGAGACAGCACCATCCGCGTCTAGCTTAAAAATAGAATTATCTAAGCTATCAATGGCTGCTAGCAATGATTCAATCACCGTAATTGTTCGGGCTTTGGATGATAATAAAGGTGGCGTAGCTAATACAAATCTAGTTTTAAAAGTTATTGATTTAACAAATAATGTTGCTATTGAAGGAGCATCTTCTGGTGTGACTGATGCTTCAGGTAATGTTACCTTTGTTTTAAAAACACCTGCTGTTGCTAAAAATATTCAAGATTTAATTAAAAATGGTTTTACCATTCAAGCTCAAACTAAAGATGGCAAGCTTGTTCAAGAACAAACTGTAACAGTCACTGGAGATCAAAATTCATCAGCAGATACTACAAGTATCGTATTGTTTGAGGCAACTAAAGCAGCATTGAATGTTCGTGGTGATGAAACAACATTGACATTGACTGCTGTAGATGCAAATGGTGCAGTTCTAGCAAATCAGGCAATTACGCTAAAAGTGCTTGATGTTGCAAAAAATGGTGTGAAATTTGTTCCCAAAGCAACACAAACTGATGCTAATGGACAAATTAAATATACATTACAATTGTCAGAGGGTGCTAGAAATGCTTCTTATACAGCAGCACAATTTGTCACTGATGACTTGAATTTAGAGGCAAATTTTGGTCAGTCTACAACAATCTATAAATATAAAATCAATGTAGTAGATTCTGATGTGCCAACTCCTGTTGGGGCGATTACCGTTGCTTATAATCCTACTAAAATTGAAGACTCGGCAACGGGTGTTTATTACTACAAAAATGTTTCAGTCCAGGTCAATGATATAGATGGAAAGCCAATCGCAAACCAAGAAGTAACGATGGGAGTGAATCCTCTTGTTTATTATAAAGGGCATTTCTCTTTTGTGGATACCAGTGATCCTGCAGATGGTAAAGCAGATGAATATTTACAACTAAATGCTTATAGTTGTACTTCTCCTTCACAATTAGTTAATTTAGATGGTGAAGTTGTATCACAGTTAAAGCCAAAAAATGGTAAAAGTGTTCAGGTTGTAAGCTATATTAACAGTGAAGGAACAGCTGCTACTGACAATAAATATCGTACAGATGCTAATGGACGGTTTGACCTGAAAATTCAGTATCCTAAGATATATGCAGGATGGTTAAATGTGCAATTAACTGCGAAAACAAATGTTTCTAATCAGCTAATAAAAGGTTCTACTACTGTTGGGTTGAGTTACTTACTTTCTGATGTAGATGTAGGAAATTTAATTGCTCCGAATAAGAATAGTCCGTTTGGAGATTCATCAGATTGCTCTAGTCCCGATTAATAGAATAAAAAACAGCGCTTCGGCGCTGTTTTTTATTAGAGAGGCTGTTCCATTCAAAGAACAGTCCCGACACTTATACCAACGGTTGGACGTACATTCATAGAATTACACCCTGTTAGCAACAAAGTTGTAAATAAAACTGCAAACATCAATTTAATCATTGAGCAAATCTTGAGCCTTAGCTTGATTGAATAGAGCTGTCGAACGAGAGCCGCTACGACAAATCATCAAAATGGGTTTTGGGAGCTCATTATAATATTTGGCAAATTCTTTCACGTCTGTTTGAGAAATTTTACCACTAACGACAGGTTGGTAAACAACACTAACCTGAGATTTTTCAGCAATACTTCTAAGTTGCAGCACAGAAACTTCATTGCCTTGCTCTTGGTCAGGACGGTTCACAATGACAGATTTAAATTTTTGTTGTTTGATTAAACTTGAAAATTTATCTGTTGTCATTTGACCTGATACACTGACTTTTTCATTGAGCGTTTGGCTGTCTTGAGCAAAGGATGCTGTTGCACAATTCATGCAAAGTACCAATAATGCACGCTGAATGCACGCTGAATGCACGCTGAATGCACGCTGAATGCACGCTGAATGCACGCTGAATGCACGCTGAATGCACGCTGAATGCACGCTGAATGCACGCATTAATCATCCAATAAATCCATTTGTTTGGCGAGTTGATATAAGTTATTTGAACGATTGCCAGTACGGCAGAACATCAATACCGGTTTTGGCAGTTCATTAAAGTGATTGGCAAAGGTACGAACATCGACTTCGGTAATTTGACCCGCAACTACAGGTTGGAACACATAGTCTAAACCGGCATTGCGTGCAGCTTCTTCAATTTGTACACTTGTAGGCTGTTCTGGACCACCTTCCATGTCTGGACGATTGTTGATAATAGATTTAAAACCTTTTTCAACAACTTGCACGACCTGTTCTGGGCTAATTTGACCTGCAAAGCCGACATTTTCACTCATTTTGTCACTCCATCATTTGCTAAATAGATTTATGCTTTATGATAGCATTAAGCTGAAACCTGAGCTTAATCTGTTGAAATTTTTATAAGCGATTACAACCATAAAATAACGCAATGGAGCGCATATGCATTCCTATACAGTTGAGCCACTGTATGTTAATAGCGGGCAAGAAGTCATTGCTGCGGATTTCTATCGTCCAAAAACTGAACATAAACCTGCTGTAATTATTATGGCGCATGGTTTGGCTGCTTTACGTCAATTTAAACTGATTCAATATGCTCAACGTTTTGCTCAGGCGGGCTATGCCGTTGTATTGTTTGATTATCGTTATTGGGGTGGAAGTACCGGTCGTCCACGTGAACTGGTCTCTATCCAGTCACAGCTGGAAGATTGGCGAACCATGATTGCCCATATTCTGGAACGAAAATCGGTAGATAGCCGTCGTATTGTGCTTTGGGGAACTTCTTTAAGTGGCGGTTATGCTTTAAATCTGGCAGCCGAATTAAAGAATGTTCAAGCGGTTATGGTGCAAGTCCCCTTTGTGGATGGAACAGAAAGTGCCAAGCTTTATCCTTTACAACAACTCCCGAAAGCATTAAAAATATCTAGTCAGGACTATATGGGGGCGAAAGTAGGCATGTCTCCCAAAACATTGCCTGTAGTAGACCGAAAAGGTCTGTGCTTTATGCCGACTGCAGACAGTTATGAGGGATATCTATCCATCGTAAATCCGGATTATTTCTGGAGTGGCGAAATTCCAGCCCGAGTCTTTTTTAATCTGATCCGTTACCGTCCGATTCAGGACGTGCGTAAAATTAGTGTCCCGGTCTTATTTATTGCCTCCAAACTTGATAGCCTGATTCCCATTGAATCAAGTCGTGAAACGGCAACCAATATTGCCCCCTATGTGCAGTATCATGAATGGGATATGCAACATTTCGATATCTATCATGGGCAATGGTTTGAAAAGGCCATATCAACCCAATTAGAATTTTTACACCAACATATTGGAGTGAGCTAAATGATTATTGTCTGTCCTGCGTGTGGTGCTAGAAATCGAGTACCTGAAGAAAAACTGGAAGAAAATCCAAGCTGTGGTCAATGTAAACATGCGCTTATTCCTTTAGCTCCGATTGAACTGAATGAGCACAATTTCAGCAACTTTGTCACCCATAGTGAATTGCCGGTACTGATTGACTTATGGGCAGAATGGTGTGGTCCCTGCAAGATGATGGCACCGCATTTTGAACAGGTGGCCAAACAGAATCCACGGGTAATTTTTGCCAAAATCAATACTGAAACATCCCCTCGGCTGAGTGGGGCATTCAATGTCCGCAGTATTCCCACTTTAGTTTTGATGAATAAAACCAATGAAATTGGTAGAATAAGCGGCGCGCTACGATCTACAGAGCTACAACAGTGGCTAGATCAACATTTAAATGCCAATACTGGGAGTTAACGTGTCAGATACTCATGTAAAACCTGAAGGAACGCTTTCCCTTCAAACAATTGCGATGCCAGCAGATACCAACTGGAGTGGTGATGTCTTTGGCGGGTGGATCGTTTCACAAATGGATTTGGCAGGTGCAATTCACGCAGAGCGTTTTAGTAAAGGACGTTGTGCAACTATTTCAATTAATCAGATGACTTTTTTGGTTCCGGTCAAAGTTGGTGATGTGATTAGTTGTTATACCAAAATTTTAAAAGTGGGTAATACTTCTATTCAAATGCAGATTGAAGTATGGGATAGCCACGACAGTTCACGTGAACCGATTCGTGTCACTGAAGGTGTATTTACTTTCGTTGCCGTGGATGTCAAAGGTGCTAAACGCCAAATTCCGGCTGAATCCAAGCAGTTATTTGCTGCCAAGCAAGAATCAGCAGAATAAGATGTTTTGAGATTTTTCCCAAAAAAACCAGCAAAAGTGCTGGTTTTTTTTATGGCCGCAGTGCCATTAGAACATAGTATTTTTAGTGGCACTTTCTGCAGGAATCTCTTGCTGCACATCCCAATGTTCGACAATTTTTCCATTTTTAACACGGAAAATATCCACAATGGCGATTCCACGATCCTGTTTATTTTGTGTGGAATGGACATGTAAATAGACCAAGTCACCATCGGCGCCTGCACGTTTAATCACACTTTTTGCCTCCGGGTTGTCTTTAAAATATTGGGTGAAATAGTTGACGAAAGGCGCTTTTCCATCAGGAACATGTGGATTGTGCTGAATATATTGTGTGCCAATATAATGGTCAGCATAAGTTTTAACCTGGTGTTTCTGAAAGACCCCCTGATAAAAATCGACCACAATTTTTTTATTCTGTTCAGCCTGAGCATGATGCTGGGCAGAGGCTGTATGTCCCTGCGTTTTAGATGGGGATGCCTGAACTTGCAGGGCGGTAATACCGATCAGTAGGGCACTGAACAAGACAAAATTTTTCATGTTTAAACATCTCAATGATTCAAATATGATCTTATATTGAGCAGTTTAAATATTAGAAAATAGGCGGAATATGTGTGGCTTTGGTTTGGGTTAGGTAAGCATAATACTTACCTAATGGTAAGTTTTATTTACAATTATTTCTTTTTAATGGAAGATTTATCGACCCATGCCCACAGCATTTCACATTGAATCGGTTCTTCACCAGATTCATCAGTTACCTGAACTTTAACCAGTGTTTCACCTTTTTCTGTGCTTTGCATTAATTTCTGCTGCTCATCACTGAGGGTTGCGGTCGCAATCATGGCTCCTTTAGTTGGCTTTTTAAAATCGACCTTGAAGCTTTTGATCAGAACAATACAGGAATCCGGAACATTCATCCCGGTGACAAAACCGGTGGCTGTTTCCGCAATCAGTGCCATCGCGCAGGCATGCACCTGACCAATATGGTTTTGCATGGCACGATGATTTTCAATTTTAACCACGACTTTGGAATGGCTGACTTCCAGATAACGGAGATGGGCACTGCCCACCATCGGCACGATCCGACCAAATGCTTTGCTCCATAAAGTACTGCGAATACCTTTTGGTAGCTTGGATGTGGCTTTTACCAGTTTTGATAAGCGATTGGTCGGTGTCATGCGGTTCCTCGATTGCGATTACATCACAGCATTAGTCTTTGAAATTATTGAACTGTAAAGGCACACCAAATTGTTGCTCTTTTAAAAACGCCATCACTTGCTGTAGCGTATCGCGTTTTTTATCGGTCACACGAATTTTGTCGCCCTGGATGGATGATTGCACTTTCACTCCGCTTTCTTTAATGGCTTTATTAATTTTTTTCGCGGTATCTGAGTCAAGACCATCTTTCAGCTTGATCACTTGAATCACATTTTTACCTGAAGCGGTCATTTTTTGTGGATCAAGTGCCTGAATATCGATTTTACGTTTAAAGAAGTGGTTTTCCAGCATGCTGTAAACTTGTTCACATTGGAAATCGCTTTCCGTACTGATTTTGATTTCCTTGTTTTTTTCATTAATTTCAATAGAAACGTCTTGGCCACGGAAGTCAAAACGGGTCGCAATCTCTTTTTGCGTGTTTTGAACAGCATGATTTACTTCAAAAATTTCTAATTCAGATACAATATCGAAAGAAGGCATGGTTTAGACCTTTACAAATGGAAAGAATATCTGAGATGCTAGGGATGTTTTCTTCATTTGCCAAGTGTTGTTTACATCAAAGGAGTGCACAATGATCCGTAAGCAAGAAATTACAACATTTGAGTTCCCAGAAAATGCGATTATCTGGGATGTTCGCGATACAAAAGCCTTTGCAGAAGGTCATGTTAAAGGTGCTGTAAATCAGCCCATTGATAACCTGAATGCAAATAGCTTAACTCAGGTGGAGTCGGATCAGACTATTTACATTCTGTGTGGTGGTGGTAGTAAAGCACCACGTGCTGCTGAAAAGTTAGAAAGCTTAGATGGCTCACGTGAGTATGTTGTATTGATGGGTGGTACTCGTGCCGCACGCGATGCAGGATTCCCTTTAGAGCAGGGCGCTTAAGGAAAAAGCGCCGCAAGGCGCTTTTTTATTGGCTATGATATTTCCTCTCCCAAAGGGAGATGGCGAGGGTTGTTATATTCTTAAAATTAACCTTTCCCCTTGCACAACAGTGTTACTCATCTCCTAAGAGGAGAGGGAAAGAACCATTATTTATAAATTGAGCTTTAATTTTGTAGCTTAAAATAGGGCTTCTTGGCTTTTACTTTCTTTTCAAAACGCTTGAGGCTGAGTTTCTGCATCAAGCTTGCTGAAACTGGGCAGGCTTCTCCCAGAACCTGTGCCACTAAAATCTCACTACACAACGGGGCAAATAAAAAGCCCTTCGAGCCTAATCCGGCAAAGGTATAGACCTGTGGCATGTCCTTGATCTGTCCCAAGACTGGAAAATAGTCCTGCGTTTGTGCGCGTACGGATGCACGTCCTTGCCAGCTCTCTACAGGAGGAAGGGTTTTTGCGTATTCTGGAAAGACACTGTGGATAAGTTCATAGTTATGCACATGATCTTCTAGCAGCACTTCATCATCATCACGATTGGGATAAAAAGATGCCCCTAAAATCAGATGTTGTTCATCTAACTGCATGCAATAACCGCCATAGCTATAGGCCTGATCATTATCTAGCGGCTGTAACGCATTATTGAGCCAGCTGACTTGACCACGAATAGGTTTGAGCACAGGGAAATGTTCAAAGAAATTCTGGCTCTTGCCTGCGGCACAGACAATCACCTGATCAAATTCACCCAATTGTTGCCCTGAGGCAGAGATCAGTTGCACTAACGTATCCGTCTGAATATCGGAAACCTCGGCTTGCTGATAGTGAATTAATGGGTGCTCTAAAATCTGATCGCGCAATTGCTGCGGTGAAACTGCGCCCGCCTGCAAGAGATTCAGATTTGGATATAGTGTTGTAACAGCACTCTCTGTGGCTTGTTGGCTTTGAAGAATATCTTCTGGATATTGCTGAGCTAAGGCCAGTAACTCATCTGCATTTTTCAGAGCCAACTGGTTGACCTGAATCGGGCGAAATGCTTTAAATTTCGTATAATGATTTAAGGCATGTTGCCAGGCCAAGGTCATTAAGTGTTCTGAACTTTGTTCAATAGGGCAGAGTTTGGGATTCAGCAAGGCGAGAGGATTGCCAGACCCACCAGAGAGGGGTGCTGATTGGTCGTAAATCGTAATGTGATGACCACGCTGAGCAAATGCCCAGGCACAGCTTAAACCGGCAATTCCTGCGCCAATGATCGCAATGTGACGCTGTTTAAAAACAGCAGCCGGGTTTAGTTCAGTTTTTTTTTGAGTAGAATTTAAATCGTTTGAAGATTCAGATTGTTCTTCAGGGGCCTTCCAGATGGCTTTGAGCATTTCACGTTTATGTCCAAAACCACGCGGACGTGAAATGGATATGCCATGATTTTTTAAGCCACGTTTTAGTACACCGGCCACACTGAATGAGGCGAAGGTTGTACCGAAATCGGATAAACGCACAATGTTGTTTAAAACATTTTCTTCCCACATGTCCGGGTTGCAGGATGGCGCAAAACCATCCAGAAACCAGGCATTCACGGCATGCGTTTTTGCCATCACAGGGAACACATCATGTGCATCGCCTAGCCATAAATCCAAGCTGAAACGTTCATCTGGAAAAGATAAGCGGTGACAGCCAGCAATCGGCATTGGATATTGTGCAATCAGCTGTTCAGCCAAAGTTTGAAGTTCTGGCCAGGCATTTAAGGCACGAACCAGATCATCTTTGCTAAGCGGAAATTTTTCGACTGAAATGGCATGCAGATGGCTGTGATTATCTGGACGGACTTGTTGCCAGAGTTGCCATAAAGCCAAAATATTTAAACCGGTGCCAAAACCAGTTTCACCGACACAGAAATATTCAAAGTCATTCAGGTTGGCCAGGCGTGTCGATAAATCGTTGCCATTTAAAAACACATGTCGTGTTTCCAGCAAGCCATTATCTTTAGAGAAATAGACATCACCAAATTGTTTAGAAACGGGAACATCAATCCCATCAACCAGCTGCCAATCCAGATCGGCAGTGTGAATGCGACTAGACAAAACCTAAATCACCTTTAAATCAATCTAAAAAGAACCGCACTTACCACTGACGACGACGTTTGGTATAGACATAGCTGGCAATTAGAAAGCCCAGCAGGACACCCACGGCAATGGTCGCAGCGCCGTATAAAAACATTTGCGCACTACGTTCACTTTGCAAAACCTGAACCTGTACACCCAGACTGTCATTTTTTAATTGCAGTTCCTGATTTTGTGATAAGGCATCTAAATTGGCTTTTTCCAGCTGTTGTAAGCGTGTTGCTTGATCTTTGACTAAGGCTTTGACTTTGGCATCTTGTAAAGCTTTGTTCTTTGCCAGTTGCTCTGCAGTCAAGGGTTTGGCTTCTTGCGGCAGACCATTGGCATCCACGCTGCCGGCCGCAGGCAGGGTACCCGGTTTATTAGCCGGCAAGGTTTGTGGTTTGGGTGCTTGCGCAGCAGGTGTTGCAGTCGTTGCTTGAGCAGCAGGGGCTACAGCAGGTGTCGGAGCAGGAGCGGGTTCTACCGCCCAAGCTGTTGAACAGATTAAAGAGAAACCCAATAAGCTTGAAACTACAACACGCATGATTTTATCCTTGAGGGAAAGCTTTATTAAAAGGTTTCACATCAATATGACCATATACACCTTCCTTTAAAAAAGGTTCATCTTGTAGCCATGCATCCAGTGCTTCACGAGTTTCAAAGTCCACAATAATGGTGCTGCCATAGAAACCGGCTTGAGGATTGGCCGGGTCTTTCGGCATTGCGCCAGCCACAATTAAACGACCTTCATCATTCAATTTCTGTAGACGTGCCAGATGTTGCGGGCGGGTAGCTAGACGTTTTTCTACTGTACCTTCGTTATCTGTACAGCTTACGACGAATAAAGGCATATTCTTTCTCGATCCGTTGACCTGAATTATTCTTCAGGCGACTTAAAATATTTGCGCAAGACAATAAACTGAACAATGATAAAGGAAAACATCACAATCATGTCACCAAATGCGGTAAATTCGCCCCAATATTTTCCGCCAGCAAATAAAAAAGCGAAGAAAACATGTAAGAAAGACATGAATGCAAACATGGCCGCCCAGGCAAAGTTTAAATTTTTCCAGCCCTTAGCAGTTAAATTAAAAATTGGACCAAATAAACGCTGAATCAACGGTTTTTTATCTTTGGTAAAATAAGGCGAAAGCAGGAAAGCACCGGCAAAGACAATATTTAACAGTGCCGCTTTCAAACGGATATAAAAATCATCGCTCAGCATTAAGGTGATACCGCCAAAAATCACCGTCATAAACAGCACAATCCATTGCTGTTTATCCAGACGGAATTTTTGCATGACAAACAATGCGCCATAGACCACAAGCATGGACATAATCAGGCCGGTGGTTGCAACCAGAATGTTATTGTTATCTATACCGCCTGCGGAACCGATCAATTGTAATAATGGGTGATCAGTGTCTTTGGGATCAACAGTTTTATATAAATAAAAGAAAATAATGAGTGGCACAAAGTCTAAAAGTGCTTTCATGTTAGAGTATCTGGTATCTGATCAAATAAATGACATAGTATAAGTGATGCAAGGCGTAGATTTACATACACATAGTAATATTTCTGATGGAACTTTGTCTCCAGAACAACTTGTGCATGCAGCTCTTGAAAAAGGCATTCATACCCTTGCGCTGACGGACCACGATAGCATGGATGGCTTAAAATTAGCTGAAAAAGTTGCAGAAAATTTGGCGATCAAGATGATTTCCGGTGTGGAAATTTCCAGTCAGTGGTCACGTCCTTCCACCAAGAAAAATTATGGTGTGCATATCGTGGCTTTAAATATGCAAAATCCGGCACCCTTGCTGGCCTTGCTGGAGCAGCAAAAACAGATTCGGGCGGTTCGTGCCAAACAGATTTGTGATCTGTTGATTCCCTTGATTGGAGAAGATATTTACCGCGATGTGATTGCCAAAGTCGATGACATTCCTGACCGGGTGACACGAACCCATATTGCCAAAACCTTGGTTGAAAAAGGTTATGTCAGCCGTCCGCAACAGGCCTTTGATAAATATATCAAGGAAGGCAAAAAGGCCTATGTCAAATTTGATGGATTGGGTTTGCAGGAAACCATTCAGGTGATTCATGAGAGCCAAGGTTTCGCCGTGCTGGCACATCCGACGCGTTATGATCTGTCTGCGACCAATATTCGTTATCTGATTGAAATTTTTGCCCAGTTTGGTGGAGATGCCATCGAGCTTCCTCCCGCAATTGAACCTGCTTCAACCCGGCAGATGGTAGACCGGATGATTGAACAATTCGGGCTTAAGGTATCGGTAGGCAGTGATTTTCATGGCGACAATATGCCGTGGATCAAGCTGGGCAATATTCCGCGAGTCAAAGAAGGGCAAGTGGGGATTTGGGAGAGTTTTCGTTAATTAATATTTTAACCTCTCCCTAACCCTCTCCTAAAAGGAGAGGGAACTCCTCTCTTTTACAAAGGGAGGTTGGGAGGGATTTTATTGGAAAGAAAGATTTTTATAAAAGATTATGATCCTGCGCCTGAATCGGTGGCGGTGTTGGTTTACCTAAGGTTCCCAGCAATTCAATTTCAATGGTACGCACCATGGCATCTAAAGGCAGGTCATTACTTTGCGTGCCGAAAGGTTCTTCAATTTCTGAACTAAGCGCATCTAAGCCTAAAAAAGTATAAGCCAAAATCCCGACCATTAAGGGAGTCGCCAAGCCTAGGGTTGCTCCCAAGCTAAACGGCAACATAAAGCAGAAAAAATACACGGTACGATTCAGCAAAACCGAATAAGCAAAAGGTAGGGGCGTGGTCGCAATCCGGTCACAGCCGGTTTGCACCAGACTCAGTTCTGTCACATGTTGATTCATTTGCGTATAAATGATATCGGAAATTTCACCATCTTTTAGCGCCTGCATCAGCTCCCATTGAATCAGGCTTAAGGTATATTGCGGCGCATTGGCTTGCTGGTATAACTGGGTCAATGCCTGCTGACTCATGCCGCTGGTTTCAACCAGTGCCAGTGGATTGGCGGTTTGATGGCGCAGACGATCGCGCAACACATTGGCAAAGACAATCACATGCTGAATTACACGTTCGCGGCGGCCTTGACTGAGCATACGGCAGTCGCGGTCAAAATGTCGGGCATTGGCAATCAACATGCCCCAAAGTTTACGTGCTTCCCACCAGCGGTCATAACAGGCGGTATTTTTAAAGCCCAGAAAAATGGATAACACCACCCCAATTAAGGTAAAGCCTACTAAAGGAAGTTCTGGAAAATGAAAATATCCAATATACGATAAGCCACCAATCACCGCAGAAATTAGCATGACCACACCTAAAGGCGGCAAAACCTTAGGCAGAATGGTTCCGCGCCAGGAAAATAGCAGCTTAAATACGCCAGGTTGATCACGAACAATCATGTTATTAGTATCGTCAAAATTTTAATAATCTTCTGTGTTAGCCGGGTGTTTGTCAAGATTTGTTACAAGCAGTATTATCCTTAAATTAACCCGCGTTCAGCAAATGAACAGGTACCTTCAGGAGACACAATACAGTGATCTATTAAGCGGATTTCCAGTAACTGGCAGGCCGTTGCAATATGTTGGGTCAATTTGATATCGGCTTGTGAAGGAAGGTCCAGTCCATGGGGATGATTATGGGCAATCACGATACTGCTGGCATGCTGCTGAATGACATGGCGAAGTAACTGATTCATGGAAATTTCACACGAATTCAGCGATCCATAAAACATTTTTTTAAAGCTTATTTTTCTTAAATGCGGATCCAGACAAAGTACGGCAAAAACTTCCTGCGTTTCCCCCAGTAATTCAAATTTCAAAAAATCCAGTAAAGCTCTGGAGTTATTCAGTTCAATTTTTTCCTGTTTTAAATGCTGGCTCACATAGCGCCGTCCCAGTTCTTTAACCGCTATCAGCTGTGCATATTTTGTTGCACCTATACCATGAAACTGGCTTAAATCTTCAAGGGCGGCATCAAAAATAGGATTGAGTCCGCCAAAATGCTGTAACAGGATGCGTGACAGTTCTACGGCAGAATGCTGTTTCGAGCCTGAACGTAAAAAGATCGCCAGCAGTTCTGCATCTGACAGACTGGCTGCACCTTGCTGGATCAGTCTTTCACGTGGACGTTCTTGTTCTGGCCAATGTTTAATCGATGAATTCATTGTTTTTAGACTTTTTTGTTATTAGTAATGGTGGTGAGTCCCCGTTACTGACTTGGGGATCACTTTATTTAATGATATTGTGAGCGCCACTGCAACAGAAAGGTAGCCTGTTCGTGAGCTTCGACTTGAGTGTGATTCCAAATAAAAACATTGTATTAGCGGTCACTGGTGGTATTGCGGCATATAAAAGTGCCATTTTGGTCCGTCGTTTAAAAGATGCCGGTTTTAATGTACGCGTGGTCATGACCCAAGGGGCACAGGCTTTTATTACGCCATTAACCTTTCAGGCTCTGTCGGGAAATCCGGTGCATACTGAATTGCTTAATCCTGAAGCTGAAGCCGGCATGGGGCATATTGAGCTGGCACGCTGGGCAGATTTGTTGCTGGTTGCACCTGCAAGTTGTGACACCTTAGCGAAATTTGCTGCTGGTCTGGCAGATGACTTACTCAGTACTTTATATCTGGCGACCAAGTCCCCGGTTTGGGTGGCACCGGCCATGAACCAGCAAATGTGGGCGGCAAAAGCCACGCAGCGTAATTTAAATACTCTGGTGGAAGATGGCGTGCATGTGATTATGCCGGATGCCGGTTCACAAGCTTGTGGTGATGTCGGTTTGGGACGTATGCCTGAACCGGAAGATTTGGCTCGCCAAGTGACTGAGTATTTCCACAAAGCGCAGCGTGCCATTGCGGAAAAATTTGGTCAGCTGGCCGGTAAACATGTGGTGATTACCGCCGGGCCAACCCGTGAAGCGATTGATCCGGTTCGTTATATTTCCAACCATAGTACCGGGAAGATGGGCTTTGCCTTGGCAGCCGCCTGTTATGCAGCTGGGGCCAAAGTGACCCTGATAGCAGGTCCGGTGAGTCTGGATACGCCCAACGGTGTGCGCCGTATCAATGTGTCATCTGCAGTCAAAATGCTGGAAGTCAGCATGCAAATGCTGGATGAAGGCTGTGATATCTTTATTGCAACCGCGGCGGTAGCAGACTATCGCGTTGCACAAGTGGCCGAACATAAAATCAAAAAAGCCGGCGATGAGCTGAATGTGGCTTTAATTAAAAACCCGGATATTGTAGCCACCATTGCACAGCAACAAAAACGTCCGTTTATGGTGGGCTTTGCTGCGGAAACCCGCAATGTCGAGGAATATGCAGCCGGTAAACTGGTGGCGAAAAAACTGGATATGATTGCCTGCAATGATGTATCCCGTGCCGACATTGGGTTTGCCTCGGATGAAAATGCCATGATTGTGTTCTTTGCAGATCAATATCAAATGCAGAAACGTGATCTGGAAAAAGCCTCAAAACAGGAGATTGCGCAGCAGCTGGTCGAAGCGATTCATGATGCATTGCACCATGAAATAGAACCCGTCTAAAAAAAGCAGATGGCTGTGATGAAAATGCAACGAAACCGTTGCATTTTTTATGGAATTTAAACTATGTTTAAGGCTTAAAATTCAAAATCTCAAAACAACTAAATTACACCCCCTAGCCACAGTTTTAAACGGATCTAAAAGGACATCAACATGATCACAAAAACTTTAGCCAGCACAATCATGCTTTCAGTCGCTTTGTCATTCAGCAGTATGACTTTTGCAGCCAAGCTGGATCAGAATATGCATACGCTGGCCAAAAACTACAAGGCATTTAACAAGTCGCATAATCAGAAAGATGCACTCAAAGCACTGGATAATATGAAGGCTGCAGCCTTAGATGCCAAAAAAGTCAAATTAAAAACCAATGATGTAAAAGCACCGAGTTCAGACGTTTTATTTGATCAACTGGTAGCAGAGATTGATAAAACCAGAGCCCTAGTTCAGGCGGGTAAATTAGATCAGGCTAAAGTTGAAGGTAAAAAAATTAATGCAGTGAAAGAACAAGGACATGCGATTTATCATCCTAACTAATTTGATCTGCATGCGCGGTATCCGTTGATCTAAAGGATGATCAGACTTGCTTTATCTCACAGCAGATCAGACCGCTGAATCTCTTGGATTAAAAAAATGCCAGCCTATTTTAATGGGCTGGCATTTTTTGTTATGAGGCGGATGTAATCAATTTGAAGCCAGATCGGCCTGATTTTCTTTGAGATAATCTTCAGTACGCTGCATCGCTTCTTGAATATTAATTAACGCAGTTTCGACATCTTTTAAGGTCTTGGCATTGCCACCACTCAAGGCCTGACGCCATTTACGTGCACCCGGCAAGTTTTGGAACAAGCCCAAAATATGACGAGTAATAATCGATAGTGGTGCACCTTCCTGCATGCGCTGAGCAATATACGGCATCATTTGCGCCATAATATCAAAGCGGTTCGGCGCTTCCAGATTCCATAATTGTCCCAGTTCTGCCAGAAGGTAAGGGTTGTGATAAGCCTCGCGACCGATCATCACCCCATCGACATGTTTTAAATGTTCCTGAGTTTCGGCAAAGGTTTTAATGCCGCCGTTAATTTCGATGATCAGATTGGGACGTTCCTGTTTTAAACGATAGACATCTTCATAACGCAGTGGCGGCACATCGCGGTTTTCTTTCGGCGATAAACCTTGAAGTAGGGCAATTCGGGCATGGACAATAAAATTGTCACAACCCGTTTTGGCCACAGTATCAACAAAGTGCAGCATTTCTTCATAAGACTGCATGTCATCAATACCAATGCGGTGCTTCACGGTCACAGGAATGTCCACCGCATTGCGCATTTCACCTATACATTCTGCTACCAGATCCGGTTCTGCCATCAGACAGGCGCCAATTTTATTATTTTGTACCCGGTCGCTTGGGCAGCCGACATTCAGGTTGACTTCATCATAGCCCCAATCTTGAGCCATTTTGGTACAGGTGGCTAAATCTTGAGGATTGGAACCACCAAGCTGCAACACAATCGGGTGTTCTTGCTGATTGAAATCTAAATGACGGTTGGCGCCACCAAACAGAATAGCGCCTGTAGTCACCATCTCAGTATAAAGAATGATATTCGGGTTAAACAGACGGGCAAAAAAACGGTAATCCTTAGTCGTCCAATCCATCATCGGTGCAACGCTGATTCGCGGAGATTGAGCATTTTCAATGTTTTTGTTGATAGTCATTAAAAATCATACCTTTAATCTGTATTTCGCAACCTGCGAGAATCTGTTTGAGCCTGTGTTTAGGTGGGTTAATCGGTTTGCATTTACACCTAATTTTACACCATAATCAAAAAAACAGGTTGTGGTGTAAATTATGGGGTCAATTACAGCAAGGAAAGGCGCAGATGGTAAAGTTAACTATCGTGCTGCGATTCGAATCAATCGAAAGGGCTTTCCTACTTTCTCTGAAAGTAAAACATTTCACTCAAAGAAGTTGGCTGAAAACTGGGTTAAGAAACGAGAAATCGAAATTCAAGAAAATCCTGATATTTTACTTGGCAAAGAAAAGCTGATTGATCTGACCTTATCAGATGCCATAGATAAATATTTGGATGAAGTCGGGAGCGAGTACGGAAGGACGAAACGCTATTCTCTGCTCTTAATTAAGAAGCTACCAATTGCGCGCAATATTATCACAAAAATAAAGTCAGTACATTTGGCCGAGCATGTTGCTTTAAGGAAGGGAGGAGTCCCTCATCTTGAACTAGAACCCATCGCAACTAGTACACAGCAACATGAGCTTTTACATATCCGTGGGGTACTTTCTCATGCTGCTGTTATGTGGGAAATGGATATTGATTTAAATGGTTTTGATAAGGCTACGGCTCAGTTAAGAAAAACACGTCAAATATCATCCAGTCAAAAAAGAGACCGACTTCCGTCAATGGATGAGCTGATTGCACTGACGAAGTATTTTACAGAGCGATGGAAGCTAAACCGTTATGGTTCTAAGTATCCAATGCATTTGATTATGTGGTTTGCAATTTTTTCATGCAGACGTGAAGCAGAATTAACACGATTATCTCTTCGAGATTATGATTCACATCACTCAACATGGAAAGTGCATGATCTCAAGAATCCAAATGGCTCCAAAGGCAATCATAAATCATTTGATGTCCTTGATGCTTGTAAGGAAATGATTAAAAGGTTAAGGCAGTCAGAAGTTCGTGAACGGATGTTGAAGCTTGGGCATGATGAAAACTTACTATTACCTTTAAATCCTAAAAGTTTGGGTAAAGAGTTCAGAGACGCTTGTAAAATGTTGGGTATTGATGATTTACGCTTTCATGATTTGAGACATGAAGGCTGTACACGCTTAGCAGAACAGAGCTTTACTATTCCTGAGATTCAGAAGGTGAGCTTGCATGATTCTTGGAGTAGTTTACAGCGTTATGTGTCGGTGAAGGCAAGAAGAAATACTATGCAGTTAGAAGAGGTGCTACGCCTCATCGATGAAACGTAGCATAATCTTTAGAAGCTTCTGAATACTTACTGTCTAAAATATCTGCCAGATCTCTAATGTGCACCAAAAAAGGTGCACGTTTACTTTGATCTATTTTAAAAACTGAGAAAGGGAACTCTTGATTATTCGCCTTTCTCAGTGCTTCAGCTTTACTAAGATGAGGATAATAGTCTGCAACAATTGTCATTAGTTCAATGGTCATAGAGCGATACTTCATAAATAGATAGTCTGATGTATTTAGCTTTATAGCCCCCATAATTATTTTTCCTGAACTGTTTAATGATTGATGTTTTTATCGTAATAATTACAACTTTAAAGTTATATAATTGAGGTGAAGTAAAAGATTACTGTACTATAATGATATGTTAATCTATTGAAAATTAATGAATAGTTTGAATTGTTGTTTTATGGCATATGTTGATGTAGGTGAGTTAGAATTTTTTGCTTTTGAGGTATGTCAGGCCTTTCTTAGGTACTGTACGAAATTTGAACGGGAGTATGATATTGAGGCTCCAGATCGTGAAGCTTTGGGTCTTCCTCATTTACAAAATCCTGAGAGAAATTTTACAGAAGATGAGTTCGATAAAATTTTTCAGATTATGCGTTACCCGTATATGGTTGAGCGATTTGGTACAACTTATTCAAGTCACGATTTTCTAAGAGTATTATCACAAGTATTTGATTTATTAAATAACTATGAGGGGCTTTCAGAGAAAAAAATAAAAATAGAATATCAAGAGATACTGAACAGATATGCATTAATGAATGTTGATATACTGTTTAGCAAAAAGATCCACACCCGAATTAGGGGAGTGCGTGGAGCGCATAAACGATACTCAAATGTACTTTATAAAAAGCATCAGGTTATTTTTGATTTTATGCGGAATAAGGCTAAAGTACAGGGGAAATGGGCGAATCTGAATGCTGCTGTTGAAAGTGTTTTGCCAGAACTCGATATTGAATTAAAAAAATTTGATAAAGACTGGATTTTATTAAAACTGGCAGAAAAAACCAAAGAGCTGGAGCAAATAGAACAAGAATTTGAAAAATATAAAGCTCATCCGCCACGCTATAAGCTGGGTTCAGCTAAAATTATCACTGCAACCCGACATGAAACCTATATAGGTAAAATAAGAGCGCTAAAGGTCGAGTGCCGGGATTTAGATAAAGCTTTGGAAATGGATGATCCATCATTATTGCTAAAAAAACAGCTTCCATTCAATACTGCGTATCAGCCAGAAGTCATTAAAAACTTGTTAAGAAAAGAAACAGATCTTCTGGCTGATATACTGATTTAACTTCAAAAAATGTTACTTCATTTTCAAAAACTGTACTTGGTATTTCTTAGGTTTTCCATCAGTATCCGTCATGCATTCGGTATAGACTTTTTCAATGATGAAATCTAATACGTCTGGAATAGATTTATTAAAATATTCCGCTAAGTTTTTTAATTGCTCATGTCTTTCTTTTGTTAATGGGAGATGATGAGGTTTTTTAATTTTGCCAGAATCTCTAAATTTCTTTTGAGACCAAGTTTTTTTCATTTTAATTAAAAAAAGCTCTTTAGCTTCTTCAGATGTTAAGTAGCCTATTAAGTCTATTGAAGAAATAATACAGTCGTACCGTTGTATATCATTAATTGGTAGAATGGGAAATGCGGCTAATTTATATGATTTTTTTAAATAATCCCATGCCCAATTTATTTGATCTTTATTCTTTGAATCTATCCATTTAGTATGTTCTTTTTTATATTGTAAATTTGACCACATTGTTTTTATATCATTTATTTGATTTATTTTTATTTCTTTTGTTGTATTTAGCTTGTCAATAAAATCTATAAAATAATCATAGTTGTTGGCAAAAAATAAGTTAACAAAAAGTATGTTATTAAATTTTAATAACATGTTGATAGTAAATATCAATAATTGAGAGTTTTGAGGGTCTTTAGCCCAATTCAAATCATTTTTATTAATTAAGAACTTATCTTTATTAATTAATGATGATTTGTAGATTTCTTCACCATTTATACTGTTGTCAAAAATATTAAATATAATTTTTCTTTTTTCTGAAACAGAACTGTATCCAACTTGAGGATACTGTATATGGAGTTGTTGAAAGTTCCATAGCCAATTGATATCCCTATCTGTAAAACCACGATTATCTTTATATGACAATGCATCTTTTCCTGAAATCATTGTTATCGCCTTGTAGAATCTTTAGTGGAATTATAAGTGAATTATTTAAGATATACGAGTGGTAAATTAGTGTTTTATTGATGTTGAAATATGTTTTTTATAATTATAAAACAATAACTTATAATGTTTTTGTGATTTTCATTTTAGAAATAGTTAAGTACTTGGCGAATATTGGGTGAAGTGATTGGAAAACTTTCTAAACATGAGTAAAAGCTCTGACTTAACTTTAGCTTGATCCATGCAGTCAAGAATCGACCTTTCGATGGGACTAAAAGTAAAAATTCATTTCTGTAATACGATGCTTTATTTATAGAGTATTAATGGGTTTTTAATATAATGAATATATATCTGTTCTTGATGTTAATATATATCTTAGCATTAGTATATTTATTATATTAAACACTTAGGTTTATTACATACCATTTATTTGTATGTAAAAGATAACTTAATGCCTAGTGATATGTGTTAAACATTCACTAGGATATTATATGTGCTTAATTCTATCAAATGATAATGAATCAAAAATCTTGATTGATGTAGATCAGTTTATACAGTCAATATATAAAAATGAAATTAATGAAACTCTGTTTAAGAGTATATTGAATGATCTAGTTCCTAAATTTAAAGCAGTTTATAAACCCCATTTAAAGTACAGTGAAAGTGTCTGTGTCTTTAAGAGAATGGTGTGCTCATTAGATGAAATATTGCTTGGAACTAAGAGCATTGATGATTTAAGTAATTTCGAATTACGTTACTTATGGAACAATGCTTTATATTATTTCAATGATGTTAATTTAGAGTTACTAGGGTTTAAGAATCAGGAAAGAAAAAATCGTAATGGTTTAGAAGAATATCTAACTCAGCTGACTAAACACTATTCTAAATTGCTGTTTATACGCATTGATTTAAGTATAGCACTAGAGCACCAGCATGAAGTCGGTATAGAGCGGTTTAATCATTACCTACGTATCTTCATTAACCGTGTACAGAATCAAGATACCTGTTTCAAAGACCTACAGGGGTATGTATGGGCTATTGAACAAGGGGAGAAAAAGGGTTATCACAGCCATGTATTATTGATCTACGACGGACATAAGCACCAAAAAGATTTCGGTATGGCCATACAGGTTGGGCAATGCTGGACTAAGATAACAGAGGGTAAAGGTTATGTCTTTACTTCTAACTCTCCTGAGTACAAAGAACGCTTTAATCAAAAAGGCATTTTAGGCATTGGTATGATTTATCGTAACAATCCTCAACAAGTACAAAATGCAATCAATGCTGCAATGTATCTGGTCAATCCTGAAAAAGACCACCAGCATCTTCGGGTTAAAGTAAGTGGTATGCGGACCTTTGGTAAAGCGCAGTACGTGATTGATAGTCGACGAGGTTGTAATGTCTCCGCCTTACCCGAATTTAAAGGCTTCAAACTGTGTGAAGATTACTCCTAGGTAAAATGGATGTGTAATGTATTACAGCATTACATATCTTATGTAGAAAGGAACAGTCAGATAGGTTTTGGTTCTTTATCTGACATATACACAAACTCATCAAACCATCCGCTAAGGAATTGCAAAAGTGCATATTCTAAAAGCGGACGTTTCAACTTTGGATAAGCTGGATATTTTTGATTCATTTTGGGGTTATGCTATTGTTCTATATTAGAAATTATATTTTAAAAAAGAAGCTTTTTTGCTCTTAATTTATTGCTATTATTTTTTAATCTTAGAATGTGTTAGCTAGTTCCAGTATCCACATATTAGATGTACTAGCTCAAACCCGATCTGACAGTTACCCATTTTTTAGTGTGCCTGTCAGGTTAAATTTGAGCTAAATTCTTCTCAGCCCAAATTCGCTTCCCATCAAGTAGTGTTGCTAGTGGTGTGCGACCACAGCACATTTTTCCCTGGTGAGTTCGTTCAGTATTATAGAATTTCAGCCAAACGTCTAGATCAGCTTGTAATTCCTCTAATGTGCTATACAACTTTTTCCTAAAGGTTACTTGATAAAACTCCTGCAAGATTGTCTTATGGAAACGCTCGCAGATCCCATTTGTTTGCGGGGATGCTGCTTTTGTCTTGGTGTGATCAATATCATTGATGGCTAAATACAGCTCATAATCATGTTGTTCGACCTTGCCGCAATATTCCGTACCTCTGTCTGTCAGGATACGTAGCATTGGTAGATCCTGTGACTGATAAAATGGCAGTACGCGATCATTCAATAGATCTGCTGCTGTAATCGGTGTTTTCGTTGTATAGAGCTTACAATGTACGACTTTGCTGTAGGTGTCGATGAATGTTTGTTGATAGATTCGACCAACACCTTTGAGATTGCCAACGTAAAATGTATCTTGTGCTCCAAGATATCCTGGATGGTGTGTTTCTATTTCACCACAAGCAACATCATCTTCATGTTTACGCTCAAGCGCAGTAATTTGATGATCATTTAACTCAATTCCATCTTGTGCCACCTTGGCTTCTAAAGCTTTCAATCGCTTTTTAAAGTTCTCTAAATCATGGCGTAGCCAAATTGAGCGAACCCCACTACCTGAAATGAATACCCCATTTTTACGTAATTCATTACTAGTACGGTGTTGACCATAAGCAGGATATTGAATTGCGAAATCAATCACAGCTTGTTCTGTAGCATCATCCACGCGGTTTTTTAGATTCGGTACTCGTCGGGATTTATTGATGAGTGATTCAACATCACCTGATTCGACAAGTTCCTGATAACGGTAAAAGGTATCTCTAGAGACACCCATGACCTTACAAGCTCTGGATACATTCTGAAGTTCTTCAGCTAAATTGAGTAAGCCTACTTTGTGTTTGATGATTTGATTGTTAGTATGCAACATAAGAAAGTTACCTTTGTTTGATTAAGATTCGACACCTTTATCAAAACGGGTAACTTTCTCTTTTTCAAGATCAATGTCTGATCAGATCTGAACTAATACATATTAGAACAGTTAAGTAAAATTCTGAATTACATGATTTTTCACTTTGAATCTGCAAAATAATACTATGACAGGTGTAAACTTGTCTGTATTCAAAGCATTTATAAAAGAAATACCTTTATGCAGACCGAGCAAGGTGGAGTTTTCTTCTGCGTACCAGATAGAGATATCCCTTTAGGGACTAAACTTTTATGAATTTTAAGATTTAGAAAATCTAAAATCAATATAATACAAATACTGCTTATACGAAGCCCTGACATAAAATCAGGGCTTTAGCTATTTCAATCTTAAATTTCAGCAAAAGCCTATTCACCTTCAGAACAATACTAATTACGCCATTGCTACTTTTCAATTAACTTGATTTTCCCATTAGCATGGATCTCAACCTCTGTATTACATCCTTCTTAATCCAGCTCTGATGAAGTTTGTAAAAACTTTGTCACCTGCTCGCGGTTTTGATTTCCCCATTCACAAAGTGGAATCAGCGCTTGTACAAGTGTTTCGCCAAAAGCTGTAAGAGAGTAATCAACCATTGGCGGTACACACTTATAATCATGTCTATTAAGAACATTGATTGCGACTAAGTCTCGTAACTGTTGAATCAGCACTTTTTCACTGATGCCTCCAACACTTCTCTTTATTTCAGAAAATCGTAACGGTCCGTTCTGAAGATGATACAGGATTAAAGGCTTCCATTTACCACCCATAATTTTTAAAGAAATATCTAAACCGCATGATGTATCCATAATAATCTTACACTTACCTTTTGGTAGGTTCTACTCTTTAAGTAACCTCTTGTCTATACTTCTTTTTGTCCAATCGATCTATGTGATACGGCATCGGTTGGCAGAATCCAGACTTAAAGGAATATATGATGCAGAATGATCTTGAGATAATTAGAGAATTATACAATGCAGCTGAAGGTAAAACCCTTGACCTGAATAGGTTTGTTTCATTCTTTTCAGATGAAGGATACGTTCTGAATGTTCCTGCTGAAATGGAATTTCGCGGGAAAAATATTGCTATGGTAGCAAGTGGTATGGCTGCAGCATTTCCTGATGTTCATCGTGAAATTTTTAGTACGTATGCTATGAATGGTATCGTTGTCGTTGAGCTTGCAATTCGTGGTACACATACAGGAGAACTCGTTACACTTGAAGGAACGCTTGCGCCAACGGGGAAAACGATAGATGTTCCTTGCTGTGATGTATTTCATATTGAGAATGGAAAAATAGTTTCTTTCCATTGCTACAATGCTGCATCGATCATGCAGCAGCAGTTGAGCTAACTTAGATAGATGATATAAATATTTGAGTGTTGAATATGTAATCAACTATGCAAAGTCTGATCTGCAAGCTCAAAAATGAGACTGTTCTAATGTTTTAAATAGATTCTTTATTCCGGATTTCTTGATTCAGTCTGATTATTTTATCTTGGCAGATTACGATTTTCTAAAATTAAATCATAAGAATAAAGAAGCCCAGATACGAGATCTGGGCTTCTTTATTTTATTAAGTCAGACAAGCCTTTATTTCAAATGTTTCTGAAGTTCAGATCCAGCTTGAGATATAGCAGTTTTTACGGTTGGCTCATTGCTGAGTGGGTTTAGTAGACCATAATCATGGATCATACCGTTATAACGGGTAACGGTTACAGGTACACCGGCTTTATCCAAATGACGTCCGAATGCTTCACCTTCATCACGTAATACATCTAACTCAGCAGTTTGAATCAATGTTGGCGGGAAGTCTTTCAGCTGCTCATTGCTGGCGCGAAGTGGAGATGCCAGAATATTGTTGCGGTCAGATGCTTTAGTGGTGTAATTATCCCAGAACCATTTCATCATATTTTTGGTTAAGAAGTGATTATTGGCGTAAGTGTTATATGACTCATTATCAAAGTTTGCATCAGTCACTGGCCAAAGCATTACATTGTAACGGATTTTTGGACCGCCGAACTGCTTCGCTTGCAGCGCTACAGAAGCAACCATGTTACCGCCTACACTGTTACCTACTAATCCTAAACGCGTACCATCCACCCCGATTTCTTTACCGTGCTCAGCCACCCATTTAGTTGCTTCATAAGCCTGGTCAATCGCGACCGGGAAGTGAGATTCAGGGGAAGGCGTGTAATCCACATAAACCGCTGCAGCGCCTGATTCACGCACCAAATCTCGGATCAAGCGTTCATGAGTAGGGAAGTCGCCCAGTACCCAGCCACCACCATGGAAGAACATGAAGACAGGCAGCATTCCTTTAGTGTTTTCAGGTTTCACGATTTTCAGCTTGATGCTTTGACCTTTAATCTGAATCGTTTTATCAGAGACTTGAGCAGGAGGAAGAACAACGCCTTGCTGAGCTCCAATAAGGACCTGACGAGCTTCTGCTGGAGACATTTGTTCCATAGGCTTGCCATTACCTGAATTTAAGACATCAAGGAACGCTTTAACACCTGCAGTTGGTGCTGGAGCATTAACAGGTTGTGCTGATGCTGCTGCAGATGCGAATACGGCAGAAGTTAATAAAGCAGATACGATTTTCATGGCGCTAACTCACTATAACGTTCGAGAATTTTTTTAAGCAATGTGCTGGTTTCTATCCAGGAGCTGATTTCTTTGTTTAAATCACCTCCTGCTTAACCTTGTGTACATAATACTTGCATGCAAGTTACTTTTGGTCAAGAATTATTTATAATATTTTTTTAGATACTTTTTGAATAGGTTGATAAAATTATGAATAACAGTATCTTAGACGGGCAGCTTTGTTTCTCTTTATACTCTGTATCAAATGCATTAACCCGACAGTACCGTCCATTCCTGAAAGAATTTGATCTGACTTACCCTCAGTTTGTCGTTCTTTTGGCCTTGTATGACCAAGATAATATTTCTTTAAAAGAGCTTGGTGAGAAAACTTTATTTGACTCAGGGACATTAACGCCACTGGTACAGAAACTTGAAGCTAAAGAATTCTTAAACCGGGTATCGATCGCTGAAGATGAGCGGGTAAAAAAGGTCATCCTGACGGATAAGGCAAGAGAGTTGAAAGATCAAATTCTGGATATACCGAATCAGATGCGCTGTTCAATGCGGATGAGTGATGAGGAACTAGCGACTTTAAAACAACTTTCCAAGAACCTATTGCAAGATTTATAAGAATCAATTTTTTAGAAAAGCGGATGCAGTTCACATTGGAATCTGAGCATCTAGTGAAATCATCAATTTCACTAGATGCTCTGCAGAGCTATTTAAACGGATGGTGAATTGAGCTGATTTAATGCTGCAATCACGTCATTAGGCAGTTCCAATTCAGTTACAGCAAGGTTTTCATGTAAGTGCTTAATTGATGACGTACCTGGAATGAGAAGAATATTTGGAGAGCGCTGCAATAGCCAGGCTAAAGCAACTTGTATGGGTGTAGCACCGAGTTGATCCGCAACATTCTGTAACGTTGAGGATTGTAGTGGGTTAAAACCGCCTAATGGAAAAAATGGTACATAAGCAATCCCTTGCTCTGCAAGTTGATCAATTAAGGCATCATCCTGCCGATTAGCAATGTTATACATGTTCTGAACACAGACAATAGGAGCGATGTTCTGTGCTTCAGCCACTTGTGTGTGCGTGACATTGCTCAGTCCAATATGCTGAATTAAGCCCTGATGCTGTAATTCAGCCAGTGTTGTCACTTGTTCTTCAATAGAGCCTTCTGCCAGTGAAAAAGGATCAAACATTGCCCTTAAATTCACCACATCTAAAACATCAAGTTTTAAATTTTTGAGATTGTCAAGGACTGCCTGAATTAATTCTTCTGAGGAAAAAGCGGGTAACCAGGATGCATCATCGCCACGTTTGGCACCGACTTTTGTCACAATGGTTAAGTCATCACGATAAGGGTGTAATGCCTCCTGAATCAATTGATTCGTAATATGTGGACCATAGAAATCACTGGTATCAATATGGTTTACACCTAATGCCACGGCTTCACGGAGTACATCGATTGCTGCCTGGTGATTCTTGGGTGGACCATACACTCCAGGACCGGCCAGCTGCATTGCGCCATAGCCAAGCCGCTTAATCGTAAATGTTCCCAGTGTGAATGTACCGCTTTTATCAATATTCATTTCAGACCTGCTTGATTAATATTCTTAAGATCAGTACAAATATATGAAATATCCTTCAGTTTTTGAATTCGCATTTATGAACGCACCAACAAATGTGTTAAAGCCAAGAAAATCACCCGTTCAGGCCCGGTCGACTGCGACAGTTGAAGCGCTACATACAGCAACCATTCAGGTTTTAACACGTGATGGATTAATGCGGTGTACAACTACACGTATTGCAGAAAGAGCTGGGATGTCGGTAGGCAGTTTGTATCAATATTATCCAAATCGGGATGCGCTGCTGACTGCTGTGCTGGAGCTGCATTTAAACAATATTACAGGCTGTGTAGAAATGGCATGCCAAGAGGGCATGGGAAAACCAATTGCAGAGTCTGCAGCAATCTTGGTTTCAGTATTTTTACAAGAAAAATTTAAGAATCCTAAAGAGTCAAAAGCTTTATATAGTATTGCAGCCGAACACGATGGTTTAAGGCTGGTTGTAATGATGAGAAAAAGGATTGTGAGTGCAATCGGAGATATGCTGCAAACAGCGCCAGATATTCATATTCATGATCCAGAACTTGTTGCACAAATAGTATTAGGCGTATTGGATGGTCCTGCACGCGCCATACTTGAAGGGCTGACGACACACCAAGTGGAAGAAAATTTATCTGACCAATTGATTTTATTGTTAAGAGGGTATCTACAGCAGTATAAAAAGATATAACAATGAAAAATGTCGATCTTATTGATATAGCCCGTTAATGAACCTTACGATTCAGTGCGGTACCGTCACGCGACACATAAGTTGTCATTTGCGACACATAAAATGTCATTGATAAAAAACCGCCATATTGATTGGCGGTTTTTTTTTATTAATAACGTCATGAAGTATGTAAGCTCACATAATTCTCATTATATTACCTTTAGGAATTACTAATTAATCTATGTTTCTTGTACATTTGAAATACTTAGCATTAGATTACTTAAATCGCTTTTACCTTTAGAAGCTAAAGCCGTAGCTACATTTAAAATATCATTTTTATTTCTATTTTGACTTAATTTGAATTTTCCAACTAAGTCGGTAATCTCGATTTGTATTCCTACAATATGCTTCATTCTTTCACTAATAAATTCAGATGGTGCATCTGTCATTTTCCAAGGAACATCTTGATTGGATTCATGTTCTCTAGTAAGACGAGCTAAAATACCTCTTAATACTTTTTCATCTTCAATAATCCTAGCTTTACCTTTTGCATGAATAACTACGTAGTTCCAAGTTGGAACAACTTTATGATGTTCAAATTTTCCTACATACCAATTAGGAGAGATATAAACATCATCAATGCGAAATATTACAAGTACATCAGCATCATTCTTTAAAACTTCAGCCAAAGGATTCTGTCTCGATATGTGAGCCAATAACTTACCAAAATTACCACTATCAGACACTATCTCAAAAGGAAGATGATTAGCATCTAACTCACCATTAGAATATGTAACGACATAACCGAAAGGATGTTTTTTCATTAAATCATGAAGAAGTTCTAGTCGTCTTTCTTCAAAATGAGGGGGTAAGTACATTAGATTCTTTCTATAATTTTGAGATTGTATTACATCAAATTAATGTAACTGACGGCTAACTATCAACCCCTATTTAATATAGTAGACTGTTGATGGAAATTCATTTTTTAGAAAATGACATTAATTGTGTCGCAAAACTTTAAAAATGACAGCTTATGAGTCGCAACTCTTTGTCATTATGTGTCGCAAAATCTTATAAGTATTTAATTTTTAATTACTGGTTATGACAAACAATGTGTCGTTTGAGGGGTACACGCGTATGTCAAATTTTTCTTCAGCCATGGCTTCAGCTTCCGTTTCTTCATCAGCAATCAATGCCGTGTCCAAATTTTCATTTTACATAGCTGTTGCAGATGAAGCCGGCATTTCATCCTCGGGTAGCGTTTCGCTTAAATCCGTTTGCATAAACTTCTGGGTTTTTGGATCAAGCTCTGCCTGTGGCTGATCAGTTTGCTGTTTGGCCTTATCTTGTGAGGGGCTGCAAGCACTGAGCAAAGCTATCGATAAGCAGGCAGTGGTCAATAATTTTATATGGGTCATGTCATTCTTCTTGGTCGGCCCTCTGTCTCAGTTTTTCCATGTATTGAACTTTTTGCGTTGTTCAATGGATAGACAGAATAAGTCAAGACAGAGGAAAGCGGTGTATGGACCTGTGCTAAAGCGAGCTGATTATGCGGGGGTATTGCCCCTAGAGCACTCGCCAGAGCGCGTTTTAATGGTCAAGCATTACTTGGTTCAGTAGGGGCTTTAATCTTCATTACAGCGGCTGTCACGGCTTCAGCTATGGCTTGAGGTTATTCATCAACAATGGCGCTGTAGGTCAATTTGCCATGTGCGGTGTAGAAATAGACTTCCTTGATTTCGTCCGCTGTACAGCCTTTCAAGAGCAGATTGAATTTATCACCGTAGTAGGTTCGCTTAGGAAATTCGACGGTGTACGGTTCAACGCCAGTGACCTTGCAGTTGGGATTGTCCATTTCCACCTTATCCAGCACATCGTCAATTTCAGCAAAAATGTGTAAGCGGGTGGTATCCAAGACCGTCTCTGTGCGCACCTTAAATCCAACATAAGCTTCGGCAGGCCTAAACTTCACTTCAAGTGCTTCACCGGGCAATAGCTTTCTTTTCAGTTGCGGCGGCGGAATATCGATATTCTCAGCCCCTGCATAAATGCTGTCCGGGTCATAGCGATCATGCGCGATGGCGGCTGCTTCGGCCTCGCGCTCTTTTGCCTCATCTTTCGTAGCGCTGTCCTCAGGTGAAACGGATTCATGTGCGCTATCGGCAGCTGAAGCTGGGCTTTCAGGTGTTTTGCTGCAGGCGGTGAGCAGGGTAAAAATTGCAGCCGTGATGATCATTTTTTTCATGGCGGTATGTCCTTTAAAATCGGGAAGGCGGATAAATCCAGTGGGCTTGATTACGGCTGTGCAAACTGGGTGCGCTGCACATACTTCAGTACGCATAAGCCTTTGACATACAACCAGCGGTCATTGCCGTTCTCAGCGTGATAATCAAAAACCTGATAAGCAAAGTCATCCAGATCCATGAGTTTCTGTTCACGTAAATCTTTGCCTTCCCGAATGAGCGCATTCAGATCACCGCTATAGATGAAATAGCGCAAAGGGTCATCTTTGGGGATGACTTGCCATTGTCTGCTGAGTGCTACAAACGCATTGCAATTGGCATTTCCCTCACAGCGTTTCACTGCAGGTGCGGTAGACGGATCATTGACCAGCGCCATCACCTGCGCCATGTCTGCGTGACTGAAGACGGGTGCGGTTAGGCAGGCTGCAATCACCCCGGATTGCAGAAAATTCTTGATCTGTTTATTCATTAGAATCGTTCCAAATTATTGTTGTTGAGCATGTTTTTAATTGAATGACGTTACTTGAACATGGACACCGGCCAAACAATGGCTTTGCCGAGGTTGTAGGCGTAGCTTCGGTCTGCTGTCGCGCTGCAGCCTTTTAAGTAGGCTGAAAACAGCAGGGCAATCAGCAGGTAAACCCCAATCAGATAATGTTTGATTTGCATATTCGCACCCCTAGCGAGATTGGCAGTATTGAGCAGCGTGCAGCATCTGTTCACCGAAATCTGCAGGCAAATCCAGCTGGCTGACATTCTGTTCACTGAGTTTTTGCATCACCTGCGTTGAATAATGTGTTTCCAGTCGGTCATAGACACAGGAGCAGGTGGAACGGTCTGTGCCGCCGGATTGGCATCCTGCATAAATTCACGTTTGGATTTGCTTTCGCAGCCTGCTGACACGGCAGCCGCCAGCAGCGCAATGCCCAGTAAGGACAGGCGATCAAAAAGAGACATCGTAATTCTCATCATAAATAGAGGATGATCGGCGTCTGATTTTAAGGAGGTACAGGCGATGACATGGTGTTAGGGGCGTGGCGGTTTATTCCAGCCAGCCAGTTCAACCAGGAGCCAGAACAGCAGCATCATCAGCAAAAAGCCAATAACAGCCGGGCCCAGCCAGACCAGTATCCCAATCATTAAAATCAATCGTGCAATGATCTTCATGGCCAAAGCTAGGCAGAAGAACCGTAGAGTTTAGGCTGATGAGAAGGAATAGGGATGCTGCAAACAGCGGATAAGAAAACAGTCATGATTGACTCCTTTGGCTATAAAGAAGTTTCACCACATCACTGCTAAATAATGGTGGCGAAACGAAAAGGGGTTAGCAGACTGATAGCCAAAGGATCAGCACACCCAAAGGTGTCCCCCTCCCGTTCCGCCGCAAAGGAGGACACACAGGGTTGCCCACCAAAAAGATAGACTTTTTAGTGTGCTTGGCTAAACGGTCTGCTAAAACCGACTGGCAATGTAGGCCAGCATGTTCATCATAATGCCAAGCGAAAAGCTGGTCAATTTCATTTCTTGCTGATTGAACGGTGTGAGCATAAAAAATCAGCAAAAACAGATTGTAAATAATTTCAGATACATAACACCTGAATGAAACCGAGGCTGAACTTCATCACTTGAATGATGAATCCGCAGTTGATGCAAATAGATACTTTCAGGAGTTCTTTTTATGCCGTATCGAGATTTTGATCAGATGGAAGATGCCATGTTCCCGCAGCGTGAACCGATCAAGCCAATGATGCAGAGCTTAGGTCTCAGCAATGCACCGACCACTTTAGCTGTGCTGGGCATGTCGTTGGCAAAGTCATTGGGCTATTCACCTTTCATCGGTGGTGTTGCTGGCGCGATGCTGGGCGGAGTGATTCTCGTGATTGCCGAGCAGACGCAGGCATCCAGCCGTCCGCCTTTTAACAAATAGCACTGGCTCATTTTTCACATTTTCATCAATTTCAATTTCAATTTATTCATTATTTACTAACAGGATTATTGTATGGCACATCAACTGGAACAAATGGCCTATGTCGGCCAAACCCCTTGGCATGGTCTTGGCAACCCGCTCACCCAAAACCAGCCGATTGAAGTCTGGGCACAACAGGCAGGTATGGACTGGCGCATTGAATCGTCCAATGTCAGCTATATGGCGCAGAATGAACGTGGGCAAAGCATCATCATGCCTTATGAAGAGCAACGGGTGTTATACCGTTCGGATACCCATGCACCTTTATCTGTGGTCAGTCAGCGTTATCAGGAAGTACAGCCTGCTGAGGTGTTAGAGTTTTACCGTGATTTAACCGAGCAGTCCGGCTTTGAACTGGAAACTGCAGGCGTACTGAAAGGCGGAAAGAAATTCTGGGCTTTGGCGCGTACAGGACAAAGTGCAGCACTCAAAGGCAAGGATGTCAGCAATGGCTATATGCTGCTGGCAACCGGGTGTGACGGCACACTGGCGACGACAGCGCAATTCACCTCAATCCGTGTGGTGTGCAATAACACCTTGGCGATTGCTTTAAAAGGGCAGAGCAGCAGTGCCGGTGTGGTGAAAGTGCCGCACAGCACCCGCTTTGATGCCCAAAAGATCAAACAGCAGCTGGGAATTTCCGTCCGTGCATGGGATGAGCATATGTACGAGATGAAACAGCTGAGTCAGCGTAAAGTGACTCAGACTGAAGCAGCCGCTTATTTTGATGCTGTGTTTAACAATGCCAGCCTGAGTCCGATAGAGCAGGATGAAGGCATTATTCAGTTCTACCGCAATGTAGCCACCCAAGCCAATTCAACCAATAAAGCTGAAAACAAGACTGAACCGAATGGTCGTGCCATGTCGAAAGTCATGACCATGTTTAACGGACATGGCCGCGGGGCAGAACTCAGCTCAGCCAAAGATACCGCATATGGCCTGCTGTGCTCGATTACGGAATTTGCCGATCACGAGCGCCGGGCAATGAGTCAGGATCACCGTCTGGATTCAGCTTGGTTTGGTGCGGGTGCTGGACTGAAGCAGCGCGGACTGGAACAAGCGCTGCGTATGCTTGCCTAAGCTCAGCAGTCCTCAGTTCGATTAATTAGCCTAAGTACTACCAAACTAAGTCAAATATTTTCTTTTCACTCATGACCCAAATATCTAGCTCTTAAAGCCGCGTCTTCGGATGCGGCTTTTTTATGCCCAAAATTCAATACAGAGGAATTCACAATGAATAGCGTATCAAATCTATCTGCAGCATCTGTACAGCCGAAACCGTTTAGTGCACCCAAGTTCTTCAGCGCCAAACGCTTTGTCGATACCAAAAAGCTCAGTCAGGCTGAATGGCTGGAAATGCGCAGGCAAGGCATCGGCAGCAGTGACTGTGCCGCAGCTTGTGGACTCAATCCCTATATGTCGATGCTGGAACTGTGGATGATTAAAACAGGACGGATAAAGCAATCCATTGAAGATGAAAGTGAAGGTCATGCACCGCTGTATTGGGGCAAGCGCCTCGAGCCGCTTGTTGCCGAGTATTACAGCATGCATACCAACTATAAAGTCCGCCGGGTGAATGCTGTGCTGCAGCATCCTGACCCAGACAAGTCTTTTATGCTGGCGAACCTGGATTATTCCGTAGTAGGTGATGCAGATGTGCAGATTCTGGAATGCAAAACTGCAGGAGAATACGGCGCCAAGCTGTGGCGGGATGGTGTGCCGCTGTATGTGTTGTGTCAGGTACAGCATCAATTGGCAGTGACTGGGAAGAAGGCAGCGCATATCTGCGTACTGCTCTGTGGACATGAAACACGGATTTTTAAAGTGACGCGCAGTGAATCGGTGATTCAGCATATCGTCAATGCAGAGCGTTACTTCTGGGACTGTGTAGAAAAGGACACCCCACCTGATGCAGATGCATCAGCCTCAGCTGCCAAAGCCTTACAACAATTGTATCCAGAACATGTGCCACTGAGTACCACGGATTTATCGGAAGACACTCAGGCCAACCAGCAGTTTGAACAGCTGATTCAAGCGCGCAATCAAATTGATAAGCATCAGGAGCAGTTTGATCTGCTGAAGCACCAGCTGCAGGCCAGGATGCAGCAGGCTGAACGCGCCACCTTTAAAACAGGTTCAGTAACTTGGAAAAAGTCCAAGGACTCGATCAGCTTGGACAGCAAAGCTTTATTGAAACAGCATCCAGAAATGCTTAACCAATTCCCGCAAAGCAAGCAGGGCACACGGCGTTTCAATATTTATTGCCATGATGCGTAAAGCCGCGATTCAAATAAGAGCATATCTGCAAAAAAGCGCAAAACAGCCCCCGCTCCCTGCAAGCACCGAAGTACTTGCAGAGAACAAAATGGACTGAATTGCGCTGATATTTATGCATTTGAATTAGAAGATGAATGATTTCTACATATCAACCAGACAAGCGTAAATAATAACTTTGAGGACAGCAGCATGATTAAAGGTTTAGCCATCACCCCGCCAATTTTAGGGCGGATCAGCATTGGTAAAGTAGTTGAAAAGAACGGCAAGCGTCTGCCGGAAAAAGATGACCAATTCACCATTACTAGCCAAATTCAGAATAAAGATGGCTGGGTCAAACATCCATTAGATGAACAGCTGCGGGCTAAAGTACCCAATCAAAAACTGCGAAGCATTCCAGTACGTATGATCTTTAATGATCCTGAACTTAATTTGAGAGCCGAATATAGTTTGTTTGACCGCCAGACAGGCAGGCCTGTCTGTGTGGGCAATGGTGAAACTTGTCAGCGGTTGACCAATCAAGGTGTGGAACAGCATCCATGTCCATCACCGGATTTATGTCCTTTGGCTCAAGGGAGTATTTGTAAGCCTTATGGGCGATTGCATGTCAATTTAGATGAATCGGATGAGCTGGGCACATTCATCTTTAGAACCACAGGCTTTAACAGTATTCGAACTTTGGCGGCTAGACTGAGCTATTATCATGCCGCATCGAATGGCTTGCTGTCATGTCTACCGTTACAACTCACCCTTCGAGGTAAATCCACCACACAAAGCTATCGTCAGCCCGTGTATTACGTGGATCTAACTTTAAGGGATGGTGTCAACCTTCAACAAGCCATTCAAACAGCGAAAGAGATTGATCAACAAAGTAAAGCTTCAGGCTTTAATCAATATGCTTTAGATCAGATGGCACGGCAAGGTTATGGCAATGCACGGTTTGAGGTGAATTTAGAAGAAGGATTGGACTTGGTAGAGGAGTTGTATAAGGATGAGCTTGTTGAGGCTAATCAGGTGGAGTTTGATTCAAAATCTAAAGTTGAGCCTAAGTTCCATCAGGGAGAGGGTATTGTACAAGAGATTCAGAAAAGCTTGCAGCAGAATGTACGGGTTGTAAATTAAAAAAACTTAAAGAGAACAGAGAGTTCTCTTTAATTTATTTATTTTTTTTTGCTTGTATTAAAAAATAAATAAGATGATTGAACCTAATACCAAGCGATACCAAGCAAAAACTTTTAGAGTATGTTTTTCTACAAATTTAACCATGGCTTTTACCACAAGCAAAGCTGCGATGAATGCGGTTACAAAGCCTACGGAAATATTCAATAAATTTTCTGAAGTTAAAACATCAACGTTGCGAAATATGTCATAAGTAGCGGCACCAAGCATTGTTGGTATGGCAAGGAAAAAAGAAAATTCAGTAGCTGCTTTACGTGATAAACCCGCCAACATCCCCCCAATAATGGTTGCACCAGACCGTGAAGTCCCCGGAATCATCGCAAGACATTGAACCAAACCAATAACAATGGCCTGTTTGAATCCAATATTGGTTGCCTCAATGGTTTGGACTTTAAAATTTTTAGCTTCTACAGCAAAAATTAACAGTGCACCAATAATCAGTGCAGATGCAACAACCGAAGGACTGAATAAAACTTGTTTAATAAAATCAACAGCTATAACTCCGATCACTACTGCAGGAATAAATGCAATGAAGACATTTATCGCAAAACGTCTCGCATGGTAATCACCTGATATAAAACCATGTAGTAGATTAATAATTTTTTTACGGTAGAGCCAACAAACGGCTAAGATTGCGCCCAGTTGAATGACAACTTCAAAGACACGGCCTGAGTCTGAATGAAAATCAATTAAATGGCCAAATAAAATTAAATGACCAGTACTGGAAATGGGTAAAAACTCCGTTAAACCTTCTATAAAACCTAAAAATAAGGCTTTAAGTACTGAAATTATATCCATAAATAAAAGTGAGTCACAGAATAATAATAGCGATCACTTTTAAGATATTTTTCTGCATTTATAAATGCACTGAGCCAAATTTTTACGCTTTCTTTACGCGGTATCCAAAGTTATGGATAGAGACTTTACGGTTTTATTTTTCATACTAGATAGTGGAATATCCCAATGCTTAGGATGAAAAACATGAGTGCGGTCATTCACGCGCATCAGCAGGTACAGCATCAAAAAAATTGCGTTGTACAAAACAATCAAAATATATCTTATTTCAACTTCTTTAAGCAGATTTCAGCTCTGAAACATAGGAGTGAAATGCCATGTTAGAGTTTGCTTTGCTTTTAGCCATCGTCTTTGTTCTGGCTTATCCCTTGGGTAAATACCTCGCAGCGATAATGCACAACCGCGAGATGAAAATTGATCCTCTATTCAATTGGATTGAAAAGCCCATTTACGCGGTTTTAGGAACCAATCCCAAACGGGGAATGAATGTCAAAACCTATTCATTCAATTTTGTCATGAGCTGTGCGGTGATCGGTTTGGTGACTTGGATTCTATTTATGGTTCAAGCCAGCCTGCCGCTGAATCCAAACCATGCACCGAATATGTCATGGGATTTGGCGCTGCATACCATGATTTCATTTTTGACCAATACCAATCAGCAGCACTATTCAGGACAGGCGCAACTGTCATATTTATCGCAAATGGTTGGCATTGTCGGCTTGCAGATCATCACGCCGATGATGGGGCTCGCAATGGTGGTGGCAACAGTACGAGCACTATTTTATAAACAATCCAATGTGCTTTCTGAAACCGATAAGCAAACCAGCTTTAAGCATAAAGTGCAGCAAATTGATGTCGGCAACTATTGGGCTGATGTGATTCGTCCGACATTCCGCTTTTTGATTCCTTTATGCATGGTTTGGTCATTGCTGCTCACTAGCCAAGGTGTGCCATCGACTTTTCAAGGCGGACCAGAAGTTCAAGTCATCGATCAAAGCAGCGAATTAACAGCGCAAAAAATACCTTTAGGCCCAGTTGCACCAATGGTGGCGATAAAGCAATTAGGTAGCAATGGTGGTGGCTGGTATGGTCCGAACAGCAGTGTACCTTTGGAAAATCCGACACCATTGTCAAACTTTCTAGAAATGCTTGCGATTTTACTGATCCCTGTTTCGGTGATTTTCATGCTGGGCTTTTTCACCAAACGCGCCAAATTCGCTGGCTTTGTCTTTGCTTCGATGCTGCTGATGTCGATCATTTCCGCAGTCAGCGCTATCTGGTCAGAAAGCCTTTCATCGACGTCAACATTGCTTTCAGTCATGGAAGGTAAGGAAGTGCGTTTTGGCGAAGCATCTTCTGCCTTGTGGTCAGCGGTCACCACCCAAGTCAATAACGGGTCTGTGGATATGATGCACGATTCATCTGCTCCGCTCACAGGCATGGTGCAATTGTCCAATATGCTGATCAATGCCATTTGGGGCGGAATTGGCTGTGGTTTGCAGCAATTCATTATTTATCTGTTTTTAGCGGTCTTTATTGCTGGCTTAATGACAGGGCGTACTCCAGAGCTGTTTGGACGGAAAATTGAAGCCGGTGAAATCAAATTGCTCGCTGTGGTGATTCTGATTCAACCCATTGTCATTCTTGGTTTAACGGCAATAACCGTATTTTTCCCTGAATTGACGGGCAACAGCAATCAACAATACCACGGCATTTCCCAAGTGTTGTACGAATATGTCTCTGCATTTGCCAACAACGGCTCAGGCTTTGAGGGGCTGGCAGACAATACCGTATGGTGGAATGTCACTTGCGGTATCGCTTTATTGCTCGGCCGTTTCCCGACCTTGATTATTCCTTTAATCATCGCTGCACGTTTAGCTGCTAAACGCCAAGCGCCTGAAAGCAGTGGCAGTTTAAAAGTTGAAACGCCAACATTCGCACTAACGTTAATCGCAATTGTGGTGATGTTGACCTTATTGCAATTTATGCCAGTCCTGGTCTTGGGACCAATCGCTGATCATCTGTTATTGGTTCAAGGTTAAGGGTGAGTACAATGAATCATTCAAAACACGCTGTTCAAACACAGCAAAACACCATAGCTTCAACCTTATTTCAAGCTGAAGCGTGGAAAAATGCTTTTATTAAACTGCTGCCGCAGCATGTGATTAAAAATCCAGTGATGGCCATCGTTTGGCTTGGCACGCTGATTACACTGATCAGTACAATTCTAGGTCAATCTAGTTTGGTTTTTGGTTTCTTGGTGACGTTGATTTTATTTGTGACGGTTCTCTTTGCCAATTATGCCGAAGCGGTTGCTGAAGCCAAAGGCCGCGGACAGGCGTCATCACTGCGTCAAGCTCGTCAGAATTTGACGGCGCGCCGTATCCATTCTAAAGATGATATGGATGGGGTGCAGATTTCAGCGGCTGAATTGAACATGCATGACTTGATTGAAGTGCGTGCAGGGGAATTGATTCCCGCAGATGGTGAAATAATTCAGGGCTTTGCCACGATCAATGAAGCTGCAGTAACAGGTGAATCTGCGCCGGTACTCCGTGAAGCGGGCACAGATAAATCTGGGGTGATTGGCGGAACCAAAGTCTTAACAGACCGGATCATCGTGCAAGTGACCGCAGAGGCGGGGAATAGCTTTCTCGACCGAATGATTGCTTTAGTCGAAGGCTCAAACCGTCAAAAAACACCGAATGAAATTGCCTTAGGTATTTTACTGACCGTGATGACTGTGACTTTTATAATCGTCGTGGTCAGCCTGCCGTTGATTGGACATTTCCTGAATATGGAAATCAGCCCGATTTTATTGGTGGCGCTATTGGTCTGCTTGATTCCAACCACCATTGGCGGCTTATTGCCAGCTATTGGGATTGCAGGGATGAACAGAGCGCTCAAAGCCAATGTGATTGCCAAATCAGGCAAGGCGGTTGAAGTTGCAGGCGATATAGATGTTTTACTACTCGATAAAACAGGAACTATTACTTACGGTGACCGTCAGGCGACCGCTTTTTATCCATTAACAGGAGTGACGGAGTCTGAGCTTCGCCAAGCGGCGGTACTGACTTCTTTGGCCGATCCAACACCAGAAGGTAAATCGGTGGTGGCTTTGGCCAAAGAGCAAGGTGAAAGAGTGGCCGAGCCTGAACAGGCTGAATTTATCGCTTTTAATGCTTCAACACGCATTTCAGGTCTTAACTTGGCGGATGGTCATCAAGTGCGTAAAGGCGCTATGGATGCCATTCTTAAATTCGCTTCGCAAAACCTTGAAAATCATGCCGAACTGAAAGCGCGCGTAGAACAAGTAGCTTCAAAAGGGGCAACGCCGCTGGTGGTGGCCAAAGACCATCATTTGCTGGGGGTGATTGAACTATCGGATGTGATTAAGCAAGGCATTAAAGAAAAATTTGCGCGCTTACGTGAAATGGGCATTAAAACTGTGATGGTGACCGGAGATAATCCGCTCACAGCAGCGGCCATCGCTGCCGAAGCTGGTGTGGATGATTATATTGCTGAGGCCAAACCTGAAGATAAACTCACTTGTATTCGAACCGAGCAAAACAAAGGGCACTTGGTCGCGATGGTCGGCGATGGCACTAATGATGCACCAGCGTTGGCTCAAGCAGATATTGGCTTAGCCATGAACTCGGGAACGCAAGCAGCCAAAGAAGCAGGCAATATGGTGGACTTAGATTCTGATCCAACCAAATTGCTATCTGTGGTTGAAATAGGCAAACAGCAGCTGATTACTCGCGGTGCATTAACCACCTTTTCCTTGGCAAATGATGTATCAAAGTATTTTGCAATTTTGCCGGCATTATTCGTCGCGGCAATTCCGCAAATGCATGTGTTAAATGTCATGCAACTAGGCAGTTCTGAAAGTGCCATCCTGTCTGCGCTGATCTTTAATGCGATCATTATTCCTATGCTGATTCCAATTGCACTGCGCGGTGTGAAATTCAAACCTTCGACATCTACCCAATTATTGCGCCGCAACATGCTGATTTATGGTGTGGGCGGGGTGCTGCTACCGTTTATTGCCATTAAAGCGATTGATCTGCTGATCAGTCCAATCTTGGCCCTATAAATTTTTTGAGGATGACAAAGTGAATATGCAAAATCATCAATTGGCAGACTCATCATGGGGTGAGAAACTGCGCGCTTCGTTTGGAATGACCATCATTGCTCTAGGCTTATGCGGCTTTGTATATAGTGCTGCTGCAACCAGCTTAGGACAAATGCTCTTTCCAAAACAAGCCAACGGCAGCTTGATTGTCGAAAATAATCAAGTGATCGGTTCACGCTTAGTGGCACAGCCTTTTGCCCAAGTTCAATATTTCCATCCGCGTCCATCTGCCGCAAATTATGATCCTATGGCGATGGCCGGAAGCAACATGGCGAGAACCAATCCTGAACTGCAGAACGCCATAGAGGAACGGCTGAATCGAATCGCAGCGAAGGAACAGATTGAAAAATCTAAAATTCCTGCGGATCTGGTCACCGCTTCAGGCAGCGGCATCGACCCTGAAATTAGCGTGCAATCAGCCATGATTCAAGTGAAGCGGATTGCCCATGCACGGCATATGCCTGAACAGAATGTCGAAAAACTGATTCAGTCGCATACGGTTCAGCCGATTTTTGGGATTTTAGGGCAGGCACGTATCAATGTGCTTGAATTGAATTTGGCTTTGGATCGGGGCGGGAAGTGATATGAATGGCTTGAAGATTAAAATATAGTGATTGAACGCTATTAAATAATTTGAATTAAGTTACATACGATTGTTGGGCGAGGGGGGTGTTCTAAACCTCCGCCCAACGGCGGCCTCTATATCGCCCAGCAATAGCCAAGCTAATTTTAGACGTATTAAAATGAATTTAAAAAACATCTTTTAAAGCAATAAATAAAGATTACTTCTATGACAGATCAACGAACCAATAAAGCCGATGTTTTGCTGCAACATACCCAGCGTTATCAGTCTGGGCGACTGACGATTTTTTTAGGCGCAGCTCCGGGTGTGGGGAAGACCTTTGCCATGCTGGTTCGCGCACATGAGCTAGCGCTACAGGGCATCAATATCGTCATTGGCTATGTAGAAACGCATGGCCGTAAAGAAACTGAAAATTTAATTTCTGGTTTAGAGATTATTCCGCGCAAGGCTATTGAATATCAAGGGCAGCATCTGGAGGAAATGAATCTGGATGCTGTTTTGGAAAAAAAGCCCAGTATTGTTTTGGTGGATGAGTTTGCCCACACTAATATGCCCGGCAGCCGTCATGAAAAACGATGGCAAGACATCAATGAAGTATTAGATGCTGGAATTGATGTTTTTACAACCATGAACATTCAACATTTGGAAAGTTTGAATGATGTGATATATCAAATAACAGGGATTCGTGTCACTGAAACCGTGCCAGACCGGGTATTCGGACGGATTCGAGATATCCGCTTGATTGATTTGCCTGTAAATGAGCTGTTGGAGCGCTTAAACCAAGGAAAGGTCTATGTGCCTGAGCAGGCCGAACAGGCCTTGCAGCGATTTTTCAACAGCTCCAACTTAACGGCACTGCGTGAACTGGCAATGCAAACTGTGGCCAATTATGTTGATAATGATGTACGCGAAAATTTCGCCATTCAAGGGCTTGCTCAAATTCCCTTAAAAAATCATGTCTTAATTATGATTGATGGCAAAGGGCATTCTGAAGCTTTAGTTCGGACTGGATGCCGTATTGCCGAGCATCGTGCGGCAAACTGGACAGTTGTTGCTTTTTCTCATGATACGCAAATCATGAATAAACAGGAAAACTCGCAAAGCCGTGAAATTGAACGGGCTTTAAACTTAACGCGTCAAATGGGCGGAATGACTGAAGTCCTTCACGGCCAGCAACATGCTAAAACTTTATTTGATTATGTGATGGACCGCGGCATTTCAACCTTGGTTTTAGCACAAGCGGCTCCGCAAAAGTTTTCGCTGAATTTAAGGCTCAATTTGATTGATCAGTTGTTGCAATACCGGCCCAGTTTTGAACTCAGTATTGTGCCGATTATTGCAGAGAATAAGCATTTGTCCTTTTTCACTCAAAGGGCATTCTTGTCGCTGAGAGAAATACAGTACGTACTAGCCACCACGGTCATCAGCATTGTGATTGCAAGCTTAGGGGAAAAGTATTTAGGGATTGAAGATCTTTCGGTGATTTTTATCACCGCTGTGGTTTTTGTGGCATCAAAAACACGGATGCTGGCTGCAGCTTTTTCAGCCATCCTGTTCTTTCTAGCTTATAATTTTTTCTTTATTTCCCCGCAATTTACATTTCAGATTTCTGCACATCAGGGGATTGTCACCGTGGTTGCATTTTTGGGCGCGGCTTTAATTTCGAGCCGATTAGCGTCACGTTTGAAAGAACAGGTGACTGCACTCAAAACGGCGAACAGTTATAACAGCATTATGCAGGATTTAGGGCAGAAGCTGTCCACAGCATTAGATTTGGCACAAATCAAGGAGATTGCTGAACATAGCCTGAGTAAAAATCTCAATGCAGATGTCTGGCTGTATTTCCCAGATACTGCAGCAACTCAAGCATCATCCACTATCATGAGTAATAAAGAAAAAATTTCAGCCGATTGGACATTCAAAAACCATCAACCGTCCGGTCGCTTTACCCAAACCTTGACGGAAAATGAGTGGTGGTTTTTGCCCTTATTGGCTTCCAAGCAATGCTTAGGCGTGGTGGGGTTGAAACTTAAAGATGTGCAAGCAGTAATCAATACGGAGCAAAAACAGCTCGCTGAACTCATGGTAGAGTATCTTGCGCAGGCGATTTTCCGCACCCAGCTGACCAAGGCTTTGGAAATAGCCAATGTGAATTCTGAAACGGAAAAATTGCGCTCGGCATTATTATCATCCGTATCGCACGATTTACGCTCGCCTTTGGCGTCGATGATTGGAGCAGCGGATACTTTGAGCACTTACCGCCATTCCATGAATGAAAATGATCAGGACAGCTTGCTGGAAGCGATTCATTTAGAGGGGGAGCGTTTAGACCGCTATATTCAAAACCTACTGGATATGACCCGTTTAGGCCATGAAGGCTTAAGCTTGAAGCGGGACTGGATTGGAGTTGATGAACTGATCGGTTCAGCAGTGCGCCGTTTAAACCGTTATATGCCAGATGCATTGGTTGAAGTGCATGCGCCTCAAGAATCTTTGAGTTTATTTGTACATGCCGCCTTGATTGAACAGGCCATTTTTAATGTGCTGGAAAATGCCGCAAAATTTTCACCAGAGAATAAAGCTGTGATGATTGAGGTGCAGCAGGTGAATGAAAATGAGATCGAAATTGCCATAACTGATAAGGGGCAGGGTATCCCGGAAGGTGAGCGGGAACGCATTTTTGACATGTTTTATACCATGCAGCGCGGTGACCGCGGGCAATATGGTACAGGCTTGGGCTTGACGATTGTGAAAGCGATTGTGGGTGCGCATATGGGGAAAATCATGGCATCATCAGGCAAGAACAATCAAGGAACATGTATCCGCATACAGCTTCCTATTCAGCAAATTACTTAAAGCATCTAGCAGCTTTTAGGTGGGAAAATGCCAGAACAGAATGAATCAGCCAGCTCCATGACCAATGTCTTGATTATTGATGATGAAAATCAGATTCGAAAATTCTTGGATATAGCACTCAGAGCGCAAGGCTATAAAACGCTTTTGGCTGAAAATGGCCAAAAGGGTTTGGAACTCCTAGCTTTGCAAGGCGCGGATTTAGTGATCCTCGATTTGGGTTTGCCAGATTTGGATGGTTATGAGGTTTTGTCTGAGCTTCGCACATGGTCGCACGTTCCAGTGATAGTGCTGTCTGTGCGGGCAAATGAAGAAGAAAAAGTGAAGCTGTTGGATGCTGGCGCAAATGATTATGTGACCAAGCCGTTTAGTGTTCAGGAGCTGATGGCGCGCATTCGTGTACTGCTTAGGCAGCATCAGCATAGTACTGTTTATACGGCAATTTTTGATGATGGCGTATTAAAAATCGATTTTTCCAAACGGCAGGTTTTTTTAAATCAACAATTGCTCTCCTTAACGCGCAAAGAATATCAGCTGCTGAATTTATTGGCGAAAAATAAAGGGCAATTGATTACCCAGCCGCAAATACTGAAAGAGCTGTGGGGGCCAACGCACCAAGAAGATACGCATTATTTAAGGATTCTGGTTGCTAAATTAAGAGTGAAGTTAAATGATAATGCTGTGCAGCCTAAATATATTATTACCGAACCAGGAGTAGGATTGAGATTTTTGAATATTTATTAATATAAAATATGTCATACATTTTATATTAGTCATGTTGAATTTTATTTTTTAAAATTATTTTAAAATGTGTTTGTTTTATAATTTTAATGATGAAATATAATAATATTGAAGGTCTATTTTTTACGGTTTATTTACGTTACATTCGGTAGAACTTGTTTTATTTTGATCATTGTTAATATTTAACAGGACAAAATAATGAGTAATTTACTCATGGCTAGACATAATATAGCTGACGAAGAAGCGGTCCCTGAATCCATGCCATCTGCGCGTCAATGCTGCGATATTGAAGATATTCTATTTTCAGAAGAAATCGAAAACTATCTGCAGCGCTATCCCAATACCCGTCATGTTGAGATTTGCCTGCACGATCTGAATGGTCATGTCCGCGGCAAGCGCATAGATATTGTCGGTCTAAAAAATATTGCACAAGGCTGTTATTTCCCAATGTCTATTTATGCCATGAGTCTTGATGGAGAAGTGATTGAAGAATCGGGTTTAGGAAAATCGATCGGTGAGCCGGATTATTTATGTAAACCTATATTGGGAAGCCTGCAGCCCTGCGCTTTAAATCCGGAGTCCAATGCACAGTTATTCCTAACCATGAAAGATGACAATCATCAAGATTGCGAAGTTGAACCGCGCAATATTTTAAAAAAAAGTTTAAGAGCGCTGCATGATCAAAACTTTTATCCTTGCATGGCCGCAGAATTGGAGTTTTATTTATTTGACAGCAATGAAAAATCTGGCTCCAATCAGATTTATTTAAATCAATGTTTTGATGTGAATGTGCAAGATAAATATCAAGACGTTCTGGATGAAATTGAACGAATTGCCCTTTTGCAGGGGATTCAGATTACAGGCTTAGTCTCGGAATCATCTTCCGGGCAATACGAAATTAATATTCAGCATAGCGGTGATATTTTGAAGCTATGCGATCAGATCATGATGCTAAAGCGCACCATTAAGCAAGTCGCTGTAGAACATGGGTTACATGCAAGCTTTTTGGCTAAGCCTGATCTGAATAAAGCGGGCAGCGGCATGCACTTTCACATGAGTTTGTTAAATCAAGACCAGCAGAATATTTTCAGCATGAAGCAGAATCCTTTACCGTCACGGCAATTATTAAAGGCGATCAGCGGGCTGATAGTCTTGCTGCCGCCGTCCATGGCCGTGCTTGCCCCGAATGTAAACTCATTCCGCCGGTTTAAAGCTGGAAACCATGTGCCCTTAGAAGCTAATTGGGGCGTGAATAACCGCAATGTGGCCATTCGCATACCATGTTCGGACAATGAAAATCAACGCTTGGAATATCGTGTTGCAGGTGCGGATTGCAATCCTTATTTAACTGCAGCCCTGATTTTGATCGGCACACTGCATGGGTTGACACAGAATCTGGAAATTCCACAGCAAGCCACTCAGATAAAAAATAAACATCAGCCGCACTTTTTAAGTACGAATCAGCTGGATGCTTTAACATTTTTTCACCGGAATACTGTTTTGCAAAAATATCTCGGCAAAAGATTTATGGAATTATGGTGTGCAGTTAAACGTGCTGAGCATCAGTATATGTACAGCCAAATTACTTTGATCGAACAACATTGGGATATTTAACTGCTTAAAAATGTATAACACGATAAATAATGAAGAGGATGCTAGAAATCAGAAGCTCAATGAAGAATTGTATTTGAAGTATAGTTTACAGGAAATTGATTCTGACATTTTAGTAAAGAAATACCAGTATGCGTCAAAAAGTATGAAAAAAATAATTCATACTATTTTTAAAGAAAGAGGTTTTAATCGAAGTGAGATAGATCATATATTCAAATCACTCAAGTAAAATAATTATGCCAATAGAATTGCTGATACTATTGGCATTTAACTTTTAAAAAGATTTAGTCAGGGTGAATACTGCTTCAGTTTTTACCCCTTTTTTATTTTGACTTGTAAAGTCTTTGGTTTTTAAATTACTACCAACCGCTGCTAATTCTGCATTTATTCCCATTGGCTTATAGCGGTAAGTTGCACCAATTTTCCAATCAAAAAAATGGTCTTTTGCTTCAGAACCATAAATGTCCTGATTTGCTTTGGAATAACCTAAGCTAACATTTGTGCCAAAATTAGTTTGAGCAATCGGTGTAGCATATAAGACATTAAAATACCAATTTGAGATATCTTTACCTATACTGTCACTGGCAGCTTTGCCGCCATAGTTATAGGTATAGCTTATGCTTGGTGTAAAGCTATCGTTCTGATGCAGCAACGCATTAAAGATCATTTTGAAATAGTATTCATTATAATTTAAATCGCTGTTGCCGATGTAATTGTAGCGCAGCATGCCAAGATCAACTGCAGGATGGATTGAACCTAGCGCGATTGGCGCTGTATAGCCGATCTGGGGATCCAGTTCTAAATTTACTTCGTCATCAAAATCAACATTCGATGCAAATGCAGCAAGATAAAATCCTGAAGCATGGCTTAAAACAAAGTTTCCCTGCAAGGCCGGATCATTCTGGGTTTGCGTTTGGCCGCGCCAGCGGTAGTCGCTGGCCAATGATACATTACCTGCAAAGCTTAAAGCGGGAGAGCTTTCATCTCCAGTAGCAAAAGCATAACTTGAATAGAGCGGTATAAGGCTAAAAAGTAGATGGTATAATTTTTTCATAACACTTTAAATTAGTAGTCATTGAAGTAATGTATGTTATGTTTTAATTTATTGATATATAATAAAATTATCGTAAATTTTGCGTAAAATAAGTATAAAATTTAAGATGAATATTTTTTAAAGTCGCAGATTCAAATCCCAAGTGCAACACATTTGTAGTTAGTTGAAAAAGTTAGGTGTATTCATAGAATCATTAGACTTTACCGCAAGGAAGAGTTTTGCCAATGCACGGTTTGAAACGGATATAGAGGAAGGGTTAGATGTGCTGGAGGAATACTACCCTGAACAAGCACAAAACCGTACGGTGGAGCAACAAGCTTCGCATGAAGGGTTTGTGCAGGATATTCAGCAGGGGTTGCAGCAATCAGTCAGACCCGTCAACTAATCGGTTGGTTGGAAAAGAGCAGCTTTCTAGGTTGCTCTTTTTTTACGACAGTATTAGTCGTGGGAGTCGTCAAAGTACTATTTTAGCTATAGTTATCCCGTTAAAATAACAAGACTTAATTAATCTCTATTTTTTTTGTTAAGTGCATGACTTTTAATAGGTCGTAGATATGCTAACTTAGCAACATTGTTTAACATTAAGTATAAAACCAAAGCGGTTGATCTTGGATTGAGGAAATAAAATGCATTCATTGGAACAAAAATTTCTAAATGACTTAGATGACAAGCTTTGGAAAGCCGCCGATAAATTACGCAGCAGTCTGGATGCCGCTAACTACAAGCATATTGTTTTAGGACTGATTTTCTTAAAGTATGTATCAGATGCTTTTGATGAACGGCAATCTGAACTCAAAGAATTGTTTGCACAAAAAGACGATCACAACATCTATTACATGCCGCGTGATCAGTACGACAGCGAAGAAGAATACCAACAGGCTATTGCTGATGAATTAGAAATACTGGATTACTACCAAGAAAAAAACGTATTTTGGGTGCCAAAAGCAGCACGTTGGTTAAGTATCCGTAATGCAGCAGCACAAGCGATTGGCTCTATCATTTGGCAGGATGAACAAGGGCAAGATGTCAAACTACGCTCTGTATCCTGGCTGATTGACAATGCCTTTGATGAAATTGAAAAAGCCAATCCAAAGCTTAAGGGTATTCTGAATCGTATTGGACAGTATCAGCTGGACAATGACAAGCTGCTTGATCTGATCAACACCTTCTCTGACACCAGTTTTACCAAGCCTGAATATAATGGCGAGAAACTCAGTCTGCACAGTAAAGATATTCTCGGGCATGTCTACGAATACTTTTTAGGACAGTTTGCTTTGGCTGAAGGCAAGCAAGGTGGGCAGTACTACACGCCTAAAAGCATTGTAACTTTAATCGTTGAAATGTTGCAGCCTTATAAAGGGCGAGTGTATGACCCAGCGATGGGTTCAGGCGGATTCTTTGTATCCAGTGAAAAGTTCATTGAACAACATGCGCAAGAAAAGCATTACAAAGCATCAGAGCAAAAAAAGCATATTTCTATCTATGGGCAGGAAAGTAACCCGACCACATGGAAACTGGCAGCCATGAACATGGCGATTCGCGGGATTGATTTTAATTTTGGTAAAAAGAATGCTGACAGCTTTTTAGAGGATCAGCATCCAGACTTGCGTGCCGACTTTGTAATGGCCAATCCGCCTTTTAATATCAAGGATTGGTGGCATGCTTCTCTAGAAAGTGATGTGCGCTGGAAATATGGCACTCCACCACAAGGTAATGCCAACTTTGCTTGGATGCAGCACATGCTGCACCATCTGTCACCTACAGGCAGTATGGCATTGTTACTTGCCAATGGTTCGATGAGTTCCAATACCAACAATGAAGGTGAGATCCGTAAAAACTTGATCGAAGCCGATCTGGTGGAATGCATTGTTGCATTACCAGGACAACTGTTCACCAACACGCAAATTCCAGCCTGTATCTGGTTTCTAACTAAGGACAAAAAGAATGGCTTGTCTTTAGATAAAAAGAAAGCCAACCGTGAAGGCAAGACTCTGTTCATCGATGCCCGTAATTTGGGCTATATGAAAGATCGTGTACTGCGTGACTTTACCGATGCAGATATTGCTAAAATCACCAATGCTTTACATGCTTGGCAACAAGGCGAAAATTTTGAAGGCGAAGCGTATCAAGATGAGAAAGGTTTCTGCTTCTCTGCTGAGTTAAAAGATATTCAGAAGCACGACTATGTATTGACCCCAGGGCGTTATGTAGGTGCAGTCGAGCAGGAAGATGATGGCGAACCATTTGCTGAGAAAATGCTGCGTTTGACTGCTCAGCTCAAAGAACAATTTGCTGAAAGTGCGGTCTTGGAAAGTGAGATTAAAAAGAATCTAAAGGGCTTGGGCTATGAGTTCTGATCATTCTTTATTGCTGGAAATTCAGAAGGGTGAAAGTCAAACCCTTGAATTTAAAGAGCAGTTGCCGAAAGGGCAACAGGTGGCAAAGACCCTGATTGCTTTTGCCAATACCAGTGGCGGTAAATTGGTGGTGGGTGTAAGTGATGATCGCCAACTCGTAGGTATTCAAGATGATATTTTTGAGTTGCAAGATCAGATCACTTCGATGATCAATGAACTGTGTATGCCGAACATTCTGCCGTATATCTATATCGAGAATATCCAAGGCATAGAGTTGCTGGTGATTGAAGTCAGCCGTGGTTCATTATTGCCTTATTATCTCAAGCCGCAAGGCAAGGCACTGGGGACCTATATCCGTTTGGGTGCAAGTAATCGTGTAGCATCGTCTGAGTATATCCAGCAACTTGAATTGCAACGCCTGAACCAAACTTTTGATGAACAGCCGAATCCACAATACAGTTTAGATGACATTGATTTACAGCCTTTGCAGCATGCCTTTGCTGAGCTGGGCAAAGAACTGTCTTTGCAGAAAATGCGTAATCTCAAATTGATCATTCAGCAGAATGGACAGGATTACCCAAGTCATGGGTTACTCATTTTGTTGGGGCTTTATGAGCAGGTTGAGATTAAATGTAGCCGCTTTAAAGGCGCGACCATGACAGTATTTTTGGATAAAAAAGAATACCGTGGAGACTTATTTAGTCAGTTGAAGCAAACAGAGCAATTCATCAAAAACCATCTGCATCTACGTGCTGAAATTTTAGGGTTACAACGTACAGAAAGTTATGAAATCCCCATTCCTGCAATTCGTGAAGCCTTGGTTAATGCAGTGTTACATCGTGACTATAGTAATGCAGGGCGTGATATTAAGGTCGGTATCTATGATGACATCCTAAATATCGTATCTCCGGGTGGTTTGCCCAATGGTCTGACTGAAGAAGATTTGGCGCAAGGTCGTTCCGAGATCCGTAATCGTGTCTTGGCCCGTGTGTTTAAAGAGCTGGGTTATATCGAGCAGTGGGGCAGCGGGATTGCCCGGATTAAAGATCTTTGTTTACAGTCAGGCAATGCTGAACCTCAACTGAAAGCACAAGGGGATTTTGTCGATTGGGAGTTTTACCGTCCTTCGACTGAGAAAATAGGTGGCTCAATAGGTGGCTCAATAGGTGGCTCAATCCAAGAAGATATGCTGACTGATCGGCAAAAAGAGATTTTAGTTTTAATTCAGCACAATCCGAAAGTTTCCTATCGCTATATGGCAGAGCAGCTCGGTATTAATGAATCAGCAGTGAAAAAACATCTAAACCATTTAAAAGATGCAGGCTGGCTTGAGCGTATGGGTGGAACTCGTGGCTATTGGGCGATTAAGAAAGAGTTTGGGAAGTAATAATGAAATCTAATTGGACTATTAAATCTCTTGGAGAGTTAATAACTTTACAAAGAGGGCATGATCTACCTTCGCAAGATAGAATTGAAGGTACAATACCTGTGATGGGATCATCAGGTCTTACTGGATATCATAACAAAGCTATTACTTCAGGACCTGGCATTGTTATTGGTCGAAGTGGTAACTCAATGGGAGAAGTGAGTTATTGTTTATGTGATTTTTGGCCTTTGAATACTTGCTTATATGTAACTGATTACAAAGGGAATGATAAGAGATATATATATTATCTTTTAAAAACAATTAATTTTGACCAATTTAACTCTGGTAGTGCTCAAAAATCTTTAAATAGAAATGCCGTATATCCATTTCAGGTAAATATTACCACTTGTAAGAATGAACAGAAGAAAATTGGAGAAATACTAGCTACCTTAGAGGAAAAATTAGATTTAAATAACCAAATCAATCAAACTTTAGAATCCATTGCCCAAGCCATTTTTAAAAGTTGGTTTATCGACTTTGAGCCTGTGCGTGCCAAAATTGCAGCTAAGCAGAACGGTGAAGATCCTGAACTTGCGGCTATGTGTTCCATTAGCGGTAAAAGTCAAGTTGAGCTTCAGCAAATGTCTTCCGATGATTTTGCTGAGTTACAAGAAACTGCTTCATTGTTTCCTGATGAGTTGGTGGAGAGTGAATTAGGTGAAGTGCCGAAGGGGTGGGAAGTAAATAGCTTAGGAAATATATGTAATTTTACTCCTGGTTCAGCATTTAAACCTGAATATCAAGGGCAAACCCAAGGAGAGATTCCTTTTATCAAAGTTAGTGATATGAATCTCAATGGTAATGAGATTTTTATTGTTAAAGCAAACAACTATATTGATAATAGCCTTCAAAAAGAAAGGAAATTTAAACTTCATGAAGAGGGCGCGACAGTATTTGCAAAGATTGGTGTGGCACTTATTTCTAACAGAAGAAGAGTGTTAACGATGCCTACTATTATTGATAATAACATGATGTCAGCTTCTCCTTTGAAAGGATTATCAACTCCTTACTATTTGTATTTATTATTGAAAACTATAGATTTTAATACATTAGTGTCAGGTACTGCCTTACCTTATTTGAATGTTTCCGATCTAAGAAAAATTTTAATCGTTCATCCAACTATAAATTTATTGAATAAATTTGAATTAATGGCTAATCCTCTTTTACAAAAAATAAAGTTGAATTCTGTGCAGTGTGAGGGGTTGGTTACTTTACGAGATAATTTACTACCAAAATTATTGTCTGGTGAAATTGATGCCTCTGTATTAAATGGAGAGCATGGATAAGCCATGGATCAATATCAGCAATATGATTGGGATCGAATTCCTGTTTGGAATAAGGACAGCCTAAAAGACAGTTTTATTTTAATGAATGATCAGATTAATGGCCGTATTCCTGTTACAAAATTAGAGCATTGGAATCAATTTACTTCATTTTTGGAATCAGAATTTTGTAATCGTAAAAGGGTGGATTTGGTTTTTCGTGGACATAGGCGTTATGACTGGGGATTAACACCAACTTTAGCTCGTTTTAATAAAGAAAATATAATCGTCGAGGAGTTGGCTGAGGAGCAGTTAAAATTCTTCCGTAAGGCTATTCGGGGCAGAATTTCTGATCACTCTTTGTTTAATAGCGATGATAAGCGAGAGGATGATGAGCTGTGGGCAATTGGACAGCACTATGGATTAAAAACCCCATTGTTAGATTGGACGTATTCACCTTATGTCGCTTTATTTTTTGCATTTTCAAAAGCGAACGAAACTGAAGAAAAAGATAACCCTTATAGAGCCATTTATATTCTCAATAAAACAGCTATATCAGATGAGAATTACTTCAGTGAGATTCGAGTATTAGAACCTAGAAAAGATGATCATGGTCGTTTGGTTAATCAAGCTGGGCTTTTTACTTTTTCACCTTATAATGCCACGATTGAAAATAAACTGATCGAAGTTCTTGGAAGTGAAGAATATCCTGATGCAAAATTTAGAAATGCTTCACAAGACGCGGAAGAAGAACCAAGCATTTTGGCAGAATATATTTGCAAAGTTTTTATTAAAAATGAACAGCAAAAAGAATGTTTAAGATTTTTACGGCGTATGAATGTTCATCATGCGAGTTTATTTCCTGATCTTATTGGTGCAGCGGATTATTCAAATATTTTAATTGAAGAATGGGAACAACATAGACAAGACAAACAAGCTGTTCTTTTGAAACCAGAGCCAATTGTTATTGCCCCACCAAGCATTCATGCTGAGATTTTTGTACCTAGTCCAACTATAGAATCGCAGGATATTACATCCATTGTTAAAGTATTACATGGAGCTTTGTCTCAAGATGAAGTTGTAGAGAAAGATTCATTAGATAAGATCGCCTACGAAATTGCGAAAACTCTCACAGACTATAAAGAAGTTGATTTTGAGGAAAGGGGTGATCTTGCGTTAGAGCTGAAAGCAAAGCTTAAAATAATTTTGCGAAAACTAGAATATCCAGAAAACAACAGAGAATCAGCTGTTTATAATATTTTTGATTTTGTTGTAAAAGGGGGCGTTTAACCATGAACGAAACACAACTCGAAAACTTATGCCTTGACTGGTTCTCCGAAAATGGCTGGGAAGTTGTTCATGGTATTGATATTGCGCCTGACAGCAGTAACCCTTTACGCAAAGACTATAAACAGATTTTACTTGAAGCTGATGTACAAGCTGCTTTTGAACGCTTGAATCCGCATTTACCTGTAAGCTGTTTTGAACAAGTTTTATTGAAGCTCAGTCAACCTGAAAGTCTGGACTTAGTGACCAATAACCGTGCTTTCCATCGTATGTTGTTGGAGGGTGTACCTGTCACTTATAAGGAGCAGGATGATTGGGTACATGACCATGCCTTCTTGGTAGACTTCAATCATGTGCATCAAAATCGTTTTGTTGCTATTAATCAATTTACCATTTTGGGCACTAAGCGACCTCGACGTCCTGACATCATCTGTTTTATCAACGGTATTCCTTTTGCTGTGTTGGAACTAAAAAGCCCGACGGATGAAAATGCGGATATTTGGGATGCCTTTGACCAGCTGCAAACCTACAAAGAAGAAATTTCTGATCTGTTTGTTTTTAACGAAGCATTGGTAGTCAGTGATGGCATAACAGCCCGTGTGGGTTCACTTACGGCGAATCAGGAACGCTTTTTACCGTGGCGCACCATCAAGAATGAAGATGATAAACCTGCTTTAGAATGGGAGCTGGAAACCGTTGTTCGAGGTTTCTTTGATCGGGAATTGTTTCTGGATTACATCCGCTTCTTTGTGCTGTTTGAGACAGATGGCGAAAAAACCATTAAGAAAATTGCAGGCTATCATCAGTTCCATGCGGTCAGGGAAGCAGTACAAGCCACCATTACAGCAGCCAATCCAACTGGAGATAAAAAAGCAGGTGTTGTTTGGCATACTCAAGGTTCAGGTAAAAGTATCTCCATGTGTTGCTATGCAGGGAAGCTCCTACAACAGCCAGCCATGCATAACCCAACCTTGTTGATTGTGACAGACCGAAATGATCTGGATGGGCAACTGTTTGAAACCTTTAGTAATGCTCAAGAACTATTAAAACAAACCCCAGTACAAGCCAACAACCGTGATGAGCTGAGACAGCTATTGGCTGAGCGGGAGTCTGGCGGAATTATTTTTACCACGGTACAAAAGTTTGCACTATTAGAAGGTGAGAGTGAGCATCCATTATTAAATGGTCGCCACAATATTGTCGTGATGTCAGATGAAGCACATCGTAGCCAATATGGTCTGAAAGCAAAACTAGGTAATGATGGCACGTACAAGTTCGGCTATGCCAAGCACATGCGCGATGCCTTGAAAAATGCTGCATTTATTGGCTTTACTGGAACACCGATTTCAAGTGAGGACAAAGACACCCGAGCCGTCTTTGGTGACTATGTCTCCATCTATGATATTCAGGATGCCGTCGATGATGGTGCAACCGTTCCGATCTACTACGAATCACGTTTGGCAAAGCTGGATATCAATCAGGCTGAAATTGAAGAGTTATCTGATCAAGTTGATGAGGTTGTAGAAGATGAAGAAGATGTTGGTAACCGAGAAAAGACCAAGAGTGAGTGGAGCCGACTAGAAAAACTGGTGGGTGCCACACCACGGCTGAAACAGATTGCTGCGGATTTAGTCACGCACTTTGAAGCCCGGACTGAAGCCACGGCGGGTAAAGGCATGATTGTCAGCATGAGTCGTGAGATTTGTGTTCATCTCTATAATGAGATTGTCGCCTTGCGCCCAAAATGGCACGATCCTGACCCTGAAAAAGGAAAAATTAAAGTGGTTATGACGGGATCAGCATCGGATAAACCTTTGCTGCAACCACATATTCACAACAAACAAGTTAAAAAGCGTCTTGAGAAACGCTTTAAGGATGTCAAAGATCCTTTGCAGTTAGTGATCGTGCGCGATATGTGGCTTACAGGGTTTGATGCGCCTTGTACGCACACCATGTATATCGATAAGCCAATGAAAGGGCATAACCTCATGCAGGCCATTGCCCGAGTGAACCGGGTCTTTAAAGATAAACAGGGTGGACTAGTTGTTGACTATATCGGCATTGCCAATGAATTGAAGCAGGCCTTAAAAACCTATACCGATGCCAAAGGGAAAGGTGAGCCGACCTTACGTGCAGAAGAAGCCTATGCAGTGCTGGCTGAAAAGATGGATGCGATAAGGGGAATGTTCGCCAAAACCAATGAACAGGCAGGCATGGATTTAAGTGCTTATGAAACTCAGGCACACCGACTCATTATCCCCGCAGCTAACTATGTGCTGAGCTTGAAGGATGGTAAAAAGCGTTTTCTTGATTTAGTCCTGGCAATCAATAAAGCCTTCTCTTTATGCAGCACCTTGGATGAAGCGAAGAACCTGCACAAAGAAATTGCCTTTTACTCAGCCATTAAAGCAGTCATTAGCAAGCATACCTCTGTGGATCGTAAACTGTCGCAAGCTGAAAAGGACAGTACGTTAAAACAGATTCTGGATAATGCTGTCATTGCTGATGGGGTAACAGATGTCTTTGCAATGTGTGGTTTGGATAAACCGAACATTGGTTTGCTATCAGATGAATTTCTCGAAGATGTACGGCAGATGCCATACCGTAACTTGGCAGTTGAACTGCTGGAAAAGTTGCTGAATGATGGCATTAAGGCAAAGACACGAAACAATGTGGTGCAGGAAAAACGCTTCTCTGACCGTTTGCAGGAAACCTTGAGGAAATATAATAACCGAGCGATTGAAACTTCTCAGGTCATTGAGGAACTTATTCAAATGGCGAAAGAGTTTCAGGCGGATATGGCGCGTGAAGCTGCACTTGGTTTGAATCCAGATGAAATCGCTTTCTACGATGCCTTAGCGAATAATGAAAGCGCTGTCAGAGAGCTTGGAGACGATACGCTGAAACAGATCGCCCGAGAGATTACCGAGAAGCTCAGGAAGTCAACGACAGTTGATTGGCAAGTTCGGGACAGTGTCCGTGCTCAGCTTAAAATTTTAGTTCGTCGAACCTTGCAGCGTTGGAAATATCCACCTGATAAAGCAGCAGAGGCAATTGAGCTTGTGATGAAGCAGGCGGAGACTTTGTCAAATTCTTGGACGAGTGGATAAGTCATATTCAATCAATATTAGACTTGTAAATGATCAAAAAATCCATATATGTTTTTAAAATGAAATAAGAATAAATTATTTTTTATTCTTATAATTCATTGTCTTTAATGAGGAAATAATACTAAAATAGTAATTTGATTAAATGAAATATAACACTTTTTTGTAAAATCGAAATTTTAATGAAAATTAAAATATTAAATTAAATTAAGGGGCAACACCATAATGAAGGGTACATTATTAGATTTTAGTATTCAAACAAATGAAGGGATTATTACTGGTCAAGATAATAATCGATATAAGTTTGCAGGTGCTGAGTGGAAAGAAAATGTTTCCCCAAGCCGCGGACAGCAAGTCGACTTTGATGTCAGTGAATCTGGTCAGGCTGTTGGTATTTATCTTGAGTATCCAGCTCAAGCTCCAGCAAAAAAACAACTTTCTGCATCAACAGGCACAGCTGTAGAATTAAAAGATGAAGAAAATTATAACCTTCTCGACTGGTCAATGAAATGTATGCGGAAGTATGTCGATTTCTCGGGGCGTGCAAGACGTAAAGAGTATTGGTACTTCTATCTATTCCAGATTATTGTCGGATTTGGACTAGGGGTAATTGCTGCCATACTTGACTTAAGTGAAGATGGGTTTAATGGTATTATGGGGTTGATGTATTTAGTCTTTTTACTACCAAACTTATCTGTTCTTGCACGCCGACTGCATGATGTGAATCGTTCTGGATGGTGGATGCTTATTTCATTGACAATTATTGGTATTATTCCTCTATTTATTTGGATGGTTTCAGAAACAAAGCAAGAAACAAACCAATGGGGACAACCTGCAAAATAATTGAGTTGAGGGCTTTCTGCTAGTTTGTGGGAAGCCTTATTTTCTGTTCAAATTACGCTGCATCAAGTAAATGCTATACCATAAATTATGACTATCACCTTGGCACGTAATTGAGATAAGCATTGCTTTTTAAGTATTCATAGACTTTGATGATGCTGGGTTTTAATCTCAAGCATATTTTATTAACTTTTTTAGCTTTGATTGCCTATTAAATTATCAGAATAAATAATAATGACCGGATATTTTACACCAAATTTACGCCATTAAAATTTAAAAATATTATAAGTAATTGTTGTTAAAGGGTAATGTTTATTGGTGCGTCCAATCCATCATCGGCGCAACTGAAATGCGAGGTTGTAAAGATTGGAGAGCAGTCATGGAGAAAACCTGAAAAATGATCAAAAAACCGAAGCGCAAATTATACGTGCTTTCTGATCAAAGCCACAACAAATGATCAGCAACAAAAAATGCAGCCGGGCCAAATGCATTGATTCTTCATGAAAAAATAAAGATTGGATATGATGGTCATATTGTGGAAATTTCTCGAATTCAGTATGTTGTTATAAAGAAAAGAATAATGGATTGAGAAACTATAAATGTTCATTTTGGAAGAAATTTTTAAAAGTAAAAAATCGGAACATTCGGATTACTTTAATTTGAGATTACATCGGGGGTTGAGCTGGTTAAAAAAGTCAGGGGATCTGGATGATGATCTCGATCTTAAATTTATGAGCCTGTGGATTTCTTTTAATGCGATTTATGCACAGGATGTGGTGCTCAACCAAGACAAGCAAGCATTACGGCAATTTTTATATTTAATCTGTCAGAAAGATCAGGACAATAAAATTTATCATATTCTTTGGGATAAATTCAGCCAGCCCATTCGCTTGCTGTTAGAAAACCCCTATGTCTATCAGGGCTTTTGGGACTATCAAAATCAAAAAATCAGCCAGCACAGCTGGAAAGAAGATTTTGAACAGGAAAAGAAAAAAGTCCACAAAGCCTTGCAGGAAAAGGCTTCGGTAGACATTTTATTTGTGGTTTTTAATCGACTTTATACCTTGAGGAATCAGATGATTCATGGCGGTGCAACTTATAATAGTTCGGTCAATCGTCGACAGTTGCAAGATGCCTGTAATATTCTGGCAGCACTGTTACCTACCTTTATGTTTGTACTGTTAGAAAATGCACAAAGTCTGGATTTGGGCAAACCTTTTTATCCCGTAGTACAAGTCTGTTAAGTCCTATTTTGCAATCAGGCGAGTAGGAGAAAAAAACCTTTATTTGCCAGTTTCTTAAGACTGAGCAGAAGGAGCAGCATGATAGCGCATATCTAAAAATGCAAAAAAAGCAGCACAAAGGACCAGAGCAAATCCAACCATACAGGTCATGCTCCAGCCGCCATGATGCCATGAATAAACGCCCAATGCAGAACCACACGCCCCACCAATAAAGTAAGAGGTCATATAAATAGAATTAATCCGGGATTTGGCATCGGGGTGTAAACGGAAAATAATATTTTGATTGCTGGTATGCACAATGGTGAGGCCTAGGCTGATCACGCCATAACCCATGATGTAACTCACTAGAGACTGGCCACCGAAATACAGCAAGATCCAGCTGAGCATAAGCGTCAACAGGCCAATCCAGGTCAGTGCTTGGGTATGACCCTGATCGGCAATTTTACCAATTTTAGCCGTGGACAAAGCGCCAAATACACCGATGAGCGTCACAACACCGACCAGCACATCGGAAAGATGAAACGGGGAGGATGTGAGTAAAACGGCAATGGTCGAAAATAGGGTACTCATAGCAGCAAATACAAAACCACCAATCAAAGAACGAAAGCCTAAACGCGGTTCCTGTTTCAGCAAAACCGCCATGGATTTAAAAATTTGTGTATAGCTCATTTTTTGGATGGCAATATTGGGCAGTTTGGCTTTGAGTAGGAAAGCCAAAATCAGCATTAATATGGCACTGAGTATATAAATCAGCTTCCAGTTGAATAGGTTGGACATTAAACCTGCAAGACTGGTGGATAGCAGCAGTCCTACCAGAAGTCCACTCATCAGGAATCCCACGACTTCGCCGGTTTTTTCCGGTTTGACAGCCATAGTCGCAAGGGGAATCAGCACCTGTGCTGCGACTGAGAATAGTCCGGTAATGATGGTTCCCAACCAAAGCATAGGCAAGTTAACGGCAAAAGCACATAGAAATAAGCCGATCGCAGCCATCACCATCAGTAAAGGAATGAATTTGGTTTTATTGACAATGTCGCCTACCGGGACAATAAATAACAGACCCAATGCGTAAGATATTTGGGCAAAGGTCACCGTTAAAGCCACTTGCGATTCAGCCACATGAAAATATTGCTGGATAGAATGGATTAAGGGCTGGCAATAATAGTTGGCTCCCGCACATAGGCCACAGGCCATGGCCATCAGCCAGAGCAGTGATTTATCTTGGCTGATGTCGAGAGAAGTATTCATAACAGTCCTTGTGATATTTCAGGCAAGCAGAGCTTGTAGTCGTTTCTATATGCGAGGCGAAGTATAGCAAGCGCATCGATCTGAAGGAGTGAAGATCGGTAAAAAGCAATCGAAGTGTTGATTTTTATGACCTTGATTCAACTGCTTGCCCGGTTGAGGGCAGCAAAGCCATATAAAATTAATGTGAGAATTTCTTCTTGGACAGGCTAATCATCATCACCCCGATAATATTGAGGATACATCCAATCCATTGAATAGCATTCAAATGTTCACCCAGAAAAATGGTCGCCAAGATAATGGTCAGGATTGGGCCAATTGAGGCAATCATGGCCGACTGTGCAGCGCCAAGGCGGGCAATGCTTTGTGCCATCAGGATAGTCGGTAAAACCGTGACCAGAAAGCCTAAAGCAATCCCATACCAGATCACACTAGAGGGGAGTTGTAGCAGCAAATGCAGCGGTTGTGGGGTAGCAATAACATAATGGGTTAACGTCCCGATACAGGCAACCGACAGGGTCAAACCAGTAAAATTCCAGGAGCCAAATTTTTCAATCAGGCGTGGAGTGAGCAGTAAATAAGTGGCAAAACTGATGGCACTGGCAAACACCAGACTGGCCCCCAGCCAGAAATTACTTTCATGCGGAACATTGCTTTGTTCCTGCAACATCACAATCACGGTGCCACCATAACTCAAGGCAATTGCCAGCATGCTTTGCAGGCTTAATTTCTGCCTGTAAATGACACTGGATGCCAATACGGTCAGGGTGGGATAAAGAAACAGAATAATCCGTTCCAAAGAGGCACTGATATACATCAGCCCCTCAAAATCCAGCCAGCTTGAAAAATAGTAGCCGATTAGTCCGGCAAGAATCAGCACACACCAGTCTTTCGCGGCAATGTCTTTGTTGTGATGACGGTTAAACCAGCACAGCAGCAAAAAAAACGGCAGGGCACTGATCATTCTTAAGGTGATCAGCACGGTACCATCGACCAGAGGCGACAGCGCATACGTCTGCTTGATAAAAATGGCTTTGGTGCTAAACAAGAAAGCCGCACAAATTGCAAACAATGAACCTAATTGGGTCTGGCTGAGACTAAGTTTCATGTGACCTACTTGATAAATATTGTTATTTAAAAATTCTGTTGAAATGTGAATTATAAAGTTTTAATTGAAGGAGGTTAAATGCTAAAAGCTGATGCATATAATTCCATTTTGGAATGATTCTTCCCCAAATTGAGGCAAATTCTTCTTGTTGCGAAACAGATGATGTAGAGATTAAAAAATAAGACTCTAGATATTGGGTGAATTTCATTCAGATGGCATAACGCGGATTGATTTTTGGTACAAAGGATAAGAATAAACAGCAAGAAAAAAGCGGAGATTCAGCTAAATGTTGAATATTTGCACTAAGTTGGTGCAATAAATAGTCAGATGACTTGGATTGAGCTGAAAGCATCATCAAGCGAAATGACGATAAAATTTTTTTTCCGCGATTTTTAGATCTGATTAGACTTATGATGAATAAACATAAATGAGCAAAAAAAGTATCAAAATGAAAAAAATATCAGTTTTGCAAGCCTGATAAATTCCCTCAAAGCCATGATGAAGCTTTTGAGCGTCTGATTTTTTAAGCTTGAAAAATGCAGCTTGTAGATGTCAATTGAGTCAATAAATTAAAAAAAGCCTTTTAAATTTAATAATTTTATAGATAAATCAGGCTATTTCACGGATTTGAGGGTGCTTGGCTCAGGAGACAGAATTGTCAGAAAGATCAATCATGATATAAGCAAAGGCAGTAGGCTTTTAGCCCAAACATTGAACAGGCATTTACTGAGGGATCATCAAGATGATGATTAATGCCATAAGGGACATTTGAAATCACTGTTAAACCTATAAATGATATATCGTATGATTATTTTTATGAATTGCCAGTTCAAAATATGGGTATTTATTAAATAAATATTGGGTGGTAATTTAAAAAAGTTCAATTAGAATCCAAAAATTCAACAAAAACGCATCCTGGGGGAAACATTGCTAACCGCAATGTTTACTTAAGAAAAATTAGCTTGAGGAACGCTCATGCAGATCGGAATCCCAACCGAAACTGTTGTCGGTGAAAATCGTGTGGCTGCAACGCCAGAAACAGTAAAGAAGTTGATCAGTGCTGGTCATACTGTAGTCATTGAACGTAGAGCAGGTGTAAAAGCCGCTTATATTGACAGTGCTTATGAACAAGTCGGTGCCAAAATTACGGATGATGCCTATACCGGCAGCCAGATTATTTTGAAAGTTCGTGCGCCTCAAGGCGATGAAATTCAAAAACTTGCTCCAAATACTGCGGTTGTCGCAATGTTTGATCCGTACCGCAATACCGAACTTGATCAATTCGCATCCCAACAAGTGTCTGCATTTGCGTTAGAGCTTTTACCTCGTACGCTATCTCGTGCACAAAACATGGACGTGTTGTCTTCTCAAGCCAACCTGGCAGGTTATAAATCTGTGCTTTTGGCTGCTGCAGAATATCAACGCATGTTCCCAATGCTGATGACTGCTGCAGGAACTGTAAAACCAGCCCGTGTAGTCATTATGGGTGTGGGTGTTGCTGGATTACAAGCAATTGCAACGGCAAAACGTTTGGGTGCCGTGGTTGAAGCTACTGATTTGCGTCCAACCGCTCGTGATCAGGTTGAGTCTTTAGGTGGCAAATGGCTAGATGTGCCTATGTCGGATGAAGAAAAGCAAAAAGCGGCCGATGCAGCTAAAAATGGTTATGGCTGGATGCCGGGTGAGCAATACATCAAAGATCAGGCAGCTATTGTTGATAAAGCGGTATCCAATGCGGACATCGTGATCACAACTGCACTTTTACCGGGTCGTGATGCACCACGTTTAATCAAAGCTGAAACTGTTGCCAAAATGAAACCGGGTTCAATCATCCTGGATATGGCGGTTGAAACAGGCGGTAATGTTGAAGGTTCCAAGAATGGTGAAAACGTTGTTACTGACAACGGCGTGACTATTTTAGGTATTCCAAATATTCCTTCTACAGTATCGACTGAAGCTTCGGCACTGTATGCACGTAACGTGTTCAATTTCGTAGAAACGTTGTTTGATAAAGAGAAAAACTTTGCGATCAACCAAGAAGACGAAATTCAAAAAGCACTTCTAGTAACTCATGGCGGTCAAGTACTGCTCAAGCGTGGTTAAGGAGAGTCATCATGGTTGAAACGATTACAATTTTTGTCCTTGCCATCTTCGTAGGTTACTACGTGGTTTGGGGTGTAACACCTGCATTACATACGCCGTTGATGGCTGTAACCAATGCCTTGTCTTCCATTATTGTGGTGGGTGCGATGCTGCAAACTGTGGGCATTCCCGGTTTGGTTGAAGCAAATGTGCAATTTCAATCGATCAATGTTGTGAGTGTACTGGGTGCAGTTGCAGTGTTCTTGGCAAGTATTAACATTTTTGGTGGTTTCGCAGTTACTGCACGTATGCTTGAAATGTTTAAGCCGAAGCAAAAGAAGAAAGAGGGCTAATACATGGAATTTATTCGCGAATATGCCAACTGGTTCTATCTGGTTGGAGCCATTCTTTTTATCTTGACGCTACGTGGCTTGTCAGGTCCTAAAACAGCGATTCAAGGTAACCGTTACGGTATGATCGCCATGGCGATTGCTGTAATTACCACTTTCTTTGTGGCTGAGCATCCTGTGGTCTGGATGATTGGCGGAGCGATGGTGTTAGGTGCGATCGTGGGTATTGCCCGTGCACGTACAGTTCCAATGACGCAAATGCCTGAAACCGTTGCATTGATGCACTCACTTGTGGGTTTGGCTGCAGTACTGATTGCGATTGCTGCAATTTTACACAACAATCAGCTCACAGCCTTGTTTGCAGAAAATGAAGCGGCTTTAACTGCTGCTGGTGTAAAGCATGCACACATGAGCAGTGTTCATTTATTTGAATTGTTTGTTGGTTGTTTCGTTGGTGCGATTACCTTCACAGCTTCTGTATTTGCTTACGGTAAATTGGCAGCGAAGAAATGGGCAAAAACCATTTCTGGTAGCTGGGTAAAACCGGTTCAAGCCATCATTTTCCTTGCAATGTTGGCATGTGGCTTCTACTTCTTTACTACAGGCAACATGCAGGCATTCTGGGCGATGACAGCTTTGGCTCTGGCATTTGGTTGGGTATGGATTGCACCAGTCGGTGGCGGTGATATGCCGGTTGTGGTATCACTTCTGAACTCGTTCTCTGGATGGGCGGCTGCAGGTATTGGCTTCACGCTTGAAAACAACATGCTGATTGTGGCTGGTTCACTGGTCGGTTCTTCAGGTGCGATTCTGTCTTACATCATGTGTAAAGCCATGAACCGTTCCATCATCAACGTATTGTTTGGTGGTGCAATGGGTGGTACAGCCGCTGCAGCATCTGACAATGGTGAGAAAGTTCAACGTAACCACCGTTCAGGTTCGGCAGATGATGCGGGCTTCCTGATGTCAAATGCGGACAGTGTAGTGATTGTACCGGGTTATGGTATGGCGCAAGGTCGTGCACAAAATGCCGTGAAAGAATTGTGTGAAATCCTGAAAGAACAAGGCGTGAAAGTACGTTTTGCGATTCACCCAGTTGCTGGTCGTATGCCTGGCCACATGAACGTGTTACTTGCTGAAGCGGACGTCGCGTATGAAGACATTCTGGAAATGGATGAAATCAACTCGGACTTCCCGGCAACTGACGTGGTACTGGTGATTGGTGCGAACGACGTGGTAAACCCTGCGGCGAAAGATGATCCAACTTCACCAATCTATGGCATGCCAATTTTGGAAGCGCATAAAGCACGTACCATTATGGTGATCAAGCGCTCTATGGCAACAGGTTATGCGGGTCTGGACAATGACTTGTTCTATAACGAAAAAACCATGATGATTTTTGGTGATGCCAAGAAAGTTGTGGAAGATATGACCAAAGCGATTAATGGCGGCGGACACTAATACAATCCCCCTAAATCCCCCTTTTATAAAGGGGGACTTGATTTCTCCTTTTTATCAAAAGAGGGATTGAGGGAGATTAAAACCACCTTCGGGTGGTTTTTTTATGCCTTGGCATTGATGAGCTGAAGCGTGTGTTGTTCAAACAGGACTGAAGGTCATCTTCCAACGATCGTTTTTTTTGAGCTATGATCAAGCCCAATCTTAGCCAATTCACACGGATGAATAGCCAATGGAACTTAGACAGCTGCAGTCCTTTGTCACAATTGTCGAGCAGGGCAGTATCGGCAAGGCAGCGCAAAAGCTAGATGTCGGCACTTCTGCCCTCAGCCAGCAAATTTCCAAACTGGAATCGGAGCTGTCTACACGGCTATTGCAGCGTTCGGCTTTGGGGGTCACACCCACACCAGCCGGCCTGGCTTTTTTAAAACAGGCGCAACTGGTTTTACGCTATGCCAGTCAGGCAGTGGAAGCGGCGCAGTCGTCACGTCTGGCGGGTTATGTCAGTGTCGGATTTCCACCCAGTACAGCTTCGATTTTAGGTGTGCCTTTTGCCAAGATTATGGCGGAGCGTTATCCCGACATCAAAGTGCATCTGGTGGAAAACCTGTCGGGTAATCTGGTTCAGCTGATGAATTCGCGGCAGCTGGATATCGCGATTATTTTCAGTCAGGACATCAATAAAAGCTGGTCGATTCAACCTTTGGCTTCAGAGTCGATGTTTCTGATTGGCAATGATGAGTTCTTCAAAATTTATCATCTGGAAGATTATTTGCATCAGGGCACCATCACCCTGAAAAATCTGGAAAAATTGCCGCTAGCCTTGCCCAGTACCAATCATGGCTTAAGAAAGCTGGTTGAACAGCAGCAGATTGAATTAAATGTCAGCTATGAAATTGACGGACTGAGCTTGCTGATGAATACCGTGGCGAATCTTTGCGTGGGAACCATCCAGCCGGGCAGCGCTTTTATGAATCATAGTCATCAGCATTTAAACTTTTTAAAAGTGCATGAGCCTTCCATTGACCGTACCAACTATTTGATCAGTTTCCCTGAAGATGAACTGTCACCGGCCAGTCTGGCCGCGAAAACCGTCATTCGCAGCTGCATGACCGAGCTGATTCAGCAGCATGCCTGGCCCAGCGCAAAACTGATTTAAGCTTTTACCTCTTTAAAATAATTAAACACCCCATCTCAGCCAGCCTATCACTTCCTTGCTATTACATCCCTTAAAGTCAGCCCAAAGAGTAAGGGATGTAAGGCATGTACGATGTACTTGTAATCGGTGGCGGCAATGCCGCTTTGTGCGCGGCCATCACTGCACGTGAAGCCGGCGCAACGGTTCTGCTATTGGAAGCTGCACCAAAGGAATGGCGCGGAGGAAATTCTCAACATACACGTAACTTGCGCTGTATGCACAATGAGCCTCAGGATGTCCTGGTCGATGCCTATCCAGAAGAAGAATACTGGCAAGACCTGTTAAAGGTGACGGGAGGCAAGACCAATGAGCATCTGGCGCGTTTGGTCATTCGCAGTACCGAAACCTGCCGTGAATGGATGAAAAAGCACGGCGTCAATTTTCAGCCGCCTTTATCCGGTGCCTTGCATGTTGCACGCACCAATGCCTTTTTTATGGGTGGTGGCAAAGCCTTGGTCAATGCCTATTTCCGTAGTGCTCAAGACTTGGGTGTGGTGGTGAAATATGAAACCAAAATTCAGGAAATTGTTTTAGATCAAGGCAAATTTGTGGCAGCGATTGCTGAAGATGGCAGCCGTTTTGAGGCCAAAGCCTGTGTATTGGCTGCTGGTGGTTTTGAATCGAATCGTGAGTGGCTCAGAGAAGCCTGGGGTCAAAATGAAGCGGGAGAATGGCCCGCGGATAACTTCATTATTCGTGGCACGCGTTTCAATCAGGGCAACTTGCTGAAATTCATGATTGACCAGGGTGTCGATGTGATTGGTGATCCTTCCCAGTCGCACTGCGTGGCAGTGGATGCGCGAGCACCACTTTATGATGGCGGGATTTGTACCCGGATCGACTGCGTATCGCTCGGGATTGTGGTCAACAACCAGGCCAAACGCTTCTATGACGAAGGTGAGGATTTCTGGCCAAAACGCTATGCCATCTGGGGGCGTTTAGTCGCCAAACAGCCACAGCAGATTGGCTATTCCATTATCGATTCAAAATCAGTCGGCCGTTTTATGCCTCCGGTATTTGAGGGGGTAAAAGCCCATTCCATTCGCGAACTGGCGCAAAAGATTCAACTTGATCCTGACCAGTTTGAGCAGACCGTGCATGAGTTTAATCAGGCCTGTGTTCAAGGGGAGTTTAACCATACGGTTTTAGACAACTGTCATACAGAAAATCTCAGCCCAGCAAAAACCCACTGGGCCGTGCCCCTAGATACACCACCTTATTATGCCTACGCCTTGCGTCCCGGAATCACCTTCACCTATTTGGGCTTAAAAGTTGAAGATGACGCTGCGGTGCGTTTTAACAATGTGCCTAGTCCCAACCTGTATGTGGCCGGTGAAATGATGGCCGGAAATGTGTTGGGGCAAGGCTATACCGCAGGGGTGGGTATGTCGATTGGAACCACCTTTGGCCGAATTGCCGGGAAAAATGCCGCGGCGGCTGCCTTGAATCAAAGAGCCTTAACCAAGGAGGCGGTTTAAATGAATGCTCCAGCTAAAAATTTAATTCCTGTGGTGCAGTTGACGGCCAATGAAGAGCAGGTCAAACAGGCTTTACAGATTTGTAATGCCTGCCGTTACTGCGAAAGCTTCTGTGCTGTCTTCCCGGCCATGACTAAGCGTCTGGAATTCAATCAGGCCGATATTCATTACATGGCGAATCTTTGCCATAACTGCGGTGCTTGTCTACATGCTTGCCAATATGCGCCTCCACATGAATTTGGGGTGAATATTCCACAGGCCATGGCACAGGTACGTTTAGAAACCTATCAAAAATTTGCCGTACCGCACCGCTTTGGCAAGCTGTATCAAAAAGCCGGCATCACTTTGGTGAGTGCTTTGGTGGTGACGTTTATTTTCTTCATGCTGGTCGGTTCATACCTGCAAGGCAATGATCTGTTTGGTCTGTATGAAGGCAATTTCTACGCCATTTTTCCGCATAACTTTTTAGCCTTGCTGTTTGGGGCAGTATTTTCTGTGGCCTTCATTCTTTTAGGTCTGGGTATTCGTCAGTTCTGGAAACAAACCTCTGAAGTGGTACTGGGAGGCGTGGAAAAGCCAGACCTGCTGCAGGCGGCGAAAAATGCCCTGACCTTGAAATATCTCGATGGCGGTCATGGCAAAGGCTGTAATGAAGAAGATGACCGCTATACCCTGGCACGCCGCCGCTTTCACCATTTCACCATGTACGGCTTCTTGCTGTGCTTCTTGGCCACTTGTGTTGCCACAGGCTACCACTACTTTTTAGATCTGCATGCGCCTTATCCATTTTTCAGTGCGCCGTTTCTGCTCGGCACACTGGGCGGTTTGGGCCTGGTGATCGGGCCAGTCGGCCTGCTGTATCTCAATATTAAACGTGATCCTCAGCATGGTGATGCCAAACAGAAACCCATGGACCGAGGTTTTATTTTCCTTTTGTTGCTCATCAGCATGACCGGGCTGGCTTTGCTGGGTCTTCGTGATTCCAGCTGGATGGGGCTGTTGCTCATTATGCATCTGGCAACAGTGATGACCTTCTTTTTAACCATTCCGTTTGGCAAGTTTGCCCATGGATTTTATCGCAGCGCAGCTTTAATCAAATTTGCAATTGAAGAGCGCCGCAGCAAGCAAGCCAAATAATTTTTTAAAACAGCTAGCAACTTTCATTATTCGCTCATATGACCAGGGAGGTTTTTATGGCTACAGCTGGAAACAATAAAGGAATATTCAAGAAAATCTTGAATGTGACCAGTGGAAACTTTTTAGAGCAATATGATTTTTTCCTGTTTGGATTTTATGCATCCTATATTGCCGCTAAATTTTTCCATTCAGAGAATGAATATGTCTCTTTAATGATGACCTTTACCGTATTTGCGGCCGGATTTTTGATGCGTCCTCTGGGTGCGATCTTTCTGGGCGCTTATGTCGATAAAGTGGGACGCCGTAAAGGTTTGATCGTGACCTTGAGCTTAATGGCTCTAGGCACCTTACTGATTACGTTTGTACCGAGTTATGATCAAATCGGGATCATGGCACCCATTCTGGTGGTGATTGGACGACTGTTGCAGGGCTTTTCTGCCGGTGTTGAGTCGGGTGGGGTATCCATTTATCTGGCTGAAATCTCAACCGATAAAAACCGTGGTTTTATTACCAGCTTTCAGTCCGGAAGTCAGCAAATTGCCGTGGTTTTCGCCGCAATCTTGGGTTATAGCATTAACGTCATGTTAGGCCCTGAACAGGTGGGAGATTGGGGCTGGCGTATTCCATTCCTGATCGGCTGTCTGATTATTCCATTGATCTTTATTTTGCGTCGTTCTTTGGAAGAAACAGAAGCCTTTAAAGCACAAAAGACTCATCCTACCGGAAAAGAAATTTTCCAAACCATGCTGGCCAACTGGAAAGTGGTGCTTGCCGGGATGTTAATGAGTGCGATGACCACCACAACCTTCTATTTCACCACGGTATATACGCCAACTTTTGCAAAGCGCGAACTGGATTTAACTACCTCTGAAAGTTTGCTTGCAGCTGTAGTGGTCGGTTTGTCTAATTTTATTTGGTTGCCAATTGGGGGGATGATCTCTGACCGGATCGGGCGTAAACCGGTATTGGTAGGGATTACTATTTTGGCCATCTTCACGGCTTACCCAACTCTAAACTGGCTGGTGAATGATATTTCCTTTAATCATCTGATTATGGCCTTACTGTACTTTTCATTCTTCTTTGGCATGTATAACGGCAGTATGGTGGCTACGCTGGCAGAATCTATGCCAGTCCGGGTAAAAACAGTCGGTTTCTCTTTAGCTTTTAGTTTAGCTACTGCACTCTTTGGTGGGGTTACTCCAATGGTGAGCACATTCATTATTGAAAAAACCGGGGATGCCAGCATGCCGGCAATCTGGTTGATGTTTGCTGCAACTTGCAGTTTGCTGGCAAGTTTGTATTTATGCAAACGCCTGCCGAATAAAAAAGCAGTGTATCAGGAAACCAAGGCTTAACTTGCTTTGATAAAAAACCACCTTCGGGTGGTTTTTTTTGTTATAGAGTGCGTGATTTTTCAACAACTTGCTAGGAAGTGCAAAATAATAGCGCATGAACCACGTTATTCATTTATGTATTTGTCTGATTTGGTGCATCAATAAGTAATGATTGAAGTGGTGGATATTGAATTTTAAAAATAAGTATTTATTTTTATTGTTAATTTTATATGGGAGATATTTGTTTGGTTTTTTAGCCATTCGAAAGAGTCTTGGATTGCTGATGGTTATTAGCATATTCAAAATAAAAAATAAATAGCGAGAATTTGGCATTTGTTTTGCATTTTTGTGAATGAGTTTTAGGGGACTGTTCATGAAAATAATAAAGTGTCTGGTGTTGCTGTTATGCGTATGTTCACTGCCTGTATTTGCAAGTGAAGCTGCGACCAATACAGCGAATATTCAAGAAATACGTTTATCACTCGACAGCGTTTGGGTGGTCATCGGTGGGATCTTGGTTTTCTTGATGCAGGCTGGTTTTGCACTGGTCGAAAGTGGGTCTGTACGCAGCAAGAATACCGTTAACGTGTTAATGAAAAACTACATGGATGCTTGTCTCGGAGGATTGGTCTTCTGGGTGGTAGGGTTTGGTTTGATGTTTGGTGTGAACTATTCAGGTTGGGTAGGCACCAGTCATTTTGCACCTGATGTCATGGATGGTTGGCATTGGAATCTGTTGTTCTTTCAAATGATGTTTGCTGCTACTGCAACCACAATCGCCAGTGGTGCTATGGCAGAGCGCATTCATTTTGTGGCCTATATCGTAAGTGCTGCAGTAGTGAGTGGTCTAATTTATCCGATCTTTGGGAGTTGGGCTTGGGGCAGCATTTTTGAGGGCAGTGGCTGGCTCAAAGCTTTGGGCTTTATCGACTTTGCAGGTTCTACCGTGGTGCATTCCATTGGTGGTTGGGTGGCCTTGGCCGGAATTATTGTCTTGGGGCCACGTTTAGGGCGCTTTGGGCGTAATGGGCAAAGTCATTTCCTGGCAGGTCATAACTTACCTTTGGTGGCATTGGGGGGATTTATCCTCTGGTTTGCCTGGTTTGGTTTTAATGCGGCATCAACTGTCAATGCTAATGTGAGTATTGGTCGTATTGCCTTGAATACACATTTGGCTGCCTGCGCGGGTGCAGTAGCTTATATGCTGTATGCCTTGGTTCGTGGCAAGGCGATTTTAATGCGTACTTCAATTAATGCCTCACTGGGTGGTTTGGTCGGTATTACTGCAGGATGTGCAACGATGTCACCACTCTTCGCTGTTGTTACCGGAGCGGTCGCAGGCTTGATTGTTAGCATCATGCCAAGTTTTATGGAAAAATTAAAACTGGATGATGTGGTTGATGCGGTGACGGTACATGGTTTTTGTGGAGCATGGGGAACTGTAGCTGCAGGTCTGTTTTTTGAAACCGATATGTTTAATTCGCAAATCATCTCCATTCAGGTTTTAGGTGTTCTGGCAGCATTTGCCTGGGGCTTTGGCATTGCATTTATCACATTTAAAGTGTTGGAGAAAATGTTGGGTGGCCTACGTGTCAGTACACAACATGAACAACGCGGTCTGGATTATACCGAGCATGCCGAATTGTCTTATCCAGAATTTCAGCAGGATGTCACGTTTGAAACAGACGATATTACCAAACGCCACTAAACCACGAAGGGGGGAGTTTAGCCATGCCAAATGAATTACTGAGTGTGATGCAAAAGAAACAAGCGATTGAACGTGGTTTAAGTCACTTTATGCAAGGTACGGTATTGGAGCGGGTGCTTAAATATTGGGAACAGGAATATGGCGATAAACCTTCTTTTGTACTCAATCGTTTCTTAAATGATATCTGTAATACTGAAGAATTACGCTTTTATCGTAAAGATATGCTGAAACAGCTTATATCTGAAATGTCGGCAGTCGAAAAGCAGGTATTACTGGACACGAAACCCAAGGTGGAAAAAGAAACATCAGTTTCAATTAATATTTCAAATGCTTTCTTTGATCTGGTGGATGGGGTAGTTCGTACCGTTACAGCGTTGGATTTCACAGATTTTAATACAGAGGTGAAAAATCAACTAGAAGAGCGAGGTTTGGCGATAGCAACATCGGACAATATAAATACAGCTGCTTTTACTGAGTTTTTACCACTGACCAGTTATGCTCAGGTGATCACAATCATCTATGAGTGTTATTGCGAGTTTTATGGACCAACCAAGGCGGATCATGTCTATGCGCGGCTAAAAACTGAGATTAAGGGCAAATATCCAGATGTAGATTTGCATCAATTGCTCTAGTTTAACTCGTTGCAGCGAGATCATAAGCTTTCGCTGCAACATACAGAAGACTTTTTTCTGCATAGGGAAAATGTAAAGCCAGAGATGAAAAAAGCGACCTGAAGGTCACTGCTGTCCCATAGTTTGCTTTAAATAAAAAACCTGAGTCTAAAGTAGTTAAAATATAAGTGCGACCAAACACTTTAACTATAAGGACTCAGGTTTTGTCACATCAGAATACCGTATTTCATCAA